>UGTZ01000001.1:402500-1057500 GCA_900455085.1 Providencia rettgeri | reverse complement strand
TCGGTAAACCTGGATACATAACCTGAGAAACTTCAGATAACGAAGCCAAATATTCTGCAACTTTCTGTGCATTTTTAACCACCCTTTCCATTCTGATTGGCAGTGTTTTCATTCCTCGCAATATCAGGTTTGCATCATGAGGGGATAAACATGCTCCAGTCATATCTTTCAGGCCAACCAATCTGATTTGCTTCGCTAATTCCTCAGTTGTTATAACAGCGCCAGCCATCACATCACCATGCCCATTCATATATTTCGTTAATGAATGAACAACGATATCCGCCCCAAGCTCAAGTGGTTTTTGAATGTAAGGAGTACAATAGGTATTATCTACTGTCACCAATATTTCTTGGTTATTTGCAAGGTTATATTGATGAACGATATTACTCACAGCATTAATATCAACTAAGCGCATATTTGGGTTTGCAGGTGACTCGTAAAATATCATCTTTGTTTTTTCAGTGAGTTCCTGTGCCACATTATTTGGGTCACTCATATCAATGTGACGAACTTTGACACCAAATTTAGCTAACCCATGATGAAAGAATGCATATGTACAGCCATAAACCGTCATATCAACTAACAGCTCATCTCCTGGGCTCAGTAAGGTCCAAAGAGTCGATGTTATTGCCCCCATCCCTGAAGAAAATACAATTGCTGCATCTCCCTCTTCTAAATCAGCCAATCGCTTTTCTAGCAAACTCAATGTTGGATTATTTATTCGAGTATAAATATAACCATTCAATTCACCGCTAAAACAGGCAGCTCCTTCTTCGACATTGTTAAATACGTAAGTTGACGTTTGATAAATAGGAGAAGCGAGTGATCCTAAATTTTCGGCTGCATCATAGTAATTATGTATCACACGCGTATCAAAAGAATACAATTTATCTAATATCATACCACCTCCGAAATATTATCCCTCTTGGGGGGGAAGACAATCGAGAACCCATTATTTGCAAGGTTCGTAAAACGGTACTAATTCCACGTAATGTATTTGGATCTTTTAATAAAACATACACCGAACGAAAATTTGGACTTTTACTATTATATCTCTCTTCCATTTTGGCCATATTATAAGCAGTACCTAGCTCCCAGACTGGCGCTAAAGTATCCTCAAATGAGTTTGCCAGTTTCTCTACAGTGTTATTATCGGTAATATCAATAAGGTCAGAAATTAAAGAAAGTAAATCAACAATATTATCTAAACGATTCAACTGTAATAAAGGGGCTAATTTTTCGGCGAAATGATCACCTGATTCAGAATTAAGAAGTTCAATTAGTTTACTTTGATTCTCATTATTCGACATTTTGATTTCCTCCTTAAACTAAACCACGAATAGCAGCCCAATAAATACCTCTATTAAAGCCATTTCTTAGTAATCCTCCTAATTTAGTTGGAGGCGTAGGAATAACGTCGTGTTTATAATCGTATTGCAAAGGCATCCCTGCCGTTAATCCCATTTGGGCAACAGCTTGAACTCGGCCATCATAAATAGCGGCAGGATAACCATAAATTAATTCTCCGCAAATATTATCAGCTATAATTGCAGCTTGATTATGGCAACTTCCACCTGCTTTACTGATCGGTAAATCAACGGTATCACCTATAACATAAACGCTATCAACACCATAAACTTGCATAGTTTCATGGTCGGTAGGTAACCAACCTTCACCATTATTATGCTCACTTAATCCGGTATTAATAACTGCCTCAACCGCGGTAATTGGCGGAGTACTGATCAATAAGTCGAAATTTTGCTCATCCCCTTCTTTCGAATAAGCTACCTTCTTATCTGGATCAACTTTATCTAAAGTAAACCCTCTTTGTGCTTTAATATTTTTAGCAGTAAATACTTCGGGAATAACTTCACAAACAGGTTGTTGCATAAATAAACAATTACGTAATAATTGTGAAACTGTTGGATAGGTATAAACAATTTCAATATTATCCCTAACTCGGCGTTTACGTAAAAACTCATCAATCATTAATGTTGTTTCCATCGGTGCGATACCACACTGATGAGGTACATTAGGCGTTTCAGGGAATGATACGGTAATAAAAACTCTACCTTTTTCAATCTTAGCCAGTTGGTCAGCTAACTTTCTTGATGCTTCATAAGCATAAAAATGGTTACCAATATCCTTTAAACCTTCAATGCGCTCAGGTTTCGGCACGCAACCTGTCGCAATAACAAGAAAATCATAATTATATTTTTTTCCATCCTTTGAGTTTAGCGCTTTATTTTTAAAATCAAAGGACTCAATTTTATCAATGGCTAACTCTATTTCAGGTCTTAGCAATTCTCTTTCAGGGCGACTCAGTTCATCCTTAAAAAATAAATTAAAAGCAACATACATAAATGCAGGTTTATAATAATGGATTGGATTATCAGTAATTAATGTTATTTTTATTTTCTTCGAAAAAATTTCTTTACTCAATTTTCTGGCAAGTGTATTCGCTAGCATCGTTCCACCAGTCCCACCGCCTACAATAATTATATTTTTCATTACATTAACCACCGTATATATAATTAATTAAGTTTTATACGCTATGCCTACCAGTTATAAATATAGCCCATGGAAAATTAATTCCAATACAATAATTAGGGTATAGTTTAAAAAACAACAAATAAAACTAATCACTTATATATATATAACCTGACGAATAAGTTAATTATGGAAATTATAATTATGAGAATTATATTACATAAAAACAATTTCATTTAATAAGAATAATGTCCAACAATATCCCAACGAAATAAAACATCTTCAGCAACTTGGCCATATCCTATATTGTGCATAACTAAATAACTTTGTGTACTTGGTGACTTTATCGAAGTTACAACACCGATATGTGGCCGACCATTATCTAAACGCCATGAGACAATATCGCCAGGTACATAATCACTGGCACTCTTTGAAATAGGCTTATTTTTCCCTTTACGTGAAAAAAAAGCCTCTAAATTAGGCACGCGACGATGATCAATATTTGTATCTGGCTTACGTAATCCCCATATACGTTGGCTGGGATATTGGCTAAAGTTTGCTTTCATGTCTTCATGTACTAATTTTTGTAAATCAATACCAATTTTTCGGTAGCTTCGTATAACTACATCAGAACAAACACCATATTGTTCGGGCACATCACCATTTGGATAAGAAATTTGTCGATAAGATGAGTCATAAATAACTAAACGAGGCAACTGTTCAGCATGTTTTGCCAACAATAAGCTAGACCCATTAGCTATTTGTGCAAAAAAGAAAAGAATGTATAAAAACGATGATTTCAATCTGATATTCCCTATAAAAGTAGTTCATCGAATCTACAATTAAATACGAGGGAAAATAAGGGAGATAATCTTAATTACTTAGAAAGCGTAAATTTGGTCATAATAGGGTTATGATCAGAAGCATCTGTTGGTAGTACAATGCTGTTTTTAACCTTCAATCCACGATAAAATACGTAATCTAAAGGGCGCCCAAAGGCCTTAGTACGGTAATCATCATTAAATGCAATTTCTTTTAAACCAACACTACGAATAAACCGTTTTAATGCATTTACTCGTTGCCTGCTCCATGCATTAAAATCACCCGCAAGGATCACTGGGCCAACATGTTTAGCAATATGAATTCCCAGCTTACTTAATTGCCGAGTATAAACATCCACACCAAAGCTGAAGTTAATTGCATGCACATTTGCTACCATCAAGTGTTTTCCATTTGGTAACGGATAAACCGTAATCAGTGCAGATTTAGCTAGCCGTAAAAGTGGCTCTTTTTCTCGTAAAGGACAGCAGTATATCGGATGTGAAGCTGCAAGAGTCATCACTCCAGCAGGGTGAGGCGAGAAAGGTAATGCAGGTACTTGATCAGCGATTAATTTATGTGATGCCGCAAAAGATATTAGCTCAGGTGACATTTGAGCCTCTTGCAGCAAGATTAGTTTTCTATCTTTCACTAATTCGTTAAGGGTGTGTTTCCAATTTGGACGTTGCTGTTTGTAAATATTCCATGTAACCACATCTAGAGTTTCGCCCGCTGCAAATAGTGGTAAACCGATTGGAAGTGATTCACCTAACATATGAACAGGCATCGGCTGAATACGTTTAGCGGGCTCACCTGCAATATACCGAACAGAATAGGTTCTTTTCGCCAAATTTGAAGTCCCTATATCACAGAAAAATAATGAAAATCTTACACTTTTTGATTAGTTACTACAGGTAGTATATCAAATTTGAGGTGTTATAGCTTATCAAATTTAACACACCCACCAACTTAACCATAAGGTATCTAAGTTTTACACTAAAACTATAAAATGGATAATATTGAATTAGGTGGCTATTCATAACACTTACCTTCTTTTATCCTCACCCTCTAAATAATACGTGAGTTGTTACTCACTACTTTGCCTCAAGTAATTCCATTCATTTCGGTGATAGGTAAACCACTAACCCACGATATCCATGGGTTTTACTAAAACTCGGCTCCCCACCAAACAATTTGTGAGCTGTTACTCACTACTTTGCCTCAAGTAATTCCATTCATTTCGGTGATAGGTAAACCACTAACCCACGATATCCATGGGTTTTACTAAAACTCGGCTCCCCACCAAACAATTTGTGAGCTGTTACTCACTACTTTATATCGTGAGCTTCCATTGATGGTGGTTATATTCATGATTAATGGCCCTGCAAATAGGGATGAAACTGAAGCAAGTTAAGAAAGTCGAAAAGAAATCTTATCGGTTCATGAAGTAATAAAAGAAATTGAGCCTAAAAGAATTAGAAGATTGAGAAGTTGGCTACCCACCAAATAACTTGTGAGCTGTTACTTACTACTTTGGCTCAAGCAATCCCATTCATCACAGTGATAGGTAAACCACTAACCCACGATACCCATGGGTTTTACTAAAACTCCGCTCCCCACCAAACAACTTGTGAGCTGTTACTTACTACTTTGGCTCAAGCAATTCCATTCATCGCGGTGATAGGTAAATCACTAACCCACGATATCCATGGGTTTTACTAAAACTCCGCTTCCCACCAAACAATTTGTGAGCTGTTACTTACTACTTTGTATCCCTCAATCACATTCCTCCCTTGAATGCTAAGGGTGCAACGCCTTGATTTAATTCTCCCCTCTTAACTCCCCATCCCCCTTTGTAGCCCAAATAGAAGTGAGTTGTTACTCACTACTTTGTATCGTAAGCGCTTATTTACGATAGTTATATTCATGACTAATGGCTCTGCGAAGAGGAATAAAATCAAATAAATCAAGCGAGTCGTTAAAAGAAGAAAGAAGTTGGGAAGTTGGGAAGTTAGGACCTCAAGGGGCTTCAACGCTAACATCAACAATAAATTAGTTTCCCCCAAACGCAAAAAAGCCACCCAATGGGTGGCTTTCTCGCTAATTTAATGTCTGGCAGTTCCCTACTCTCACATGGGGAGACCCCACACTACCATCGGCGCTACGGCGTTTCACTGCTGAGTTCGGCATGGGGTCAGGTGGGACCACCGCGCTATTGCCGCCAGACAAATTCTGTGTGTTCCCGTTTAATCTCACTTTCGTGCACTAAACCAGAACATCAATCTCGAACAAGCTGCTGTGTCCTTCACCTCTCGGCTTCTCACGCTCTCTTGAAAATCAACATAATCTCTCTAAAACACCTTCGGTGTTGTCAGGTTAAGCCTCACGGTTCATTAGTATTGGTTAGCTCAACATATCGCTACGCTTACACACCCAACCTATCAACGTCTTAGTCTTAAACGTTCCTTTAGGACCCTTAAAGAGTCAGGGAAGACTCATCTCAAGGCAAGTTTCCCGCTTAGATGCTTTCAGCGGTTATCTCTTCCGCACTTAGCTACCGGGCAATGCCATTGGCATGACAACCCGAACACCAGTGGTGCGTCCACTCCGGTCCTCTCGTACTAGGAGCAGCCCCTTTCAATCTTCCAACGCCCACGGCAGATAGGGACCGAACTGTCTCACGACGTTCTAAACCCAGCTCGCGTACCACTTTAAACGGCGAACAGCCGTACCCTTGGGACCTACTTCAGCCCCAGGATGTGATGAGCCGACATCGAGGTGCCAAACACCGCCGTCGATATGAACTCTTGGGCGGTATCAGCCTGTTATCCCCGGAGTACCTTTTATCCGTTGAGCGATGGCCCTTCCATTCAGAACCACCGGATCACTAAGACCTACTTTCGTACCTGCTCGAGCCGTCACTCTCGCAGTCAAGCTGGCTTATGCCTTTGCACTAACCGCATGATGTCCGACCATGCTTAGCCAACCTTCGTGCTCCTCCGTTACTCTTTGGGAGGAGACCGCCCCAGTCAAACTACCCACCAGACACTGTCCGCACCCCGGATAACGGGGCTACGTTAGAACATCAAACATTAAAGGGTGGTATTTCAAGGTTGGCTCCACGCAGACTGGCGTCCACGCTTCAAAGCCTCCCACCTATCCTACACATCAAGGCTCAATGTTCAGTGTCAAGCTATAGTAAAGGTTCACGGGGTCTTTCCGTCTTGCCGCGGGTACACTGCATCTTCACAGCGAGTTCAATTTCACTGAGTCTCGGGTGGAGACAGCCTGGCCATCATTACGCCATTCGTGCAGGTCGGAACTTACCCGACAAGGAATTTCGCTACCTTAGGACCGTTATAGTTACGGCCGCCGTTTACTGGGGCTTCGATCAAGAGCTTCTCCTTACGGATAACCCCATCAATTAACCTTCCAGCACCGGGCAGGCGTCACACCGTATACGTCCACTTTCGTGTTTGCACAGTGCTGTGTTTTTAATAAACAGTTGCAGCCAGCTGGTATCTGCGACTGGCTTCAGCTCCATCCGCGAGGGACTTCACCTAGCGCCAGCGTGCCTTCTCCCGAAGTTACGGCACCATTTTGCCTAGTTCCTTCACCCGAGTTCTCTCAAGCGCCTGAGTATTCTCTACCTGACCACCTGTGTCGGTTTGGGGTACGATTAATGATAATCTAGAGCTTAGAGGCTTTTCCTGGAAGCGGGGCATGAGCTACTTCATCACCGTAGTGACTCGTCATCGGACCTCAGCATGTAGTGAACCGGATTTGCCTAATTCACCTGCCTACATCCTTAAACCGGGACAACCGTCGCCCGGATAGCCTAGCCTTCTCCGTCCCCCCATCGCAATTATCACCAGTACGGGAATATTAACCCGTTTCCCATCGACTACGCATTTCTGCCTCGCCTTAGGGGTCGACTCACCCTGCCCCGATTAACGTTGGACAGGAACCCTTGGTCTTCCGGCGTGCGGGTTTTTCACCCGCATTATCGTTACTTATGTCAGCATTCGCACTTCTGATACCTCCAGCATACCTCACAGTACACCTTCACAGGCTTACAGAACGCTCCCCTACCCAACAATATTTACATATCGCTGCCGCAGCTTCGGTGCATAGTTTAGCCCCGTTACATCTTCCGCGCAGGCCGACTCGACCAGTGAGCTATTACGCTTTCTTTAAATGATGGCTGCTTCTAAGCCAACATCCTGGCTGTCTGAGCCTTCCCACTTCGTTTCCCACTTAACTATGACTTTGGGACCTTAGCTGGCGGTCTGGGTTGTTTCCCTCTTCACGACGAACGTTAGCACCCGCCGTGTGTCTCCCGTGATAACATTCTTCGGTATTCGTAGTTTGCATCGAGTTGGTAAGTCGGGATGACCCCCTAGTCGAAACAGTGCTCTACCCCCGAAGATGAGTTCACGAGGCGCTACCTAAATAGCTTTCGGGGAGAACCAGCTATCTCCCGGTTTGATTGGCCTTTCACCCCCAGCCACAAGTCATCCGCTAATTTTTCAACATTAGTCGGTTCGGTCCTCCAGTTAGTGTTACCCAACCTTCAACCTGCCCATGGCTAGATCACCGGGTTTCGGGTCTATACCCTGCAACTCATTCGCCCAGTTAAGACTCGGTTTCCCTACGGCTCCCCTATACGGTTAACCTTGCTACAGAATATAAGTCGCTGACCCATTATACAAAAGGTACGCAGTCACACCCCTAAAGGTGCTCCCACTGCTTGTACGTACACGGTTTCAGGTTCTATTTCACTCCCCTCGCCGGGGTTCTTTTCGCCTTTCCCTCACGGTACTGGTTCACTATCGGTCAATCAGGAGTATTTAGCCTTGGAGGATGGTCCCCCATATTCAGACAGGATAACACGTGTCCCGCCCTACTCGTCGAGTTCACAACACTAACACCTTCGGATACGGGGCTATCACCCTTTACTGCCGGCCTTTCCAGACCGTTCTCCTGATGCTAATGTTGATTAAGACTCTGGGCTGCTCCCCGTTCGCTCGCCGCTACTAGGGGAATCTCGGTTGATTTCTTTTCCTCGGGGTACTGAGATGTTTCAGTTCCCCCGGTTCGCTTCGTTTGACTATGTATTCATCAAACGATAGTGCAACGGATTGCACTGGGTTTCCCCATTCGGAAATCGTCGGTTATCACGGTTCATATCACCTTACCGACGCTTATCGCAGATTAGCACGTCCTTCATCGCCTCTGATTGCCTAGGCATCCACCGTGTACGCTTAGTCGCTTAACCTCACAACCCGAAGGTGTCTTCTTATCAGACGACACTTAACGTCATGGCTGCGCGTGGTGAACTTCTTCGTTGGGTAGTGCTCGCAATGCTCACGCACTATTGTACGCTGCGCTTGCTGTGCGCTAGCCGCCTTGAATTTCACACTGCTCGCTCATGCCACTTGCTTGTGTGTTTGAAAAACACTTCAAGTTGAGATTTTTGAGAGACTCTCACATTGTTTAAGCGATAAACAATGTGCGTTGTTTTCAATTTTCAGCTTGTTCCAGATTGTTAAAGAGCATAATTGTTAAACCAACTACAATGTAATTGGCTTAATCATTATTGGGGACATCGTCTTTCACTCGACATCGGCGCAATTGGCGTCCCCTAGGGGATTCGAACCCCTGTTACCGCCGTGAAAGGGCGGTGTCCTAGGCCTCTAGACGAAGGGGACACGAAAATTCAATTGCAAAACACCGTTTTGCTATTTTCATGTAAGTCTTATCCTCTCGAATAAGTCTCCCACGTAAAGCCATTGCTCTACTTTCTATCAGACAATCTGTGTGAGCACTTCACAAAAACACTTCAATGGTAAGGAGGTGATCCAACCGCAGGTTCCCCTACGG
This sequence comes from Providencia rettgeri, assembly GCA_900455085.1. Lineage (NCBI taxonomy): Bacteria > Pseudomonadati > Pseudomonadota > Gammaproteobacteria > Enterobacterales > Morganellaceae > Providencia > Providencia rettgeri. The sequence goes on along the minus strand of UGTZ01000001.1, from coordinate 1,048,308 downwards.
TTACCTTGTTACGACTTCACCCCAGTCATGAATCACAAAGTGGTAAGCGCCCTCCCGAAGGTTAAGCTACCTACTTCTTTTGCAACCCACTCCCATGGTGTGACGGGCGGTGTGTACAAGGCCCGGGAACGTATTCACCGTAGCATTCTGATCTACGATTACTAGCGATTCCGACTTCATGGAGTCGAGTTGCAGACTCCAATCCGGACTACGACGTACTTTATGAGTTCCGCTTGCTCTCGCGAGGTCGCTTCTCTTTGTATACGCCATTGTAGCACGTGTGTAGCCCTACTCGTAAGGGCCATGATGACTTGACGTCATCCCCACCTTCCTCCGGTTTATCACCGGCAGTCTCCTTTGAGTTCCCGACCGAATCGCTGGCAACAAAGGATAAGGGTTGCGCTCGTTGCGGGACTTAACCCAACATTTCACAACACGAGCTGACGACAGCCATGCAGCACCTGTCTCAGAGTTCCCGAAGGCACCAAAGCATCTCTGCTAAGTTCTCTGGATGTCAAGAGTAGGTAAGGTTCTTCGCGTTGCATCGAATTAAACCACATGCTCCACCGCTTGTGCGGGCCCCCGTCAATTCATTTGAGTTTTAACCTTGCGGCCGTACTCCCCAGGCGGTCGATTTAACGCGTTAGCTCCGAAAGCCACTCCTCAAGGGAACAACCTTCAAATCGACATCGTTTACAGCGTGGACTACCAGGGTATCTAATCCTGTTTGCTCCCCACGCTTTCGCACCTGAGCGTCAGTCTTTGTCCAGGGGGCCGCCTTCGCCACCGGTATTCCTCCACATCTCTACGCATTTCACCGCTACACATGGAATTCTACCCCCCTCTACAAGACTCTAGCTGACCAGTCTTAGATGCCATTCCCAGGTTAAGCCCGGGGATTTCACATCTAACTTAATCAACCGCCTGCGTGCGCTTTACGCCCAGTAATTCCGATTAACGCTTGCACCCTCCGTATTACCGCGGCTGCTGGCACGGAGTTAGCCGGTGCTTCTTCTGTCGGTAACGTCAATCGCTGATGATATTAGCATCAACGCCTTCCTCCCGACTGAAAGTACTTTACAACCCTAGGGCCTTCTTCATACACGCGGCATGGCTGCATCAGGCTTGCGCCCATTGTGCAATATTCCCCACTGCTGCCTCCCGTAGGAGTCTGGGCCGTGTCTCAGTCCCAGTGTGGCTGATCATCCTCTCAGACCAGCTAGGGATCGTCGCCTAGGTGAGCCATTACCTCACCTACTAGCTAATCCCATATGGGTTCATCCGATAGCGCAAGGACCGAAGTTCCCCTGCTTTGCTCCTAAGAGATTATGCGGTATTAGCTACCGTTTCCAGTAGTTATCCCCCTCTATCGGGCAGATCCCCATACATTACTCACCCGTCCGCCGCTCGTCAGCGAGAAGCAAGCTTCCCCTGTTACCGCTCGACTTGCATGTGTTAGGCCTGCCGCCAGCGTTCAATCTGAGCCATGATCAAACTCTTCAATTAAAAAGCTTGATGCTCAAAGAATGTTTACTGTCGTATGTCTTCTTGCGAAAACATATTACCTATTAGTTCATATATATGAATTAACGTGTTAGTCACTCTTCAAGACTTAAAATCAAATATTTTTTTGATAGTGTCCTGTGAGTGCCCACACAGATTGTCTGATAAATTGTTAAAGAGCGTTGCGACTAAATCTTTTGATTTTCGACTTCGAGGTCGTTGTCGCGAGGAGGCGTATAATACGTTTTCCTCCGTGAGAGTCAAGCAATTTTTTGCTTTTTCTTTTCAGAATCTCTCGCTGCCGTTTCAGTGTTCATCGCGCTTTGCGTTGTCTTGTTCCCGGTCAGTGGTGGCGCATTATAGGGAGTCAGAAAAATCTGGCAAGTGTTTTTTTGAAAATAATTTTGAACATAAGCACGCCTTTGGCGTGAGCATCGCGGCGAAGCCGCTCTATTTCTAGGCAACTCCCTTCCCGTCTTTTATACTCTGCTCTATGTATATTCCCAGACCCGCTAAATTACTATTTCAATACGATGACGGATGGGATCGCTTCATCGAAAATAATCACGTCGATGAATGGCAACTCCTCTGTGTTGAAAAGATGCTCGCCTGTAGCACCTGTGCTATGGGCGTTCGACGTTATTGCTGCTCTTCTTCTGATTGCACACATTCTCGTTTCTTTTGTCAAACCTGTAAATCCAAAGCCTGCAGTGCCTGTGGTCTCAAAGGCACCGAACAATGGATCGCCCAGCAGCGCCATATTTTGCCGGACTGCGAATGGCAGCATATTACCCTCACCATGCCTCATCTGCTTTGGCCTTTCTTCAACAATAATTGGCTCTTGCTCAACCAACTCTTTCGCTGTGCAACGCGTGCTATGCTCAAACATGCCAGACGCCTTGGACTCGAAATCGGTATCTTTTGCGCCCTCCACACCTACGGCCGCCAACTCAATCAACATCCGCATATTCATTTATCAGTGACCCGAGGCGGTCTCACCAAATACGATACCTGGAAGCCCATTTTTTTCAAAAAGAAAGACGTCGAAAAAGTCTGGCGCAGTGCCGTCATTCGGCTCCTGCGTGACAGCTATTTTCAGTTACTACCGAATAAATTGCCTGGCTTCGGGCATATTCGCGATTATCCGACCTGGTGTCGTTACCTCAATGCCCAGTTCCAGCGCTATTGGAAACTGCATTTTGCTAAAAAGACCCGAGGCGCCTGGCACAACGTCAAATATCTTGGGCGTTACTTAAAACGACCGCCTATCTCGGCTTCTCAATTGAAACATTACAGTGGGGGCGCCGTGGTTCATCATTATTATGACCACCATAGCCAACAATACCGACGACAGACCTTATCTCAAGAAGAAATGATACGACGTTACGTCAGTCATATCCCAGCGCGACATTTTAAGATGATCCGTTATTACGGTTTTTTAGCCAATCGAAAACGTGGACGCTTGTTATCTAAAGTGTATGACGCGTTGGACATGATACACCCTAACGTGCCTGAAAAACCGGGCTTTGCAGCGCTTATCAAAGGGTTTTTAAACACCGATCCGTACCAATGCATTTTATGTGGCAACCGACTGCGGTTTATGAGTGCGGAAAAAGGTCTACACGCGGTGACTTTGCTGTCAGAAAGGCGGGATAAAATGGCTAAAAAGCGATGGTTACAAACCGCGGCCTAAGATCAGTGTGCCTATTATTTCAGTTTTTGGTTAAAAAAAGCGCGATTACACGTTATCATGGTTAGGTTTAAATACGATAGAGACCCTTTAACAGACTTTGATACCGAAACTTATCGTTATTAACTCATTAAACTGTTCATCGAATTTCCTAACCATCAAGTGATGATATTTTATACTTTACGTCCAATTCTCAAACAAAAAAAACGGTTTTATACGTAATTTGATATAAAAAAGGTGGCTATTATTAGCCACCTTTTGATTTCACAATAACATCAATTACTGTTTAGCAACGATTTCGTCATTTTCTACATCTAAAATGACAGGTTTACCTGGCAATAACTTACCCGACAAGATTTCTTGTGCCAGAGGGTTTTCAATTTCCTGCTGAATTGCACGTTTCAACGGCCTTGCTCCGAAGATTGGGTCAAAACCAGCCTCCCCAATTTTCTCAAGTGCCGCTGGTGTTGCACTGACTTCATAACCATGCTCTTCAAGGCGTTTATATAAACGAGCCAATTGAATATTGGCAATATTCGTAATTTGCTCTTTACCTAATGGATGGAATACAACGACTTCATCTATACGGTTAATAAATTCAGGTCTGAAACTATGGGACACCACTTCCATCACCATATCTTTCATTTCTGAGTAACCAATCATGCCAAACCTTTCTTGGATTAAGTCAGAACCCAAGTTGGATGTCATGATGATTACTGTATTACGGAAGTCTACCGTTCTACCTTGCCCATCCGTTAAACGTCCATCATCAAGCACTTGTAATAAAATGTTGAAAACATCAGGGTGTGCTTTCTCAACTTCATCCAATAAAATGACTGAGTAAGGACGACGTCGAACTGCTTCAGTTAAATACCCACCTTCTTCGTAACCAACATATCCAGGAGGTGCGCCCACTAAACGTGATACCGCATGTTTTTCCATAAATTCAGACATGTCGATACGAACCATTGCATCATCGCTATCAAACATAAAGTTTGCTAACGCTTTACATAACTCAGTTTTACCTACCCCTGTTGGCCCTAAGAACATAAACGAGCCAATTGGGCGGTTCGGATCTGATAACCCTGCACGACTACGACGAATTGCATTCGATACTGCAACTACAGCTTCATCTTGTCCAATAACACGCTGATGGAGTTGCTGTTCCATACGTAACAGTTTCTCTCTTTCGCTTTCTAGCATTCGAGATACAGGAATGCCAGTCCAACGCGCTAAGATTTCTGCAATTTCAACATCTGTTACTTTATTACGTAACAGTTTCATGCTTTTACCTTCAGCTTTCGTTGCCGCTTCAAGCTGTTTCTCTAATTCTGGAATTTTACCGTATTGCAATTCGGACATTTTTGCCAAATCACCCATACGGCGTGCTTTTTCCATCTCGATACGTGTATTTTCAAGTTCAGCTTTAATATGCTGAGTACCTGTTAATGATGCTTTTTCAGCTTTCCATTCTTCTTCTAACGCAGAGTACTCACGTTCTTTCTCTGCGAGCTCTTCTTCTAACATCTCAAGACGTTTTTTACTTGCATCATCCGATTCTTTTTTCAGCGCTTGCTGTTCAAGTTTGAGCTGAATAATACGGCGTTCCAGCCTATCTAAGGATTCAGGTTTCGAATCCATTTGCATACGTAAACTTGCACCCGCTTCATCAATTAAATCAATTGCTTTATCGGGTAACATACGGTCAGTAATATAGCGATGCGATAACGTTGCCGCTGCCACAATCGCCGGGTCAGTTATTTGCACGTGGTGATGCAGTTCATAACGTTCTTTTAAACCACGTAAAATAGCAATTGTGTCTTCAACGGATGGCTCTGCCACATACACTTTTTGGAAACGACGCTCTAATGCAGGGTCTTTCTCAATGTATTGGCGATACTCATCCAATGTGGTAGCGCCAACACAGTGTAATTCACCGCGAGCCAACGCAGGTTTTAACATGTTACCCGCATCCATCGCACCATCTGCTTTACCTGCACCAACCATGGTGTGTAATTCATCAATAAACAGAATGACGTTACCTTCCTGTTTGGCAAGATCATTTAGAACGGCTTTCAGACGCTCTTCAAACTCACCACGATATTTCGCACCCGCAATCAGCGCCCCCATATCAAGGGATAATACACGTTTGTTTTTTAACCCTTCTGGAATTTCACCATTTACGATACGTTGCGCTAACCCTTCAACAATTGCTGTTTTACCTACACCTGGTTCACCAATCAGCACAGGGTTATTTTTAGTACGACGTTGCAGTACTTGAATGGTCCGACGTATTTCTTCATCTCGACCAATTACTGGGTCTAATTTGCCTTGCTCTGCACGTTCGGTTAAATCAACTGTATATTTTTTCAAGGCTTGGCGCTGGTCTTCAGCGCTTTGGTCATTCACTTTTTCTCCACCACGCATCTGTTCTATTGCCTTTTTTAAATTATCTTTATTAACACCTGCTGCTTTGAGCATGTCTGCTAATGTCGTATTGGCTTCTAAAGCGGCGACAAGAAATAATTCTGAGGAGATAAATTCATCTCCGTGCTTTTGTGCCAACTGATCACATAAATTCAAATGACGCATTAAGTCACTTGATGGTTGAACATCTCCCGCAACACCTTGCACTTGAGGTAAACGCCCTAATGCATCTTCGACTTTTTGCTGGAATTGTACGGCATTCACGCCTAACGTCGTCAGCAATGGACGAACTGTGCCACCCTCTTGATTAAACAGGGCACTTAATAGATGAATAGGTTCAATAAACTGGTTTTCGCGCCCAAGGGCTAGTGATTGGGCGTCAGCGAGAGCTTGCTGGAATTTATTAGTTAAACGGTCCAGACGCATAACACCTCCAATAAATGAGATTAAATTTGCTACTGGATACTAGATGAGGTCAGTTTTTAAATATTCAAGTTTTGCAAGGAATTATTTTTGATATATCCGTTAATTTAGAACAAAACCCCAATACTAGGTATTTATCCATATCAATGAAGCCATCCTGCCGGTTTTTCCTTCCCTTCGATAGGAAAAAAATCTGTTTTCATCTGTTACTGTACAAAAATCACCACCATAGACCTTCGTTACGCCAGCAGCTTGTAGTCTTTTACGCGCTAACAAATAAATATCAGCTAGATATTTATCGTTATAAGGAATAAAAGCAGAGGCTAAATCAGACGATTGATTAACAAAAGCCTCTTTGACTTCCTTACCGACTTCAAATTTCTCAGCACCAATAGCGGGGCCAAGCCAAGCGATAATTTCATTTGCAGGGCTAATAAATTGATTGATTGTATTTTCAAGAACCCCATGACATAGCCCGCGCCACCCTGCGTGGGCTGCTGCCACTTCCGTTCCTGCTTGATTAGTCAATAACACAGGCAAGCAATCCGCAGTCATAATGGCACAAACTTGGCCAACCTGATTACTGTACACGGCGTCCGCTTGCCTATTATGAATTTTATCACCAACAAGCTGAAGCACATCCGTTCCATGAACTTGCTCAAGCCAAACTGGTTGTTGTGGTAGCTGAGCAAGCGCCTCAAGGCGTTGACGATTTTCACTGACGGCATTGGGTATATCCCCAACATGATCACCTAAATTCAAGCTATCAAAAGGTGGCAGGCTCACACCACCCACTCGAGTTGTACTACAGCTAGCTATATTTTTAGGTTGTGGCCAATCAGGGAAAATCAATGTATTCATTACCAGTCCATATCGTCTTTATGCAGTTCAGTATCTGCTTTTAGAGCTTCAATAAGCTTAACCATATCATCAGGTAACGGTGCATGCCACTCCATTTGAATACCTGAGATTGGGTGATATAAACGCAACATGGTGGCGTGCAGTGCTTGCCTATCAAAATTACGCATGACCTCTAAAAACTCCTCTGTCGCCCCTTTTAATGGACGCGGCCGCCCACCGTATAAAGGATCACCTATTAATGGATGATTGATATGGGCCATATGAACTCGAATTTGGTGTGTTCTACCCGTTTCCAGACGTAAACGTAAACGAGTATGAGCTCTAAAGTGTTCCATTACACGATAATGCGTTATGGCTGGTTTGCCCATTGGGTGTACAGCCATATGAGTTCGTTTAGTTGGATGGCGAGAGATAGGTTCTTCTACCATACCGCCCGCAGTCATACGACCGACCGCAACTGCTTCATATTCACGCGTAATTTCTCTACGTTGCAATGCTTCGACAAGGTGTGTTTGAGCTGGAACGGTTTTTGCGACAACCATTAAGCCTGTTGTGTCTTTATCTAAACGATGAACAATACCCGCCCTTGGCACATCTGCAATTTCAGGATAACGATATAATAACGCATTCAGAATGGTGCCATCTGGGTTTCCTGCCCCGGGGTGGACAACTAAATCACGCGGTTTATTAATAATTAGGATATCTTCATCTTCATAAATCACATTAAGTGGGATATCTTGTGGTTCCCAGCGATTATCTTCTTCAATGAGGGCATCGATTAAAATTTGTTCACTGCCGAAAACTTTTTCTTTTGGCTTATTGATAACTTTGCCATTAACCTGCACTCTATCAGCTAAAATCCATTCTTTTATGCGAGAACGTGAATAATCAGGGAACAATTCGGCCAAAGCCTGATCTAAACGTTGACCAAGCTGTGATTCAGCGATAGTTGCACTAAGTTGTACTTGTTGAGCCATAAATTAATCTACTTTTTGGTGTTTGTGTTTTGACGGCAGTGCCGTTTCATTTAAAATATATGCTATTGTAACTCGAATTTTGCCGGGAGCCTTATGGATAGACTCCCTCGAAACACTCAGAGGATAACCTACACGTGATGATACGTATGAAAAATCTGGTGGCTGCAGCCACGTTGAGCCTGATTTTAGTCGGCTGTTCCAGCACTCCTGAAGTCAGCCCTGATAGCTCCCCTGCTGAAATATATGCAACGGGTCAGCAAAAACTACAGGACGGCAATTTTAAAGCAGCGATTAAACAATTTGAAGCTCTTGATAACCGTTATCCATTTGGTCCATATGCTCAGCAGGTTCAATTAGACCTGATTTATGCATATTATAAATCAGCAGAGTTGCCAATGGCGATAGCCGCGATTGACCGTTTCATGCGTTTGAACCCAACTCATCCAAATATTGATTATGTCCTCTATATGCGAGGCTTAACCGCGATGGCCCTGGATGATAGCTTATTGCAAGGCCTCTTTGGTATTGACCGCTCAGACAGAGATCCACAGCATGCACGAGTTGCATTCAAAGATTTCAGTCAGCTAGTTCGCTACTATCCTAACAGCTTATATTCCAATGATGCGAGTAAGCGATTAGTTTACTTAAAAGACCGTTTAGCAAAATTCGACCTTTCTGTTGTCGAATACTACAACAAACGCGGTGCTTATGTCGCGGTTGTTAATCGTGTTCAACAAATGCTAAAAGACTACCCAGACACAGAAGCAACACGTAATGCCTTAGCATATATGGAAATTGCTTATAATGAGATGGGGCTAAACCAAGAAGCGAATAAAGTTGCGAGTATTATTGCTGCGAACCCACAATAATATCATCATGAGGTCTAAAACAGCAGCCAAGGCTGCTGTTTAGGTTGTTGACAAAGCGGGATAAAAGCGTGTTTTTTTCCGCTTTGTGTTATCAGCCGAAAATCAATAAATCGATTTTCCTAATTTATTTTAAAAACCTATTAGCCTTGCTACCAAACATAATATGTTTGTCAGCAGTCTGAACAGCAGCCTTGGCTGCTGTTTTTCTTTGCTAGCGGCCGATTTAGTTGCTTGCTCATTTAGGGTGCTAATTTTAACCCAAAAAAAGTTCCGGCTATTTACCGTTCCCCTAGCCAACTTAATCAGTGTCCCTTAATCCATTCATTTTGGCAATGCTTTTTCCCCCCTTTTTTATGTGAAATCACACTTCAGATGACCACTATTCTTCCTCTGAATGAGATGTGATCTATATCAATTTTTTCTTAGTAAGAACGGGTATTCTAAATTCAACAAAGACGGAAACAATGAGAGGTAACTATATGATAGTGAACATTACTAGCAAACAAATGGACATTACCCCAGCGATTCGTGAGCACATTGAGAGCCGTCTAACAAAACTCGATAAGTGGCAAGCATCCTTGATAAATACGCATGTTGTTTTATCAAAAGAGCCACAAGGTTTTATGGTTGATGCCAACATAAAAACAGCGACAGGAAAATTGGTCGCAAGTGCCAAGCATGAAGATATGTACGTTGCAATTAATGAACTAATTAACAAACTCGAAAGACAACTTAATAAAGTGCAACATAAAGGAGAATCAAGAAGAGCATATAATAGTGTAAAAGAAGCGAATAATACTGTTACGTTATAATTTTATATTATCTATCAACTAATCTTGAACCTTGTAAACGCGCTCGCTATGGGCGCGTTTTTTATGTTTCTGATCCTTACCTATTGACTTCTTAGTGAGTATCGGGTTTATTTAAATTGAATCGACTAAAGGTATTCATATGAATCTTAATTTTGTTTTCTTTTTCTTCTTTTTTAGCAACTCCTAATTAGGGGCTTTTGTCGTTCGAGAAAGAAAAGAAGACAAAATTAGAAAGCCCCCTCTAGGGGGCTTTTTTTATATCATAATATTAACAGGGTAGGCAGCATGGAAAACAGCACTAATTTATTGAAAGTAAGAGAAAAAATAAGTCAACTGGATAGTGAATTACTAAATCTTTTAGCAAAGCGCCGTGGTTATGCTGTTGAAGTCGCTGAAACAAAAATTGATGATAGCCGCCCTATTCGTGATAAAGACCGTGAGCGTCAGCTTCTTGATGTTTTAATCAACAAAGGCAAACCGCTAGGGCTTGATGGCTTTTATATCACCCGCCTATTCCAAATGATTATTGAGGACTCCGTTCTTACACAACAGGCGATTTTACAAAAACATTTAAATTTAACCCCGAGTGATACTGCCCGTTTCGCATTCTTAGGGCCGAAAGGTTCTTATTCACATATTGCTGCACGCCAATATTCAGCCCGTCATTTTGACCAACTGGTTGAATGCAGTTGCCATAAATTCCAAGATATTTTTTCATTAGTTGAAAGTGGGCAAGCAGAATATGGCATTTTGCCAATAGAAAACACCAGTTCGGGTGCAATTAATGATGTTTACGATTTACTGCAAAAATACATCATTATCAATCGTTGGAGAGATTCGACTCCCAATAAACCATTGTCTCTTAACAACAGGAAATACTGATCTCAGCCAGATTAAAACCGTGTATAGCCACCCTCAGCCTTTTCAGCAATGTAGCCAATACTTAGCGCAATTCCCTCACTGGGAAATAAAATATTGTGATAGTACATCAACTGCAATGCAAATGGTCGCAGACCAAAACTCACCGAGTGTCGCGGCACTTGGAAGTGAAGCCGGCGGCGCGTTATACAATTTAAGCGTAATAGAACATAACCTCGCTAATCAGCAAATTAATATGACTCGGTTTATTGTTGTTGCACCGCAACCAATTGAAGTCACGGAACAAGTCCCCGCTAAAACAACACTACTTCTTACCACTGGTCAACAAGCTGGTGCCTTAGTGGATGCATTAGTTATTTTGAAAAATAATAAGATAATTATGAGTAAATTAGAATCTAGGCCAATTAATGGTAAGCCTTGGGAAGAAATGTTTTATGTAGATGTTCATGCAAACTTACGTTCAGATAATATGCAGCAAGCTTTGAGAGAACTTTCAACAATTACTAGATCAATTAAAATATTAGGCTGCTACCCATCTGAAAATGTGGTGCCTGTTGAACCTGAAAAAATTACACCTTAATAAAATATAATCTGGCTGCACTTTTATCAGTGCAGCCTATTTAGCGGAAACTATATTGCTGCTTTAGGCTGATGACTCGACGATTTAACTCTGAAATAATTCACTAACTCCTTCAAATGATATGCTTGTTCATTTAAGGAGTCCGCAGCAACAACAGATTCTTCAACTAAACTCGCATTTTGTTGTGTGGTTAAATCAAGTTGCCCTACCGCACTATTAATTTGAGAGATTCCATCGCTTTGCTCACGGCTAGCTTGCCCAATTTCACGTAGTAGCGCATTCATCTCTTTTACACTATCCACCATGCCATGTATTTGCTGAGTTGCTTTTTCAACAAGTTCCATGCCTTCTTGCGTTTGTGACGATGAGTTTTCAATCAACCCGCGAATATCACTCGCTGAAGCTGCACTTTTTTGTGCTAATAATCTCACTTCCCCAGCAACAACGGCAAAGCCTCGCCCATGTTCACCAGCTCTTGCCGCTTCAACGGATGCATTCAATGCTAAGATATTAGTTTGGAATGCAATCGAGTCTATTAGGTTAATAATTTCTGTCATCTGTGATGACGAACCGTTGATTGCTCGCATTTTGTTCGTAACTTGGCTCATCATATCGCCATTATTTTGCACAATAATCGCTGCTTGGTCTGCAAGCATACTTGCTTCATGGGTGTGCTCAGTCGTGTTTTGAACAGTTGAAGTTATTTGCTCCATTGAACTAGCCGTTTCTTCAACTGATGCGGCTTGTTCTTCGGTACGTGCGGCAAGGTTTTGGTTCCCTGCAACAATTTGCCCTGCTGCCGCCGAAATACTTTCAGAACCTTGCTGAACTTCTTGGACGATTTCCAGCAAGTGTTCTTTCATATCATTAAGTGCATTTAGCAACACACCCGTTTCATCTTTTGAGGTGACCTGGATATCTTTAGTCAAATCCCCATTTGCAATTGACTGAGCGAAATTAACCGCATTTTCCAATGGTCTAGTAATAATAGTCGTAATATACCAACCCATTACGCAGCCCGCAGCGATACTCAAGATTGAGAGCACAGCCAGTAATAATTTATTACTTTCATAGTCTGCATTGACTTTCCGGCCGATCTCTTGCATCTGCAAGTCTTGAATTGCCATCAATGTTTGAATGTGATCTCGATAATCCCGCTGAATACTCGAAGTTTTCGTCATCATCTCATCAATCGCCGCTTGCCGATTATTTTGTTGTAAGAATACATTCATACGTGCCAGCGATGCATGGAACTGTTGGCGGATCACGCGTAAATCTGCCAAAATTTCTTTAGAACGATCATCAGTGACACTGCTTTCTAGTTTTTCTAACAACTCTGTTATTTTCAGTGTAATTTTAGCAAGCTCTTCACGGCGCTTATCACTACCTCTGTCATCAAGTAAAATCAGCTCTTGGATCCCAATAAAGGAATAAAAGTTATCCATCATCTGCCCGGCTGTCGAAGCAATAGGATAGCTTTCATAAAGTACCTGCTTCATTCCTTCATTAGCCCGGTTCATATTCGCTAAAGAAAATATTGAACTTAAGATAATAAGCGCAACAAAACCACCAAATGCTATCGTTAACTTCATACTGATTTTGAGATTTTTAAAAAACATATATTTACCACGCTAGTCATCATTTAATGAGTAGTGTTATCGGTAAAACAGATAAGATCTTTATCATATAAATCGATCGATTTATAAATATTAATTTTAAAAATTGATTAATTTGGAATTAAATAGTGAATAAATTCAATTTTAGGCTAATTAGCATATTATTCGATAGAAATTATAATTATAAGTACAATTACTTATTTTAAATAAAGATTTCAAGTGAGATTAACTAAAATGGAAGAATATGGAAGACAGCGATACATTAACACCACAGATAAAGCCCCCTACCGCAATAAAACACGATAGAGGGTGAGGATGATTATTTTCGATTATCGTTTGCTCGTTGCAGTAATGATTGGCTTTCTTTCATAAAATGATGGGCATCTTCGCCGAACCACTGGCTAACTTGATTAAATTGGTGGATAAATTCCTCTTTATCTTTTTTCTCAAGTAGCATTATTGAGTCCCCTAACAATTGGTGATACCTCCGTATCAATTCAACGTTTTCATCAGAAGACATAATAATATCTGCATACAGTTGAGGGTCTTGTGCAAACAGCCGCCCAACCATCGCGAGCTCTAAACGATAAATAGGCGATGATAAATCAAGCAGTTGCTGTAAATCGATATTTTCCTCAGCAAGATTTCGTCCATAAGTAAATGTTGTAAAGTGCCGTAATGCCTGAATAAAGCTCATGTTTCTATCGTGCTCTGATGCTGAAATCTCTTTCAAGCGAGCTCCCCAAACTAATAGCTGTTCAAGGAACCACTGATAAGACTCCGAGCTACGGCCATTACAATAAGCAAATACTTGCTTTGCAACGCTACCAATATCAGGGCCAAACATCGGATGAAGGCCAAGTACGGGCCCATCATGCGCAGCTAACATCGCTTCTATGGGCTGTTGCTTAATTGACGCGATATCCATCAAGATCGTGCTTTTATCCAATTTAGGCAGTTGGTTGATCACTTGTACTGTTAAGTGAATAGGTACACTGATGATCACAACGCTCGCACCAGCAACTATAGACTCTGCTTGCGGCCAATCACCTTCATTCAATATTTTGACTTGGTAACCTGATAAAGTCAGAAGGCGGTGGAACAACCGCCCCATTTTCCCATCACCGCCCACAATCACAATGGGTCCAGCTGATGGGTTCAATGTTTTGAACCCTTTATCATTTTCACGTGCGTAAGATTCACGCATGATCCGCCTTAGAATATCCTCAATCAGATCAGGTGGGATCCCCATACGCTCAGCTTCAGCGCGACGTGCGGCCAACATACTGGTTTCGCGCTCAGGCACATAAATCGGTAAGCCATGTAAGCTTTTCACTTCACCGACTTCAGCAACCAATTGCAGCCTTTTTGCTAATAAATCGAGTAACGATTTATCAACTTCATCAATTTGTTCCCGTAAATGGGATAACTCAACAGACATACCAATACCTTGATCAGCTCACTTTACTCAATTTTTGCGCACGTTGTTCAAGCACAGGTAGTAATGCCTGATGCAATTTACGCAATACCGTTTCCGTCGTTTGCCAGTTAATGCAGGCATCAGTTACTGAAACACCGTATTTCATTGAGTCACGGGCTTGTTCTGATGTTTGATTCCCTTCATTAATATGGCTTTCTAGCATAATACCTGTAATTGATTCATTACCATTAATAATTTGTTCAATAATAGAATCAACAACTAATGGCTGACGGCGGTAATCTTTATTTGAGTTTCCATGGCTACAATCCACCATAAGTGATGGCTCTAAACCCGCTTTTTTCATTTCAGCTTCACAAGCCGCAATGTCCTCTGCGCTGTAGTTTGGCATTTTACCGCCACGTAAAATAACATGGCCGTTACTATTGCCTTTAGTATGTAATAAACAAACTTGGCCAGATTGGTTAATCCCCATAAAACGGTGTGGCATGGCAGCTGCTTTTAATGCATTAATTGCGGTAGATAAACTTCCATCCGTTCCATTTTTAAAACCAACAGGCATAGATAAACCCGATGCCATTTCGCGGTGTGTTTGTGACTCAGTGGTTCTTGCACCAATGGCAGACCAACTAAATAGATCCCCTAAGTATTGAGGATTGTTAGGATCCAGTGCTTCTGTCGCTAATGGTAACCCCATATTCACTAAATTAGTCAGCAAGTCACGAGCAATATGCAGGCCTTTTTCCATTTCAAAAGAGCCATCCATAAATGGATCACTAATCAAACCTTTCCAACCCACGGTTGTACGAGGTTTTTCAAAATACACACGCATCACAATATATAAGCTATCACTTAATTCTTCGGCTAATACTTTCAGACGCTCACCATATTCAATAGCAGCATCCACATCATGGATTGAGCAAGGACCACATACCACGAGTAAGCGAGGGTCGCGTTGATGAATAATGTCAGCAATCACTTGGCGCGATGTCGCAATGGCATGCAGGTTGCTGCGACTCAGCGGATATTTCTCTTTCAGACTCTCAGGAGTGATTAATACCTGCTCGTCTTGAATATTCACATTGTTGAGTACATCTTTTTGCATGATCATTTTTTACCTACTTAATTAGCTTATATTTGCTTAGTTTGTTATTTACGTATTGTGTTTGGTTGTATGACTAATAACATACCATGCATCGTAAACAATTCAATCCATTTATGTAAAATATTTCCACACATGTAAAACATTATTTACACAACAGTAGTGAATTGATAAATGTATGAATTTACATAAAATTAACATTTATAATATTTAAATTAGAGTTCAACACCAATTTTTAGTAAATATTTATTTACAGATTAAGATGTTAATCTCTCAGCTATATTCTAAATAGTTCGAGTTGTAGCAAGGCGGCAAAGGAATGAGACGCTAGGAGCATACACAAGTATGTGACTAGTGCGAATGAGTGCTGCCAACACAGCTACAACTTGAAATATGACGAATATAGGTATGTGACCTGTGTGGCTGAGCGCAGCCAACACAGCTAGGACTTGAAATAAACTTTCTCAGCTATATTCTAAATAATTCGAGTTGTGGCTAGGCGTCAAACGAGGTTATCTCGGGGAGCATACATAAGTATGTGATCCGAGTAACCTAGAGAAGACAACAACGCCACAGCTTGAAGTATGACGAATATAGTGGTGAATATAAAAAGGCCCGCAAATGCGGGCCTCTCTCATAACATAACTTTCGGATGTAGCGAAAGCGTATTACTTGGCGTTCAGACGCTCTTTGATACGAGCTGCCTTACCAGAACGCTCACGCAGGTAGTACAGTTTAGATCTGCGAACAGCACCACGACGTTTAACTGCAATGCTATCTACGACTGGTGAGTGAGTTTGGAATACACGCTCAACACCTTCGCCGTTAGAAATTTTACGAACAGTGAATGCAGAGTGCAGACCGCGGTTACGAATAGCGATAACCACGCCCTCGAATGCCTGCAGACGTTTTTTAGAGCCTTCTACGACCCATACCTTAACTTCCACGGTGTCACCCTGACGGAATGAAGGTACGTCCTGCTTCATTTGCTCTTGTTCAAGTTGTTTAATAATGTTGCTCATAATAACTCTCTTACCCTAGGTAAACTGATATGTTTAGACAATTAATTGTCTGGATTCATTTGTTGCTTGGACTGATATTCAACTTGGAATTCAGTCAGCAACATCCTCTGCTCGTCAGTCAGAGCTAGGCTTTCCAGAAGCTCAGGTCTTCTAAGCCAGGTACGGCCAAGTGATTGTTTCATGCGCCAGCTATCTATTTTAGCGTGGTTTCCTGAAAGTAAAACTTCCGGAACCTGCATGCCGTCTAACACTTCAGGGCGGGTATAGTGTGGACAATCTAACAAACCATCTGCAAAAGAGTCTTCTTGGGCAGAGGCTTGATGACCAAGTACCCCCGGTATAAACCGTGAAACTGAGTCAATCAACACCATCGCGGGAGCTCCCACCACTGAGAACGTAATCACCGATTGACCATTCTTCGTCAACTTCGGTTTGAATGATACGCTCATCAATGCCTTCATAGCGGCCACAAACAAGAATCAATTTCTCATTGGTTGCCAGCTCGCAAACACCGTCTTGACTGAGTTTGCGCCCTTGCGGTGAAAGATAAATAACCTTTGCACCAACACCAGCCTCAGTTCTTGCTGCGTTGATTGCATCCTTAAGCGGTTGCACCATCATCAGCATGCCTGGACCACCACCATAGGGGCGATCATCAACAGTTTTGTGCCTATCGTGAGTAAAGTCACGCGGATTCCAGCACTCAAATGTTAGCAGGCCATTTTTCACTGCCCGACCAGTTACCCCGTACTCGGTTATTGCGCGGAACATTTCGGGAAACAGGCTAATTACACCAATCCACATCATTTCGTCCCACTTATCAAAACCGTTCAACCGGAGATTTAAAAACCAGGATCCCAATCCACTTCAATAAGTTTGGTATCGAGATCGACTTTCTTGATAACCTGCCCATCAAGAAACGGAACTAACCGCTCCTTGATGCCAAATGCATCTTTTAAATTCGCCTTAATGACCAGTACATCATTTGAACCGGTCTCCATCATGTCAGTGATGGTACCAAGGTCATAGCCTTGTAACGTCACTACATGGCAACCCATCAGGTCTTTCCAGTAGTATTCGTTTTCTAACTCAGGAAGTTGGGTTGAATCAACCGCAATCTCAAAGTTAGTCAAAAGCGCAGCTGCATCGCGGTCATCGACCCCGTTCAGCTTGACGATGATATCCTTGTTATGATGTTTCCAATCTTCAATTTCAATGTGTTGCCATTGACCTGAGCGTTGGATAAACCAAGGCTGATACTCAAAAATACTTTCAGCATGTTCGGTGGACGAAAAAACTTTGAGCCAACCACGAATACCGTACGCTGCACCTAATTTCCCCAATACGATTGGGTTTTCAGGTGGCTGTAGTTTAGTTTGCTTGCTCATTGTTACCACCGCGACAGATTAAGCTGCTTTCTTAGCTTGTTTGACCAGTTGTGCAACACGGTCAGAAATAGTTGCGCCTAAGCCAACCCAATGCTCAATACGGTCCAGGTCTAAACGCAGTTCTTCTGCTTGACCAGCAGCGATCGGGTTGAAGAAACCGATACGCTCAATGAAACGACCGTCACGCGCATTGCGGCTATCGGTTACAACGATTTGGTAGAACGGACGTTTTTTAGCGCCGCCACGAGATAAACGAATTGTTACCATAACATCCTCATTAGTTAACAAAACAACCAGACTCCATCGAGGGATAGAGTCCGGCTGTCATATAAAAAGCCCGAAAAGTTTACTCACTTTGACGCAAAAATCAATCAAAAGTGCGTTTTCTTTGAGGCTTTATTGCTTAACGCCCCGGAAAACCCGGAGGCATCATACCCTTCATACCGCGCATCATCTTGGCTAGACCACCTTTTTTCATTTTCTTCATCATGCGTTGCATGTCATCAAATTGTTTTAAGAGGCGGTTAACTTCTTGCACGGTAGTTCCCGAACCTGCCGCAATACGACGTTTTCGCGAACCTTTAATAATTTCAGGTTTTTCACGTTCTTTACGTGTCATGGAATTAATCATCGCTTCCATACGAACGGTGATTTTATCATCCATTTGGGACTTAACGGCATCCGGTAACTGAGACATCCCGGGCATTTTGCTCATCATGCTCGCCATACCGCCCATATTACGCATTTGCTTTAATTGACTTAAAAAGTCATTTAAATCAAAGCCATCCCCTGTTTTAAGTTTTTTTAGCCAGCTTTTCAGCTTCATCGCGGTCAACTTTATGCTCAATCTCTTCAATCAGAGAAATTACATCACCCATACCGAGAATACGCGACGCGACGCGCTCTGGATGGAATGGTTCTAAGGCGTCAGTTTTTTCACCAACCCCTAGAAATTTAATGGGTTTGGCCTGTAATTGCGCGAATAGAAAGCGCCGCACCGCCTCGCGCATCACCATCGACCTTGGTCAACACAACCCCAGTCAGTGGCAAGGCTTCATTAAACGCTTTCGCTGTGTTTGCCGCATCCTGTCCTGTCATCGCATCGACGACGAATAAGGTTTCAACTGGCTTAATAATGCGGTGAACTTCTTGGATTTCTTCCATCATCGCTTCGTCGACGTGCAAGCGACCCGCGGTATCTACTAACAGCACATCGTAGAATTGCAATTGTGCGTGTTTTAATGCTTTTTGAACAATAGCAGCGGGTTTTTCTTGTACTTCCGAAGGGAAAAAGTCAATTCCAACACTTTCAGCTAACGTCTCTAATTGTTTAATCGCCGCGGGGCGATAAACGTCAGCAGAGACAACTAATACTTTTTTCTTTTGTTTTTCTTTTAAAAGCTTACCTAATTTTGCAACGCTGGTTGTTTTACCCGCACCTTGCAAACCCGCCATTAAAACGACCGCAGGAGGTTGTGCGGATAAATTAAGTTGGTGGTTTTCATCCCCCATCGCCCGAGTCAGTTCATTTTGAACTATTTTGATGAACTCTTGGCCTGGTGTTAGACTTTTATTGACATCTTGCCCAACCGCATTTTCTTTAACTTTTTGAATGAATTCACGGACTACTGGCAAAGCAACGTCAGCTTCCAGCAAGGCCATGCGAACTTCGCGTAGTGTTTCTTTAATATTTTCATCAGTTAGACGCCCACGCCCACTGATATTGCGCAACGTGCGCGATAGTCTGTCAGTTAAATTATCAAACATATGTCTTAGCTCAATTCTGTTGATGGGCCGATGTCAGCCTGATCTGGTTGCTAATACAGATAATTTCAAGTGCGTGTTATCTAACAACTTGAATTATAAGCATCAATGCCTTCACAATGATGAAGGAAAACCAACACTAAAAATAATTGCGGCAAAATAATGCCCCATTGTAACATGCCCGCAGTTTTTTCGCTGCCCCCTGTTTGAAACGGATGATACAGGTTATTATGGCTTGAATTTAATAATACGAACCAACCCCGTAGGCACATGAAGTGCTATCCGCAATGAATATATTGCGATTGGCCCGTCCAATAGTTGGAGCCTGCACTCGTACAAGTTATACTATGAAATAACTTTCCACTAAAAATGATTAACGACACTATACTATGCCCGTATTTGCAGTCATAGCAGTTTGTACATACATGGTCAGTCTGTTACTGATCGTCCCCGGCCAAGTGCGTAAACAGCCGTTTTACCGCCATCTCGCGCTTTTTCTTGCCGTTGTTGCGTTAGTAACTCACGCTATTACATTGAAATTCTTGATTTTCAGTGAAGCCGAAGGACAAAACCTCACTCTGTTGAATTTAGGCTCAACAGTGAGCTTACTCATGTGTGTGATTATGACTGTTGTCGCTTACTGGGGAAAGGCTTGGTACTTAACGCCCATAGTCTATAGTTTTGCCATCATTAACTTGATGCTGTCAACGCTAATGCCTGGTGAGTTTATTACGCATCTCGAAGCTCGCGTCCCCCTGTTTGTTCACATTGGCCTCGCTTTGTTGAGTTATGCAACACTCCTTATTGCGGCTTTATATGCATTACAAGTGGCTTTAATTGACCATCAACTAAAAAACAAAACCTTAAAATTTAGTCCCGATATGCCACCGATGATGGTGATTGAACGTAAAATGTTCCATATCACTCAAGTTGGTGTCATTTTACTAACTCTGACCTTATGCACTGGCTTTATTTATATGGATAATATTTTTGATAAAGAAAATATTCATAAATCAGTGTTATCCGTTATCGCTTGGTTTGTTTATATCACTCTACTTTGGGGGCATTTCCATGGAGGATGGAGAGGTAAGCGCGTCCTATTTTTCCATGTTGGCGGCTCAATCATCTTAACTATGGCTTTTTTTGGTAACCGTCTAATACAGGAGTTTATGGTATTTTGACGCAAATAAAGTCACTACTTTCACCACATAAGGAAACTTGTTTTGGATGATGTGTCCACGAGTACGCTAATCATCATATTGATTGTTTTAATTTTTATGTCAGCCTATTTTTCTGCATCAGAAACTGGGATGATGACGCTAAACCGTTATCGGTTAAAACATTTAGCAAAACAAGGTAATCGCTCAGCGATACGTGTTGAGAAACTGCTTAAACATCCTGACAAGCTGTTAAGCCTAGTCCTTATCGGTAACAACTTAATCAACATAGTTGCTTCCGCATTAGCCACTATTATCGGTATGCGACTATATGGTAACGCGGGTGTAGCGATGGCAACCGGGATCCTGACTTTTGTGATCCTCATTTTTGCCGAAGTTATGCCAAAGACACTGGCAGCGCTGTACCCTGAAAAAATTGCATTTCCAAGTAGCTATCTCTTAAAACCATTGCAAGTCGTTATGATGCCTATTGTTTGGGCATTTAATACTATTTCAGCACTACTGTTACGTTGCATCGGGGTGAAGTCACTAACCGCACGAACTGATGCGGTTAATAAGGAAGAGCTACGCACCATTGTTAACGAATCAAAGCATAAAATTAGCCGCCGAAATCAAGACATGCTGATTTCAATTTTAGACTTAGACAAAGTCACAGTTGGCGATATTATGCTCCCCAGGAATGAGATTGTTGGTATTGATGTCAATGATGACTGGAAATCAATTATTCGGCAGCTTACGCACTCCCCTCATGGCCGTATTGTGCTTTATCGCGATTCACTTGATGACTCTATTGGCATTTTACGCGTCCGCGAAGCGTACCGTCTCATGATGGAAAAACGTGAATTTAATAAGCAAAACCTCATTAAAGCTGCAGATAACATTTATTTTATTCCTAACAGTACACCGTTAAATGTTCAGTTAGTTAACTTCCAGCACAATAAAGAAAAACTCGGGATTATTGTTGATGAATATGGTGAGATTCAAGGCCTTATCACTGTAGAAGATATCTTAGAAGAGATAGTTGGTGATTTCACCACCTCTATGTCGCCATCCTTAGCTGAAGAAGTTTTGCCACAGAGCGATGGGAGCGTTCTTGTGGACGGTTCTGCTAATATTCGTGAACTGAATAAGGCTTTTGATTGGAATCTCCCTGTAGATGGTCCTAGGACGGTTAATGGCATGGTTTTGGAAGTCATCGGTGATATTCCACAACTTGAAGAGCAAATCGTGGTAGGGCATTACCTTATCGAAGTACTAGCGATGAATGAAAACATCGTTAAGCAGGTCAGGATCACACCTCTTACTTTTAGTTCTCAAGTTCCCAACCTTTGATTTCTTCATAAACTTGCCATTAAATTCTTCTATAAAAATAAAAAGAGCCTTAATTGGCTCTTTGCATAAAGAATATTTGATAAAAACTAAACGTGTAGCTGTTCAAGTTTCTCAGCAGGCAATGCTAACTCATCGTTCTTATTGATACCAATTTCAGATGCAAGAACATTACGTGCAATTTGCTGAGCTTCTTCCAGTGAGTGCATTTTATATGTGCCGCACTGATAGACATTCAATTCAGGAATTTTGTTTTGGTCTTTCACCTGCAAAACATCTTCCATTGCTGCCTTCCATACATTAGCAACACGCAGTTCATCGGGCTGACCAATAAGGCTCATATAAAAACCAGTACGGCACCCCATTGGTGAAATATCAATAATTTCAACACCATTACCATTGAGGTGATCACGCATAAAGCCTGCAAAGAGGTGCTCTAAAGTATGCGTCCCTTTTTCTGTCATGGCTTCTTCATTTGGTACAGTAAAACGCAAATCAAAAACCGTGATGGTATCACCACTTGGTGTTTTCATGGTCTTTGCCACACGTACAGCAGGCGCTGACATGCGAGTATGATCGACAGTAAAGCTATCTAATAATGGCATTTTGTGACCTCCTCAAAAATAAAAAATATTTTCTAAAATAAATGAAACTATTTTGAAAATGCAGAGTCTGAATTATTGAAAGACGCGCAATTTGTTATCATCCCTAATTCTCTAAGAGATTTTTTATTTGGCCACCTAGAGTGGCCATTTCTTTTAGCGTCCTGCATGAATGCGTAGATAGTCCTCAAAGCTTTCGCTCTCACTTTGTTCCATCTTCGCTTGCTTCTCTATTGAAGCCAATCGTGCTTGCTCAAATTGCTCTTCAGTTATCACTTCATACGGTTCATTCACTAACTGTTCAAAATATTTTTCAGCTAGTTCTAACCCGTAGCCACCAATGCCTTTTTCTAACATTTCATCCATAACAAGCGCTGAATATGTGAGAGTTGGGTCTTTAAACATAGCGACAAATTGGTGACAAACTTCTTGATATTTTGCATCGCAACAAGTGTCTAACACTTCAGCCACGCGGATCAAGTCATTAAATAATTGCTGTCCAACTTCAACTAACGGCTTAACTTCGCTACCACAACCGAAACCAATAACTTGACCTGGCTTACGACCTTCAAGGATGACACGATTCCAGTTTTGACGGCAACAGTCTAATTCTTGTGCATTCATTTCAGGCGCATCAGCGAGTACACACCATATTAAGAATAGATCAACAAAACGAGCTTGAGTTTCATTAACGCCTATTGCACTAAATGGATTGATATCAAGTGAACGGACTTCAATGTACTCAATACCACCGCGCAATAATGCATCGGAAGGTGATTCATTGCCTTTAGGAACGCGTTTCGGGCGTATTGGGGCGTAGAGCTCATTTTCAATTTGTAGCACATTGGTATTTAGTTGAATATATTTGCCGTCTTTTTTGACACCCAGTTTTTCAAATTCAGCTGAAGGCTTATGGATAGCTTTTTTCAGGTTTTCTACATATTCATCCAATTTATTGAATGTGATATTTAAATCACTTTGTGATTTATTTGTATAACCTAAGTCACTCATACGTAGAGATGTCGCATAAGGCAAGTAATACGTACCACAGTCCGTTTTATCAAATGACAGCGACGTCTCCCTATCTTTCAAAAAAGAGCCGCAAATCGCCGGAGAGGCGCCAAATAGATAAGGAATAACCCAACCAAAGCGGTAGTAATTTCTAATCAGACGTAAATAGCCTTCAGAAATTTTTTCTTTACCGCTTTCTTCATCTTCAATACCTGCCCATGCTTGCCAAAATTCAATCGGCAAAGAGAAGTTATAATGCACCCCTGCTATCGTTTGCATCAAAGCACCATAACGATTTTTAAGGCCTTCACGGTACAGCGTTTTAAACTGCCCCACATTAGAAGAGCCATATTGCGCAAGAGTGATTTTATCTTCACTTTCAATAAAGCACGGCATACTCAACGGCCACATTCTTTCATCTTGAAGGTGACGAGCTGTATAGCGGTGTAAATCTCGCAAGAAAGCCAAATTATGGCTAATGCTTTTATCTACAGGAGTAATAAATTCGAGTAGGGACTCCGCAAAATCTGTCGTGATCCATTTATGTGTTAAAGCTTTTCCCAGCCCTTCTGGATGCAAGGTCTCTGCAATTGCGCCTGTTGGGGTTACACGCAATGTTTCACGCTCTATACCACGTTGAATACCATTTAGTGTTTCTGGGTGCGCCTCTAACCATGAGAGCGCTTTCGATACGTCCGGGATCAAGTCGACCTCCCGCCTGTGATGTTAATTTATTTTATTAAGGCAATTACTTTAGCTTAAATCACATAAATTGTCGCTGTCTAGATGTGTGGTTTATGAGGGAATAAATCAAAGATGCATGGAAAATGCGATTTAGTTAATTTTATGAATGGTAATTTTAGGCAAAAAAAACTCCTCAAATGAGGAGTTTCTTAATGATGGTGCATCCGGGAGGATTCGAACCTCCGACCGCTCGGTTCGTAGCCGAGTACTCTATCCAGCTGAGCTACGGATGCAAATTCATTCGATTTTGAATCGATATATTCTCAGTAACTTATCTGAGTTAAATTAAAAGATATTATTGATATGCTAAGTTATTAGCTAAGAGATGGTGCATCCGGGAGGATTCGAACCTCCGACCGCTCGGTTCGTAGCCGAGTACTCTATCCAGCTGAGCTACGGATGCATACTTAATGCAAAGGAGTGCTGCTCTCTCAAACTTCTTTATCAACTTCTACTTCTGTAAATCAACTTCTTAGTTACTGCTTTGTTTGGCCGCTAAAACCAAAACAAAACCCCATCAGATGTTCTCATAGGGTTAAAGATGGTGCATCCGGGAGGATTCGAACCTCCGACCGCTCGGTTCGTAGCCGAGTACTCTATCCAGCTGAGCTACGGATGCATAATCTAAAATGGCGGTGAGGGAGGGATTCGAACCCTCGATGCAGCTTTTGACCGCATACTCCCTTAGCAGGGGAGCGCCTTCAGCCTCTCGGCCACCTCACCATATTTTAGTTACACACAATTTGTTTTTTCAAACATCTCGTTGCTGTGTGGCGCACATATTACTTTCCTAGACTTAGAAGTCAAACAATTTTTCCAAACTTTTTGCATTCCGGTGTCTGTTTGCACATTTCACAAGCAAGATGATTAGTTTAACACCGAAAAAGATATATTTCAGCCCCTATGACACTAACTTTATAAACAAAAATACTGGAAAAAAATTATTCTACAAATGAATAAAAATGTGTTCACAGGATTGATTAGCCTATACTTCAAACAAAAGGAAACAAAATTTCAGAACAAGAGAACCGAAAACTAAACAATAATGTGAGTTTGATGCTAGAGAGGTATAAAAATGAAAGGATATTTTTAGAATATAATATGAGTAAGACAAGCGCCCATTCTTGCTGTGTGGTCAATCATTGGACGCTTATTCATTATTATTGATTATCTGGTTGAGTCTTTTCAGCCTGGATCCGTTGATAAATTTCTTCACGGTGAACAGAAACTTCTTTTGGCGCATTAACACCAATACGAACTTGGTTGCCTTTGACACCCAATACAGTAACTGTTACCTCATCGCCTATCATGAGTGTTTCACCAACTCGACGAGTCAGAATAAGCATTCTTTGCTCCTTGAAATATTAAAAGAGTCGGGTCTCTAGGTATCCCCCGCTATTGTCCATCACACACCGTGAAAACGTAAAGCAATGACATTCACCTAAAGCATTGATGCCATCAATACAAGCATTCTAATTATTTACAAGCAAAATATAGCACTACAAACGATACATTAACAATGCCGCAACAGATTAAAGTTGCCTCATCTTTTAATGAGGCAACTTTGTAAGTGCTTACAGGCGTGCTTCAACCCATTCTTCGACACTCGCCATAGCAGTAGGTAATGCGTTAACGTCAGTACCTCCTGCTTGAGCCATGTCTGGGCGGCCACCACCTTTACCACCAACCTGACCTGCAATGTGGGAAATCAAGTCACCTGCTTTAACTTTAGCAGTTAAATCATTAGTCACCCCAACAATCATACTGACTTTATCACCACTTGTTGTTGAAAGCACGATAATCGCTGATTTCAACTGATTTTTAAGGTCATCAACCATAGTTCTCAACAACTTAGGATCAGTATCTCCTAATTGAGTCACTAATAATTTGATGCCTTTCACGTCTTTCGCTTTGCTACTTAGTGAAGCACTTTCTTGAGATGCTTGTTGATCTTTTAGTTGCACAATTTCTTTTTCGAGCTGGCGAGATTTATCTAATGCCGCTTTCACTTTCTCGACAAGGCTATTCATATCACCTTTAACCAAGTGTGCAATTGCTGAAAGTTGCTCTGATTGATTGTGAATACTTTCAATTGCTGTAGTGCCTGTCGTCGCTTCAATACGACGAACACCCGCAGCCGTACCCGATTCACTCAGAATACGGAATAAACCAATATCTCCGGTACGACGCGCATGGGTACCACCACATAATTCGATAGAAAAATCACCCATACTCAGAACACGTACACGCTCTTCATATTTTTCACCAAATAATGCCATAGCGCCTTTTGCTTTTGCACCTTCTAAATCCATTAGTTCGGTTTCAATTTCTGAATTTTTACGGATTTGTGCATTCACAATATCTTCTACTTGGCGTAGTTGGTCTTGTGTCATCGCCTCAAAATGAGAGAAATCAAAACGCAAGTATTTATCATTAACCAATGACCCCTTTTGAGAAACATGGTCACCTAATACTTGGCGTAGTGCCGCATGCAGTAAGTGCGTTGCTGAGTGATTTAAACGTATAGCATCACGTCTAGCGCTATCCACGAAAGCGGTAATTTTATGGTTAACAACGAGTGATCCCGCTTCAACCTTACCAATATGCCCAATCGCTTGACCATATTTTTGCGTGTCAGTAACTTTAAAGCTCGCACTATCATTATTTAAATAACCAGTATCACCGACTTGCCCACCAGACTCTGCGTAAAATGCTGTTTTGTCTAGTATAACTAAGCCTTCTTCACCAGCATTCAAGCTATCTACAGGCTGGCCATCTTTATATAATGCAGTAATAGTAGCTTGTTGCTCATCATATTGATAACCGGAGAATTCACTGCGCTTATCAACTTTAATTAAAGAGTTATAATCTGCCCCAAAACCACTGGATTCGCGCGCACGACGACGTTGGTCCTCCATCGCTCGCTCAAAACCTTCTTCGTCGACTTTAATATTGCGTTCACGGCAAACATCTGCCGTTAAATCGATTGGGAAGCCATAAGTGTCATATAAGCGGAATGCGGCTTCACCGTCCAGAGTATCCCCTTTCAGTGAGGCAAGCTCTTCATCTAATAATTGAAGACCACGTTCTAAAGTACGAGCAAATTGTTCTTCTTCGGTCTTGAGAACTTTTTCGACCATTGCTTGCTGGCGTCCAAGTTCATCAGCCGCGGACCCCATGACGTTAATCAGTGGCGCCACTAATTTATAGAAGAAGGTATCTTTGGCACCAAGCATATAACCGTGACGAACAGCACGACGGATAATGCGACGCAGAACATAACCACGGCCTTCATTTGATGGAATAACACCATCACTAACAAGGAATGCACAAGAACGAATATGGTCAGCAATAACACGTAATGATTTATTTTCTAAATCTGTCGCACCTGTTGCATTAGCAGCAGCAGCGATGAGATCGCGGAAAATATCAATTTCATAGTTTGAATTAACGTGCTGCAATACTGCAGAAATACGCTCTAAGCCCATTCCTGTATCGACTGAAGGTTTTGGCAGAGGCTCCATTGTCCCGTCAGACTGACGGTTAAATTGCATGAAGACCAAGTTCCAAATTTCAATATAACGATCACCGTCTTCTTCTGGGCTTCCTGGAGGTCCACCCCATATGTGGTCACCATGATCATAGAAAATCTCGGTACATGGGCCACAAGGACCGGTATCACCCATCTGCCAGAAGTTATCTGACGCATATGGCGCGCCCTTGTTATCACCGATACGAATAATACGCTCAACTGGAACACCAATTTCTTTGTTCCAAATGTCATAGGCTTCATCATCAGTTGCGTAAACGGTCACCCACAGCCTTTCTTTTGGTAAGTTAAACCATTCTTCGCTAGTCAATAATTCCCAAGCAAAACGGATTGCGTCATGCTTAAAGTAATCGCCAAAGCTAAAATTGCCTAACATTTCAAAAAATGTATGGTGGCGAGCGGTATAGCCCACATTTTCTAAGTCGTTATGTTTACCACCCGCGCGCACACAGCGCTGCGCGGTTGTCGCTCGGGAATATGCTCTTTTATCCAGACCAAGAAATACATCTTTGAACTGGTTCATCCCTGCGTTTGTGAACAATAGTGTAGGGTCATTATTTGGCACTAGTGAACTACTAGAGACCACTTGATGACCTTTTGTATGAAAAAAGTCGAGAAACGCTTGACGGATCTCAGCGGTGCTTTTACTCATATTTATCCCGATATCAAGCTGGAAACAGAATTACGAATTGTTGAGATGGAATGTAACATCACCTCTAATCAACTCTCCGATTAAAAAGTGACTGATAAGATAAAGTCTCTTTGTGCAGAAGTAAAATATAGATACATCCATTCGCAGCTTTCATTGTAAAGCGTCTAGATATTTTCTGAAAGTATGTTTATACCTTGCACTGGTGTATTTTTCCACAGAAAAACTGTTCAATAAACTATTAATGTAATAGGTTTAAAACAAAACAGGCGCAACCACATCAGCGGAGCGCCTATAATTTACTTGCTAATCAATAAACTAGATTGATATTAAAATTCTTCTGGTGTTTCTTCTTCATCAGAATCATTGATAAAATCTGTTGCCGCACTGCTAAATTCACCAGTGTGGTTTAATAACATTTCACGCAGTTTGGTATCAATTTCTTGAGCGACTTCAGGGTGCTCTTTTAAATAATTTGTTGAATTAGCTTTACCTTGGCCAATTTTATCGCCGTTATAGCTATACCAAGCCCCTGCTTTTTCAATTAATTTGTGTTTTACACCCAAATCAATTAACTCGCCGAAGGTATTAATACCTTCACCATACAAAATTTGGAATTCAGCTTGTTTAAATGGTGCTGCAACTTTGTTTTTCACCACTTTAACACGAGTTTCACTACCGACGATTTCCTCGCCATTTTTCACTGCACCAATACGACGGATATCTAAACGAACAGATGCATAAAATTTTAATGCATTACCACCCGTTGTTGTTTCTGGGTTACCAAACATAACACCAATCTTCATACGAATTTGGTTGATAAAGATCAGTAGGGTATTAGATGTTTTTAAGTTACCCGCTAACTTACGCATTGCTTGGCTCATCATACGAGCAGCTAAGCCATATGTGAATCACCAATTTCACCTTCAATTTCTGCTTTTGGTGTTAACGCAGCAACGGAGTCAACGATGATTACATCAACCGCACCTGAGCGAGTTAATGCATCACAAATTTCTAGCGCTTGTTCACCGGTATCAGGTTGAGAACACAGTAAGTTATCGATATCGACGCCTAATTTTTTAGCATAGATAGGGTCTAAAGCGTGTTCAGCATCGATGAAAGCACACGTTTTACCGCTACGTTGTGCTGCTGCAATAACTTGCAGGGTTAGTGTTGTTTTACCTGAGGATTCAGGGCCGTAGATTTCAACAATACGACCTAGTGGCAAGCCACCAGCACCCAATGCAACATCAAGGGATAAGGAGCCTGTTGAGATAGTTTCAACATCCATAGAGCGGTCTTCACCAAGACGCATAATGGAACCTTTACCAAATTGCTTTTCAATTTGGCCTAATGCTGCTGCAAGTGCTTTTTGTTTGTTTTCATCAATAGCCATGTTTACTCCCTAAGTGCAATGATTTGACCACTGCAAATAAAACGATTGAATTCGGTTTGTTGAAATTGATTATACTGTATAATCATACAGTATCAAGAAAATTTTTAATTTAACTGCTTTAAAAGTGTTTCAAGTATATAAACTGTTGATTGAAAACGAACTTCGTTTCGGTTTCCTTGAAACACTCTATGTTGTGTTGTGACAAATACCGTTTGGTCTGCCTGTTTTTGCGCAAAACCAAACCATACCGTACCAACAGGTTTTTCTATACTACCGCCCCCAGGGCCTGCAATTCCACTAACTGAAACAGCGAAATCTGCACAAGCTTCTAGCAAAGCGCCTTCCGCCATTTCAGTAACAACTTGTTGGCTTACAGCGCCATACCGTTGTAAAGACTCGCTCTTAACACCAATCATTTGATGCTTTGCTTCATTACTGTATGTCACAAAACCGCGCTGAAAGTAATCTGAGCTACCGAGATATCGGTTAAAACCTTCGCAACCCAGCCCCCAGTACAAGACTCAGCGGTTGTGACTGTTTTACCCTGTTCTTTCAGTTTCAGTCCAATCTGAATACTCAGTGTTTCAAGCCGTTTCTCATCTATCATGATGCTATCTACCTTTATGCCATTTTTTTACGAGCGCGATCCCAAACCCATAAACCCGCAATCGCAATTGCAAATACAGCACCAAAACCAATACCTGCATTCACAACGGATAAACCTGCTTTGATAGCGAGTGAGTACAAGCCTAACATAATCAGCATTGCACTATTTTCACCTAAATTTTGTACGGCGATCGCATTCCCTGCGCCAACGGTTTCCTTCCCTTTTTCTTGCAATAATGCATTCAATGGAACGACAAATAAACCGCCAAAAATCCCAAGGATAATTAAAATAAAATAGGATGGAATAATGTTAGTTTGCAAGGAAAGTAACACTACCATCACACCTATAATAACTCCCGCAGGGATGCATCGATAAACCGTTTTTAAGGTAATAAATTTGGCAGCAAGCCCCGCACCTGCGACTATCCCCACCGCAACCATCGCATTTAGAATGGTTGGTGTGGTGTTGTCTTGTAACCCCAACGCTACAGGCACCCATGCAACGAGCAGAAAACGCAACGTTACCCCGGCTCCCCAGAACAAGCTAGTTCCGACTAGTGAAAAACGACTCTCTTGATTCGCCCATAGCACACGGCAAGCACTGAAAAAAGACGCCATCAACAGCTTAAGATCCCAACCTTTTCCAGGCCTCGCCGCAGCTAAGTGTGGGATGAAAAAATTCGCAATAACGGCTAACGCATACAGTGCAGCGCATGTACCTAACGCTAAGATTAAGTTAATATCGGACAGCATTCCTCCGACAACTGACCCCACTAAAATGGCTGCAATTGTTGAAGCCTCCATCACACCATTGGCCTTAACAAGGTTATCGCCGCCAGTGAGTTCACCGAGAATACCGTATTTAGCCGGTGAATAGGATGCTGCACCAATCCCCACTAACCCATAGCAAAGGAATGGGTTTAGGCCAAAACAAATCCCTAGTGCTCCAATAAATTTAAAGATGTTAGAAAACAACATCACTCGGCCTTTTGAAAACCTATCCGCGATTTGCCCAACAAATGGCGCTAAAATGATGTAAGTAAAAACAAACACCATTTGCAAGATAGGGTGACTCCACTCGGGGTAAAATTCGGCTTTGAGCTGGGCTAATATGGCAAATAATAATGCATTATCCGCAAATGCAGAGAGGAACTGTGAAGCCAGTACTGCTTTCATACCTCGGCTCATTAGCGGTGAATTGGAAGTGCTTTCTTGCATATTATTCATCCTTTAATGCCATTTGCTTTAATGTAACAAAATCCGTTTTACCACTACCTAGCACTGGCAACTCTTTAACAAAACGAATATCGCGTGGAACCGCTAACTCGGTTAACCCTTTGCTTTTGGCTGCACTGGATAATGCGCTACGGTCTAATTCTTTATCTGTTGTGAACAAAACAAGCGCTTCACCTTTACTGCTATCTGGCTTTGTAACCACACCGTGATTTGCATTGGGAGAAAGAGATGCCACCATTTGCTCGATACTTTCGAGGGAAACCATTTCGCCTGCAAGTTTAGCAAAACGTTTAACACGGCCTTTTATAGTACAGAAATTTTTATGGTCTAATTCAACGATATCACCAGTGTCGTACCAACCTTCCTCTATTTCACCTTGTGCATTTTCAGCTTGTGGTGTTTCAAGGACGCCTGGGGCTTCAACGCGCAAATACCCTTTCATAATATTTGGGCCTTTAAGCTGTAATTTGCCACCTTGTTCAATTCCGGAAATTGGAATAATTCGCGCTTCCATTTCAGGTAAAATTTGCCCAACAGAACCTTCTTTCGCGGCCATAGGGACATTGATTGATACAATTGGTGCACATTCAGTGACCCCATAACCTTCAAGAATTCGGATGCCAAATTTATCAAACCAGATTTTTTTCGTTTTATCCGATAATTTTTCTGCACCGGCAACCACATAACGTAAACGTGCGAAATCATACTGATGAGCAAACCGTGCGTAGTTGCCTAAAAAGGTTGATGTTCCGAATAATACGGTGCAGTTTTTGTCATAGACTAATTCAGGAATGACTCGGTAATGCAATGGGCTTGGATAAAGGAAAACTCGGCTTCCTGAAAATAGAGGGATAAATAAACCAACCGTCAAACCAAATGCGTGAAATAACGGCAGTGACGACATAAAACGGTCACGTGGGGTGAAATCAGCGATCGTTTTTATTTGTTCTACGTTTGCCATCAAGCTAGCATGGCTGTGAACAACACCTTTTGGTGTACCTTCAGAACCAGATGTGAATAAAACAACGGCTTCATCAGACGGTTTACGGGGAAGAATGGCTTTTTTAGGGTTGAATAAGTGTTTAATAATCCATAATTTATCTTGCCATGTTACCGTATCTTTTAAATCTTCAAGATAAATCCAACTTGCTTCTGGCACTTGTTCTGGAATATGCGTTAAGTTGCCTTTTTCCAAAAATTGGCGCGAAGTAAAGACTACTTTCGCTGCAGAGGCTTTTAACGCGTTACTAATACCGTGACTGCCCGCTGTGTAATTGAGCATAGCAGGTACTCGGCCTCTCATTAAAGCACCGAAAATTGCAGCCGCGGTGACTGTCGCATTTGGCAATAATAGGCCAACTCTTTCATTTTCATGTGTATAGCGTTCAATAATACGACCAACCCCTAAGGTTTTTTTCAATAGGGATTGATATGAGTCTTCTTTAAATGCGATGTCCTCGATACAAGGCGTACGGCGCCCAAAAAACTGAACACTTTGAATAAATTCTTCAACTAATGTGACTTGTGGTAAACAAGACATACGAGCAGATTTCATGATTTGATACAGGTGTTCACCAGCCAGAGCTCGACGCTCTACAGCCTTAGGTGCTTCAGGCATTGGGATAGCTTGTGCCGGCAAGATATGCAATGTGATCTTCGGAAACCATTTTAATGGAAAAATGCCTTTCAGACGCCCAAAATGGCTATATTGAGCCCCTTCTATACGAATAGGAACAACTTTTGCTCCGGACTTTGCGGCCACAAAAGCCGCTCCTTCGTATATTTTCATTAAAGAGCCATGAACCGAAATTCGGCCTTCTGGAAAAATAACTATCGGGCGCCCTTTTTCTACCTCTTTAACTAGATGACGAATACCTAGAGGGTTGGCAGGATCAAGAGGGACAATATCTGCATAGGGCTTAAGGCGCTTCACCATTTTTGGTGTGGCAAATGTTGAATAAACAGCAAATACAGGTTTAACAGGTAAGAAAAGTGCGATTAATACACCATCAAGGAAAGAAACATGATTAGGTGTAATCAAACATTTATCTTGATTAAACTCTTTCGCATCGCCAATAACTTGCACGCGAAACAAAAATTTAAGTACTGTTTTGACTATCTTTGCCAACATAATGAGTCCCTATACTATGATTATATTTTTATATATTTGTGTGATACAACTATACCTTTAGTGACATCTATCTTACTGAGCTACTCCCTTTGCTCTAATTAGTATATTCCGAAAACACCGCAGGCTTATTAGTCATTAGTTTAAGTTAAATCATTAAGTTGTGCGATGATATCGTCGACAGGCTGCGCAGCATCAATAATATGGTGAGCAGTCGCACGGTAGATAGGTTCCCTTTGTTGCATCACTTCTTCAATTTCTTCAATTAAAGATTTCCCGGTCAAACTTGGTCGTTGATCCGCTTGTGGCTCTGCTGCAAGGCGTTTTGCTAAAACTTCAGGATGGGTATTTAAATAAATAACAGTGCCGTTATTACGCATAATTTGCTGATTTTCTTCTGCGAGAACCAGGCCTCCGCCAGTAGAAACAATCATATTATTTTGCTTAATCGACTTAAGGACGTCAGTTTCTAGCTGACGAAAGTAATCCCAACCGTGCTGTTCAACAATTTCAGCGATACTTTTTCCTGCTTTTTCTAAAACCAATTTATCTGTATCAACAAATTGATAGCCTTTAGATTCTGCAAATTTTTTACCAATTGTGGTTTTACCCGAACCTCTTGGACCGATAATGTAAAACATTAAATTTCATCCCATCATCATGAATACTAAGCAATACTGATTACAAATTTGCTTATGATAAATTGCCTAATTAGACAAATAAAAAAAGAAAGCCACACAAGTGTGGCGATAGACTGCTGCCAAACATATTATGTTTGGCAGCAGTCTAATAGGTTTTGAAAATAAACTAGGAAAATCAATTTATTGATTTTTGGCTGATAACACAAAGCGGGAAAAACCACGCTTTTATCTCGCTTTGTCAACAACCTCAAGCCACACAAGTGTGGCTATCTCATCATTTTTACTCATTATGGACGACTCAAAAAGTCGCCATATCCGATCCATTTATACGTTGTTAGTGCATCTAACCCCATAGGGCCACGTGAGTGTAATTTCTGCGTACTTACTGCGACCTCTGCACCTAAACCAAACTGCCCACCATCAGTAAAGCGAGTGCTTGCATTAACATATACCGCTGCTGAATCTACACATTGAACAAAATAGCCAGCTTGATGAATAGATTCTGTCAAGATAGCATCAGAATGCGCAGTACCATACTGGCGAATATGGTCAATAGCTGCGTCAATGTCATCCACAATTTCTACGTTAAGATCCAGTGATAACCACTCATCGACAAGGTTTTCAGGTTTTACATCAACAATTTTCGCTGGGCCTTGTTTTAGTAATGGAAGTGCTTTTTTACTCGCATGCAGTGTGACTTGTTGCTGCGCCATTTTTTCACTTAAAAACGGTAGGAACTCAGTCGCAATCTCTTTATGAACTAATAATGTTTCAAGTGAATTACAGGCACTTGGGCGCTGAACTTTCGCATTAATAATCACATCAATGGCTTTATTAAAATCCACCGATTTATCAACAAATGTATGGCAAACGCCAATTCCCCCGGTAATTACCGGGATCGTGGATTGCTCACGACATAATTTATGTAACCCTGCACCGCCACGAGGGATTAGCATATCAATGTAACGATCTAATTTGAGTAATTGTGCAACTAATTCACGGTCCGGATTATTAATAGCTTGTACGGCATCTGCTGGCAAGCCGCTATTTTCCAATGCTTTTTGAATAACTTCCACTACAGCAAGGTTAGTATGATGCGTCTCTTTCCCGCCACGCAAAATGACCGCATTACCTGTTTTTAAACATAACGAAGCCACATCAACGGTAACATTAGGGCGAGCTTCATAAATAACGCCAACAACTCCCAATGGAACACGGCGACGTTGTAAATTTAAACCGCTATCCAATTGGCTTCCATCAATGATTTGCCCAACAGGATCAGCTAATTGACATACTTTTCTGACATCATCAGCAATACTTTTTAAACGCTCTGGCGTCAATAATAATCGGTCTTGTAACGCCTCACTCATACCGCTTGCTTTTGCCTGCGCCATGTCTTTTTGATTCGCTGCCAGTATAACTGCATTATCTTGTTCTAGTAGATCTGCAATTTGTAATAGTGCTGCATTTTTTTGTTTGGTACTTAACTGAGCTAATTGCCATGAAGCAACTCTTGCTGCCTTACCCATTGTCTCTAACATAATTAACTCACTATCATATCATCACGATGAACAGCCACAGAACCGTGTTCATAACCAAGTATTTTACTGATTTCTTGTGAATGGTGCCCAGCAATCATTCTCAGTGCATCACTGTTATAATGGCTGACCCCATGAGCTAGGTCTTTTCCTGCCATATTACGAATACGGATCACTGCGCCTCGAGAGAAATCGCCTTCAATCTTTTTAATTCCTTTTGGCAACAATGAACTCCCTTTTTCCATAATTGCCAGTTGTGCACCATCATCAATGTAGACATCCCCAGCGGCTGGAGCACCGAAAATCCAACGTTTACGATTTTCCATTGGATTTTTTTGCCCATAAAAACGGGTACCAACTGGAAGATTTTCAATAACCGCATTAATAACATCGGGTTTATTGCCTGCTGCAATGATAACATCAATTCCTGCGCGGCCCGCGACATCTGCTGCTTGTAATTTAGTTGCCATTCCACCGGTTCCTAACCCGCTAACGCTTCCCCCCGCCATTTCACGAAGTTCATCATTGATACCATACACTTCGGGTATCAATTTTGCATTTGGATTACTGCGTGGGTCAGCATCATATAAGCCTTCTATATCCGTGAGTAATAGCAGTTTGTCGGCATCGCCAAGAATCGCGGCCAAAGCGGATAGATTGTCATTATCACCGACTTTAATTTCTGCGGTAGCAACGGCATCATTTTCATTAATAACTGGAATGATTCCGTTATCTAACAGAGCTTGCAAGGTATCTCGTGCATTTAAGAAACGTTCTCTGTCTTCTAAATCGGCTCGTGTTAGTAACATTTGCCCGATATGAATACCATAAATGGAGAATAACCGTTCCCATAACTGAATTAAACGACTTTGACCGACCGCCGCAAGCAACTGTTTAGATGCTATGGTAGCCGGCAGTTCGGGGTAATTTAAATGTTCGCGACCCGCGGCAATTGCCCCAGAAGTCACAATAATAATGCGATGCCCTTTTTCATATTGCTGCGCGCATTGCCTGACAAGCTCAACAATATGAGCTTGATTTAAACGGCGCGAGCCCCCTGTTAATACACTGGTCCCTAATTTAACTACCAGCGTCTGGCTATTTTTCATCATTTTTCTGCCATTAGGATTAATAAACCAAAAAGTAGGTATCATTTTTATCAGGAGAAGCGCGTTATGCCAACAAGCATAACGCAAAATTCAACAAAAGTTGGTTTAAAACAAATTTATGCGCTTAATTCCAGTTTTAATTCTGCCATTAGCGGGGAGGGAAAGAGGCTTAACTCAAGTTCAGATAATTGTTTTGCAAGGGCTTGGTGAAATGACACTAAATTTTGCTCGGTCGCTTCAATGGTTGCCGCATCTTTTAGTGCTTTGACTTGCCAACTACCATGACTGTTGTATAGGCCAAAATGATAAATAAATTCAAAGCCCTTATCAGTTGCTACCAATTTTAGCCACCACCCCCAAAATTCGCGTTTTTCTGGGGCAATATTTGCATTCACGCAAACAACGAGGCTATCAAATATATAACAGCCATTTAAACATTGTTTTTCACGTAAATAAGGTCCTATCGAAGCAAACTTCTTTAAATACTTTCCATTTGAGTAATCAGTCGGTAAAGCCATGTTAAGGATCTCCTTCTTGGGAAGATCCCTTTTTAACAAATGGGTAAAAATAAGCAAGTTATTAAATAAAATTAAAGTATTTTTGCTTTTAACCAATTAGTAGTTTCACTTAACGCCTTTTCAAAATTAGCAAAAACAGGCTGGCTTGGTAGCATTATCGTATCAGCATCCATCGAAGAGCGTCGAATTAAATCAGATTCGGCTTTAGGGCTATAAATATCATCTTTGAGGCTAACCGATAACATTGGGACTTTACTGCGTCGCCCTAAAAGCCCTTGATTTTTAAGTGAATAACAACTTAACTCATGGCGTAAAGCAGAGCCATCAACTTGATAAATACCCAAACGACTGGCGAACACATCCAGAACCATTCGAGGAATATCCTGCTGATATTTCTCTTCATGCAATAAACTGTGCACAATTGGCCCTATGACAGCGACTGCTTTAATCTTATCTGGACACATATAAGCTAATCTTAATGCTATATTTGCGCCAAAACGCATACCCACGATACCAAAACGCGTGTGGTCAATCCAAGCGATATCCCCAATCTGGCGAACAATTTGCTCATGTAGGGTGCTTGTTTCCTGTGTAAGCTTTTGTTTTACCGAATAACCAATAGATGGCATATCCAGTGTTAGCATCGCAATACCGAGAGGCTCGAGGTAGTCACGAAAATAGCGGCAAAAATCAATTTGTAAGCTATCTAACATGCCGCAAATCATCACGGTCGGGTAAGGCCCTTGACCATGTGAAGGAATATGTAAAAAGCCACAGACTTCTTTTCCACCATCAACTTTAAATGGAATTTTCTTTAAGCGATATTGAGAAAATTTTGCTGCGCTATCATACGCTTTACAAGCCAACAAAATAGCTTGGTCAGCCAGCTCGTCACCTTTAATAAAAGGATAAGCTGCAATGCTGTACAAATTAGCAGAACGCAACCAAGCATCCCCTGCTTCTGCACCTTTTTCAAACTCTAACGCTTTTTGCTGCCAATGCATGGCTTGCTGGGACCATTCAAAACACCAGTTTCCACGACGATTACCAATGACTGTATCCAATAAATTATCATCACTACGCTCAGCATCTGAGATAGCAATACGGCTTAGCACCTCTTCAATTTCTAAGGCGTCTATTCCCCGCCAAATCCACATTAAGCGGTTAATCATACGGTACCACCCCGCATGGTGAGACCCACTTAACACACTATGTTCTTTAATTTGAGAAATTGTTTGAGATGAATAAGAGACTAATGTTGACGTTTCAACTTGTCTGACTTTAGGTTTGAAAAGTTTTTCTGAAAGGTTTTGCTGAGTCATCCCTATTTCCTTGTCTATCAGAGTTGAATTTGGCCAAAAATAAAGGGAATGCAAAAATGCACTCCCCAAATTATATCGTGTTTAGCTTAAAAATTTTAGGTATTAATGTGTTTTTGCAATCAATAAATTCTATAACACTTTATAATTACAATGTTTTTACCTAAAGCTCGCGTAAAACACAGATTTATTTATCTTGTTCACACAATGGTTTAACAAAAACGACGCCCATATCCCATGGCTGTTCGATCCATGTGTCTTGTGGAATATCAACTACGTAGTCATCCACTAATGGACGCCCTGCAGGTTTTGCAAAAATAGTAACAAAGTGGGCTTTAGGGTACATGTTACGGATAGCTTGAGCTGTGCCGCCTGTATCCACCAAATCATCAATGACAATATAGCCTTCACCATCACCTTCAGCACGTTTAATCACGGTTAATTCGCGCTGGTTGTCATGGTCATAGCTAGAAATACAAACGGTGTCAACGTTACGAATACCAAGTTCGCGTGCTAGAAGTGCTCCAGGAACAAGGCCACCACGGCTAACCGCGATAATACCGGTCCATTGCTCTACTGGTAATAAACGTTGTGCGAGTTTACGGGCATGTATTTGCAACATATCCCACGTTACGACATATTTTTCGCTCATAAAATTCGGGTCCCGACTGCTGAGTAAATCTGAAATGTGTCTTGCGGAAAAAAGGTTGCGCGAGATTATAGTGATTTGGCCGGTTAAAAACCAGTAAAAAGCACCATTCGACATTAATTATTATCATTTACACTGTCCATTGCTCAAAAGAAAGTGTTATCCTGAGTTTATCAGCAATGCATCATTTAATTTTGCATATCAAGCTAGTAACTAACATAACTCAACTAAAAATCTCTGAGGTAATTTGAGTTGCTCAGTCAATAAAACTAGTGATGCCATACCCCAAGGAAATTAAATATTTTCCCTAAATAATTTGGGTTGTGGCTAGGCGGCAAATGAGAAAATCCCTAGGAGCATACATAAGTATGTGACTAGGGTTTACGAGTGAAGCCAACAACGCTACAACTCAAAATATGACGGGAAAAGGAGAAAAACGTGTCTGAACTTGCTATATTATCCCCCCAACCACTATGGGACATCTTCGCGAAAATCTGTTCTATCCCGCACCCTTCATACCACGAAGAAGCCTTAGCCGCACATATTGTTGATTGGTCAAAACAAAAAGGCTTTCACGTTGAACGTGATGAAGTGGGTAATATTCTGATCCGTAAACCTGCAACCCCTGGTTATGAAAACCGCAAAGGCGTTGTTTTACAAGCTCACTTAGACATGGTGCCACAGAAAAATAACGACACGGTACATGACTTTAAAACAGATCCAATTCGTCCATATGTTAATGGTGAATGGGTCACCGCTGAAGGAACCACTTTAGGTGCTGATAACGGCATTGGCTTAGCTTCTGCGTTGGCTGTTCTTGCTGATGATAGTGTTGAGCATGGGCCAATGGAAGTTCTTCTGACCATGACTGAAGAAGCCGGCATGGAAGGTGCGTTTGGCTTGAAAGCAGGCTGGTTACAAGCCGATATTCTGATTAACACCGACTCAGAAGAAGAAGGTGAAATTTACATGGGTTGTGCTGGTGGGGTTGACTTTACCTCTACGTTTGACCTGACGCGTGAAGCATTACCACAAGGCTATAAAACCTTCACAATGACCCTAAAAGGCCTAAAAGGTGGGCACTCTGGTGGTGATGTACATTTAGGCTTAGGTAATGCCAATAAGCTGTTAGCACGTTTTCTAGCTGGCCACGCAGAAGATTTAAACCTAAAACTATTAGATTTCAGAGGTGGTACTGTTCGTAACGCCATTCCTCGGGAAGCTTACGCCATTATTGCCGTTCCTGCGAACAAAGTCGCGGAGTTAACTGCCCTAAGAGCTCGTTATGAAGATATTCTGAAAAATGAACTAGCCGTCGTTGAGCCTAACCTTGTTCTGCTACTAGATGAAACGCAAAGCGAATTAAAAGCACTTTCTGATGACTGCCAAAAACGTTTTGTTTTCTTCTTAAATGCGGCGCCAAACGGTGTGATCCGCATGAGTGATGTTGCCATTGGCGTGGTTGAAACGTCACTTAATGAAGGTGTTGTACGCCTAACTGAAGATAAAGCAGAAATTATCTTCCTTGTTCGTTCACTTATCGATAGCGGTAAAAACTACGTTGTTAACATGCTGACATCTATCAGTAAATTAGCACAAGCCCAATACCGTGCAGAGGGTAGCTACCCAGGTTGGCAACCAGATGCAGACTCACCAGTAATGCATTTAGTCAGCGATACCTACAACAAGCTGTTCGGTAAAATCCCTAATGTCATGGTGATCCACGCAGGCCTTGAGTGTGGTCTATTCAAAAAACCTTACCCAGACATGGATATGGTTTCAATTGGGCCAACTATTCGCGGTGCACACTCCCCTGATGAACGTGTACACATTGCAAGCGTTGGAGAGTATTGGAAATTATTAACTGCGGTTTTAAAAGCAATTCCAGTCAAAGAATAAGCAATTAATTGTTATGAAACACCCATCATGCGATGGGTGTTTCACACTGCTGATAAACATATTATGTTTGGCGGCAAGTCTAATAGGTTTTGAAAATAAATGAGGAAAATCAAATCATTGATTTTCGTCTGATAACACAAAGCGGGAAAAACCACGCTTTTATCCCGCTTTGTTAACAACCTCAAACACCCATCATGCGATGGGTGTTTTTTATAATTCAAGTAATAATTGCCTTTCAAGCTGCGGGCTTTGCAGCATCACATGCAAACCAACTAACCGAACACCACGCCCTAAGCGGCGATTATCCCAAACTTGTTTCGCTATCTGGACTAAATCTTGTTTATTAAGAATTGGGTATACGTGTTCTTGTGTTGTTTGCTGAAAGTCTGCAAATTTAAATTTTACACCTTGACGAGCAATACGCAGATCTGGTTTTACCTTCGCTAGACGTAATTGTAGTTCGTCATAGAGTTTATCAAGCAGAGGAAGACAATCGCTCCATTGATATATATCTTCTGCAAGGGTGCGTTCAACCCCTACCGACTTTCTGAGTCTATCAGGGTTAATAGCACGCTCATCGATACCATGGCATCGATCCCAAAGTACCTGCCCGAATTTACCCATGCTTTTAACCAATGTAACAACATCATATTTTTGGACGTCAGCACAAGTGAGTAACCCCATATCCGCTAATTTCTGAGCGGTTACCTTACCCACGCCAGGAATTTTTTTAAGGGGCAAGCTAAGAATAAATTGATCCATATTTTGCGGCGTGATCACGAATTGGCCATTGGGTTTATTCATATCTGAAGCTATTTTCGCCAAAAATTTTATTGGCGCTATCCCCGCTGAAGCGGTTAATTGCAGTTCATCAAAGATTTGCTGGCGAATGGCCTTAGCAATTAGCGTTGCAGAGCCATGTAATTGCGTACAATCAGTGACATCCAAATAAGCTTCATCAAGAGAAAGTGGTTCTATGAGGTCAGTATAGCGAGCAAATATTTTTCGAATATACAGGGAGGTTTCTTTGTAAAGTGCCATATGCCCAGGAACCACTTTCAAGTGAGGGCAAAGCCTAAGTGCAATCGCAGTAGACATCGCACTGTGAACACCGTAGCGACGGGCTTCATAATTTGCAGTACTAATAACGCCTCGGCGATCTGCGCTTCCCCCCACTGCAATGGGGACATTACGAAGGCTTGGGTCGTCACGCATTTCGATCGCTGCATAAAAGCAGTCCATATCAATATGAATAATTTTACGCACGGGTTAACTCTGCCAATCAAACACCTGATTAAATATACAGTATTTTTATTAGCCATGCAATTATTGTCACATCACCATAAAATTGACGAATGAAAAAGCTAACTCCATGATAATTAGGTAATTCATATTATTGCAATAATCATCTGCCAAGCTATCCAACTCTAGATTCGATTTAAAGTTTGTCTTAAAAATAAGTATTACTACTTACTTTTAAACAAAAAAGTAATAAAAAGAGTTGTTTTACCAACAACAATACCTTGAAAAACTATTTATGGATCATCTCTATGGCAATGATATCAACATCAAAATATGTTAAATTTATGGCTCCTCTCATTATGCTGCTTGCTAGCCAAACAGTTTTCGCACTATCCCCTAATTTAGCGCTATCCCCTAAAATTGTAGCTCACCGTGCAGGAACAGCAGATGCACCAGAAAATACAATTTATGCCATTGATTTAGCCAAGCAAAATAATGCCGATGCTATTTGGCTTACCGTTCAACTTAGTAAAGATAATCAATTAGTCCTATATCGTCCGAGTGATCTAGATTCATTGACGGACAAAAAAGGTAACGTATCTGCTTATACAGTAGAACAACTCAATCATGTCAATGCTGCTTATAAGTTTAGTCAAAAACATAATCAGCAATTCCCCTTACAAAAAACAACTATCACTACACTAGAAAATATTCTGCAAAAATACCCAGACACAACTTTCTACGTAGATTTAAAATCCCCTGACGCCAACCCTGATATTCAAGCAAAGGCGATTTTAGCTCTCTTAGATAAAACTAATGCATTTAACCAAGTACGTTTTTATTCCACTAATGATGAATTTTTAAAAGCACTCAAATCCCTTTCTCCAAAGATCCCATTATTTGAAAGTCGTGATGAGACTCGCACCCTGTTGGCAAATGTCGTGATGAACCATCAATGTTCAATAGAAAATGACAAAACAACAACTCGCTGGTATGGCTTTGAACTACATCGTAAAGTTGAAGTAGTCGAAAAATATACATTAGGTGAAGCTCGCTCACCAGCGACCCTTTCATGGGATAAAGAAGCCATCGATTGTTTTAGAAAAAATGGCAATGCTTATATCATTGTCTTTGGCGTTAATAATGAAAGTGACTACCAACTCGCAAAAGAAATTGGTGTGGATGCTGTAATGGTTGACTCACCTGAAGCGTTCAAAAAATAATATTTATTTAACTAAGCTACTTATTTTTTATCTCGTTATTAAAATTAAGTAGCTTATTTGATTTTTAATTAATCAGTTTTATTGTGATTCCTTTCATTAAAAAGTAACAACCTATATTAATTACACCTTCAGTAAAGAAGATCATGATAAATCTTCACTAAATATTATTTTTCATAATTAATATTACAAAGAGGGAGATATGGCTAAATCATCTGGAACTATTTCTATTGAAAATAAGTAGAATCAAGATATTAAAAAAGTAGAAATCATTTATCACTGTACTGAAGATGAATATGATAAATTTTTTTACCTACAATATACCCGATA
This sequence comes from Providencia rettgeri, assembly GCA_900455085.1. Taxonomy (NCBI): domain Bacteria; kingdom Pseudomonadati; phylum Pseudomonadota; class Gammaproteobacteria; order Enterobacterales; family Morganellaceae; genus Providencia; species Providencia rettgeri. Next base: position 1,004,063 of record UGTZ01000001.1, on the reverse strand, counting down.
ACCATATAAACAAAAAACACATTCAGTATTTCATATAGTTATACTGGATTAAGTGCTTGGATAGGTAATATCACTACTAAAGATAGGAAAAAATGGAGCAGTGGTAGTTTCTTAAATTGCAATGCAAATAAGGCTTAAAACTGCCAAATCGTTATTAGCTTTGATGGTAATAAAAAAGAAATGACCGTTTGCTACCCGAGCTTTAACATGTGCTCAAAAGAAATAGTTCAAATTGGGAGTGTGTCTGATGAAGAATAAAATTAACGCATCGTTTTTTAAACTAACATTTGAGAATTATTGGGGGGAACATCTAATACAAGTTGGTATTGATATGGACCCAGACCCTTATCATCCTAGTAAAACTTATTTTCAAGATGACGGTGATATATCAATAAAAAACATTGAAAATAAATAACATATAACGTTTAAAGAGCAATTTTATTACTCTTTAGAGGATATACATTACTGGAGAATTTTTTTATCACGAAGTATGGGCAAACTTGGGTATCTGAATATGGTTTCTCATGTCAAATAAAACCCGAAGATAACCACACTGTTATTATTAGGGTTAATGGTGATTCTAAAAGAATGTATGTCTCATTTCCCAATTCAAATTCTTGCTCAACAGCTCTTAGTAAAGCTCAGTAGCTTCATAAAATAAAGAATAAGTGAATTAACCTTCTATTTGTAAAAAGCCTTAATCTCTATCAACTTCGCTAATTGAGATTAAGGCCAAATATAAGTACTAATTTAAATAATACGGTTTTTATCCAGTAATTTTTGACGGGCTTCTTCACGCGCCATACGTTTTTTACGTGCATCACAAGGCTCAGGGCAATCACACACCTTTTCAACACCAATACTGCTTAACCCGCCGCAGCTACCTTGGATACTCTTACGTTTAATAATATACCCAAGTGACATACCTAAAAAGGCCAGCAAAAACAGTGCAAAGGCTGCAATAAAAATATTCAGCATTTTTTATCCTCCTACAACTACTGTTTTTTGGTTAAAAATGGTTCGAATGCCTTAGTATAGCGCTCTTCAAAACCTTTATCTGTCTTAACAATCATAAAAACAGGAATATTCATTTTTTCAGCTAAAGCAAAGCCAACTTCAGGCCCTAAAACATTTAGTCCTGTAGATAAGCCATCAGCACTCATGCAATTTTCTGCAATTACTGTAATAGAGACTAAATTATGTGTGATTGGTTTTCCTGTTTTTGGGTCTATAGTATGAGAAAAACGAACGCCATCTTGCTCGAAGTAATTACGGTAGTCCCCTGATGTAGCGATAGAGCGGTCACCTGGTTCAATAATCTCTTGTGCTGTTTGGCTGACACCATCCGATGCGGGTTTTTCTATTGCGATACGCCATGGCACTTCTTTACCATTTGTTCCTTTCGTACGCACTTCACCACCAATATCAACCATATAATTATTGATACCTAATGATTCTAAATATTCAGCAACAACGTCGACACCATAACCTTTCGCAATGGAGGAAAGATCGACATATAGCTCAGGGATTGTTTTAATTAAGTTATTATCTTGAACAGCGAGTTTTTCGATACCAACCCATGCTCTGCGCTTAGCCAATTCTTCATCCGAAGGTGCTTTAGTGACTCTTCCTTCAGGGCCAAACCCCCATAAATTAACTAAAGGCCCAACCGTTACATCTAATGAACCATCTGTCAGCTTATTAATTTCAATGGCTTTTTTAACTACAGTTGCCGTTGCTGCAGAAACAGGGAACGGTGTATTGACTTCTTTAAACTGATTAAAACGACTTAATTCTGAGTCTGGGCGATATGTTGACATTTGGTCGTTAACTTCTTCCAAACGTTTATCTATTTCGGCTTGAATTGCTTCAGGCTTTGGCTCCGAAGAATCTGTGACATATTTAACCGAATAATACGTACCCATTGTTTGCCCCTGAAGATTCTGTTGTTCAGGTCCACCACAGGCAGTAAGAAACAGTGCTGCAACAAATAGCAGTACCGAGGTATAAATTCTTTTACTTAGCATAATTTTCTCCGCGTCAATCATGAGCGCATTTTGTTAAGGCCGCCCAGACTATTAACACACTTTACATCGTCACCCATGCAGAGAATGTTCCAGTCAAAATAATCATAAACCTACCTATTAACCGTTAACTCATTAGCGCTTAATAGATTTACTAAATCACAAAGAGGGAAAATATTTTCCCTCTTTAAAGTGTTACTGTCTACTGACTTTGATAAGCCTAATAAAATCAGCTAAGTTGCTTAACCACCGAAGTCATCCAATAGGATGTTTTCGTCTTCAACACCAAGGTCTTTCAACATTTTGATCACGGCAGCATTCATCATTGGAGGCCCACACATGTAGAACTCACAATCTTCTGGCGCTGGATGGTCTTTTAAGTAGTTTTCATATAAGACATTATGGATGAAACCGGTATAACCATCCCAATTGTCTTCAGGCATAGGGTCTGAAAGCGCTACATGCCATGTAAAGTTTTCATGTTCTGCTGCAAGTTGGTCAAAATCTTCAGTGTAGAACATTTCACGAACAGAACGCGCACCATACCAGAAACTAATCTTACGTTTAGAATCTAAGCGGCGCAGTTGGTCGAATATATGAGAACGCATTGGTGCCATACCCGCACCACCACCGATAAACACCATTTCCGCTTCCGTTTCTTTAGCGAAAAACTCACCAAACGGCCCAGAAATAGTCACTTTATCCCCTGGCTTTAATGACCAAATATAAGAGGACATAATTCCTGGAGGGACATCAGGATTACGAGGTGGTGGCGTAGCAATACGCACGTTTAGCATGATAATGCCATACTCTTCCGGGTAGTTTGCCATCGAATAGGCGCGAACAGTTGGTTCTTTAACCTCAGACACATAACGGAACAGGTTAAATTTATCCCAATCTTCACGATATTCTTCTGGTACATCAAAATCTTCATATTTGACGACATGTGCCGGGCATTCAATCTGAATAAAGCCACCCGCACGGAAAGGAACGACCTCTCCTTCTGGAATTTTCAATTTCAGCTCTTTAATGAAAGTTGCTTTGTTATCATTAGAAATAACTTCACACTCCCATTTTTTCACGCCAAATATTTCTTCTGGAAGCTCAATTTTTAAATCTTGCTTAACGTTGACCTGACACGCTAATCGGCAGCCTTCTTTTGCTTCACGTTTGTTAATGTGAGAAAGCTCAGTAGGCAGAATATCACCACCACCTTCTTTGATTTTCACACGGCACTGACCACAAGAGCCGCCACCACCGCACGCTGATGAAACAAAAATACCTTGGTTTGATAACATGCCTAATAGCTTGTCACCCGCAGGAGCTTCAAAACTTTTGTCTGGATCGCCATTAACTTCAACTTTGATGTTCCCTGTGTTGACTAGCTTGGATTTTGCAAACAGGATTAAGCCTGTCAGCACCAAGACAATCAGGGTAAACATCACGACACCTAAAATAATAATTTCCATGAATTCTTCTCGCCTTTATAGCTGCACACCGGAGAAGGACATAAAGCCCAATGCCATTAAACCGGTTGTCACAAAGGTGATACCTAACCCTTTTAGACCCGATGGAATATCTGAGTACTTCATCTTCTCTCGAATAGCTGCCATCAATACGATTGCGAGCATCCAACCGATCCCCGAACCGAACCCATACACAATCGATTCGCTAAAGTTATAATCACGCTGAGCCATGAAAGAAACACCACCGAAAATGGCACAGTTAACGGTAATCAATGGCAAAAAGATACCTAACGCGTTATACAGTGACGGGAAGTAGCGGTCTAAAATCATTTCAAGAATCTGAACTAACGCGGCAATAACACCGATAAAAGTGATGAAGTTCAAGAAGGATAAATCGATACCTTCAGCAATCGCACCATCACGCAATACTAAGTTGTATACCAAGTTATTAGCTGGGACAGAAATCCCAAGAACTACCGTTACAGCGATACCCAGTCCAAAAGCAGTTTTTACATTCTTCGATACCGCAAGGAAGGTACACATTCCCAAGAAAAATGCTAATGCCATATTTTCAATAAAAATGGCTTTAACAAACAGGCTAATATAGTGTTCCATGTGATTAGTCCTTCTCTACCTGAGCTGGTTTCAAGGTACGTAACCCCCAAATCAGCATACCGATGATAAAGAATGCACTTGGCGCGAGGAGGAACAGGCCATTTGGCATGTACCAACCACCGGTTTGTAGTGATTCAAAAACTGTGATACCAAACAATTTGCCGGAACCAAATAACTCACGTAAAAAGCCGACTAAAACAAGGATCACACCGTAACCTAGACCATTACCAATACCGTCCATGAAGCTTTCAATTGGTGGTGCTTTCATTGCATAAGCTTCAGCACGCCCCATTACGATACAGTTAGTAATAATCAAGCCAACAAATACAGAAAGTTGTTTTGATATTTCATAGGCATATGCACGTAAAATTTGGTCAACCACAATAACTAAAGAAGCAATGATTGCCATTTGAACGATAATACGTACGCTGCTCGGAATATAATTCCTGATGAGTGAAATAAAGAAGTTAGAAAATGCCGTCACTAAGGTTACAGCAATCGTCATAACGAGTGCTGTTTCTAACTTCGTTGTCACTGGCCAGTGCAGAACAAACCCCTAATACCTGTAAAGCAATTGGGTTGTTATCCAATAACGGTCCAAGTAGGACGCGTTTTACTTCTTTTGAATCAGCCATTATTCAGCGCTCCTTCACGTACTTTTTTCAGGAACGGACCAAAACCGTTATCCCCTAACCAGAAATCAAACATATGCTGGATTCCGTTTGATGTTAGAGTCGCACCTGAAAGGCCGTCGATACCGAATGGGTTATCTGTCGCACCACCGCGCACGATTTTAATTGCCGGAACCCCCTGCTCATTGAACAGTTTTTTACCGGGCCATTGGGCTTTCCACTGAGGGTTATCAACCTCACCGCCCAGCCCTGGTGTTTCACCATGTGCATAGTAAGTAATACCACGAGAGGTGACACCATCTACATCTACCGCAATAAAGGCATACATGACAGACCACAAACCAGAGCCGTAAACAGGTAAAATAATTTGTGATACTTTTCCAGCTTCATCTTTAACTAAATAGATTTCAGCGCTATTGGCACGACGGCGAATTTTTGCAATATCTTCTGCAGGAGAGAGTGCAATACTCGTTTCTTCGCTGCGTAGCTCGCTATTTAAGTCATAACGGCTAGTGCTATCAGATAATTCATTAGTTTTAAAATTCAAAAGTTTAGGTTCGATACGATCCTTATATACATCTTGAACTTCCTCAGCGGTCATTTTAGGTTGCAGCAAGCCAGCAACACTTAAAATATTACGTTGAGTATCTAACTGAATCTGTTCTTGCTGCTGTGGTTTTAGACCAACTGCAGCCCCTGCGACGACAATAGAGCAAACTAGGCAAAGAATAAAAACAACTAGAAATGTTCTGCCGACGCTATCGTTATTCATTGGTTTTTCATTAGCCACGAGCTTTTCTCCGCTTAATATTTGCTTGAACGACCAGATAGTCAAACAGAGGAGCAAACAGGTTGGCGAATAGGATCGCCAGCATCATCCCTTCTGGATAAGCTGGGTTAACAACCCTGATAAGAACACACATTACACCGATCAGAATGCCGTACGCCCATTTACCTTTGTCTGTGAAAGACGCTGATACTGGGTCTGTCGCCATAAAAATCATACCAAATGCGAAGCCACCAAGTACCATGTGCCACCACCATGGCATGGCAAATAACGGGTTAGTATCAGAGCCAATAGCATTGAATAGGTAGGACATTGCAATCATACCAACCATCACGCCAGCAACAATACGCCATGATGCGATACGGAAGAACATGATAAGAGCGCCACCAATAAACAACATCAGTGTTGACACTTCACCAATTGAACCTGGCATATTACCTAAAAAGGCTTGCATCCAAGTAATAGGTTCATGAGTCACCGTGTTCATTAGGGCATGCTCACCACCGGTTGCCCATTGTGATAATGGTGTCGCACCAGAGAAGCCATCTGCTGCAGTCCAAACTAAGTCACCTGATATTTGAGCAGGATAAGCAAAGAATAAGAAAGCACGGCCAGCTAATGCTGGGTTTAAGAAGTTACGCCCAGTACCGCCAAAAATTTCTTTCGCAACAACAACCCCGAAAGTGATACCTAATGCAGCCTGCCATAAAGGAATGGTTGGTGGCACAATCAAGGCAAATAGGATCGAGGTAATAAAGAAGCCTTCGTTAATTTCATGGCCGCGGATCATGGCGAATAAGACTTCCCAGAAACCACCGACTAAGAAAACGACAGCATAAATAGGAAGGAAATACACTGCACCTAGCAGCATTTTACTTCCCCACCCTGCATCCATCGAAAGTGATGCACCTAGAAACTGTGCTAAGCTATAATGCCAATCACTCGCGAGAACTTGCTGTAACTCCGCCCCGCTATATAATTGGTGCAAAGCTGGGATGGCTTGGTTACCAACGTTATACATTCCCCAGAACATCGCTGGGAAAACCGCTAGCCACACCAATATCATCATACGTTTCAGGTCGATGGTATCCCTGACATGAGAACGCCCTTTTGTTACCGTACCCGGCGTATAAAAAACAGTCGAAACTGCTTCAAATAACGCATAGTATTTTTCTAACTTTCCACCGGGCTCAAAATGGTGCTCATACTTTTCAAATAAATTTTTCAGACCCATGGAATCACCCTTCTAGCTCAATCTTGGTCAGAACATCACGTAGCACTGGACCATATTCATATTTCGCTGGGCAAACATAGGTACATAAACCTAGATCTTCTTCGTCCAACTCTAAACAGCCCAATTCTTGTGATGTATCAGTGTCTCCAGCGAGGAGATCGCGCAACAAATGAGTGACCATGATATCGAGAGGCATGACTCGCTCGTAATTACCAATTGGTACCATCGAACGCTCACCGCCGTTCATTGTCGTTGTGAAATTAAAACGTTTATTTTTCAGGAAGTGCCCGATTGTGGTACGCGTAATCGTAAACTTATTAACACCAGGCATAATCCAGCCAAATAACTCTTTATTGCGACCTTCGGCTAACACTGAAACTTGATTGTGAAAACGACCAAGATAGTGATGAGTATCATCACATGTCACGCCCCAAAGGACTGAACCAGAAATAATACGATTTTCACCCGCTTTAAGCTGACCTTGTGTTAATTCATATAAATCAGCACCTAGACGAGTACGCAGAAGACGAGGCTTTTCAACTTGTGGCCCTGCTAATGAAATCACGCGGTCTGTATATAGGTGACCCGTAACAAATAGCTTACCAATAGCAATAACGTCTTGGTAATTAAGGCTCCAAACTTTTTTCTTGATGCTAACGGGTTCCAAGAAATGAATATGAGTTCCCACTAAACCTGCAGGATGCGGCCCTATAAATTGGGTATAAGAAATTTGGTTATGAGCCGTATTCTTCGGTAAGTCTCCCTCTCCATGACAAACATGGATTTTACCTTCTGTTAAACGGCTTAGAACCAAAAGCCCATCGTTAAATGCTTGTTCTTGCTCTTGAATAACTAAAATAGGATCCGCTGCAAGTGGATTGGTATCCATTGCAGTAACAAAAATAGCGATAGGTGAAGAACCCGGTTGTGGAGAACGGCTAAATGGACGCGTTCTTAAAGAAGTCCACAAACCCGATTTTATCAAGTTTTCTTCGACTTGCTGTTGCGTTAATGTAGATAGCTCATCACGAGTATAAGCTGAAAAAGTTTCTTGTTCATCGCCATCAATTTCGATGACAACAGATTGAAGCACACGACGCTCACCACGATGAATAGCAACAATTTTACCGCAGGCTGGGCTTGTAAATAAAACCCCTGGGTTCTTTTTATCTTCAAAAAGAACCTGTCCTTTAACTACACGCTCACCTTCTTTAACCAGCATCGAAGGACGCATTCCGACATATTCCTCACCTAGCACAGCTACGTGTTGAATTTTCGGGCCGTCTTCTATCACTTGGGCTGGCTCACCTGCAATAGGAAGGTTGAGGCCTTTTTTAATTTTAATCATAAGATCTGCACAAGTTTATCAGTTAAACCCTAAGCTAACGATTCAGCAATGAATGATAGCGACTCATTAAATAAAAAATAGCTCAAGCAATAGGCATCACTTAAGCAGGTATTCTCACATAATTGTTACTAAATTTTATCTTCTGCCAACCATAATTTTATCAGTTCCCACTCTCTATGTCCGGCTATAGAAGTGACATAGTTCAAGCAAATTGCATTAATATTTAAATTTTTTTGTTAACAATTCGATATTATCGATATTTAAGCTCACATTTATCGATCATTGTTCATTATTTAAACAATAAAGGTTCATTTAAAAACTATTAACAAACTATATTAATTTTCGATTTACTCGTCTAGAATGCATAAAATATGTACTCTTTTTATTCAATAACATTTTCTTGATATGGCTTAGATATGAAATTAAGTAAATTTTTTAGTGCAATTTTCTTATTTGTACTCATATATTCTCCTGTTATTCAGGCGAGTAACTATTCATTTCTACTTAATAATAACGTATCGGATAGCCCAAACTCATCTATTTTTATTCAAATATTTAAGCAAGAAGGTTTATTAGAACTCTATCAAAAAACGCCATCAGGAAAATATAAACTGTCGAAAACTTACCCAATTTGTAAGTTTTCTGGCGGGCTAGGCCCCAAAAAAATTGAAGGTGACCTGAAAAGTCCAGAAGGATTTTATCAAATTACTGCCGAACAGCTCAATCCTAATAGTCGGTATTACCGATCTATCAATATTGGTTTTCCTAATGAGTTTGATAAAGCACAAGGTTATAGTGGCAGCTATCTTATGATCCATGGCAGTTGCGTTTCTGTGGGATGTTATGCCATGACGGACAAATATATGGGTGAGATTTACCAAACAGTAGAAACAGCCTTACTCAGTGGACAGTCCGTCATTAATGTCAGCATTTATCCATTTAAAATGACAAATGAAAATATGCTGCGCTATCGCAATTCCAGCCACTATGCTTTTTGGAAACAATTACAACCGGCCTATGAGTATTTCAACCGCACAGGAAGGCCTGCTGAGGTCTCAGTCTCTTTAGGTAAATATGCGGTTATTGACCAAGCTGAGACCCCAACAAAATTGTTAGGGTCTAAATCACAATATGCGCTCACCAAGATAGAATAAGACAAAATTGCCTGGGTCAATTCGCTGCCAGTTTTCGTTGCCCGTGAGTGGTTGCGTTGCGATCACAGAGACCACATCAGTAGGTGTCGTGCACTGTTCGAAATCGATTTCAATATCTTGGTCAAGTAATTTTGCTTTACCAAACGGTGCCTTACGCGTTAGCCAATGTAAATTCGTCGAGCTAAAGGCCATCATATATTGCCCATCGGACAGCAACATATTAAATACGCCTTTATGACGCAATTGGTCAGCTAGTGTCGCAATAAAACGGAACACACTTTTCCAATTCGATGGCCTACGTGGATACTTTTCACTGAGTTGATGAAGTATCCAGCAAAATGCCCATTCGCTATCGGTTTCACCTATCGGGCAATAGCGCCCAGTTTTTAGTGTACGATAGCCTTTTAACTGCCCATTGTGCGCATAAGTCCAATTACGTCCCCATAACTCCCGTGTAAAGGGGTGAGTGTTCACTAACGACACATCCCCTCGGTTTGCTTGGCGAATATGAGCAACAATACTTTCTGATTTAATCGGATATTCCTGCACAAAGCGAGCGACAGGTGATAAAAAACTAGGTTGAGGATCTTTAAATGTGCGACACCCGAGCCCCTCATAAAAGGTGATTCCCCAGCCATCTTTATGTGGGCCCGTTTGACCTCCTCGGGAAATCAACCCACTGAGGCTAAACGAAATATCAGTTGGAACATTGGCACTCATGCCAAGTAACTCGCACATTTAAAAAACTCCTGAAACAGTAATAACGTTATTTCACCATCTCTTTTTCAATTAACTGAATTAAGATATGAATAACTTTAATATGAATTTCTTGAATACGGTCGGCATAACCAAAGTGTGGGACACGAATTTCAATATCCGCAGTTCCCGCCATTTTCCCGCCATCTTTACCTGTTAATGTGATGACTTTCATACCTTTTTCACGCGCAGCTGCAATCGCTTTAATAATATTTCCAGAATTACCGGAGGTAGAAATTCCAAGTAAAACATCGCCTTTCATACCAACAGCTTCAATAAAACGTGAAAAAACATACTCATAACCGAAGTCATTACTCACACAAGATAAATGACTCACATCTGAGATTGCAATCGCAGGATAGCCCGGACGGTTTTCGCGGTAACGCCCTGTTAATTCTTCAGCGAAATGCATTGCATCACAGTGAGAGCCCCCATTACCACAAGATAATACTTTGCCACCCGCTTTAAAAGAGTCAGCCAGTAAAACGGCAGCCTGTTGGATTGCAGCAATATTGGCGTCATCGCTAAGGAAATTCGATAACGTCTCGGCCGCTTCTGTCAGCTCACCGCGGATTAGGTCTTGATACATGAGATTTCCTCTTAATTAAGAATACGTTATAAAAAACACGATTAATTCAGATTCAAATTATCCTAAAAGAAAAATGGCGCTCCATGGCAAAACTCAGATAGATATCAGTAATTAATCTTTAATAGTCAGATTGTTGCACAGGGATAATTTTGTTTCTACTTTTGATTGTGCTGTCTTGATCCTACCGACAAAATTCATCGTGACTCATAGCCAATAACCTGACTTTTCATAGAGCCGATAATACAAACTACTACGATATTTTCCTTTACATGACGTTTTTGTGAGCTAAGTTGTAATTAGGATGTAAATATATTGCTAATTCTTTATTAATGGGTATAGATTAAAGCAACAAACAGGTCAGACCTCTTACAAGTAGACAGGAGCTTCGCTATGATCCTTCTCAGCATCGTGTTATTTCTCGCCTTAATAGGCGTACTTTGTTATCACAAAACATCTTTGGTTTTTAGCTCAGTATTATTATTGGCTTATACCGCGGTTATGGGAGTCATCGATATTTGGAGCTACTGGATGTTACTGCCAGTTGCCTTGGTATTATTTCCTTTTGTCTTCACTCCTGTACGCCAATCGCTTTTCTCTATCCGCGCGATGAAAATGTTCCAAAAAGTCATGCCTCCTATGTCGAGCACAGAAAAGGAAGCCATTGACGCAGGAACAACGTGGTGGGAAGGCGACCTTTTCCGCGGAGCGCCAGATTGGAATAAATTGCATAACTATCCAAAACCACAGCTAACCGCAGAAGAACAAGCTTTTATTGATGGGCCTGTTGAAACCGTTTGTGGCATGGTCAACGACTTCGAAGTGAGCCATGAACTGGCAGATCTAACACCTGAAGTGTGGCAATACCTGCGTGATCACCGCTTCTTCGCGATGATCATCAAAAAAGAATACGGTGGCTTAGAGTTTTCTGCTTATGCGCAATCTCAGGTTCTACAAAAGCTCGCTGGTGTCTCCGGTATTCTTGCTATCACTGTAGGGGTACCAAATTCATTAGGTCCAGGTGAATTACTGCAACATTATGGCACTGATGAACAAAAACAACGCTATTTACCGGGCTTAGCTACAGGTGAGGAAATCCCTTGTTTTGCATTAACCAGCCCAGAAGCAGGCTCCGATGCCGGTGCTATCCCAGATTCAGGTGTCGTTTGTATGGGTGAATGGCAAGGCGAGCAAGTATTAGGAATGCGTTTAACATGGAACAAACGCTATATTACCTTAGCGCCAATTGCCACTGTATTAGGCCTTGCATTCAAGCTTTCAGACCCTGATAAACTATTAGGTGGTGAGAAAAACCTTGGTATCACCTGTGCACTCATTCCAACTAATACCCCTGGCGTTGAAATTGGTCATCGCCACTTCCCACTTAATATTCCATTTATGAATGGTCCTACACGTGGAAAAGATATTTTTGTTCCAATCGATTACATTATCGGTGGGCCAAAAATGGCAGGCCAAGGTTGGAGAATGTTAGTTGAGTGTCTTTCTGTTGGTCGTGGTATTACATTACCATCAAACTCAACAGGTAGTTTGAAGAGTATTGCTATCGCGACAGGGGCTTACTCTTATATTCGCCGTCAATTCAAATTACCAATTGGTAAAATGGAAGGTATTGAAGAACCACTAGCTCGCATCGCAGGTAATACCTATCTGATGGACGCAGCAGCAACGCTCATCACCTCTGGAATTATGTTAGGTGAGAAACCTGCCGTTTTATCCGCTATTGTTAAATACCACTGTACACACCGTGGCCAGCGCGCCATTATTGATGCCATGGATATTACGGGTGGTAAAGGAATTTGTCTTGGGGATTCAAACTTTGTTGCTAGAGCCTACCAAGGCGCACCTATCGCCATTACGGTTGAAGGGGCAAATATCCTAACCCGTAGTATGATTATCTTCGGTCAAGGGGCTATCCGTTGCCATCCATTTGTATTAGAAGAAATGGCCGCAGCACAGGATAATAACTTACATAAATTCGATAATGCCGTATTTGGGCATATAGGTCATGTGGTTAGTAATCAATTCCGTAGCTTCTGGCTTGGTTTAACCAATGGTCGCGGAAGTCATGCACCAACCAAAGATGAAACGCGCCGTTACTATCAAATGCTAAACCGCCAAAGTGCCAACTTAGCATTACTATCCGATGTTGCCATGGGTGTGTTAGGGGGTAGCTTGAAACGCCGCGAACGTATCTCTGCTCGCTTAGGGGATATTTTAAGCAACTTGTATCTCGCATCTGCAACCTTAAAACGTTATGAAGATGAAGGTCGTCAAAAAGCAGACTTACCATTAGTGAAATGGGCGGTTGAAGATTGTTTATATCAATCAGAAAAAGCGATGGATGATCTCCTGAAAAACTTCCCTAACAAGTTGGTTGCGGGGGTAATGCGCATCACCCTATTCCCTACTGGCCGTGCGATGTCAACACCATCAGACCGACTAGACCATAAACTGGCTCAAATTCTGATGGAACCATCAGAAACACGCGACAGACTGGGCCGTGGGCAGTATTTAACACCTACGGAAAACAACCCTCATGGCTTAGTTAACCAAGCCTTGCTGGATATCATTGCCGCGGAACCAATCTTTGAGCGCATCTGCCGCCTGAAAGAGCGTAAACTCAGCTTTACTCGCTTAGATAAACTTGCTGACCAACTACTTCCTGAAAACGTAATTACTCAAGAAGAAGCTGATATCTTGCGTAAAGCAGAAGCAAGCCGGTTACGGACGATTAACGTCGATGAGTTTGAGTTTGATGATTTGGGTGTACTTCCGACAAAAAAGTCACCAGATGAACCTTCAAATGAAGAAACTAGTAAGAAAAAGAAAGCGGCTTGATTAATTTTAGCTAGTAAATCAAAGGGAACTCAAGAGTTCCCTTTGTCATTTAGATTTAAAGCAAATAATCACTGAAATATTCGGCTACTTTGTCTTCATCAATACCTAAATGCCCCTTCCAGCCAGCCCATGGCATCTCCATATCTGAGCGACCTTTAGTATTGTTTAACTGGGACTCAGTACTCACAAGGTCACCAAAATTAACCCTCGACGCTAATGATAAAGGAATAAACTGATTTGGTATCACACCGATCAATGCTAAAGATTGTAAAACCCCTCTATGTGTATATTTATTACCCGGGATTATTTTGGCTTCAGCCAGACGCTTTTCAAAATGGCCGGGGGTTTCATCATCCTTAGCAGAACGAAATAAATCCAATAACTGGTTAAATTTAATTTTATCGTCCCCAAGCGGTTGTACTGGCTCAACATTAAGTAAGTGTTTTAAATTTAAATAAGCATATGAGGTATTACCTGTATAGGAATTTCCGTAATACAAGCAATATTGAAAGTAACTATCGTTGATGTGAATTTTTCGATTGTAATCACTGCATACCCAGCAACAGGCTAATTGTGGTTTTTCTATATAGTCATGAATCTGTATATTTTGGAGCTTATGAAAAGCACCTAGCACTGAACGTCCTCGTAAATAACTTCCGCCAACACCTGCAATAAAAGTATCAAAACAGCGCTCTTGGCTGAGTTTTTCCTCTTTTTTTAAACTGTTGAACTTGTGCATAATATCAGCATGGTCATTGAAAGACTCAATGTGATTCACTTGCCAATTAATTCGAGCGAGTTCCAATTGTTCTTTGGCTGACAGTGTACTTTGACTATAAACAGAAACCTCACGACCAACGTCATATTGGCTATTTTCGTACTTATACAGTTTACGAAGAACCCTCATCACTTTTTGCACTGATTTTTACCTTCTAGCTTTTATTATGTTGCGTAGAATTTATATAAGGTAGGTAAAGTACATGGGAATATAGATGTGGTGAATCAGAATAACCGCATCTTACAATAATAGCCCTATGAGTAAGATGCAGTTATCTATAATGAAAGGAAGACTTACAGCTCCAGAGCCAATAGCTCTTCAATCGTTTGGCGGCGGCGAATTAATTGTGGTTTACCATTCACAAACATCACTTCGGGTAATAATGGGCGGCTATTGTAGTTTGAAGACATCGAGGCACCATAAGCGCCTGTGTCATGAAAAACCAGAAAATCGCCAACTTTAACCTCAGGTAAAGCACGGGTTACCACTAAACCGCCCTCTAACTGGGTAAATACATCTCCTGATTCACACAGAGGGCCAGCGACAATCGTGTATTTTAATTGAGCCCCATCAAGGTTACGTCCATCCATAGGTAATACCGAAATATGGTGATAGCTGCCATACATCGCTGGGCGCATTAGGTCATTAAAACCACTGTCTACAAGTACATAGTGGCGACTACCCATATCTTTAACGGCTCGCACTTCTGCTAATAGTACCCCAGACTCAGCAACTAAATAGCGGCCGGGTTCTATTTCAAGTTCAATTTTGTGGCCTAAGTGTTGTTCGATGCGTTGGCGAGCGTTATCCCATAGGCTGTAATAATGCGGTACATCGATTAATTCATCACCTTCACGATAAGGGGTTGATAACCCACCGCCTGCTGAAATGGCATGAAGGTCAACCCCTGCGGTTGTGACTAACGCCACCATAGAATCACACACATCGGCAAGATGTTGATAGTCAACCCCTGAGCCAATATGCATATGGATACCAACTAGCGATAAATTGTAATGGCGAATTTTCTCTAACGCTGCAGGTAAATCTTCATGCCAAATACCGTGCTTACTATTTTCACCACCAGTATTGGTTTTTTGGCTATGGCCGTGACCAAAACCTGGATTGATGCGTAACCAAACAGGATGACCAGCTTTTTGTTCGCCAATTTGCTCAAGCATGTCAATAGAGCCTGCATTCACAGGGATATCTAGCTCAGTCACTTTCGCTAATGTGGCTCTATCGAGCACATCTGCTGTAAATACGATTTCTGAGTTCTCACGTCCAGGCTGGAACCCTGCCACCAGCGCACGTTCTATTTCCCCTAAAGAAACAGAATCGACTTTAACGCCTTGTTGTTTCATTAAGCGCAGAATATGAATATTCGAACATGCTTTTTGTGCAAAGCGGACAGTATCAAAAAACTTGTAATTGCTTGATACGCTCAATAATCACCGCGCTATCATAAACCCAAACAGGGCTACCATACTGCTCAGGTAATACACGTAAATATTCAGGTGTTAAATATTGGCTTGTTGTCGTTGCGAATGAAGTCATTGTCTTTCTCGTTTGCAAGTTTTTATTATATTAAAAGCTATTATTCAAAGAATAATACGGGAAAAAAAATATCTATTTTGCTAAAGTCTATTCATATTTGATATAGACTTTATTTAAGGACTTCCTATGCAAGCCATTTCATGGCGGCACATTGAAATATTCCGTGCAGTAATGACAGCCCCCAACCTGACGGAAGCCGCTGCACTGCTAAACACCTCACAACCAACTATCAGCCGTGAACTTGCTCGCTTAGAATACCTTTTACAGTTTAAGTTATTCGATAGGGTCAAAGGACGTCTACAGCCAACAGCACAAGGATTACGGTTTCTTGAAGAAGTCGAACGCTCTTATTATGGTTTGGAACGCATTAAAAACTCAGCGGAAACTATCCGACGCTTCGAACATGCCCAAATCTCGATAACCTGTTTACCTGCTTTCGCGCAATCTTTATTGCCCCCATGTTTGCCAATCGTTTATGGAAAATTACCCTGATGTCAGCATCACAGTGATCCCGCAAGAGTCTCCTGTTCTTGAAGAATGGTTGTCCGCTCAGCGTTACGATTTCGGTTTAACAGAACATTTGCAAATGCCTCCGGGCACTGAACAACAAACACTGGGAAGTTTAAATGAAGTGTGTGTCTTACCCGCAAACCACCCTTTAGCCCAAAAAGAAGTCCTAACCCCCAATGATTTTCAAGGCCAACGTTTTATTAGCCTATCATTAACTGACAGCTATCGTCAGTTGATTGACTCAACATTTGCGGAGCACCATATCGAGCGCAAAATGGTCATGGAGACGCATTCAGCATCATCTATTTGCGCTATGGCACTAAAAGGGATTGGGATTTCTATTGTTAACCCTTTAACTGCATTAGATTTTCATCAACAATCTGCTGGGAAGTTGGCTCTGCGCCCACTCAGCTTTTCCATTCCTTTTACCGTTAGCTTGATAAAACCTATTCACCGCCCTTCATCACAATTGACCAATATTTTTACTCAACATTTAAAGGATAACTTTAATCAAATAAAAACCCAGCTAATTTTCCGCGCTGTTGCATCAATAACTGCCAGTGAGGTGAAGTTGCAAACCAATTAGCGAGATAATCAATCACCACCCTCAATGCAGTTGGCATTTTTTGCCGACTCGTATACACAGCGTAAATACCTAGAGGCATTGGCGTATATTCAGGTAATAGTTGAACTAACGCCCCTGAGGACAAATGATCAGCAACAGAATAATATGGTTGCATAGAGATACCCGCGCCCTGCAATGTTGCCTCAGCGAGAAATACGGATTCATTCGCACTTAATGGCCCATCAACCAATACACTATGCTGCATACCTGCCTTTTCAAAGACCCATAAGCTACGACCAAAAAAATTGTAGGTTAAGCAATCGAGTAAAACTAAATCTTCTGGTTTTTCGGGATATTTTTTCCCTTTTAAAAAATCAGGTGAAGCACAAATGACAGAATGGCAAGTTGACAATGGTTTTGCGATTAAACTCGGCTCCAGTTGATTAGTGATGCGGATCGCCAAGTCAATTCGTTCCTCTATTAAATTAACTGATTTATTCGATATTTGCATATCTATAGCCATATTTGGATAGAGTTTCATAAACTCAGCAATAGCCACAGAAAGCGCACTTTGGGCAATAGATTGTGAGCAACTAATGCGCACTAAACCAGATAATGCTTTTGCATCAAGCTCTTGCTGCACAGGGACCATTTGGGAAATAGCATTAAGTTGCAAAGATTGTTGATATACCCCTTCCCCCGCTGAAGTTAAACTTAATTTCCGCGTGGTACGATTTAATAAACGCACTCCCGCCCATTGTTCCATTTCCGACAAATAGCGAGTCACCATCGCTCTCGACATCTCTAATTTTTCTGCTGCTCCACTTAGGCTGCCTTGTTCAACGATAGTAATAAATACTTCTGCTGCCTTTAATCTATCCATACCACTCTCATTTGACCGAATTGTGCAACAAACAACACCTAATTATGGGGTTTTTTATCTTATCATTGCAATTTAATATACACGCCATGCAAAAAACAAGCTTTCCTGTATAACTTTATTTTAGGATACAAAATGAAATTTACCTTATTAGCTGCAACCGCGTTATTCGCCACTACGATAAATATGACCCAAGCTGAAACACTAAAATTAGACGTTTATAATCCTGGAAATAACAGCGTATTTCCGGTTTCCTCTGAAATTATTAGCGGTTCAAGTGAAGTGGTGTTAATTGACGCACAATTTCAAAAAAATGATGCACAACAATTGGTTGATAAAATTAAAAAGCTCAACAAGAAATTAACCACGATTTATATTAGCCACTCAGATCCAGATTACTATTTTGGGCTCGATACCCTAACAAACGCCTTCCCTGAAGCTAAAGTGGTCGCGACAGCAAATACAGTTGAAGCCATTAAAGCAACTAAAGATGGCAAACTGGCTTACTGGGGTGGTGTATTAAAAGATGAGGCACCTGCCCATATTATCGTCCCTGAGGTCATTAAAGGAGATAGCTTCACAGTTGATGGTGAACGACTTGAAATTAAAGGCCTTGATAGCGCATCACCAGATAGAACTTATGTCTGGGTTCCATCATTAAAAGCCGTTGTAGGGGGCGTTATTGTTTCTGACAATATTCATGTTTGGGTAGCAGATACACAAACAGAAGAGTCACGTAAAAATTGGCAGCAAACATTAAAAGACATCAAAGCACTGAACCCAATAACCGTTGTTCCCGGTCACTTTACGGGAGCATCTAAATTAGATACAAGCACGGTTTCTTTTACTCAAAAATACTTACAAGATTTTGAAAATGCAGCAAAAACAAGTAAAAACTCAGATGAACTCATCCAAAAAATTGCGGTAAAATATCCACAATTGGATGACAAATCAAGTTTAGAACTTAGTGCAAAAGTTGTTAAAGGCGAAATGCAGTGGCCTCAATAACCAAGTGATACTCACTATTACAGCCATTTTGCGCGGTATGTTCCGTAGCAACTCACTGAATGACTAAAAGCAATTTGGCTGATTTCACCGAATGGTAGTGGTATTAATTTTTTGATGATAATGATACAACTTAACTAAAATTATTTAAAAAGATCAAATAGAGAGAACGATTATGAGCAATATCACCCTACATTATATTTATGACCCTTATTGCGGCTGGTGCTATGCCGCTGCGCCTTTAATCGAAATTGCCAACCAACATCCAAGTATCAACATTGAAATGCATGGTGGTGGTATGTTAGCTGGCAATGCACGCCTACATTTAGATGATAATTTTCGCCAATATATTCTGCAAGCTGATAAGCGCATTGCATCCATGACAGGGCAAGTATTTGGCGATGACTATATAAAAATGCTACACGAACCTAATTTGGTTATGGACTCAACACCACCGCAAACCGCTATATTAGCGGCAACCAAGCAAGGCAAAGGCTTTGAGATGCTTAAAGCCATTCAAAAAACACACTACATTTCAGGACGCCATATTAAAGATACCGCGGTACTTCTTGAGCTCGCCAAAGAAATTGGCCTCGATGTAACCCAGTATGTGTCCGACTACAGTGAGTGTGAGCAACATGAAACTGCGGCCCACATTGAAACAAGTAAGGCTCTGTTAGCGCAGTCAGGTGCATCCGGTTTTCCAACTCTGTTAATACAACAACAGGGGAAATGGTTACGAGTTCCATTACAGAATTACCTCGGTGAGCCGAGTAAATGGCAGCAATTTTTAGATTCTTTGGTAACCGCAGCGTCTTAATAATCACTCTTTTTAATAAGCCACCTTTCAAATATGCGCATAAGGTTGTCATTTAATTTAATATTCAATTATTGATAAATACAACCATGTGCTAGCACTAATAATTAACGCGGGGCCAAATGGAATCGTCTTCGTTGTTTTAGCTATTTGCACCTCAGATAATATCTCGGCGTGGGCTAGATTTACCAGTTGCTTTTTTGGTATATTTTAGGCCATAGCCCAAAGTTAACCCAGTATTGTAATAGCCCCAACCCTGCAGCGGTGCCCAAAAAGTAAGGTAACTCCCAAACGCCAAGCCAAGCCGAACAAGCGGCAACAAGTTTAAAATCCCCTCTCCCCATTTGTGGTTGATAAGTTTGTCTTTCAACCAATGTAACCACCATTAACATCACTAAGTAGCTGATCAGTACTGCATAAATAGCTGAGACTACATTCCCATTTGGTAAGTGAATTTGATATAGCAACCCCACCCATAATAATGGGGTACGTAAGAACATCAGGGAGATAACCTATTTTATTATCAATGATAAATAATGGTATTATTAAATTAATATATAATGTTAAAAATAAAATAATACGTAAATTATTAGATGAATAATATATTATAAAAATTAGTACACTATATATTAGAAGTAAAACAGTATTTTTAATAATAATTTTGGATTTATCAAAATGAACAACGGGTAAATAAATAAGTAGTTTTTTAGTCGTAAAAAAGGATATTAGCAGCATAAAAAAAGAAGAAAAAACACAAATAAAATCAATGATATTTATAGATTTATCATTTTGACATGATAATGTAAATTGCTCAGACGGCGAAATAATAGATATAACCGATGATATTAAAGTACAGAGTAACTCCCTCATATTAACTCCTTATTCCTTTATGGAGATAAAAATAAATATACTGTGAATTTCTGCTATCCCCAACACTTTAATTCCGTTGAGTAGAGTCGGTTTATTCGAATATCATGATCTTCTAGTTTACTTTCATCACTGTTTAAGATGTCACCTATGGCACAGACATACTATAAAAGGTCAGTATTTCGTTATAAACTAGGTAGCAGCGCTTGAGTTTAACAATTCAACCCCCATATTCATCAAAGTTATATTATTTATTAACCCAGTCTGTACTAAGGAAAAGCTATGCGCATTCCACGCATTTATCACCCAGAGCCTCTTCAAATAAACACAACAATTTCTCTTGGTGATGATGCTGCAAACCATGTAGGTCGAGTACTGCGCATGACTGCAGGCCAAAAACTCGAACTTTTTGATGGCAGCAATAAAACCTTTAGTGCTGAAATTACTGAAGCAACTAAAAAAAATGTATTCGTACACATTAAAAATAGCCAAGTTGACGATAGAGAATCCCCTCTCGATTTACACCTCGGGCAGGTCATGTCTCGTGGGGAAAAAATGGAATTTACTATCCAAAAATCTGTCGAACTCGGAGTTAATACAATAACACCTTTGTTATCAGAACGTTGTGGTGTTCGCCTAGATGGCGAACGGCTCGATAAAAAATTACTTCAATGGCAAAAAATTGCGATTGCTGCCTGCGAACAATGTGGCCGCAACCGAATTCCAGAAATTCGCCCAGTACAAACCCTTGAAGCATGGTGCGCGGAAACTGACGGTGCATTTAAAGTCAATTTGCACCCACGAGCAACAGAAAGTATTAATACGTTACCCTCTGAACTGAAGAAAGTACGATTGTTGATTGGCCCGGAAGGTGGCTTGTCAGCAGACGAAATTGCCATGACAGCAAATTATCAATTTACCGATATACTGTTAGGGCCTCGAGTATTACGAACAGAAACGACTGCGCTAACCGCTATCACAGCACTACAAGTGCGCTTAGGTGATCTGGGGTAAGGAGAAAAAATGATCAAGCTCGGTATAGTGATGGATCCTATTTCATCCATCAAAATCAAGAAAGACACCAGTTTTGCAATGATGCTGGAAGCTCAGCGTCGAGGTTATGAAATCCATTATATGGAAATGAATGACCTGTATTTACACCAAGGTGAAGCTCGCGCACAAACAAAAATCGTGACAGTCGAAGAAAACCCAGAAAAATGGTACGAATTTCATGGGGAACAAGATATCCCCCTAAGTTCACTTGATGCCATTTTAATGCGGAAAGACCCGCCTTTTGATACTGAATTTATCTATGCGACTTATATTTTAGAAAGAGCGGAACAAGCTGGCACCTTAATTGTGAATAAACCGCAAAGCTTACGTGACTGCAATGAGAAACTCTTTACTGCTTGGTTTGCTGAGTTAACACCGGACACATTGGTCACGCGCAGCCCACAAAAGTTAAGAGAATTTCACCAAAAACATGGGGATGTCATATTCAAACCACTAGATGGTATGGGTGGCGCTTCGATTTTCCGTCTTAAACAAGATGACCCAAATGTGGGCGTAATTATCGAAACGCTAACGGAACATAGCTCCCGTTACTGCATGGCCCAAAACTTCCTACCAGCAATTAAAGATGGTGATAAACGTGTCTTGGTGGTGGATGGTGAACCTGTTCCTTATTGCTTAGCGCGAATTCCAGCTCAAGGTGAAACCCGAGGTAACCTTGCAGCGGGTGGCCGTGGGGAAGCTCGTCCATTAAGTGAAAGTGACTGGGCCATTGCACGTGCCGTAGCGCCAACATTAAAAGAAAAAGGCTTAATTTTTGTTGGCCTTGATATCATTGGTGACCGTTTAACCGAAATTAACGTGACTAGCCCAACGTGTGCACGGGAAATTGAAGCCGCATTTGATATCTCCATTACAGGTATGTTAATGGATGCCATTGAACGCCGTCTCAATAAATAATTTATAGTGGTGGTTTATCTTCACTGATGGCTTTTATTATTTTCACACAATAAAAGTCATCCATTTTATTTACCACCTATAAGTTTGCCTTTTATTGTGTTCTCTCAATTGTTTTAAATTTGCTGGAGTCTAAGTTTGAATCTGCAAAACCATTTTCTTATCGCCATGCCATCCTTAACAGACCCTTATTTTGAGCAGTCAGTCGTTTATGTGTGTGAGCACAATGAAAAAGGGGCGATGGGGATTGTGATTAACAAGCCTATTGATGATTTTTCTGTCGATAAGATGCTTAAAAAACTCGAAATTACGATTTCAGATAAAATTGATAACCGTAATTTAAAGAAGCCTGTCATTGCGGGTGGTCCCGTGGCTGAAGAGCATGGGTTCATCTTACACACACCGATAAAAGGCTTTTTATCGAGTCTGCACTTAAATGATGAAGTGATGGTGACAACGTCAAAAGATATCTTAGAGACTTTAGGAAGTGAGCACTCCCTCTCAAACTCTTTAGTTGCACTAGGTTATGCAAGCTGGGAACCAGGCCAACTTGAACGTGAAATCATGGAAAATAGCTGGTTGACCGTTGAAGCTTCTCCTGAGCTTATTTTTGATACACCAATTCATGAACGCTGGACTGCTGCAGCTAAATTAATTGGTATTGATATTCATACTATTTCAATGCAAGCGGGGCATGCTTAATGTCTGGAAGAACTTTGTTAGCCTTTGATTTTGGAACCAAAAGCATCGGTGTGGCCGTTGGACAAGAAATTACAGGTACCGCGCGACCATTAACCTCACTAAAAGCCAGTGACGGCCGCCCCGATTGGCAACAAATCGAAAAGTTACTTAAAGAATGGCAACCTCAGTTGGTTATTGTTGGCCTTCCCCTTAATATGGATGGTACGGAACAACTGGTCACAAGCCAAGCCCGTAATTTTGCAAATCGAATTCATGGCCGTTTTGGTGTTAAAGTCGAATTACATGATGAACGTCTTTCCACGGTTGAAGCAAAAGCAGGCCTTTTTGAACAAGGTGGTTATCGAGCTTTGAGTAAAGGAAAAGTAGATTCTGCGTCTGCTGTTGTGATCCTTGAAAGCTGGTTTGAGCAACATATTTAAGCATCGCGTATTTTACGTGGTTATTTTTAGCTTAACCTCATGCAATGGTGCCGTTCTGATGTAATTTGCTTTACACTATGGTCAATAGCCGCTATTCATGTAAGACATGAATAAAATAGTATTGAATAAACCATATTGAATAAAATAATGACCATTCAAAATAATATCTCTGATGTCACCGCGCGTATTGAGCATGCTGCCGCAGAGTGTCAGCGCTCACCACAAGACATTACGCTACTCGCGGTAAGTAAAAACCAAGCCTTGTGAAGCTATTTCAGAAGCCATTGAGGCAGGTCAGTGCCAATTTGGTGAGAATTATGTTCAGGAGGGTGTTGAAAAAATTCAATATTTCTCTGATAGAAATGACTTAGTTTGGCATTTTATCGGCCCATTACAATCGAATAAAAGCCGCCTTGTTGCTGAGCACTTTGATTGGTTCCATACCTTAGACAGAGCCAAAATCGCTCAGCGCTTAAATGACCAACGTCCAAGTGGAAAAGCGCCCCTCAATGTGCTAATTCAAATCAATATCAGCGATGAAAACAGTAAATCAGGTATAACACTCGCAGAAGTTGCAGACCTTGCGGCACAAGTCGCTACGATGCCAAACCTTGTGCTACGGGGCCTGATGACGATCCCTGCACCTGAAACGGATTATGAACGCCAATGTGCTGTGTTTCATCAAATGAATGAGGCAGTTAAGCAATTAAAAACCACTTACCCCACTGTTGACACTCTTTCAATGGGGATGACTGACGATATGCGTGCAGCAATCCATTGTGGCTCAACACTTGTTCGCATAGGAACCGCTATTTTTGGCGCTCGCCAATATCACCAATAAGATAGGAGAACAGAATGCAACATCGTAAAATTGCCTTCATCGGCGCCGGAAATATGGCTCACGCCATCATTGCTGGGCTGGTTAACCATGGTTACCCTGCATCGATGATCACGGTGTGCTCTCCTACACCGGTACGTCGAGACAAACTGGCCGAGCAATATGGCATTATCAGCAGTCATGATAACTTAGCTGCGGTCAAAGCCGCTGAGGTCATTATCCTAGCGGTTAAACCACAAATGATGAAAGAAGTGTGTGAACCGCTGCAAAATGCCACAAACTTTGACCAAAAATTAGTGATGACAATCGCCGCGGGGATCCCTGCAGAGCGTTATAATGATTACTTTGCACACCAACTGAATTTAGTACGCATCATGCCAAATACGCCATCGTTGGTGGGTAAAGGTGTTAGCGGGTTATTCGCTCAAGGAAGGTTTCTGAACCAGACAAACAGTTTGCTCAAGAGCTGATGCAAAGTGTTGGCTCCACGATTTGGTGCCAACAAGAGCAAGACATCAATAAGATTATTGCCATTACCGGTAGCTCCCCTGCCTATTTCTTTCTGTTTATGGAATCAATGCAGCAAAAAGCAGAACAACTCGGTTATGATAAGCAACAAGCTCGCGAGCTCGTTCTGAATGCAATTGAAGGGGCTGTAGAACTGGCTAAGTCACAAAGTGACACGGACTTTTCGGCTTTACGTGAACAAGTCACCTCTAAAGGCGGTACCACCGCGATGGCTTTAGAGCAATTTTATAATGGAAATCTTCCGCAAATTGTTGCCGATGCAATGCAAAGCGCAATAAACAGAGCAGAAGAAATGGAAAAACTTTTTTAAATTAATCGCGGAATTCACCATGCAGACCTTAGTATTCGTCGTTACTACCCTGATCCAACTGTATATTTTTGTATTACTACTGCGCGTATGGATGCAGTGGGTGCGTGCAGATTTTTATAATCCTTTTTCGAAATTTGTCGTTAAAGCAACACAGCCTATCGTCGCACCATTACGCCGAATCATTCCTTCTTTTGGCGCGATAGATACCGCTTCAGTGGTTGTTGCGTTTGCTTTAGCCATTGCAGCCATTATCTTTGGTATGTGGGCAACAAACTTACTCCCTATTTTAGGTATAAGCATTTTACCTATGGGATTGATTTTATTATTAACCTATACCGGTAAATTAATTTTTTGGATGATTTTAATCCGTGCAATTCTAAGCTGGGTTAGCCAAGGCCGTAACCCAGTAGATTATTTATTATACCAATTAACCGAACCTTTAATGGCGCCAATCCGTCGCATCATTCCTGCTATGGGCGGGTTAGATTTCTCTGCAATGATTGTGATGTTTATTTTAATCGCATTGAATTACCTGCGTGTAGATATCTCACTGATGATTGACCCATCATTGACTGCAATGATGTATTCCATTGGTATTATGTAAAAACGAGTTTTAAATAATGCAAAAAGTTGTTTTAGCCACCGGTAACCCCGGAAAAGTGAATGAGTTAGCTGGCCTACTACGTGATTTTGGGATGGATATCGTCGCACAAACCTCATTAGGCGTTGAGTCCGCAGAAGAAACGGGCTTAACTTTTATTGAAAATGCAATCCTAAAAGCGCGTCATGCAGCAGCACAAACCGGGCTACCCGCAATTGCTGATGATTCAGGAATTTCCGTTGATGCCCTTGGTGGCGCGCCGGGGATTTACTCTGCCCGCTACGCAGGTGAAGAAGCAACAGACGAGCAAAACCTAGTTAAGCTATTAGAAGCAATGAAAAATGTGCCTGACGACCAGCGTCAGGCTCAATTCAACTGTGTTCTGGTTTATTTACGCCATGCAGAAGACCCTACACCATTAGTATTCCATGGCCGTTGGCATGGTATCATCACCCGTGAACGCAAAGGCCAAGGCGGCTTTGGTTATGACCCCATATTCTATGTTCCAGAATTAGGTTGCACCTCAGCAGAGCTAACGAAAGCAGAAAAGCAAGCCGTTTCACATCGTGGAAAAGCACTCACAATGATGTTGGATGCGCTAAAGAATGTTTAAATTCCCCCCCGCTGAGCCTGTATATCCATATCCCTTGGTGTGTACAAAAGTGCCCTTATTGTGACTTCAATTCACATACGCTTAAAGGTGAGATCCCTCAGCAAGAATATGTGGCGCATTTATTAGCCGATTTAGACACCGATGCAAAATTAGTTGCAGGACGTTCGGTAAAAACTATTTTTATTGGAGGCGGAACACCCAGTTTATTAAGTGCTGAGTCAATGCAAGCTTTAATGGATGGCGTACGTCAGCGAGTTGATTTAGACCCACATGCAGAAGTTACCATGGAAGCAAACCCTGGTACTGTTGAAGCTGGTCGTTTTGCAGGTTACCAAGCCGCAGGAATTAATCGTATTTCTATTGGCGTACAAAGCTTCGGTAACGATAAACTAATCACTTTAGGGCGTATTCATGGCGCTGATGAAGCGAAGCGTGCTGCTCAGTTAGCCGCTAATCTTAATTTAAGAAGCTTTAACCTCGATTTAATGCATGGGTTACCCGCGCAAACTCAGGTTGAAGGTTTATCAGACCTGCGCCAAGCTATTGAACTTGCCCCTCCGCACCTGTCTTGGTACCAACTCACTATTGAACCTAACACTCAATTTGGCTCACGCCCTCCGGTATTACCCGATGACGATACACTGTGGGATATTTACACTGAAGGCCATAAATTATTGAGTGCGGCAGGTTACCAGCAATATGAAACATCCGCCTATGCTAAACCCGGTTACCAATGCCAACACAACCTCAATTACTGGCGCTTTGGTGACTATTTAGGTATCGGTTGCGGCGCTCATGGAAAAATTTCTTTTGAAGATGGTCAAATTTTACGAACCGTAAAAACAAAACATCCTCGAGGTTATATGGAGGGCCGTTATATGCACCAATCCTATGACGTTGGCGCTTCCGATAGACCATTTGAATACTTCATGAACCGCTTTCGCCTTCTTGAAGCCATGCCACGCGCTGAATTTACCCAATATACAGGGTTACCAGAATCAACAGTTAGAGCGGCTATTGATGAAGCTTTAGCTAAAGGCTATATCACAGAAACCGTGAATGAATGGCAGATTACAGAGCATGGAAAGTTGTTTCTCAATTCGCTATTAGAGCTATTTTTAGGTGAAGAATAGCGGCTATTCGGTTCATTTATAAATTACTTCACTGATAAATTAGATGAAAGCCCACTTCAAACGAAGTGGGCTTTTGTTTAGAGATAAAAATGAAATAGACAAGAATAACAATTGAGGTAATACATATTGCCACCATCAATAAGACAGTGGCAGATATCTGTTATAGAGCATTCACCACCGCATTAACTTGCTCTGTTAAGCTAACTAAACCGCCACCTGACAAGTACCATAAGTCAGATTGCAGGTAAGTAATTTTGCCATCTTTATAAGCTTTGGTTTCTTGAATATTGCTATCTTCAAATACTGTTTTATCCAATTTACCTGCACCAATCGCTTCGCTACGGTCAACAATCAGGATCACATCTGGGTTAGCTTGAGCAATAGTTTTGGTATCCACAACACGGCGTTTTGCTTTATCTGCACTTTCATCAACCGGTAGGTCAGCGCGTTTTGCTTTCACAACGTTGTAAACAACGGCTTGGCTATTTGGAATTAATTTGCCGTCATTATGCATCAATACTAAAACTTTTTTATTGGAATCAGCCGCTTTCTTCTGGGCGTCTGCGATGACTTTATCTAATTGGACTAACTGCTCATCAACCGCTTTTTGGTTACCGTAGAGCTCACCAATCACACTAATATTGGCTTTTACAGAATCAATATAGTGTTTGCTATCAGAGCCTAAATTGATAGTGGGTGCAATTTTTGATAACTCATCATAAGACTTACCTTGACGACCTGTGATCACAATCAGATCAGGTTTTAATTGTGCGATTTTGGCTAAATCAGGTTGTTTCATTCCACCTGCGTTTTCCATTGATGCAGGAATACTGCCTTTTATATAAGCAGGAGCATTGCCAGTTGGTAGTGCAACAACCTTGTCACCTAAGCCGAGTTTTTGCATTGAGTCATAAACACCGAAATCAAACAGAACCACTTTTTGTGGTTTTTTCATGACTTCAGTTTCACCTGATAGGTGTTTGATCGTCACTTTTTCAACGCCTTGTGCTGTAACCGCATTTGGAGTGAAAGTGGTAGATTCAGCGCTAAGAGCAAAAGGCGCAGAGAATGACAACACAGAAACAAGCAGAGCAGGAATGAATTTTTTCATTTAAATGATCCCAATTTAGTCATTAAGCCAAACCCGCATTGTAAAGTGAGTGGCTTAGATGTCAATCAAATAAGAATCAATTTCATTTTCATTCCCATTAGTGGAGTTAATATCACACAAATTGATGATAACGATAATATAGATAAATAAAAAAACAGTAATGTACAAAAATACATTACTGTTAATAAGGTTATTATTGATTTTAAATCTATTAGTGACTTTTGATTGAATTAAGTAATGAGACGCGTTGTTGCTCTATTGAAGTCACTTTAGAACAAACTTGTTGGCCGAATTGCTGGAAGCTTTTCTCTTGTTTTTTCCATTCAGATTCGAGTTCTTGTTGTAACCCGCCTAAGTTACCTAGCATACCTTGTAACGCTTTATTGGCATCGCCACCCGATAATAATTGCTTACGTCCCATCTCGTTAATACTGTCTTGTAAAATACCACCTAAGCTTTCATTGACTAACTCGCGCCCTTTCGTTTCAACCGTTTTCATGGCTTTATGGTGAAACACATAACCATTGGGACGAGTCTCAATAATTTGGTTGATTTGCCCATTAAGATCTTTTTCTAATTTTGTTAACCGGTTACGGATATTGCTGTCACTACCAACCACTTTAACGACAACTTTGTCTATCGTTTCCCTTGAAGTTGATAATTTTTTTTCTGATTCTTGTTTTATCCAAGGTAAATCCTGACGAATATCGGCTTGGTAACGAATAGCTTGCTGCTTTTGCGCCTCTGTTGCAGCCACATTTTTACCGTTAAGTGTGATTTCACCGTTTGGCGTAATTTTTAAATCACCACTCGCACCAATGACTTGCACACTTTCGGGTGTCATAAAGATGTCATCCTTTGGTGTTACAGAACAGTTATAATCTGCAGCTTGGCTCGTCGCACAAGCAAGGAGTGAAAAAGCAATTAATGTACGGCGTAACATAAAATCTCCTAGTAGAGCATTAATTAAAAAACAGAACGCCCAATTCGTTTCGATAATAGCTCTAAAGCCGCACATCCGGCTAAAGAGTTCCCCGCCGAGTCTAGCTCAGGTGACCAAACCGCGACCGTAAATTGGTTTGGTACTACGCAGACAATACCCCCGCCAACGCCAGACTTACCGGGCATTCCTATCCGAAATGCAAACTCACCAGAGCCGTCATACATACCACAAGTCATCATTAATGCATTGATTTGTCTTGATTGCAGCGGTGTGATGATGGGGTCAATAGAGCAAGATGACATTCCTTGCGATGTTAAATAGGAAAAACATCTCGCTAATTCAACACAGTTCATACTTAGAGAGCAATAATGAAAATAAGTTTCGAGAACCGTTAAAACATCATTTTCAAAATTCCCAAAGGATTTCATAAGATAAGCAATGGCCGCATTACGGCTGGCGTGTTCCAGTTCTGAGCGAGCGACAACTGTGTCATAGCTAATATCCGGTTCGCAAGACAACTTTCGGACAAACTCCAACATACGCTGTTTTGGTGCGCTAAGGCGTGATTGCAGCATATCAGCGATAACAATGGCTCCCGCATTAATAAACGGGTTTCGAGGTATCCCCTTTTCCATTTCAATTTGAATTAGCGAATTAAATGGTAGCCCGGAGGGTTCTTTACCTACTCGGCTCCAAATTTCCTCTTCCTCATAACGCGTCATTGCAAGCGTAAGGCTTAATACTTTTGAAATAGATTGAATTGAAAAGCGTTGATATGCATCCCCTGCGGTAAAAATATCACCATCGATTGTGGATACAGCAATACCTAAATGGTGGGAAGGCACACAACCTAAAGCAGGAATGTAATTTGCAACACAACCTTGCCCAATCAGTGGGCGAACTTGGTCTAGGATATCGTTGAGTAGCTGGTTAGAAAACATGGCGCTCAAAACGTTGACTCCAGATAGTATTTGCAACAGAAAATAAAGGCACCCAATTTTTGGATGCCTCTTCAAGCGACTGAAAGTTCAGTTTATTTATTGAGGTTGACTCAATAAAATTATTCTTCCCACCAAACATCAAAAAGCTCAGAAACGACGACGTCATTCATACCTTTTGATTTTAACCAGTTTTCAACAATTTGACGGTGCTCTTCGGTACATTTGCCAATTTTTTGTAGGCAAACGATCCCTTCCCAACTCATATAGCCACTTGCTTCAAATGCTAAACCATTCGGTTCAATCGCTTCTGCAATCAGTTGGTCAACGGTGCTGTCAACTTCCTCAATCGGCGTACCTTCTTTAAAGCTCCACTTAACAGTAAAGCCTAACTCTTGGAACTCATCCAAGCGTAATTTTTTACGTAAACGACGACTACGTGGTTGTTTAGCCATTATTTGATCCTCTCAAACATTAAATCCCATACACCGTGCCCTAACCGCTGGCCGCGCTTTTCAAATTTTGTTTCTGGTCTTGTTTCTGGACGAGGAACGTAATCACCTGATGGCGATAAGTTTTTATACCCTTCGACACTCGTCATCACTTCAAGCATGTGCTCTGCATAAGGCTGCCAATCTGTTGCCATATGGAAAACACCACCGATAGCTAGTTTACTACGAATTTTTTCTGCAAACGGAACTTGCACAATACGGCGCTTATTGTGTTTCGCTTTATGCCATGGGTCAGGGAAAAATAACTGAACCATTTCAAGGCTTCCATTTGGGATCATGCAGTCTAAAACTTCTATTGCATCATGGCACATCACCCGTAAATTGGTGACATTTTCTTCTTTTGCTGATGCTAAACATGCGCCAACACCGGGAGCATGAACTTCGATACCTAAAAAGTTTTTATCTGCATTTTGAGATGCCATGGTCACCAATGAGGCGCCCATCCCAAACCCAATTTCCAAGGTAACTGGATTTGAGTTATTAAATACTTTGGCAAAATCAAAAGGCTCATTGATAAAATCGATGCCTTTTTCTGCCCATTCTTTTTCTAATGCGTCTTCCTGACGTTTTGTCAGACGCCCTTGACGGCGGACAAAACTACGGACTCGGCGCATAACCCGCCCATCTTCATTATATTCGGGGGAGATAACATTATTGATCATAATAAAGGTTCTAAAATGAATGCCCAATTAAGTTAGTGTGCCAACAATCAAGTTTATAAGGTGATTGGTTACCAAATTTATCAATTTACAGCCCTAAATGCCCAAGTTACAGTGAGTGCCCTTACCCTTGAAGCATGATGGATATCGGAGTTTAGCAAAACTTCCACAAGGATGCAGTTGATAATTAGCTAACTTTACACTAAACAACACAATAGCGGTTTACAGCCCTCTTCGTCTATGTTGCAATTCCTGCCATGACTGGAAATATCAATAAAAAATAAAATTATCAATGGAAGCTCAACAATTTTCATCTGCAGTGCTTGACTGGTATCACAAATACGGTCGTAAAACGTTGCCATGGCAACAGGAAAAATCGTCCTACCATGTTTGGTTATCAGAAGTCATGCTGCAACAAACCCAAGTGAGTACTGTAATCCCCTATTTTGAGAAGTTTATCTCTCGTTTTGAGGATGTTACCGCCCTTGCCAACGCACCTCTTGATGAAGTTTTACACCTATGGACAGGACTCGGCTATTACGCTCGGGCTCGGAACCTCCATAAAGCGGCACAAGTGATCGCGACTCAATATGATGGCTCGTTTCCCACTACATTTGATGAAGTATTAGCGCTACCCGGTGTTGGCCGGTCTACTGCTGGGGCAATTTTGTCTTTATCGCAAAAACAGCATTATCCTATTTTAGATGGTAATGTTAAACGTGTATTAGCTCGAGCTTATGCGGTTGATGGCTGGCCGGGTAAAAAAGAAGTCGAAAATCGCTTGTGGGAAATCAGTACTGATGTCACGCCAAAAGAGGGAGTTGAATTTTTTAACCAAGCGATGATGGACTTAGGTGCGATGGTCTGTACTCGCAGTAAACCAAAATGTGAGCTGTGCCCACTTAATTTTGGTTGCATGGCCTATGCCAATCATTCATGGCAAAACTACCCGGGCAAAAAGCCTAAACAGAAAATTCCTGAAAAAAGTGCTTGGTTTCTAATTATGCAGCACGGTGACAGTGTGTGGTTAGAACAACGCCCACCATCCGGTATTTGGGGCGGGTTATTTGCCTTCCCACAATTCAATTCTTTAGAGCAACTCAATGATTGGTTGAGAGAATCAGGCCTTGAATATACTCAATTAGAGCAATTAATTTCCTTCCGTCACACATTTAGCCATTTCCATTTAGATATTATCCCTGTAAAAGTTAACATTCAGGCATTTAATTCTGCCATGGATGAAGGCAAAGGACTCTGGTATAACTTACACTTAGGCGCAACTATCGGCCTTGCAGCCCCAGTTGAAAGTTTACTAAAACAGCTCGCCTTACTACCTGATATTTGAGGAAAAATTAATGAGTAGAACCATTTTTTGTACATTTTTACAACGTGATGCAGATGGGCAAGATTTTCAGCTTTACCCAGGTGAGTTAGGAAAACGTATTTTTAACGAGATTTCAAAAGAAGCATGGAGTCAGTGGATGACAAAGCAAACCATGCTTATTAATGAAAAGAAACTCAATACCATGAACCCTGATGACCGTAAAATGTTAGAACAAGAAATGATTAATTTCTTGTTTGAAGGCCATGATATCCATATTGATGGCTATACACCTGAAAAAATAATCTGTTTGTCTACCTACTGAGTAGGTAGACTTTTGCCCCAAGACTGTGAATCGTATGAAAAAACTATTTACGCTGAGTTTGTTAATTCCCTTAATTGTTTCTTGTTCTAGCAAGCAAAAATCTGACTTTAACCCTAATTATGTCAAAGATACCAATGGGTTCGATATTTTAATGGGCCAATTTGCCCACAATATTGAAAATATCTGGGGCATTAAAGAAGTGTTAATTGCAGGCCCAAAAGACTACGTTAAATATACCGATGAATACCGAACTCGTAGCCATATTAATTTTGATGCGGGAACCATCACGGTTGAGACAATTTCAGCAATAGAACCTTCACAGCACCTAAAGAAAGCTATTGTCACCACCTTATTAATGGGAGATGACCCTAATTCCATTGACCTCTATTCTGATATTAATGATATTCCTCATAGCAAAGAACCCTTTTTATTTGGCCAAGTGCTAGATAACACAGGAGAAGCTATTCGTTGGGAATGGCGAGCCACAAAGTTTGCTGATTATCTGATAGAAAATAAAATGCAGCGCCGGCAGTCTGGTATGAATATTGTTTGGTCCGTAACTATGCAACTAGTACCAAACCATTTAGATAAACGGGCTCATAAATATTTACCTTATATTAAAAAATCTTCAGCCAAATATGGTGTTGATGAATCATTAATCCTCGCTATCATGCAAATTGAATCGAGTTTCAACCCTTATGCGGTTAGTCGTTCTGATGCACTTGGTTTAATGCAGATAATGCCAAATACAGCAGGGAAAGATGTTTTCCGCTCACAAGGGAAATCCGGTGTTCCTAGCCGTAGCTATTTATTTGACCCAGAGAAAAATATTGATACAGGCACTGCTTACTTAGCTATATTGCAAAACAGCTACTTAGGCGATATTCGCAACCAGACCTCACGCCGCTATGCGGTCATCACTGCCTATAATGGCGGAGCTGGTAGCGTATTACGTGTCTTCCACAGTGATAAAAAACAAGCCGCACAACGTATTAATAATTTAGAGCCTGGAGAAGTGTATGAAACTTTATCCACTAAACACCCAGCGGCTGAGTCACGTAATTATCTTATTAAAGTGAACAAAGCACAGAAAAATTATCTCCGCTAAAATTTTTCCAATATTGCATGCCAGCCAAAATTGGTTTTTAGGCTGGCATTTGTTATTAACCTTAATAATTTTATGTATATTCGATTAAAAACTGGCTAACATGTTGAAAAAAAGCGCATACAGTCAAAAGTTTATTGAAAGCGCCTTGACTCAACCAATGAAATCAGGTTTAATACGCTCCGTTGCCCGGATAGCTCAGTCGGTAGAGCAGGGGATTGAAAATCCCCGTGTCCTTGGTTCGATTCCGAGTCCGGGCACCACTAATTCTCAACAGACGTCAAATGACGTCTGTTTTTGTTTGTAACGCCCGCTAAAATTAACACTCCGCCACAGTTTCACCTCAACTGAATTCTATTCGACTCTACCCACATCAACCCTCCTGTACAGGTACAATTGCGGGTATACACTAGTTCGATAGAATCTTGTACCCTCTTTATCTGGCACTATTGCAAAATTTAAGTAATAGGTATGCTAAATTAATTATTTTGTTACTGAGAATTGTTTGGTGAATGCATTTAAAGCTCGTCATTTCACAGGTATTATCATCCTTTGAGCTATGCATTGGTACTGCAAATACGGTATCAGTTATCAAGAACGCCTGGAAATGTTGGCTGATGGCGGTGTAAATTTAGTTCACACGACAATCTATCACTGGATTCAACGTTATGCGCCAAAAATAGAAAAGCGGTTATGTTGGTATAGGTGTAGTCCCTCCGACCTCAACAATTGGCATTTAAACGGAACTTATATCAAAGTGAATGGGAAATGGACGTACCTTTACCGAGCTGTCGATAGCCGAGTGCACAGCATTGAATTTTACCTCTCACCACATCGTAATACCAAAGCTGCCTATCGGTTTTTAAGAAAAATATTCAATCGAGTTAGAAATGGCAAATCCTCAGGGTTATCAATACAGATAAAGCCTCACCTTATAGTCGAGCTCTTAACCCTCTCAAAAAAGAAGGAAAATGCCCTACACATGTAGAGCAACGGCAAATCAAATTTCACAATAATGTCATTGAATGCGGTCATGGAAAATTGAAGCACGTGATAAATCCCACCTTAGAATTTAAATCAATTAAACGACACATGCGACTATTAAAGGTATTGAGGTAATGCATGCACTTAGCAAGGGTTAAGCTGAACATTTGTTACTATGCTCAACCGCTAAGCGAAATGCGCCTAGTGAATCGAGTCTTTGGTATGTAGCCCATTTCGAGTTGAAAAACTCAATCTCACCACTTTATTTGCAACAGTACCCTTAATTGGGATTCTGTTATTATTTTAATGGGTCACCTATTATTGAAAAACAATTTCAATATAAATACCCCTCATTATCAGGTAATATTTATTTGGCTACCTTACGACCCACATTTATTGAAATGAAGTGTAGCCTACAAATTCGCGAATACTTCATAAAACGAGGTTAAATGGAATGTGTACGAGTTTATCAATAACAGATAGCCAAAATAATATTTACCAAGGGCGAACATTAGAATTAACGGAAGACCTGCCCTCTTGGATAACATATTATCCTGCGAATACTTTTTTTCAGAAAAAAGCCCCTAACGGGGAAAATGGTATTAATTATACATCTAAATTCGATATTCTTGCGATAACGACCGAAGTTTATTTTGATGGAGATAACCATAATATATTCCAAGGGTTAAATAGTGCAGGATTAACGTTTAGTGCAAATATGATTTCTGAAGCAGAGCTTACGCCAATTAATCCGGAAAACTATTATTTATCATTGCCTGTTACCGCATTAGGCGAATGGGCTTTATCCCTTTTTAGTCATGTTGATGACGTTAAAAAAGCGGTTGAAAATGGTTACTTTTGGTCCCCTATTCTTGTTAATTTTAGGAATTTAACATCACCATTCCACTATGCTTTTTATGATAAACACGGTGGTAGCATTATTGTTGAAGCCGTAAATGGCAAATTACAGGTTTTTGATAACCCTACTCGTGTCATGACTAATGGGCCTGATTTTCAATGGCATTTAAAAAACCTGAATAATTATACTCAGTTATCAAACCTAGATATATCAACAAGTTTACTGGGTAATATTCGAGTTACTCAACCTGATAGTGGTATTGCAACATCAAATCTACCTTCGTCTGATACATCTGTTGGGCGTTTCATTCGAGCGGTTTTTTATAGTACTTATGCGCCAAAAGTTGACAATGCAAAAGACGCTATGATTACACTCGCTCACATTATGAATAATTTTGACCGTACTAAAAATATGACTGTTGATAATATGGGGGAAGGAGAAGGCACTCAAAATAGTTTACTTTCTGAATATACTGTTTGGAGCTGCTTATCTGATTTATCTAATGGTGTAATATATATTAGAGGTTATGGCGAAATGAATTATAACCAATATTCAATTAGCCAATTTAGTAGTGCAGGAAAACCTGTATTTCAACAACTGGACATTTATTAATTTATAATCGCAGAAGATAAATACTAGGTTATCTTCTGCTATCTCATAAACCTATTTTATCGTAGCGTCTTCATATTTTGGTAAAGCCCTTTCAATTTCACCTAATGCAAAAGCTAAATCCACAGCAGCAATAACTGAACCCGTATAAGAATCAATATGAGCAAGCTCGGCTGTTAATAATGCAATTTCTGCGGCATTAATTTCAGTCACTGTTCCTAAACCATTTTTATAAAAATCAACACTGGCGGTATAACTTAATTGAGTTGTTTCGACTAGGTTTTTCGCCGCTTTATTGGCCTCAACCGCTGATTTTAGTGCATTCTCAGTTAAACTCATCTCTCGAATCGCCATTTCTTGGCTTTTCCGCAAATTCTCTTGGGCAATAAGAATATCCGACTGAGCATTCTTCATACGTGCTTGCCTTATTCCCCCTTCATAAAGCGGAATACTGATACCTATCAAAATATTTGAAGATGAAGAACTTTGGTTGATACCCGGTAGTCCTTGCACATCTAAACGGCTGTTTCCCCCCGCGACTGCCCCCGCTAAATAGACTTTAGGGAAATAGTCGGATTCCACAGATTGGGTCGTTTTCATCGCTGCCAGTGTAAGTTCATAGTTAGCAAGCACATCAGGGCGCTGGGCTAACGCATTTCTGATCCGTTCATGGGTCAACGGTGCGATATTATCAGGCAAAACATCGTTATCATTATATTGAATATTAATTGTTTTCAGTGGAGATATACCGATGGTAGAGAGTAATAATTGGTATTGATCTCTTTCTTTCCCTTTAGCTAATACGTTCTGAAACTCTAATTGTGAAACTTGCTGCTTCGCTAATGCAACATCCAGTACGGTTGCTAGCCCACGCGCTTTTTTTTGCTCTACGGCATACAATAAACGCTGGCTTCGCTCCAAAGCTTCATAAGTTATTTTTGTTTTTTTCTGTGCTGCACCATAAGCATAATAAGCAATGGTTACATCATGAATAATTTTTTGGTGAAGTAAATTAAAGTTAAGGTCAGAAGCTAAAGATGCATGTTTGGCTGCATCAGTTAATGCTCCTCGCTGACCAAAATCAAACAATAGCCATTGAAACGTTATCGCAGGGATAAAAACATGGTTAGAAACATCAATTTTATCGACTAAATCATTATGTGGTAACTTCAATGTTCCACGTTGATAGCCACTTAATGCTGTTGCAGTTATAACGGGTAAATAGGTACTTTCAACCATTCCCACATTGGTTGCGGCTTTTTTAGCAAGCTCCCAAGCAATACGTGTTTCAGGATTATTTTTTTGTGCAACATCGATAAGGCTTGCTAGGTCATATTGATCTTTAAATACTTCGTTATGTTCAGCATATAAATTCTCTTCAGGGGAAGAGATATATGTGTCAGTTTCATATTGTAAAGGCTGCGGCGCTTTATCCATAAATGAACGGCTCGTATCGACACAACCGACAAGAAAAATGCTGAATATCGAGATGAGTAAATATCGTTTTTTGTCGTATCTCATTGATTGGGTCATTGTCATTACTTCTCGCTCACTAGTTCTTTAATGACTTGCTCTTTTTCTTGAGCCGATAAAGTTGAAGGTATCGTATTTAAGACATCATATTTCAAATCACTGGCAGATTTTAAATTTGTATTCGAATCAAAATGATCTTTATGATTAAAAGGAATAAATTCAGATGAATAATTTTGGTAACTATCTACTGAAACCTTGGTTAAGAATTGGTTTAAGAAATGAGTTAAAGCCCCCCCTTTATCTTTAAAGTGGGTTTCGAACATCAATAAATTAATATCATCTTTTGTTTTAATAACGCCCTCATTGATTGCAGCAACCAAACTGAGAGCCTCGACATTGTTATCATAAGATTTTAACTTAAGTGCCGCATAACTATCTAGAATATTTCTAATTTGAGAGTTAACTGTAGTCATGATAGAGACCGGCCACACTTTAGTGAACATAATGTACATGACAACATTACCTAATAGGATACCGAGGATCCTATCGGAAGCAACATCCAGATCATAGCTCGGTTTAAAACCATGAAGAACGGTTAATAAAAATGCCAGCCCAACTTGGACTCCTGCATAGGATATACGCTCATTACCCGCAGCCACCCATGCAGCAGGCAAGATACAGAAAAAGATGAGTATCATTAGGCTAAAAATATCGGATAAATGAGGGATAATATACACAATCGAAATAACCCCGATTAATGCACCAATTAAACACCCTATAATACGCAGCGTTAGCTTATGTACTGTTTCACCAACAGAAGTCAATGCAACAACGTAGCAAGTGATCATCGCTGTGTGGATCCCCTGCCATTCAAAATAGTCATAAAAAACATAGCATATTAGTGCAGCACAGGTTGTTTTGATGGCGAAATATTTATGGTTTGGATTTGTAAAAGCGTCTTTAACAAAAAAGGGATTTTTAGCTTTAGGGTCACTCCCCACTTTCTTCTTAAATAGAATATCTTGAAAATCAGCCAGTATTTTCTGGTTTTCAAGGTAACTGTTTTTTTCGCTTTTTAGCGTTTCCAATTGTTCAATTTGGTTTTTTTCCAAACACTGCGCAATAAATTGACATTTTTCCGCAAGTAATAGACGAATTTCAGTAGAAGTATCATCGGGTAAATTTAAGGACATGATCAGTATTTCATACGAATTATCAACCATGCTATCTAGCCACTGGATTTCCCTTTTTCCTTTTAGAAAAAAGAGTTTGATGAGCATTAGGTTCCGTTTACATTCAGCCTGCGTACTTAAAGCTTCACTAATTTGAATTGAATACGGCATTTTCCCTAAAAAAAATTGGTTTGCAGCCAAAAAACGCTCAGCTAGCTTATTCATTAATAATTTTTTAGGGCTAATCCCAAAAAAGTAATTAAAGATAACCACCAATAACATGGGGGATACAGCCATTAATAGTGCGTATAAAAGCCCTCTTGTTGCGGCATCGCCAAAAGGAACATCATCAATCAATGTCATTAGAAATGCAATTACAAGGGCAATTAAGTTACCGACATCACCAAGGCTGCTCGCTGAAGACAAATACATAAATAACCCTGAGAAAAGGGCCATAAAGAAAAAGCGCAACATCACATTTTGAATCGTAAAGTTAAACAATATAAAGATCACACAGACCGCTATACTGCATAGCACTATGACACCAATACATAACAGAATATTTTCAATCGCATTGGCTTTAACAAGGTAGATAATTAAATAGCAGCTAATCGCCGATTCTGGAATTTCGTATAACATCGCAATGCCAGCCATTAATGCGCACAGTAAAGCAATCCGCCATGTTGTCGCGAAACGAAAATTAAATGGCAACAAATCTTGTTTTATTTGTTGAAGAACCAGTAAAGCTTTAGCAGTCATCATCTTGGGATACAATATTAACAGTGGCAGTCGCACCAACACGCATCAGATTTTTCGGTGGATTTTCTAAAATTACTCTCACAGGAAAACGTTGTTCAACACGCACCCAATTTAAAGACTTGGGGACATAAGGTAAGTCTCGAGGTATATTCAACAGATCAGTAGACATTACTCCCCAACCTGCACCTTGTACTCGGCCTTTAATAGGTTGTTTGTTATTAATCATTGAATAAACAACTGCACAGCTGCCCATTTGGATGTTATCTAACTCTGTTTCTTTAAAGTATGCGGACGCAAACCATGTCTCTGTATCAATTAAGGTAAAAACAGATTGCCCTGAAAGGACAAACTCACCCGCTGATATCGTTAGTCCAACAATATACCCATCACTCGGTGCCTTAATTTCCGTGTTACCCAATTCCCACTCAGCCATGGCGAGTGATATTTTTAATGACTCAACAAGTGCTTCTTCAGATTTGGTGTTATTAATTAATGCTTCTGATGCCACATTTTGTTTTTGAGCTTGTTTTAAGCTGACTTCTGCATCACGTTTTAAGGTTCGGGCGTCATCCACTTGTTGGGCGGTAACAAAACCTTTCGCCAACAATGGCTCTAAACGTTTTAAAGACTGGGTTGCCAGTGCAAGGTTAACTTGTGCACGTTTTATTTGCTCTTCAGCCACTTCAGAATTTGATGTTTCAGCGACAATCACTCTCTTCTTGTTGCTTAACGCCGCTTCTGCAACAAGTAACTCGGCTTTAGCTTGGTTCACTCGTAGAGCATACATAGTCGGGTCAATCGTAAATAATCGATCGCCTTTTTTGACTTCCTGATTTTCTTTAACATAAAACTGGCTTATCCGTCCCGGAACGACAGAAGAAATGTTAATTTTATTGGCCTCAATCACGGCCTCTTCACTTAGTGGATTCAGAATCGATGATTGCAGGCTTTTCCATAGTAATAGTAATAAAGCCGCAAACATGCCGATTGTGAGAATGACGGCTATCTTTTTTTTATTTTTTATATTCATAATTTAATGAGAAAAATAAAGTAAGGATATGGTAATAGAGATTGTCAACAAGACACCAAAGTAAAACATCAGAGGAAAAGGTAACTTATCATCAATTTCTAAATAAACGAGAACAACACGCAATAATATAGCGCCAACCAATCCAATTAAGACACATAGCATCCAATAAGGGAAATAAGCGCCTAACATTGGGAATAATGGGGAATGTCCTTGGTTGCATCCCATTAACAATAAGGATAGCAGGCTAACGCTGATAATATGGCGATATTTTCTAATTAAGCTCAAGATAACTCACCTATCATATTATGATTAATTAACTTATTAATTAATCACTACTATAACTCTTTTTAAATAATAATCGAATGATAAATCGAAAGTTTATTAAACCTATAAAATGAAATGAAATAAAAAAATGAATTAAAGATACATAAACCAGCTACTAAATGCCGAGAACCCTCCCAAGAGGGCAATTGAGGGTTACTTCAAAAGCTATTTTTGCTTTATACCTACCGGTAAAAATGACTAAACAAAACGCCCTGTATCGCAACTAGCTTATGCGGATAACACTGAAAGTTAGTAACAGCTTATCATTTGTTTATCCGCTTATTTAAAATACCAATTAACCCGTTATTTGCCTCTCACCTTGCGTATCAACCAATAAGCGCTGGTTAATATACTCAATCGCCTCATCTATAGTCATGATTTTATTCACAACATTAGTAATTCCTTGCCCAATAATGACTTCAGCTTGGCGCAAATTAAACAACTTACCGTTTGGAATTGAAGATTCACGGATACCTCGATTTATTTCTTGATAAGCCAGTGGCATCCATGGGTAGCGATAGCAAACCTCTTGATTATGGCTGAAATCTTGATGATTTACTGTTTCCACCCAACAAAATGAGGTGATCCATTACTATTGGTGAATAAAGCCAACGATAAAATTGTTCTGCATAATGTGTTTTTTGGCTATAGCGAGATACCCCTAATGCCCCACCCCCCAATTGAGGGACTCCCCCTGGTACAGGGGCAAAACCAATTTTAGGGAAAATATTACTGTGAGCAACATCGTTAAATAGGTTCATATAAGCAATCAGCATAGCAAGTTTCCCTTGCTCAAATTGTTCGACTGATTCGCTCCACCATTTATTATGAATATTTTCTGTAATAGAAACCTGGTGGAGGTATTCATCTAATACCTGACCCGCTAATGGCATTTCTAATCTAGGAATATTACCATTACTTATTAACTTTCCTCCTGCCGCGTAATACCTTAATAAGTACTCAGTGGCAATTAACCCCGCACTGCCTAACGTCGTTGATGCACCGATAGGCCGTAAAAACTCACCTTCTTCATGTAGCTCTGTAAAAAATTGGGTTACCTGATCGTATTCATCAAAAGAAGTCGGTACTGTTAGTTCTTGTTCCTGTTTTCTCGT
This sequence comes from Providencia rettgeri, assembly GCA_900455085.1. Taxonomy (NCBI): domain Bacteria; kingdom Pseudomonadati; phylum Pseudomonadota; class Gammaproteobacteria; order Enterobacterales; family Morganellaceae; genus Providencia; species Providencia rettgeri. The sequence continues at coordinate 961,275 of UGTZ01000001.1, read as the reverse complement.
AATACATTCTTTTTAAAATAGGATCTTCAAAGAGATCTTTACGATAAAATAACATTTGTGCACTGGCATCAAATGGCATTGCATAAGCAGTATCATTCACCAAACTAAATTTTTGCTGTGTTGGTAAGGAAAAGTTACTTAATAAATCAGTCACCCCATTCCCGACTTTATCTAACGGTTGCAAGATGCGTTCCGCAAACCAAGGAAAGCAGGCCATATCGATACGTAGTAAATCATAATAAGGATGTAAATGGAGCTGCCCTAAAATTTGGTAAACTTCATCATAAGGATAAACTGCTAAATTAACCTTAATTCCTGTTTGTCGATAAAAATGTGGCAGTAGCTTTTTAAGTGCGTTTGTTGAAGGGCTGGGTAAAATGAGTAAATTTAAGGTTGGATCGGATTTATTGTCAGTAATTATTGCCGATGTTGCCGTATAAAGGTTACCACTTTGATTACGAACGTAGACAGTATTCTTCCCCACCGTTTTCTTTGCGTGATCTTCTCTCATCAGTTCATCGACCACTTCCAACCCTAATTGTGCATAGTTCATTGGGAAACAATGTAACCCTTTTAGTATCGGAGGAATGTTACCACTTAAAGCAAAAATTGCAGGGCAATCACCTTCACTACCAAAAAAAACTAGCTTGGGTTAAAAAACTAGCTTTTTCAATGTCTTCAGCAACAAATAAATCGGGTATTTGCTCCTCAGAGAAAAAATCAAAAGCTGCCTTATAAGATTCATCATTAGAAGCACGAATAATAATAAATTTTTTATTCGGGGCCTGCTGTTTAAGGTTATTTTGTAACTCACTGACAAAGGTGGCGTGCTCTAAATCACCATGATCATCACTAAAAATACCCACTAGCTGGCTTCGACTTGTCGCAATTTGTTGGCAAATGGCATCAGCTGCCTGGGAGTAATCCAATGTGAAAAAGTGGTAAGCGTTTACAGGCTGACGATAAATAAAAATAATTTGAGAAGCGGCTAATTTTAAGGTGTCAAAATAGATAGCGGCATCCTGCAAACAACTGACTGCTACGACTTGCTTATAGCCACCAGCGGCAATTTTTTGTAATGCATCGAGTTCTGTCGGTTTCCAGATCATCCGTCAAGAATAGATCATAAGTTATCTCTGGATACTGAGCCATAGATTGCCTAAATGAATTAAAAAATATTGCATACTTATCAGACACCAATTGCGGTAAAAGTATTGCTATCTTTTGGCTCTTATTGGTTCTCAATAATTGAGCTTGTGTATTTAACTGGTACCCCCATTTGCTTGGCGGCTTTATAGACTGCTTCAATTTTCTCAACACTCACATTCCCCCGCTTATTCAAAACATTAGAAACGGTTCCATGAGAAACACCTGCTAATTTTGCGATATCCTTGATTGTTGCCATTTGTCTTTTTCACCTTGATTATTGCTGCCAATAGCATACCTGAATTATTCATCGCGACTACCGATAATTGATTTGAACGTTCCACTCTCAATTAGTTTATAAAACAAACGAATAAAATAAAGATTACTTTTCTTGCCTTTCTTTTGCAGGGCAATATTAAATAATAAGAAAATCAATTATATAAAAAATAATCTTTGAATGAGATCACTGATCTAAATAACATTTATTGGCAATAACAACCCCCCAGCATTACCATTGGAACGTTCAAATTGATTTATTTTTTGTTTGAACACCAACACCAGGGATCAAAAATTCCAAAATAAAACTATAAAATACAGGTAATTATTATGAAACTTCACTTTTTAGGCACCGCGGCTTCTGAAGGCATACCAAATCCTTTCTGCCGCTGTGAGCACTGCCAAAAAGCAAGAGAGCTTGGAGGAAAAGATATTAGGACCCATTCTTCCGCCATTGTGGATGATCTTATGTTGATCGATGTTTCCCCGACATTTAGCTATCAGTTAATGCGTGACGGAATGGATGCAACTAAGTTTGAAAGCTTACTATTTACCCATACTCATCCTGACCATTTTAATGTCGGCGATTTATTCAGCCGCATGGAAGGTTATGGTTTTGAAATTCACCATCCATTACATATTTTTGGTAATGACCGAGCAATTAATGGCTGCCTTGACGTTCTACCTGGCTACAGTAAAGAGCGTTTCGATTTCCACTGCTTAGTCCCTTTTATCACCATCGAAAGAAACGGTTATAAAATTACGCCATTACTTGCAAACCATGCTAAGTGGGAACTTTGCTATGTCTATCATATTGAAAAAAATGGAAAAACTATTTTTTATGGACATGATTCAGGTTGGTTCCCTGAATTAACCTGGAAATGGTTGGAAAATAAACAACTTGATATCGTCGTATTTGAATGCACTTACGGGCTCAATGGGAAAAATCGTACAGATAATCACATGAGCCTAGAAACCGTCTTTGCAGCTAAAGAAAAACTGCAGCAACAAGGCTGCCTGCATTCAGAAACTCAAATTGCTGTTTCACATATTTCCCATAGTGGCAAATTACTTCATGACGAATTAGAAGCGGTTTGTGCACCTTATAATATCCGCGTTGCTTATGACGGATTAACGCTAGAAGCATATTAAGAGGAAAACTAATCATGGATATGAAAATAACCTCTCGCTTACTGATCATGATGTTTGTGCAATATTTCATGCAAGGCGCATGGAATATGACAATGGGACTTGTGTTAAGTACTTATGGGATGGCAAACATCATTGGTAATGCTTACGCTTTATTAGGTATAGCAACCATTATTTCCCCTTTATTCATTGGTATGGTTGCTGACCGTTTCTTTGCTTCACAAAAAGTAATGGGAGCACTGCATTTAATTAATGCGGCCGTCATTCTATGTGTGCCTCAATTTATTGAGGCACAAAATAGCGGCATGACCCTGTTTATGATTTTATTATTGGGCTACTGTTTTATCCAACAACTGCGCTTTCTAATAGCATCAGCTTCTCTCATATTAATGGTGTGAAATATTTCCCTATTATTCGTGTATTTGGCACATTCGGTTTTATGGCTATCGGATTTATATTAGGGGAAATGGGCTTCTCGGGTAGTACCATGACTTGGTATATCGCATCCGCTGTTGCTGTATTACTAGGTTTCTACTGCTTTACTTTGCCAAATACACCACCAAAAGCGAAAGGTAAACCTTTCTCCGCTAGAGATATTCTATGTTTAGATGCACTTTCATTATTTAAAGACCGTTATTTCGCTATCTTAATGTTTAGTATCTTTGTATTAATGATACCGAAAACAGCTTACTCCGCTTATATCCCTGTATTTATTAAAACACTTGGATTCGATAATGCAGCATCTATCATGCAAATTGGTATTGCATGTGAAGTCCTATTTATGTTTGTACTGTCATTCTTCTTAATGAAATTCGGTTTCAAAATCACCTTACTTCTTGGCGCAGTAAGTTGGATTATTCGTTCAATGTTATTTTCCTATGCCGCAGTAGATTCCGGTTTCTACTTCATTATTTTCGGATTGATGCTTCAAGGATTATGCTGGGACTTCTTCTTTACAGCAGGTGATATCTACGTTGACCGTAAAGCAAAACCTGAGATCAGAGCGCAAGCTCAGGGTTTACGCTTTATTGTTTCAAATGGCTTTGGCTTATTATTTGCTTCAACAATTTGTGGTGAAATCTTTAATTCAACTGTCACAGAGACAGGTAGCGCAGCATTACCACAATGGGGAACATTCTGGCATTACCCGGCTATCGTCGCCGCTGTTGTCACCGTTTTCTTTATCTTCTTCTTTAAAGACGATGTGTCTAAAAAGAAAAATGGGGAAAATGAAAAACCAGCAAATCGCGTTACAGCACAATAATAATTAAGGAAAGGGTAAGGTCACGTCAGGAGCAAGCCATGGATTTATTTATACAGTTTGTTGACACCATTGGCCCTTTATCACTATCGAGTATTGCTAAACTACTGGCCGCCTTTATCTTAGGCGGCTTAATTGGCTTAGAACGTGAATCAAAGGGAAAACCTGTTGGTTTTAAAACTTGTGTCATTATCGCCGTTGCCAGCTGTTTATTAACCATCGTTTCTATTCAATCAGCGGAGCATTACGCCAATATCTCTGACAATATACGTAGCGACCCAATGAGATTAGCTGCACAAATAATTAGTGGGGTCGGCTTTCTAGGCGCTGGGGTTATATTGCATCGTCGTGATGATGCCATTTCAGGTCTAACAACTGCAGCCATTGTTTGGGCTTCAGCCGGTGTTGGAATTGCCTGTGGTTCAGGGTTCTACTGGCATGCAGTCATCGTTACAATCCTTTTTTTCTTAGCAATACAACTCAGTCCTCAAGTTGCTTTATTTCAGATGAGAAACCAAAAACTAGGAAAAATTAAAGTTCGAATGCTATTTACTCATGAAAAAGGTGTTCCTTTGCTTATTGAGTACCTAAAAAGCCACAAAGACTTAATTGAGAATCTCACCATCAGAGATATCAAGAAAGAGCGTGTCGAGGTAAATTTAAAGCTATTAGTACGCCAAAAAATCACTTTACCTGAATTTTACTGCTCCTTAAAACAGTTGGAGTATGTCCACTCTGTTTCTTTAGATCACTAATTCTTTCTTTTTCAAAGTGATATATTTTCGCTAAATAAAATGTGAATTATTTTAATAACCTGTTTATTTTAGCAGGTTATTTATCTATAAATTCCCCATCGACACTATAAGTGCCGTAAATCCTCTGGAATATTCTTTTTTAAAATGCGCCAAAAGTCCTCTGCAGTTTTATTTAGCCTTGTATCCATACGGTAGATATAAGCTTGGATAGGTATCGTTAATTCAGGCGTATCTAGACAAACGAGTTTCTTTTCTTTCAATTCATTCACTACAGAATAAATAGGCAACCATGCTATGCCATGACCATCCAAAGCCATATTTTTTAATAACTCACTCATTGATGACATAAAAAGTGTTTTCGAATTGATCGTACCAAATTCACTTAACCGACGATTAACTAACCTTCCCATATATGAAGCACTTGTGTAATTCAACAACGGCACTTGAGGTTGATAGATGTCAAATAGCGGCTTACCATGCTCATCTGCGGCACAAATTGGGTATAATTCAGATTCAAATACATTCAATGAGGAAAATGGAGATTGCATGAGATCTTCATCATAAAATGAGATAATAAAGTCACTCTTCCCTTCTCTCAATGCGTTGACAACTTGTACGACATCAATGGCTTCAACATGGTAAACAAACTCCTCACCGTAACCGGACAGCCCATGGACTAATTTAGGTAGTAATGTTAATGACAACGAATGAGCGGCAGCAATTTTAATATTTGGTAGACTCAATACATTATGGCCGGATAATTCATTTAAGTTACATTCCAGTTGTTGTAGTAAACTACGTGCTTGGGAATGGAAAATTTTGCCCTCTTCAGATAACTGTAAAGGGGAAGTCGTTCTATCAAATAATTCAACACCAATAGCTTCCTCTAACGCTTTAATACGACGGCTAAACGCGGGCTGAGAAATATTTCGTTGTTCTGCGGCATGAGAAAAATGTCGGCACGACTCTAGTGTTAAAAAATCATATAGCCATTTTGTTTCTATATTCTTCATCTTATTAAGCCTTAAATTGACTTGCTGTTAAAATATAAGAAATTAAAAGTGTTTTTATTGATATTTTAAGTTAATGATTAGTTAAGCAACCAAACAAAATTTGTAGATACATTATTTGTATTATGCATAGCCCTACTATTTAAAACATTAACAAAAATCAAAAATTAATTTTATTTAATTTATTTACATCATAAAACCCAGTCTATTCAGGCCCTCAGAGCAATTCATTAAAATAATTTTATTTTGAATAAAAAACTTAATGCATATCTTGCATCAACCCATACTTACTTGCATTTCTCATTCTAGATAAACATTGATAAATATTAACCATAGGTTATGGCAGTGATATTTAATTCAATGATTATTTGAATACCAACCTATATGTTAAATAAATGAAGAAAGATAAGCATTTATTGATTTTTATTTTATAAAAAGGCTAATGAAATGCAGGGGTATTAAAATGAAAGGTTTAATTGGTGTATTAGGTGGTATGGGACCTGCCGCTACTGTCGATTTATTTAATAAATTCGTTAATTATACCGTAGCAAATAGAGACCAAGAGCATATCCCTTTAATTATATCATCTATTCCTGATATACCAGATCGAACAGAGGCGCTATTAAACCATGGTGAATCTCCTCTACCTTTAATGACTGACTATCTAAAAAAAACTAGAAAATGCAGGTGCTGAATGTATTGTTATTCCTTGTAACACAGCACATTATTGGTTTAGTGAACTGAAAGATATTTGCCACGTCGATATGCTAAGTATTGTTGAGACAACAATGAAAGAAGTGCTAGCAACCAAGAAAAAAAATATCGGATTACTTGCAACAAATGCCACTATGTATATGGGGTTGTATCAAAAAAATATAGAAAATAAATATTTAAACTGCATCACGCCTGATAAAGAAAGCCAAGACAAAGTTATGGAAAGCATTTATTTATTAAAATCAGGAAATAAAAAAATGGCTGAGGCCATTATGAAAAAACAAGCTGAGGCATTATTCTCCCGAGGTGCAGAAATTATTGTTCTTGGCTGCACTGAAGTTCCCGTCATTCTTGAAAATGAAATAAATAATTATCCAGATAAATATATCGACTCAACCAGTACCTTAGTCAGAGCAAGTATTCACTGGTATGAAAGTAGAGTCGGGAAACAAAATTTAATGATAAATAAAAATATTTAATTTTATATCAAATATCAAAAATTAATTTTTAATATTACTAATGACAATATATTGTCTATTGGAGACGATTATGGTTTGGCTAGAAATCATTGTTGTATTAGGTGCAATATTCTTCGGTATACGGATGGGGGGAATTGGTATAGGACTCTGCGGTGGATTAGGATTAGCAGTTCTAACCATTGGGTTTGGTTTACCTATTGGCTCCCCACCTGTTGATGTTATTTTAATTATTATGACCGTCGTGGTAGCAGCATCTGCATTACAAGCTGCAGGTGGAATGGATTATCTCGTACGCCTCGCCAGTAAGTTTATGCGTAAAAAACCTAAGTACCTGAATATTATAGCGCCAATCATCACTTGGGTGATGACTATCATGGCTGGTACAGGCTTCATTGTTTTCTCTATGCTACCAGTGATAGCCGAAATCGCAAAAGATTCAGGCATTCGCCCATCCCGAACATTAGCAGGCTCAGTGGTTGCATCACAAATTGCTATTTCAGGTTCGCCAATCAGCGCCGCAATGGCAGCAATGTTGACAATAATGGAAGGTAATGGCGTTACTTTCATCGTTGTCATGTCAGTCTGCTTACCTGCCTCTTTTGTTGCAGCCATGGTTGCGGCATTTATCGCATCACGCCAAGGCTGTGAACTAGAAGACGATGAAGTTTATCTTGAGCGCTTACAAAAGGGCTTAGTCCATAAATACGAAGAAAAAACAGGTGAAAGCACCACCAGAGAAAAGTTTTCAGTTGTCTTGTTTATCATTGCCACTGTCGCGATTGTCATCCTTGCTGCCTTTCCGCAATTGCGTCCCGGCTTTGATATCGGTAAACCTATGGGCACTCGCGATATTATTATCATCTGCATGTTAAGTGCTGCATGTTTGATGGTGATATTCTGTAAACATCACCAAACTCAATCGTTCTAGCACCCACTTTCCGTTCAGGAATGAGTTCACTTGCAGTGATATTGGGTATTGTTACCTTAGGGACGACATTTGTTGATGCACACATGGACCAAATTAAAGCGATAGCTGGAGATGTGTTATCTGCATATCCTATTTTATTAGCTTTAGTTCTGTTTTTTACCTGTGCATTGTTATATTCACAAGGTGCCACAACACCATTAATTATTCCGTTAGCTATTGCCTTAGATGTTCCCACATGGGCAATTTTGGCCTCTTTTGTCGCCGTCACCGGAGTATTTGTCTTACCCACTTACCCAACATCATTAGCAGCAATTGAATTCGACTCAACAGGGTCTACTCGGGTTGGAAAATATATTTTAAATCATCCCTTTATGTTACCAGGCCTAGGTGGAATTATTGCAGGTGTCGCCTTCGGTTTTATCATTGCACCAATGATTGTCTAACATAAAGACGTGAGGCTTCCACATATTTATAACAAGATAACAAAATGATTTTATTGACAAAATGAAGTTAAACTTTGGCTCTATTTGGCTTTATACTTTGCAAGATTGGCAAAATACAATAACAAAGTATAAAGCTGTTTTTTTATGCCTTCTTCAATGTTCATTAGGTACATCTGCAAAGAAAATATAATTAACAGCACGTAAAAATACCCCATTACTCTATTCAATTTTTTAAATTAAATTTTATAAATTAAAAATAACGTTCTATTAACCATTTTACGTCTCTTTATTTAATGTAAATTTAATTTGTTTTCATATAAAAATGTGAGCTGAAATGTTTTTGCATAAATTATCCACTTCTGAAAATAGTTAAAATAATTATACTCGGCTTCATATTCATTTCTTGAAAAACTAAAAAAAGGAATGAAATAAGATTTTTATTATAATTTTCATTGTGTTACAAAAATCATTTTTGACAGTCTCATTTTCCAATGAAAGTACTCAATTAGGTGACTAAAATTAGGGGTTAAATCACAAATTTTAGTTTTTTACATTCATATTTTCAAAAATGACGACGTCGTCATATTAAAAAGAATTTATTTTATCTATAACATTAAACAACCATTTTTCTTACATACATATCATTATTGATAGTTAAGCGTTAAAAAACTAAAGCAAATGCGTTATAAAAAAACGCTTAATGTTGACGTCAACATTAGGGTTAACAACTAGAAAGAGGTTTTAGAACATGAGTAACCTACCTGAAAAAATGAAAGCTGTTGTTTGTCATGGACCGCATGATTATCGCTTTGAAAACATTAAAAGACCGACGCCAGGATTTAGAGAAGTTGTCATCAAAGTTGATGGATGTGGGATCTGTGCTGGCGACTGTAAAGCCAATGATGGCGCTCAAATGTTCTGGGGTGATGACCCATGGATTAAAGCACCTGTAGTTCCTGGCCATGAATTTTATGGGCGCGTTGCTGAACTCGGTGAAGGTTCCGCTGAAAAATTCAAATTAAAGGTAGGCGACCGCATCTTAGCTGAGCAAATTGTCCCGTGTTGGGAATGCCGTTTCTGTAAATCAGGCAAATATTGGATGTGTGAAACCCATGATATTTACGGTTTCCAAAAAGAAGTTGCCGATGGTGGTATGGCTGAATATATGCGTTTTTCAGAGCGTGCCATTATCCACAAAATCCCTGATGAACTATCTGATAAAGATGCCGCATTAATTGAACCGATGGCTTGTGCTATCCACACCGTACGCCGTGGTGATATCGATTTAAATGACGTCGTCGTCATTGCTGGTGCAGGCCCACTTGGGCTATGCATGATCCAAGTCGCCAAATTAAAAACACCGAAAAAATTGGTTGTTATTGATGCGATTGATGAACGTCTTGAATTAGCGAAAAAATTTGGTGCAGATGTTGTTATCAATCCACTGAAAGAAGATGCCATCAAATTAGTCAAAGATATGACGGAAGGCTATGGTTGCGATGTTTATATTGAAGCAACTGGCGCCCCAATTGGCGTTACTCAAGGGCTAGAAATGATCCGTAAGCTTGGTCGTTTCGTTGAGTTTAGCGTGTTTGGTAAAGAAACAACCGTTGACTGGTCAATCATTGGTGACCGCAAAGAACTTGATATCCGCGGAGCTCACTTAGGCCCATATAGTTATGAAGTCGCTATTGACCTATTTAGCCGTGGCTTAGTTAGCGCTGATGATATCGTTACCCACTTCTATTCCATCGATGATTGGGAAGAAGCTTTTGTCATGGCTAAATCGGCAGACTCAATTAAAGTCGTCATCAAGCCATAAACATATTTTTAACTGGTAGTAATAATTGATAATTCAAATAAACACTAAATAAGTAAAAACCCTACATATAATTAAACGCTCTTTTAGGAGAACATCTTATGCTGAGTAAATTTAAAAAGTTGGCTGTAGCAGCAAGTGTACTGACTTTAGGTATGGCTTTTAACGCTACCGCTAAGCCAGTTTCAGTGGGTATGTCATTTCAAGAATTAAACAATGAATATTTTGTCACCATGAAGGAAGCCTTAGAGAGCGCAACAGGTGATATGGGTGCACAACTATACATCTCTGATGCGGCTCATGATGTATCAAAACAAACCAGTGATATCGAAGATATGTTACAGAAAAAAATCGATATTCTACTAATTAATCCGGCCGATAGCGTTGGTGCAGAAACGGCTGTACTGGCTGCGAAAAAAGCGGGCGTTGTGGTTATCGCTATTGATGCACAAGCAAATGGCCCAATTGACTCTTTCGTCGGTTCTAAAAACTATGATGCTGGCTTAATGGCGGGTAAACGTTTAGGTGAAGCATTAGGCGGTAAAGGTGAAGTGGCCATTTTAGATGGTATTCCTGTCGTACCAATTCTTGAGCGTGTTCGCGGCTTTGAAGCGGCGATGAAAGAATACCCAAATATTAAAATCGTAACTAAATTAAACGGTAAACAAGAACGTGATACTGCGATGAACGTTACCGAAAATATGCTGCAAGCGAATCCAACTCTCAATGGGATCTTCAGTGTTAACGATGTCGGTTCTTTAGGTGCACTAGCAGCGATTGAGTCTTCTGGTCGTGATGTCAAATTAGTGAGTGTTGACGGTTCTCCTGAAGCTGTTGCTGAAATTGCCAAAGGCAACTCTCCATTTATTGCAACTTCAGCGCAATTCCCTCGTGATCAAGTGCGTATTGGTTTAGCAATGGGTTTAGCAAAATACTGGGGTGCCAATGTTCCTAAAGAAGTCCCAATTGATGTTAAATTGATCGATAAAACCAATGCAAAAGATTTCCACTGGTAATCGCTAGTTATCAATAACCGATGTATTGCACCTGTATTTCTGATGTTCGGTGCAATACATTTTCATAAATATTAATTATTAAATGCATATTGGAATAAAAATTCCAAATGGCTTTGTTACCCATTTTTAAGCAGTTGAGAAATATAGGGAAGCAATATGATGCAATTATTAGCATTAAAAGATGTCAGCAAAACTTTCCCTGGGGTTAAGGCGTTAGATAATATTAATCTTTCCCTCGAAAAAGGAGAGGTTCACGCATTATTAGGTGAAAACGGCGCAGGTAAATCAACGCTAATGAAAGTGTTATGTGGAATACATAAACCTGACAGCGGACAAATCCTGATTGAAGGCAAAGAGCACACCTTTCATAACTACAGAGATGCAATCAAAGCTGGCGTAGGTATTATTTTCCAAGAATTTTCTCTTATTCCTTATTTAAATGCTTTTGAAAATATATTTTTAAATCGAGAGTTAAAAAATAAGTTTGGTTTATTAGATAGAAAATTAATGCGAAAAAAATCACAGGAAATCTTAGTTGAGCTGGGTGTCAACATTAATATTGATGAACCTATTAGCCATTTAAGTATCGCTGAACAGCAGTTTGTTGAAATCGCAAAGGCATTATCTTTAGACGCTAAAATTTTAGTATTAGATGAACCAACTGCAACATTAACCCCCAATGAAGCAAATCATTTATTCGATGTAATGCGTGATTTAAAAGCTAAAGGGGTTGGAATGTTTTTTATTTCACATCATTTAGAAGAAATTTATGAAATCTGTGACACAATCAGTGTACTGCGTGATGGACAATATATTGGGTCACGTAAGGTTGATGAAACAGATTTAGACGTTATCATCGAAATGATGGTTGGCCGTGAAGTTGAAAATATTTATCCTCATAAACGCCAATTCAACGAGCAAGAAGTCATCTTAGATGCTGAAATTCAGCGCTTCTCATATAGCCCAACTAACCACCTTCAATTAAAAAAAGGTGAAATTCTGGGGCTTGCGGGGTTGGTCGGTTCCGGTCGTACAGAGACTATTCTTGCCATGATTGGTGCTGACAAAGCATACAAGAAAAAAGTTATTTTAGAAGGCAAAGAAGTTAAAGTTAAATCGGCTGCGGCTGCGCTGCAATTAGGTATCGGTTTATTACCCGAAAGCCGAAAAACCCAAGGTCTTGTATTACCCTTCTCCGTTAAAGAAAATATATGGTTAAACAATCACGCTCAAAAATTATTTTTAATTCAAAATAAAAAAGAACTCACTTTATCTATTGATCTAATTTCCCAAGTAAAAGTTAAAACACCAGAGCCTCACACTGCGGTTTCTACTTTAAGTGGTGGAAATCAACAAAAGGTTGTTATTGCTCGCTGGCTAAATAAACAAGCCAAAATTCTTATTTTCGACGAACCCACTCGAGGAATTGATGTCGGGGCAAAATCAGAAATTTATCAGTTAATGCGCTCTCTAACTGAAAAAGGAATTTCCATTATTATGATTTCATCGGAGCTACCAGAAGTTATTGGTGTCAGTGATAGAGTTTTGGTTTTTCGAGATGGCGAAATTGCCGCTGAGTTAACTGGAGATGAAATAAACTCAACTCAGATCATGGTACATGCGGCCGGCAATATTATATAGGATAACGACTATGTCTAATCAAAGTGCAATTCCATTAACTAAAAATAAGTTTAGTTTTTCTAAGTTAACTAAAATACCTGCATTTTTACCACTTGTTGGTTTAATTCTTTTATTTGTCTGCATGTCCATTTTTAATGAACATTTTTTAACTGTAAATAACCTTTCTACTATTGCTCGTCAGGTTTCTATCAATGCCATTATCGCTATCGGTATGACATTTGCTATCTTAACTGGTGGAATTGACTTATCCGTTGGTGCTGTTATGGCACTTTCTGGAACCTTGATGGCTGGCTTAATGAAATATTATGGAATGGATCCTTATGCAGCCATTGCTCTGGGGTTATTATCCGGTGTTGCTTTTGGCTTTATTAATGGGATTTTAGCGGCTTATGGTAAAATGCCGCCCATCATTGTCACCTTGGGTGCCATGATCATTGCTAAAGGCCTCGCCTTAATTTATACCGGTGGCTACCCAGTTTCAGGATTACCTCAAGAGTTTGCGTTTTGGGGACGAGAAGAATTAATGGGGATCCAAGTTCCTATTTTATTAATGCTTGGCCTTTATCTTATTTTCTATGTTGTACTAAATCATGTCTCTTTTGGCCGCTATATTTACGCGATAGGCGGTAATGAAGAAGCCGCTCGTCTAAGTGGTATCCGCGTTGAACGTTATAAAATGTTAGTTTACGTCATTAGCGGTTTTACTGCGGCTTTCGCTGGGTTAATATTTACCTCTCGAGTCATGAGCGGGCAACCCAATGCAGGCGTAGGCTTTGAGTTAGATGCAATTGCTGCAGTCGTACTCGGCGGTGCTTCAATCGCAGGGGGCCGTGGTATGATCATTGGCACACTCATTGGCGCAATGATCTTAGGTGTACTCAATAATGGTTTAAATTTATTAGGTATTTCACCTTATGTTCAATATATTGTAAAAGGCCTAATTATTTGGGGGGCGACCTTAATTAGTTCAATGAAACGCTAAATGAATAGTTTCTCATAACCATTAAAATAGGCAGGTATCGTTACCTGCCTATTTATATTTTTCATACATTAAATTACATGTATGTTAACTGTGCTCATATGCAACTCAAATTCTTTAGAGTACATATAAAAATCATAACGTACTTTATTTCTGATTCTTATTAATAAACAACAAGTTTCCCATCAACAAATATTTGTTTTGTTTTATGATCTTTATGTGAATCTCGTTCTATCTCAGAAAACAATAACTCAGTTGTTAATTCACCAAGATATACCGAATCATGGTGTACACCAGAAATAGATAAATGGTAAGTATCTGCATAGGGAGGTAAATCAACAGAAAAATAGCGGCAAGAAAGGCCTAATTCTAAAATGATTTTATACATTCCAGCTGTAATAATTCCATTCAACCCAACTATATACATATTAGGTGTGTACAGCTCTTGGACTTTTTTCCTTAAATAATCTTCATCATTCTTATTAAACATATAGCTACTGTATAAGACATTGATGCTTTTTCTATTTGGAAAATTTTCATATATCCCCGCTAAACGGGATAAACTAATTTCGGAGCCTTCTGGCCCTGAAACAATAAGTGTATTCTCACTATTTTGTTGGTTAAGAAATTTTCCTGTTAAAGCACCTATTTCAAAGTTTTTCAAGAATAAACCCGAATACTTATTTTGATAACCATAAATTGAACGGTCAACAAAAACCAAAGGCACATTGTGTTGGTCAATTAATGATAAGTAACTTGGTTGATAGTCTTTATCATCACGAACTGGCGATAGTAGAATACCGCTCGCCTTGTAACTGACTAACGTTTCAATTGCTGTTTTTTCTGCTTTTTCATCGCTATCTGAATCAAAAATCATGACTTGATAGCCTTTTTCTTTCGCTAAGCGTGAAACTGTTTGAATAAGCACCACATAAAATGGGTTAAATGTACTGTCAGTGACCACACCTATTATACGGCTATTTTTATTTTTCAGATTACGCGCAAAAAGGTTTGGGACATAATTGAGTTCTTGCGCAATAGCTAATATTTTATCTCGAGTTTCTTTCTTTACCATCTCAGGATGATTAAATGCTCTAGAAACTGTAATATCAGTTACATTAGCACGTTTTGCTATATCAATTATCGTTGTTGAGCTATCTTGTTTTGTCATAATTATACTAGTCAACCTTTAATGATTACCCGGAAGAATATATTAGCAATCCATTTTGCTATTATCTGGGTAGAAAAAATGCGATTATTCATTATACCTCTTTGAGCTTGAAGATAAATCAATTTCACTTTCATTAAGGAGAATAAATGACTGATAATTCAAAATAGTGACACATGCCGCATGAATTATAAAAAACCACTTAATTGTTTGATATTTAATATCTATGTTAAATAACATTTAATTCAATCAGTACTGATAAAATCAACCATAGAGCAACAAAGATAACAACACTTGAAAATAATATTTGGATAGCCTTATTGGAAATATAATGTGTTATTAATCGACCAATTAATAAACCAATAACACAAGAAGCAATGAAAACAAGACTAATTTCTTTAGGGTACTGGAACCCATTCCAGACATTAATGAAAATACTAATACTACCAATACAAAAAATGACCATTAATGATGTTGCAATAATACTCTTCATATTTAAATTAGTGAATTTTCGCAATGCAGGAACAATAATAAAACCACCTCCCACACCTAACAGCCCAGTAAGTAACCCAGTAACAACACCAATGCCCCCCAAGATTAAAGCAGTTTTAGTATTCCAAATAAATTTTCCAGTGTCTTTATTAATTATACAATGAGCATCATTCTGCACATATGCTCGATTGAAAAATATACGGCATCCGACATAAATCATAACGAAACTAAAAGCAAGCGTTAACCAAACTGGTGGGGTAACATGGGCAAGATAAACACCATATTTAGCGGAAGGAATGCTCAATAATGCTATCCAAATAGCCGCTTTATAGCGAATGTTATTTTTTATAAGGCCCTGAACAACACCAATAAATGCAGCAATTGTAACCGCTAAAAGACCAACGGGTGCCGCTAATGCCACACTCCAATTTTGGCTTGCCATTAACGCTGGAACAGCAAGAATACCACCACCGGCTCCCGTTAAACCAAGTAGGCAACCTATCAATAACCCTTCTAATATCAGTATCAGCATTGTGAATGACTTATCATTATTTTCAAATATATTCGCTGAGCATTAACGCTTCCCAAGTACTTTATTCAATACCATTAATGCACAATTAAATGACACTTCTCCAGCAATAATATCGATTAAACGAGTATCTTGGAAAATCGCAATTGTCGGCACTGATTTTATACCATATTTAGGAGCCAAAATGGGTGACTGAGCAATATCCACAAGACCAAAAACAATATTATTTTGTTGAAAATGCTCAGAAAGTTTAATGAAAATAGGGTGCATGCTTTTACAAGGCAAACACCAAGATGCCGAAAAATAAACAACTACCGTTTGATGCTCTTCCTGACCTAGAGGGTAAAGTGTGCTTGAGAAATTATCACTATCTAACTGTAAGATATGAGGCATTATACGCTACCTTTTTATACATTTTTTCTTAAACTAACATACTGAAGTGATACTTCAGATAATATATCACCTCTTATCCATTAGTTGTTCAATATTATTGATAAATTAAATATTACCTAAAAATCAATTGGTTGAGTTAAATTTAATCATAAAAAAATACACGCGTGAAAAATAATAAGTAGTTAAAATAAAATCTGTATTCATTTAACAAAAAATAACCATACAATATATATACGCTACTTTTATTTTTTATTATGCATTAATTTTTTATTTGTGAATATTCTTGTCGTTATAGTAACGACGTCGTTTAATATAACTTAAAGGTGTTCATAATGAAAAATAGACTATATCTTTTACTCTTATTAATATTTAGCCCTTCAATTTTTGCTCATTTAGATTCTGCTTATTACAGAAGCGCTTCTGATGGATTTACGGCGAAGCCTAAATGGATGGATACTCTTAGAGATGATATAATGCTTTCCGAAATAGCATTACCTGGGACTCATGATAGTGCTGCATATAAAAATTTTGTGGATAGTGTGTCAACACAAGCATTAAATTTTGACCAACAATTAGAATATGGTATTAGAGTATTTGATATCAGGGTGAGGCATACGAGTAATGCATTTGCCCTACATCATGGTAGTATATTTCTTGATGTTATGTTTGGTGATTTTATGAATTCCATTAATATTTTTTTATCAAAAAACCCTTCTGAAACCATTATTTTTAGGTTAAAACAAGAAATAGCCCCTGACAATAATAACACTCGCCCCATGAATAAAACATTAGAGTATTACATTGAATTATATAAAGATAAATATTTTAATTTACAGTCTATGGATACAAAATTAGGTGATGTTAGGGGAAAATATATGATACTTAGCAATAATGCTGCTTTTCATAATTATGGTTTAGCTTACGAACTTACAAGTATACAAGATAATTTCCATTTAAAAACCAATTGGCATTTATATTCAAAATGGGAGGCAGTAAAAACACAATTAGACCGTGCAAGTAATGGAAATAATAATAGAATCTATATCAATTACTTGAGTGGCTCTGGCGGTTCGTTTCCTTATTTTGTTGCAAGCGGGCATTCATCTCCAGGTACCTCAGCACCCCGTCTTTCTACCGGCTTAACCACTCCAGGATGGAAAGATAGTTATCCGGATTTCCCTAGAACATCTTGTGCTGGTATTTGTACAATTTCCTTTGAAGGTACAAATATTCTAACTCGAGATAAATTAAAATATTATAATAGCCTAAATATGAAACGCTCTGTCGGGATAATTATGGCTGATTTTCCTGGTGAGTCTTTAATAAGCCATGTAATAGATAATAATAAGAACCTACGAAAATAATTATTTTAAAATAAAGCATATAAAAGAATAAATTTTTTCCTTTATTTTTAATAATATCCAAACAGATTTTATTTTAACTAGAAATTTATTACAAAATCACTTAACACCCAAATTTCTAATTTGCTATTTGGCTGGTGAGAGATAAGTTTATTAATGCAAGTCCCAGTATTTTCTAAGACTTGCATCCGTCCCGCAATATCCGTGATTTGTTTGCCTAACTGCTAATGACCGCACCATCGAGCTGGGCGTGAATGCCAGCGGTCACTTCTGTGTCGGTATAAAACTGGCTGTCACTCT
The DNA here is from genome assembly GCA_900455085.1 of Providencia rettgeri. NCBI lineage: Bacteria > Pseudomonadati > Pseudomonadota > Gammaproteobacteria > Enterobacterales > Morganellaceae > Providencia > Providencia rettgeri. Next base: position 943,416 of record UGTZ01000001.1, on the reverse strand, counting down.
TTTCAAATCCGCTGCCTTTATTCACACTCGCATTGACATTCCAACCGCCTGTACTGATACCCGCACCGATTGAGCCACCTTTACTTTCATTTTTGCCATCCACCGTTTGCGTATTCGTCGCACTGGTCAGGTTGATATCATTTTTGGCAGTTATCCGGGTATTTTGTCCACTGATCTCACCTGAAAGTTGATTAATAACGGTCGTTGTGTTTAAAGCCAGTTCGCCAAGGCTAGAAAATAAACAAGGAAAAACAATTTATTGATTTTCGGCTGATAACACAAAGCGGGAAAAAATACGCTTTATCCCGCTTTGTCAACAACCTCAAGGGCAGTTTTACTTTGCCCTTATATTCTGTGAAAGGAAAAATATCTAACTATTACTTATATTCAGTTTCAATGCAGCGGCGATAGCGAGAGGAGAAAAGGTAATGCTCGCTGCAAATAACGCGGCAAGAATGGCAAAATAGCCATCGAGAGGCATTTTAAAGCTATGTGCCTCCATCGTACCCGTTGCATAAATAAGCACTGGAATATAAAGCGGCAAAACGAGCAGACTAACTAAAACCCCGCCTTTTTTTAAGGAAACCGTTAATGCCGCACCAATCGCGCCAATAAAACTTAATACCGGCGTCCCTAGTAATAAAGTACCCGCCAACACCAATAGCGTGTCTGCACTAAAAGACAACATTAATGCCGCAACCGGAGATAACAAGATCAATGGCAACCCAGTTACTAGCCAGTGGGCGATCACCTTAGCAAATACGGTTATAAATAAAGGATGTGGCGCAAGTAACAATTGCTCAAGGGAGCCATCAAGATAGTCATCCTTAAATAAACGCTCTAGTGATAATAGTGAAGACAAAATAGCCGCGACCCAAAATACCCCAACGGCAATACGCGCTAATAATTGAGGCTCAGGACCGATACTAAGCGGAAATAATGTGATAACAATTAAGAAAAACCACAACGGGTTAACGAGCTCAGAAAAACCTCGGAAAGCAATTTTAAGCTCCCGTTTAATTAATAACCAAAACATGATTCAACCCCACCCGTCAGTTTTAGTGAACCAAATTGCCCTGACATCGCTTGGTGAGAGGTAAACAAAATAATACCCCCCTGCTCTGCATGCTGATGAAAACGTTCTGTTAAACGAGCGACTCCCGCCACATCAATTGCGGTGAAAGGCTCATCAAGTATCCACAGAGGGGCTTCGCTTAGCCATAGCCTGGCTAAATTAACGCGCCGTTGTTGCCCTGCAGAAAGTTGACTAACAGGAATATCTTCATAACCGATTAATGAAACTTCCTCTAAAGCAGACCAAATCCGCTCGCCTTCATGCCCTTTATGGTGCATTTGATAATAAAACTTGAGGTTTTCATAAGGTGTCAGTAACGATTTAACCGCAGGTTTGTGGCCTAAATAAAGTAAATGGCGAGTGAATTCTTCTTTTAGCTTATCAATCGATTGATTATTCCAACAGACCGCACCTTCATCGGGTTTTAATAACCCAGCCATCATACGTAGCAGGGTTGTTTTTCCCGCTCCATTAGGCCCTTCAACTTGTAAGATTTCACTGGGCTGCACAATAAAATCAAGTTGATGGAATAACACCCTATTTTGCCGATGGCAACTCACTTGTTGAGCACTTAGCATGAAGCACAATTCCTGTTGTTTTTATTTTGAGGTTAGCTTTTTGCAACTTTGTTCAACAGCATATCACTAATAGAGTCACTCGATATTGCTTCACCGCAAAGCACTTGCATCAAAACCTCTGAACCTAAGGTCGATAATGAAAACAACATATCAGGTTTAAGTAAGCGAACTTTATCCATATTACTTTCTTGGTTAATTAACACCACGGTTTTCACAGTGCCCTCAACACCCGCTTGTTCTTTCACGCCCAATAGGGCAAAAGTGCTGAGCGAATCGCTATCCGTCATCACCAGTACGCACTTAGCATGTTTTACGTTTGCTGCTGCAAGCAATTCCGAACTGGTGGGGTCGCCCGTTACAATGTTATCTTTTTCTGGATAATGGCTACGATGGTTTTCTTGGCAAATCACGGCTACAGGTAGCTCTCGTTTTTTCAGCCCTTGATAAACATTGACGGCCATCGGTGTGCTACCAATCACCACATAATGATTTTTCATATAAGAAAACCTCTTACGCACAATTTCTTTCGTGCCTTTTGCTAACACCCCAACAATATAAACCACTGAAGTGGTAAAAATTGTGATCCCTAAAATAATCACTGTCACCGTGAACACACGCGCATCCACGGTGACCGGTACAATGTCACCAAACCCGACCGTCGTCATGCATACTAAAGCAAAATAAAAGGCCGTAGTGCCATCTTTAACCACTGGCGAAAATTCATTACCAATGTATAAAGTGCCAAAAATGGAGTAAAGCAACAATGCGATAATACACGTGATCGCCACAAACCCTGCACTAGTTAAGCTATGATGATGATATAGCTTCCAAAACACACACAATGCAATTAATAAAAAGAGCGAGAAATAACCTTGGTGAATGTTTTCTTGCGCTAACCTCAAATCAACAAATGAAATAATTCCAAGTAAAAATAATGAGAACACCCAGGCGATACGGGCTCCATTAACCATAAATAGCGATAGGAAGATAAGCGAAATCCCCAATAGAAAACGAGGAATATCCAGCAGTTTCATAAAACCGAGTGATTTCAACCACTGTGTCAGCCCAGACTCACGCCAATCAATATAGTCGGTATAAGCACTTAACACAGGCTTTAGAATCATTGTGCCATCAATAATAATTAATAATGAGAGCAGCACCCTGATTGATAAGGATGATTTCAAAAAAGCCACAAATGAGTTGTCTAACATAAGTTGCTCTCACCCTTTATTGATAATGTTGGTCAAATTTTTATACACCATAAATAGGTTAAAAGATAATATCAACTGAATGAAATATTATTAAACAATAATTCAAGATTTTACTGTTTTAGTATCAACGGGTCATGTATTCAATCCGGTGATTAACCTGTAATATAGGGTAATTTATCGGAGAATATTCATGGCTAAAGTCGATGTAAGGTGCCCATTTTGTCAACAAACTCCCTCAGTGAAAAAACATGGCCTAGGGAGCACTGGTCATCAACGTTATCGCTGCCAAAATTGCTGCCGAAGCTTCCAACTCGATTATAAATATCGTGCTTGCCAACCCGGAACTAAAGATAAAATTATCGACCTCACGATGAATAATGCCGGTATTCGTGATACTGCTAGGGCCCTTCATATCAGCATTAATGCGGTTGTTCGTACTTTAAAAAACTCTCGCCGAAGCAGGTAACTTCTTTACCTCTTGATAATTTGCAGATTGAACTCCTTTGCGAAGTTGATGAACAGTGGTCTTTTGTGGCTAATAAGAAACAACAACGCTGGCTTTGGTATGCCTGGGAACCTCGCCTAAAACGGATTATTGCTCATACATTTGGTCGTCGAAACAAGAGAACTCTTCGTCAGTTACTGGCTTTACTGTCTAGGTTTAATGTGGCTTTTTGGTGCACGGATAAGTTCAGTGCTTATGAGATATTGCCTAAACAAAAACACGTAGCAAGTAAGTTTTATACCCAACGAATAGAAAGAGAGAATTTGAATTTAAGAAATCGCTTAAAGCGTCTTAACCGTAAGACGTTAGGTTACTCGAAGTCGCCTGAAATGCATGATAAAATCATCGGCACATTCATCGAGCGGGAGCATTACCTATTGTGATGATCTCTATATTGAATACACGACCTATCAACGTATAAAACATTGTCTATAATGCAATATCATAGAAACAGTTTCGAGCTGTAACTTGGCTCAGAAGTGCAGTTAACCCCCTGCATCTTGAAAGATGACGATTCATACTCTAAATATTTCAAGAGGCAGGTAGGCGACAAATGACAATAGGCAAGGAGCATAGGTAAACTATGTGACTTGGCGAGCGGAGTGCAGTTAACACCCCTGCATCTTGAAAGATGACGAGTATGGGGAACTTAAATTACATCTTCATATCTAAAAATCGATTTCTCAATTATTTTTCAATTCGACTTAACAATAATAGAAAACAAGAGTTTAAAAACCTATGAGTAACACTACACACTCGGAAAAGTTTAGCTGGATCTCTCTGTTCTGGTTACTAATCTACTTTTGGTATTTTTCATCGTTATTACAGCTGTATGTGCTCGTAACAGGGCAAAGTAACTCCATTGGCCTTAGAGACTCACTACTTTATAGTTCCCTTTGGCTAATCCCTGCTTTATTGTTCCCAAAAAGAATCAAATTAGTTGCTGGGATGATAGGTATTGTTCTTTGGCTATCCTCTGTTGTCGCACTCGCCTATTTTGTGGTTTATGGCCACCAAATATCGCAAAGTGTCATGTTCGTCATGTTTGAAACTAATACCAATGAAGCTGGTGAATTTCTTAAGCAATATTTTAGCTTCAAAGTCCTAGGCGTCATACTCGCCTATACTGTCGTGGCGATTTTCCTTTGGACGCGTCTAAAACCTGTCACATTACCCAAACCAGGGCGAATTGGTATTTCATTACTGATTTTAGTTATTTTATTCGGAATTCCTTATTATAACAAAGGGATAAAACAAGACCGACCAATGGCTAATGTTGCGTCTTATTTGAATAGTAAACTCGCCTATGCTGCACCATGGCAATTTGTTAGCGGTTACTTTTTATATAAAAACCAGTTGGCAAACATGGAAGAGCTAATCCGTGACAACAGTAAAATTCCGCCACTAGAAAACTTCGTCGATGCAAACGGTGATACACCACGTACATTTGTATTAGTGATTGGTGAGTCCACCAGCCGCGATAGAATGAGCCTGTATGGTTATTCACGCCCAACCACGCCTGAGTTAGAAGAACTTGCAAGGGATTATCCTAACAACTTATCAGTATTCAATGATGTTGTGACATCACGACCTTATACCATTGAAGCGCTACAGCAAATTCTGACGTTTGCGACACAAACTGAACCTGAACTGTTCAATTCACGCCCTTCTATAATGAATATGATGAAGCAAGCGGGCTTTAAAACGTTTTGGATCACCAACCAGCAGACAATGACTGAACGTAATACCTTATTAACTGCGTTCTCTCGCCAAACAGATAAGCAATATTATTTGAATAATGATATGGCTCAAAGCTCACGTATCTATGATGACGTGGTTTTTTCTCCATTCAAAGAAGCACTTGCAGACCCTGCTGAAAAGAAATTTATCGTTGTTCATCTGTTAGGGACTCATATGCGCTATGAATTCCGCTATCCTGAAGATAAAGCTATTTTCAAAGACAAAGATAGCGTAGTTCCCGCTAATTTAAATGAGGACGAAGTAAAAGATTATAATGCGTATGATAACGCACAACATTATAATGACTATGTTGTTTCAACATTAATCAAAGACTTTGATTCTTCAAAAGAAAATGGTTTTTTGGTATTTTTCTCGGACCACGGTGAAGATGTTTATGATACCCCGCCCCATGAAATGTTAGGGCGTAGTGAAGGTAAGCCGAGTAAAGTCATTTATAATGTGCCTTTCCTAGTTTGGCAATCACCCGAGTGGTTATCAACTCATCAATTTGATTTGAATGATAAAACAACTCGACCGTTCAGTAATATGGACTTTATCTATGCTTGGTCTGATTTAGCGGGTTTAAACTATACTGGATTTGAACCTGAAAAAAGCCTATTTAATGAATCATTTAAGCCTCAGCCTCGATATATTGGTGACCCAGATAATAAATCCTCATTAATGCTCTATGATGATTTGAAAAAATAATTAAGCCTCTGTCGGTGAAATATTTTTTGTATTTCACCGACCTATTCATTTAAGCAATAACTTTTAGATGCTGTGCATTTTTGCGGTTTATTTTACCATCTCGCAAAATAAACGTGACTTCACCGCGCCAAAATTCAGCCAAGAAAATATCACTTATTGATTCAATGCCTTGTAATTCAATTTGCTGCATTAACCAGCTTTCATCTCTTTCGATGGACTCCAAACCATAGCTTCTAATAACCCCTTCTTTTATCAGGATCACTGATGGCATATTTTTTTCATCGCAAATAATAGTTAACTGCCCATCGGGCTCTATTTGTGCATAATAAATCTCTTGAAAAGAGTGAATTCCTTGCGCATGAATTCGAGATGAAATATTGATAAGGTCTATCTTATTGGCTTTCTCTAAAATGTTTTCCATTATAAATTGGCCTTTTTTAATGATGGGTATGGGATTACCAATCGCCACATTACGAAAAAAATTAAATCTTTTTGTTAAAAAGTTTAAAAAGCTAATAAACAAAACACCAATAATTAAAATAGTCACATACTGGTACAATGGGATAGTATCACTGTAAATCACCCCGCCAATAATGCCCCCTAAGACGAAATTACCAATGAAATCAATAGGAGTCATTTGAGAAAGCTGCGTTTTTCCCGATAGATTCATATGAATGATAACAATGGCAAAACCGATAATAAACTTTAAAATAATCAACGAATAATAGTACGCCATATTGCTATTCCTTTGTTATCTAAAACATACATTTGTTTTCATTATTTATTTAACTATTAAGTTTCGATCAGTTTAGCTTGATTATCTACCTTTTATAGCGCTATAGCATGGAACAAACGATTATTTTCCCAAAAAATAGGTTTCAATCCGAATCCAAATTCTAAAAACATCTTTACATTTCAGTGCGTTAGATATTTGGTTTATAATACTCTTAATTTCAACTATAGTTAAATATACACATTGGCAATCATGCCAATATCGGGATTTAATAATGTTTTTACCTACATCGTGCTAAGGATATGTTTATGAATATAAAACTCATTACTTCACTTCTTTTCGCGGGTCTTGTTACTGTTATCGCTGGTTGTGATGACTCCCCAAAACCAAGTGATACCGTTAAACAAGCAGAAGAAAAAGCACAGCAATTAAAAGAAGATGGTGAAAAAAAAGCCAATGAACTGACTGAAGATGCAAAAAATAAAGCTGAAGAGTTGAAACAAAACGCGTCAGAGCTAAGCCAAGAAGTCAAAACAGATGCGATTAATAAAGCCGATGAAGTAGCAACCGATATGAAAGAAAAAACGGAATCGCTCAAAGCAGAAAATGACGCTGAAACTGATAAAAAATAATTTTCTCCTCAGTTCTCTTCAAGAATGTGGGCTTTAAATGCCTGCATTCTTATTTGGTGCAAAAAAAAACAACAAAACCCGCCTAACTAGTTCGCCATTCCACGATATAATTACACTTCTTATTCATTAGCAATTAGGAAAACTAATGCAAATTAAACACAGTATTGGGTACGCAAACCCAGAACTCCTTACCGATGCTTTCAGTCTGCGCCAACAAGTTTTTACTCAAGAGCAGGGGTTCCCCGCTGATATCGATGTCGATGAATATGATGAATCCGCATTACATGTGGTTTTGTATTTAAATGATCAGCCAGCAGCTGTATTACGCTGCGTACTACTTGAAGACACTCTCATCAAAGTTGGTCGTGTCGCAGTACAAAAGCCACACCGCGGCAAAGGGCTTGGACGTGAACTAATGAAATTTGTAGAACAATATGGTCGCTCCCACCATTACCCTAAGATTGCTCTTTCAGCACAACATACGGCCATTGATTTTTACCATACCCTTGGGTATCAAACTGAAGGCGAAATGTATGATGAAGACGGAATGGACCACATTTACATGACATTATCTTTAGAGTAATAATTGCCCTTGAATTAAATTCTCTCGTCCCTATATTGATAGAAGGTCAAGATTTAATCAAATAGAGGTGAATAATGGCAAATGGTTGGGCAAATGAAGATGCCGTTCAAGAACAAATTGATGCCACTCTTGATGATGCGGTAGCAAAAGCGCGACGGCAATTACACTCCGGTGAAAGCGCCGAGTTTTGTGAGGAGTGTGGTGAAGCCATTCCTGAAGCCCGCCGCTTAGCATTACCCGGCGTTAAATTCTGTGTTAACTGCCAAAATGAATTAGATAAAAAACAATCTACGTTTAGCGGCTATAATCGACGTGCCAGTAAGGATAGCCAATTACGTTAGTTACATTTTCATCCCAATTTATCTGTGCTTTTTACTTACCTAGCACTTACTTTCACGTATTTGCGTTAACTTATTGGTAAAACATGTAAATAGTGCATCATTAACTATTAATTTAATGATAATTAACATGATATTTTCATCCCTTATTTAATCTTATTTCCCACTTTTGTTGATCATTCATCTATATCATGGCAGTATAACCGCCTATTTTTTAACTTATGAAGGTGGCAAAGACTCGGATTTCATTACTACTTTAGGCAGTTTAGCCTGTCATCAACACCATATTATTGTTCTTTCTATCTTGTTTCCTTAGGGAACCTTTTCGCAATTATTCATTGTTTCATTAAGAAGGACAGCTCGCTGCATACTTTGTCGATTTCGGTATGCCAAAAATAAAATAAAACAAAAGAAGGTTGTTATGAGTCAAATTGCTACTGATTCTAAAAAAGTTCGTTCTAAAATTAGTCCCCCTGTGTTTTATAGCTCTGCCATTATTATTTTGGTTATCGTTGGCTTTGCCGCTTTGATGCCAGAAGTCGCAGAATCTCATCTAAGTCATCTTCAACAAAATTTATTCAATAACGCAAGTTGGTTCTACATTCTTGCTGTCGCAATTATTCTTTTGAGTGTGACTTATCTGGGACTCTCCCGTTACGGGCAAATAAAATTGGGCCCAGACCATGCCCTGCCAAATTTTAGCTATGTGTCATGGTTTGCGATGCTGTTCTCCGCAGGTATGGGGATCGGCTTAATGTTCTTTGGGGTTGCAGAACCCGTAATGCACTACCTCAACCCACCGGTCGGTGAAGCACAAACGGTTGAAGCCGCTAAAGAGGCTATGCGCTTAACGTTCTTCCACTGGGGGTTACATGCTTGGGCGATTTACGCCATTGTCGCATTAATTTTAGCGTTTTTTAGCTATCGCCACGGCCTCCCTCTCACATTACGCTCCGCCCTTTACCCAATTATTGGTGAGCGAATTTATGGCCCTATTGGTCATGCGGTTGATGTCTTTGCCGTTGTCGGTACCGTATTTGGTGTTGCCACTTCTCTCGGGTTCGGTGTGCTACAAGTAAACGCAGGTTTAAACCATTTGTTTGGTTGGCCTGTGAATGAAACTGTACAGGTGATCTTAATTATCACCTTTACGGGTTTAGCGACACTTTCTGTGGTTTCAGGCCTTGATAAAGGTATCCGTATTTTATCTGAACTCAACCTTGGCCTTGCTTTCTTATTACTGGTACTTATTGTTGCTTTAGGGCCAACAGTGCTTCTGCTTAAATCTTTCGTTGAAAATACGGGGGGTTATCTATCAGAGATCGTCACTAAAACCTTTAATTTATATGCGTATGAACCTAAGTCCAGTGGCTGGTTAGGGGGTTGGACCTTACTGTATTGGGGTTGGTGGTTATCATGGTCACCATTTGTCGGGATGTTTATTGCACGTATCTCCCGCGGCCGCACCATCCGTGAATTTGTCATGGGCGTATTATTCGTCCCTGCAGGGTTCACATTGATGTGGATGACGTTCTTTGGTAACACGGCGATAGATTTAATCAAAAATAAAGGCGCAACACTATTAGCAGATACGGTACAAGCTGATGTGTCTCTCGCTTTATTTGAGTTTCTTAATTACTTCCCATTTTCTTCTGTGCTCTCCTTTTTTGCTATGTTGATGGTAATTGTATTCTTTGTTACTTCAGCAGATTCAGGCGCTATGGTCGTTGATACCCTAGCCTCTGGTGGTGACTCAAATACCCCAATTTGGCAGCGTATTTTTTGGGCTGGGTTAATGGGTGTCGTTGCCATTACCATGCTGTTAGCCGGTGGTTTGCAAGCCTTGCAAACACTGACAATAGCCAGTGCGCTACCGTTTGCGATGGTGTTACTGGCCTCTATTTATGGGTTATTTAAAGCACTTCGAGTTGATGCGTATAAACGCGATAGCCAGCAATTAGCGACCATCGCCCCAACCGCCAGTCGTAACCCTATTCCATGGCAAAGGCGTTTACGCAACATCGTATATTTCCCTAAACGCGCACATGTTAAGCGCTTTATGGAAGAATCTGTGAAGCCATCAATGGAAATGGTCTCTGAAGAACTGGCTAAACAAGGTACTGTATGCCATATCCATACCGATAAAGATGACCGAATAGGTTTTGAGGTCGATTTAGGCGAAGATATGAACTTTTTATACGAAGTTCGCCTCCGTTACTATATTCAACCGTCATTTGCCTTAGCGGGTATGGGCACAGAAAGTGATGATGAAAAGAGTGAAGAGCAACGCTACTACCGCGCTGAAATTCACTTAAAAGAAGGTGGGCAAGACTACGATGTGATGGGCTGGGCAAAAGAGCAGATCATTCACGATATTCTTGATCAGTACGAAAAACATATTCACTTTTTACACTTGTTGGGGAAGTAGCCCAAAAAGAGTGAGATTGAATATTAAAGACTGAAGTTTACACAGTAGTAACCGCCATCGTTACGTAAAGATGGCGGTTATTTATGATTCTTTCCTAGCTTTGCCTTGTTTTATTTTTTCGCTTAATAGCCCATAACCTTAGTCATGGTACATACGCGGAAAATACTCACTAATTTTATCGTTATCCAGTAGCCTATCTTTTGTAAAATCAAGCGTGTCTGAGACAACAATATAATTTCGAAGAGGGACAGGGATGTCATCTATTGTTAAAAATACTGTCGGAACAATAAAACGATAATAATCTCCCATTTTTGTTTCACCATCATAACCAATTGGGTAGTTATCACCTTCTGAAGGTAACTCTAAAGCCTCATAACAAAACATTCCCATTTTGGTAGCTAAAGAAGCAATACAATTTTTATTATTTTCAAGTCTAGAATTAAAACTTTTTATTAATTCATTCTTATCTCGGTATGATTCATAAGAGTAGATTGAATATAAATCGATTGTATAACTACCATTCAAATTTATTTCGTTAATATATTCTGTTGAGTCTCCATCTATATATTCACATAAAAGGTTAACATCATTTTGGCTAATAGATGAGTTAAGTAAAACTCTAGGTAGCCAACCATAACCATTACTTAACATCAAGGATAGCAATCCATTTTTATCTCTGGCGACCCAAGTATAATTACAAGCAAAATCGGGTGACCAATTATTATCTAACTGTAATTCCATAGATATCCTTATTATTCGACAAATACTTTAATACAATTTTTACAAGTAGATACTAGTGCTTCCGGCGGAACTTCTGATATATCGAATCCATGAGCATCTCTAGGTCTATACGCTTGTGAAATCCTTATGTCTGTTGGTTTAACTCCTTGCCTTATTAGCTGGTCGGCAGCTAATACCTCTCCACATCCCCCAACAATATTATTACAATAAATAGTTTTAGTCCCAACATCAGCTCCCCCCAACTTTTTCTTGAGAAGAGTTATTGTATCTTTATGAAGCATATCGGCCTCAATTTTATTACCTACGCTACCTTTGACAATGATAGTGCCACTTTTTATATCATATGCAGCAACCATGGTTGCTGTATCTCTAGCTTTATTTTTTGACGAAAATTTATTAATTTCCTCAATAACTTTTTTATTAGCCTCAACACGTAGTTTTTCAGCGTCTAGGAGAGACTTTAGTTTACTCGCATCTTGTTTTCCAGCCATTAGCATATGCTTTGAGCTGTTCATGGTGGTACTTGCGAGTGCTTTTGCCGCCTCCTCTGAGCTTGCTAATAATTTATAACCTGCTCCTAAAGCTGCCCCGCTAGAAATAGCGGTTTCTGGTGCAATAACCTCAGCTGAACTAATGGCTAGTTTATTAATGCAGAGCACTAGCCCTGCTTTACATCCCTGCATTCCTAATTTTGCTGCAGCTAATATTTCAGGAGATGCTGCTAGAACAATTTCACCGCCAATAACTGCGACATATCCACCTGCTGCAACAAAACCAACAAATATTGCCGCTTCTTGGCGCGCAGTAACACGTTTCGCGGCGGCTTTATCTCCCTTAGCTGCCGCCATCATATCGAGATTGTTCTCTATAATTATTTGCTGGAGTTGATGCTCTGTATAATTATATGTATAAACCAATTCAGCAGAATTAGCGGCAGAAAAAGCGCCTTCCGGCTTATGGGTAATTAATGCCCCTGCAAGTCCACCTAAGACTTTAGTGAATTGAGTTTTGGCTTCATTACCTTTGATAGCATCTTGTACCAATGCAAGTTGTCTTTCTTGCTCATTGAGATATTTAGGCTCAAACAATTTACTGTTCAATGTTATTGCAGCTAACTCTGCCGCTAATGCACCAACAACGGCGCCTTTGACATTAGCCCCAGATATTTCGGCACTCAATCCTGCCAATGCCATATGGCTAAGTGTCTTTCCAGCATGACCGATGATTTTTCCCTGTTTATCTACATATAAATACTGGAATTTATCGCCTATCAGGTTAGCCCCTTCTGCTTGAATTTGCCCAGCCACATTACTGAGTAGAGCTGTTTTAAAGTTGTCCGTGAAGCTCCCACCTTGAATCGCTGTTCCGATGGTTGAGCTGATAGCACTTTGCCCTACCACACGCTGCGCGACTTGAGTCCAATTCCCGTCACTGAGCTTTGGTAAGGTCACTTTGGCGGGATCAGTGACTTTGCCATATAACGCAATATCAAACCCTTCAAGTGAACCCGCAATAATCATACTGGTTACAATTGATTTTGCAGTATCACTTTGCCCTAGGCTGGATAAGGTTTTTGACAGGTTTCCTTTGTTCTCAACTAACGCGACAGAAGCTTGAGAAACGAGTGAGGCAAACCCCGCCTGTGCCGCAGCAGAAGCCATTGACGCTGTCGTCGCTGAAGCCCCCATGCTTGTGGCAGTCGAGCTCGCAAGTCCACCAACACTGGCGGCTGTAGAGGTTCCATAAGTAGCAGCCGCCACAGCAATGGCAATCACAGCACCTACGACTGGATTAAGGCTTTCAGTTTTTATATCCCACTGGCTATAAGCATCTTTTACAACAGCCCAATTGATGTTTTTGTTATTTTTAACGTCCCCGAGCCACTCATACCCCGGAGTGCGACTTAATATGGCTAGCGCCTGCTCGAATGACTGTCCTTCTTTGGTTTTGACATCCGCAGTGATCCCTTTATTCGCATCAACCGTCAACTTGCCACCAATATGAAGGCTGGGTAGAATCCATTTATCTGAGGTATACCCTTTATTGCGCTGTGTAATATAAAACCCGTTAGAATTTGTAATCACCTGTTCAAATTGCGAGTTTTTGACAGCCTTAAAATTCACCTTACCGGTTTGACTGGTGATTTTGGCATTCTTGCCCGTATTAATTTTGGGTGGCTTCTAAGGTGACATCATCCTTGGCATATAGGTTAATATCACCACCTGCGGTAAATTCAGTGACTTTATTGGTTTTATCACTGCGTGTTTTTCTCACTTCCTTTTTCGTGATACAAAGCGTCCATCTATTGCATTTCTTTTTATACTCTTCGAAGTAACTGCTTTCCTCCATGGCTTGGGCATAGAGATACCCACCTTTTGCCGCAATATCCATCGCGCCTTTGGCAATGAGACGAGACGCTTGGAAAAGAATGCTCCCCTCAGACAAAATGGTCAGCGTTTTACCACTGTTAATTTCAGTGCCAATTTGGCGATATAACTCTTCATATGTTTTCCCTGACTGTTTTCGATAATTCGTTTTAACCGACTCTAACCGTACATTTCCCCCGCTTGAGAGTGTGATGTCATTTAGGGATTTGATTGTGCTACCTTGTGCGGTAAGTGCGCCATTGGAGGCCAGCGTGACGCCTTTATCACCGGAAAGTGTCGAAGTGACATAACGTACATCTTGGTTATCTTCATTGGAGTTTGGAATGGCAGAGTAGGCAGTCGCGGTTAATTTAATATCACGACCTGAGAGCGCGATAATTTTGTCTTTGGATTGAAGATTGGCAGATTGCAAATCAATATCGCGAGCTGCATTTAACGTAATATTGCCATTTGCGATGAGTTGAGAGCGCAGCTCTGGGTAGCGATGAGTTTTAAATACATTGTCGACATCTTTAATCGCTTTTGAACCTAACAAAATATCTTGGCCTGCATTGAACATCAGTGATTTTCCACTGTTGAAGGCAATGCCATGCGCTTCAATACTTTTGCCTGCGGTGAGGTTTATTTCCCCTGAACTTGCCCAATTTCCTGTTTTGGTAAGTAACGCATTGATATTGGCAGCAGGCTCTGAGGCCGCGAGTTTCATTAAGTTGAGTTCATCGCGACGAATAACAATATTGTCATTGGCACTGAAGGTGAGTTTATTGGTTTTGGTTAATTGCGCATTATCAAAAGAGATGTTTTTACCCGCTTGGATATGTAACGAGTTTGCGGCGTTGATAACCGGAGGAGATAAGACATTATCCTTAAACGCAGAGACAGGATTTAAGCTGTATTGAAGATTGCCATTTTTCGAAATTAAGGTACTGTCTTTAGCCGTTAAATTAACCTGTTTAAGATTAAGGTCGTTGTTGGCAATTAGGCTTTGGGATTGTTTTGCAACGAGCTGTGCATCATGGATATTGATGTTTTGACCAGCGATAATAGACAGATCATTTTCAGACTGTAAGTTGGTAGAAATATTTATATTATTAGAATTTAAGATAATATTTTTTGCAGTAACGGCAAAAGATGGATTACCTACTTGTACTATTTTTGCTATAGGTTTTTCAGTGCTAGGAAGCTTACTTTCAAGATTAATGGCGTTTTTAAAATCAAGGACAACATTATTTCCTGCCGATATCGTTTTATAATTTAAGGCTTCGGGAGCCCAAGAATAAAGTTTATCGATTAATTTAAAATCTATCGGCTCACTAACATAAAAAATATCATAAGTTCCATCATCATCGCTTTCATCTGCAAATTTTCCTAAATCTGCATTAGATCTATCATATTTATACCAAAGATCTAACTTGCCTGAGTTAAAAGAGGATATTGATGCATTTTGTCCCGTCAATATCACATTATTTTTTGCAGTGATTTGTCCAAAATCACTCACTAAATCATTTGCATTAATATAGGCGTTTTTCCCTGATGCTATAACGCCAATCCCCCCTTGATTTAGATATTGTTTCCGCTCAACATTAATGCTGTCACTGTTGATTAAATCAATTTTTCCGAACCATTTTTTATAGGAGAAGCTCTCTAATCGAGGATAGAGTGAAATAATCGAGACAACACCTTGCCTTTTTCCAAAGTAAGATGAGACAAAATCTTCACTATAGTTAGTTGTTGCATTGATATTAGAAGTTTTTATGGGAGATGCATTCACCGTATTTGTCAGTTTCTTCGTCCGAACCACCAAATCCCCCGTATTGGTCTTTATCGTTCCTGATTTATTCTCAATCAGGGTACTCAAATCCCCCTTGGCATTTTTTTGCATCCACAGATTATCTTGTGCCTGAATGAGTGCGTTATTGCCCGTATTGCTTACTGACTCGGCAAAGACTCGCATGTCCTTACCAGCGATAACTTTCCCGTTATTGGTGAGGGTGTTGGTGGCCAATGTGATGTCTTTGGCAGCATTCACGTTGACATTAGCGTTAATGTGCAGGTTTTTGGTGCTGATATTGATGTCTTTTTTCCCTTGAATATTGCCTGCAAGGGTAATTTTGCCATCGACGGTTAACGTCAGGTCATTTTGGTTGGTTTGCACATTGCTGAGGTTAATCCCAACCCCTGATTCCGTACTGACCAATTTCACTTGATTGGCATACATTCCACCCAGTGCTTTGGTATCTACGGAAATACTGGGTTTTGTCCCTTCGCCTGCAATCGGTGTCACGGTGCCTTTTTGAAAATCAACACGGTTGGTGCCTTGCATTAAGGTCAGATTCTTGGCTTTGATTTGCCCATTTAGTTCGGTGGCGCGGCTGATAATATCGGCATAGGTTTGTGCTTCGGCATTCATGCCATTTTCGCCGATAACCACACTGCCTTTTTTCACCTCAACCGCAGACAATGCGCCCTTGTTGTCCAGAATAGGTTTCCCTGTGGTCAAAGTAATTGCTGGAGTGTTCACAAAACTACAGCCATTACAGGTAATCCCATTCGGGTTGGCAATGACAACATTTGCGCCTTTGCCTGCCACTTCCAACTTACCTTGTAATTCTGAGCGGCTACTGCCCGTGACTTCGTTGATAATCAGATTGGCAGCATTTCCTTTTAAATTGGCATTGGTTTTGATTTGCCCTGCAATTTGGGAATTCACATTAGTGGTGGCGTTATTGAGTACCGCACCTTGTTTATCCACATTAAATTGTTGAAATTTATTGTGCGATATTCCCGCCCCATTCGGCGTGGCAATATTAATAATCGGGACGTTATTTTGTTGGCTGATTTGGGTGTTTTTATCGGCCGCCGTCATGGCTGCTCCCCAAGCGGGGTGTAAGGGGTAGACAACGGTTAAGAAAATAAGGGTATAACTTAATAACCGTTTAGGCCGTGAAGGCAATTGTTCATTTAGCATAAATAATCCTTTAAAAACGTAAAGCTACAGAGAGAATGAGACCGACCAATAAGCCGACCAATTGTCTGGTTTAAGTTGTGAGGGATAATGCAAAGGCTTACTGAGTAAAAACTGAGAATAAAACAGGCTATTACCAATAAAAGAGAGGCCAACGGCTCCACCTGCTAAAGTGTCAGGTTCAACGAGGTATTTATCTGAGGCAATAAACCCGTAATCTAACGCGCCGATAAAACGCAGTTGCCCAATTGCCATATTGGCGATGTCTTTATTGATTTCATTACGCCAATAGCCACCTCGGTTACCACTTAAAGACTGCTCGTGGTAGCCACGGACAGAGTACTGACCACCGATGCTGATGCGTTCAATGCCGTATAAATTATCGGGCGAATATTGACCGTAAAATGAGGTTAAATAGGTCACACCATTAGAGAAAAAATACTGATAACTGCTGCTTAGACTGAATTTGCGGTAATGGCTGCGCGGTGAATCTTTCGCGAGGGTATCCGGTGAGGCGCCAAAGGCAGATATCCCCCATTCAGCGGCAGGGTTAAACGTGAAGTAACCTTGTCCGAGCGTGGTGCTGTATTGCGGGGTAAATGAGAGGGAGGTTAAGGTTGGGCTGCTGATACTCAGGGTTTGGGAAGCTAACTGGGTGTTGGCATTTTTATGTTTTAAGCTACTTTGTAGTGTTAGCCGTTGCTTTCCATCGCGATAAATTAAGCGGCTGATATCAAGCTGCTGATTGGTATTTTTGCCTTCATAGCGATATTGCTGCCCCGATGTATAAAACGGCTGTAGCGTACTGTTACGGTAAAATTGGTAACGGTATGACCAATAACCATAAGGCACATTCAGATTCGCAACGATATAACGACTATGATGGGATGCACTTCCATCCATATCGGTATTGCCCGAGACTGACCACTGCTCACCAAACCCTAAGGGGGAATCTACCGTTAAACTGCCCGTTAGCAACTGTTTTCCCGTTGCCTTCATACCCGTGTTATCGAGGTTTAGCTGGCTCGTGATAGGCCATTTTTTCCCTTGCTGATGAATAATAATTCGAGAATAGCCATTTTGGCTTCCTGGTTGGATATCGATAGTGTTCTTAGCGGATGATAATCGGTTGAGTTGCTCCAACCCTTGTTCAATATGCCGTAGATTTAATATTTTGCCTTGTTGATGAGGAAATATTTGGTGAACTAAGCGATCAGGGGAGTTCTCAATCTCGATAGTTTCAATATGCCCTTCAATCACTTGTAATAACAATTGATGCGAGGATAAATCTTGCTCTGGAATGATGGCCTGAGAGGTGATAAACCCCTGTTCCATATAGTAATTAGTCACATGCTTAGTGAGCTTTTGTATTTCACTCAGTGTGAGGCAGCGTTTTAAATAAGGTGAGGTTAACTGAGTTTGAGTTTTAGTCGTGAGCTGTGTGGCGCCGACAAATTGGATCTCACTGATAAGGAAACATATTTCATTTTGGGAAGGAGATGGCAATGCATCTTCAATGGAAATAGTGCTTTGTTTTTCCAATAGATTACGTTGGATTAACTCTGACTCTAACCGTTGTTTTTGTTCAAATTGAACACTTTCCTGTGCAGAGGGGAGTAATTGATTTTCTGTGTAGCCATAGGGCGAAATTATGAATAACGATAAATATAATAAACGCCATAGAATACGATAATTTGTCATATTATTTAAATTTTCGTCACGAACAGTAAATTTACCGTAATGTAACTTATTCTCATTAACTGTTTTTAGATAAAAAATATTCACCATGACTAAAATTTAATAGTTTCATGTCTAATGCGGTTTTTTGTGTTTATTTCATTCCATTATTTCGGTTAATGCTTCATTAACGATAAAATTTAATATTACATACCAAAAATCAATCGATTGATTTTATTAGAAAATAATTTACTGAAGAATTTGTCACAAGTAGCCCTGCAGGTAATTTCGCAATTGTAAAAAAGGATATGACAGTGGGGAATTTAGAACTTATCTAATGAGTATAAGTGAAGTTCGATTGCAGTAAATCTACAGGGAAAAGTGAATCATTTAAGTAATAGCCATACTCTAAATAATTCGAATTGCAGGAAGGAAACAATTGAAGATAACTCGATGAACATACATCAACATGTGAGTAAGTCACCGAATGCCAGCAACAACGTCACCATGCGAAATATGACCAAGGCAAATTAATTTGCTAAATAGTTCGAACTCTAGCAAGGCAGCAATTGAGGATAGTTTGGGAAGCATACACCAGTATGTGACCCAAATAGCCGAAAGAAGCCAACACAGCTAGAGCTCGAAATATGACGAAAATTTAGGCGCTCTTTCTCTTATCAGCAGCGATATTACTATAATCTGGGCTCTCTAACGCGATTAGCTCATCCAACAACGCGGTTAATTGCTGCATTTTCTCTGGTGAAAATGCCAACTCTATTTTTTGATAACCTTCTTCCACTTCCTGCCGTGCTTTGTCATAGAGCTCTTGCCCTGCTGGTGTCAAAGAGACATATAATTTACGTTGGTCATTCAACGGTTTTAAGCGGAAAATTAAACCTTCGCGCTCCATACGGGTTAGGATCCCCGTTAAACTTGGGCGCAAAATACAGGTTTGAACTGATAATTCATGAAAATCAATTGAACGCTTATCAGCTAAAACTCGAATGATACGCCATTGCTGTTCAGTCAAATTATACGACTTTAATATCGGCCGGAAAAAACCCATTGCGGTTTCTCTTGCCTGCAATAATGCAATTGTCAATGATTCATGCATAAGATTAAAACTCACCACTTAATTAACGTTACTTAACCCAATTTTGGCATTTTATGGCAGTTGCCATTTCGCTTTGTTGGCCCTGTACTTTGATGAAATCACATACCATAACTATGAGCTTTCACATCACCAGTTTGCCTTATTTAAGAGTAGCACGGTCAAATAACAATCTCAAAGAAAAACCCTAAAATATTAATGAGTAAATAATTTAAAAACTCATTTTTAAGTTAATTTTTTGTAAATCAAAAAAAAATTGAAAAAATAATAATTTCTTTTATAACATAACCTTACAGAAAGACAGCTTAATTATGTTAATGGGATCACAATTAAAATTAACATTTCCATAAACCTATTGCTAATTTCAAAATTATACTTTATTAATATATTAATAATTACTCGAAAGTTGAATTCTTTTCATTAAGGAGTTGTCAATGAAAGGCACTGTATTTGCCGTTGCCCTCAATCATCAAAGCCAGCTTAGCCACTGGCTTGAGGCATTCCAGCAAGCCCCTTATAAAACCCCACCAAAAACCCCAGTGTGGTTTATTAAGCCGCGTAATACGCGTATCAATTCAGGTGAAAAAATTTTGCATCCCGCTGGTGAAGAAGTGCAAAGTGGCGCTACGCTTGCTTTGGTGATCGGTAAAAATGCACGTAAAGTCAGTAAGACAGATGCACATCAGTTTATTGCTGGGTTTGCGCTGGCAAATGAAGTGAGCTTGCCAGAAGACACCTTCTATCGCCCTGCCATTAAAGCAAAATGCCGCGACACGTTTTGTCCAATTGGTGAAATGGTTGCAACTTCGCTAAATAATCCTGTCGATATCATCACCCTAGTAAATGGTAAAGAAGTGGATCGCTGGTCAACAAAAGATCTGATCCGTGATGCGAGTGAGTTAGTTGCTGCATTAAGTGACTTCGCCACCTTAAAGCAAGGGGATGTGATCCTGCTCGGCACACCACAACAACGTGTCACCATCAAACCCGGTGACGAAGTGGTTATCCAAGCGGAAGGCTTTCCTAGCCTGAAAAATACCGTTGTGGCAGCAGGAGGAAAATAATGTCTACGATTACAAAACACGCCAAAATCCTTTTTAAAGGCACTGAATATTCCGTCACCGTCGGTGATAACGAAGGCATTACGTTACCTAATGGGGACGTGATTGCGGGTGATTCTCCTGATGTTGAATGGTTACCTCCTGCGCAAGGAACCTTGTTTGCCCTAGGCCTGAACTATGCCGACCACGCTGCCGAATTAGAATTTAAGCCACCTGAAGAGCCTTTAATTTTCTTAAAAGCGGAAAGCAGTTTAACGGGTCATCGCCAAGTTTCTGTTCGCCCTGATAATGTGGAATATATGCATTATGAGTCTGAATTAGTGGTGGTGATTGGTAAAACAGCTCACAAGGTTTCAAGGGAAGATGCCATGGACTATGTCGCAGGTTACACCGTGTGTAATGACTATGCGATCCGTGACTATTTAGAGAACTATTATCGCCCAAATTTACGTGTTAAGAGCCGTGATACCTTAACGCCGATTGGCCCTTGGATTGTCGATAAAGATGCCATTAAAGATCCGCATAATTTGGCTTTGTACACCTATGTTAATGGTGAATTACGCCAAAAAGGCACCACTGCCGATCTAATTTTCGATATTCCTTTTTTAATTGCTTACCTCAGTGACTTTATGACATTGCAACCGGGAGACATGATTGCTACAGGGACACCAAAAGGGCTGTCTGACGTGGTACCGGGCGACGAAGTCATTGTTGAAGTTGAAGGCGTTGGCCGACTGGTCAACACCATTATCAGCGAAAAAGACTATGAGGAACGAGTGTAATGACTAAGATTAATCATTGGATCAACGGTAAAAACGTTGCCAGCAAAGACTATTTCGAAACCACCAACCCTGCAACGGGTGAAGTATTAGCAGAAGTCGCCGCGGGTGGACAAGATGAAATCAACCAAGCCGTTGCCGCAGCGAAAGACGCTTTTCCAAAGTGGGCTAACACCCCAATGAAAGAGCGTGCTCGCTTAATGCGTCGCCTTGGTGAATTGATCGACGAAAACGTCCCGCAAATCGCGGAAATGGAAACCAAAGATACTGGTTTACCTATTCACCAAACTAAAAACGTGTTGATCCCACGTGCTTCACATAACTTTGAATTTTTTGCTGAAATTTGCCAGCAAATGAACGGCCGTACATACCCTGTTGATGACAAGATGATGAACTACACCTTGGTTCAACCTGTGGGTGTCTGTGCACTGATTTCCCCATGGAACGTGCCATTTATGACCGCCACATGGAAAACCGCCCCTTGTTTAGCACTGGGTAATACTGCGGTTCTGAAAATGTCTGAATTATCTCCATTATCAGCGAATCGCCTTGGTGAACTGGCGCTGGAAGCGGGTATTCCAGCGGGTGTTTTGAACGTGGTTCAAGGCTACGGTAGCACTGCGGGAGATGCCTTAGTCAAACATCACGATGTGCGTGCAGTATCATTCACTGGTGGTACGGCAACAGGCCGCACCATTATGCAAAATGCTGGTTTAAAAAAATATTCCATGGAATTAGGTGGTAAATCACCTGTGTTGGTGTTTGAAGATGCCGATATTGAGCGTGCACTAGACGCAGCTCTGTTTACTATTTTCTCCATTAATGGTGAACGCTGTACAGCTGGCTCACGTATTTTCATTCAAGAAAGCATCTACCCTGAGTTTGTTAAACGCTTTGCTGAGCGGGCAAATCGCCTGATCGTCGGTGACCCGAACGATCCCAAAACCCAAGTGGGTGCATTGATCAGCCAGCAGCACTGGAACAAAGTTTCGGGTTATATTCGCTTAGGTATGGAAGAAGGCGCAACCTTGTTAGCGGGTGGCCCAGACAAACCGACTGATCTACCTGATCACCTCAAAGGTGGTAATTTCTTGCGTCCTACCGTACTGGCTGATGTCGATAACCGCATGCGTGTCGCCCAAGAAGAGATCTTTGGGCCTGTTGCTTGTTTAATTCCGTTTAAGTCTGAAGAAGACGGTTTACGCATGGCAAATGATATTGAGTACGGTCTTGCTTCGTATATTTGGACACAAGATGTCAGCAAGATTTTACGTTTGTCACGCAGTATCGAAGCAGGCATGGTGTTTGTTAATACACAAAACGTACGTGACCTGCGCCAGCCTTTTGGTGGTGTAAAAGCTTCGGGTGTAGGCCGTGAAGGTGGCGAGTATAGCTTCGAAGTCTTCGCGGAAATGAAGAACGTCTGTATCTCCTACGGAGACCACAACATCCCTCGCTGGGGTGTGTAATAAAAAGCAAAATTATTCCGTAGCAAGCTACACCATTCTTTATTCTAAGTAATTTTGAATCAATGATAATTAATTTGGCTACTTATCCTAAATAATTCGTGTTGTAGCTAGGCGGCAAGTGAAGTTATCCCTAGGAGCATACTGAAGTATGTGACTAGGGTAACTTTATGAAGCCAACAACGCTACGGCGCGAAGTATGACGGATAAGCGAAGGAGGAAGGAAATGGGTAAGTTGGCACTCGCAGCAAAAATAACACACGTCCCATCCATGTACCTATCAGAACTACCAGGTAAAAACTTTGGATGTCGCCAAGCCGCTATCGATGGGCACAAAGAAATCAGTCGCCGCTGCCGTGAGTTGGGCGTTGATACTATTATTGTTTTTGATACACACTGGTTAGTTAACAGCGCCTATCATATTAACTGTGCTGACCACTTCAAAGGTATTTATACCAGTAATGAGCTTCCACATTTTATTCGTGATATGGAATATGAATATGATGGGAACTCCGTATTGGGCCAAATGATCGGTGAGGAAGCACGTAAATTAGGCGTTCGTGCTCAAGCACATGAAATTCCAAGCTTAACCCTCGAATACGCCACATTAGTCCCTATGCGCTATATGAATAGCGATCGTCACTTTAAAGTCATCTCGATTTCAGCCTTCTGTACTTCTCATAGTTTTGAAGACAGCCGTAAGTTAGGCGAAGCCGTACTGACTGCGATTGAAAAATACGATGGAACTGTGGCGGTACTAGCAAGTGGTTCATTATCTCACCGCTTTATTGATGACCAACGTGCTGAAGATGGCATGAACAGCTACACACGTGAATTTGATGAGCAAATGGATAAACGCGTCGTCAAACTTTGGCGTGAAGGACGTTTTGAAGAATTCTGCAAAATGTTACCTGAATATGCCGACTACTGCTATGGCGAAGGCCATATGCACGACACCGTGATGCTATTAGGTATGCTGGGTTGGGATAAATACGCCGAAAAAGTGGAAATTTTAACTGACTTGTTCGCAAGCTCTGGAACAGGGCAATTAAACGCGGTATTCCCTCTGCCTAGTTATATTACTGACAAATAAGCCACCACTGCGTAAGGAGTTGTTATGCCTCATTTTTATGCAGAATGTACAGAAAACATTCGTGATGACGCTCAGCTACCTGAGCTCTTCGCCAAAGTGAATGAAGCCCTTGCGGGAACAGGTATCTTCCCATTAGGTGGCATTCGTAGTCGTGCTATTTGGCTAGATACTTGGCAAATGGCCGATGGCAAGCACGATTATGCTTTTGTCCATATGACGTTGAAGATAGGTACTGGGCGTTCTCTTGAAGATAGGCAAAAAACGGGGGAAATGATTTTTGAGCTGATCAAAAAACATTTTGCCGATTTGATGGCAAAACGCTACCTCGCATTATCTTTTACCATGGAAGAGCTTGATCCAGTTTTAAATTATAAGCAAAACAATGTTCATGCCTTATTTAAGGGTTAACAGTTTAAAGGTTAATGGTTTAAATCTTTATTTAGCGTTTTATTGAGAGGGCAAGATGGTTAAAAATTTCGATAAACACATACCGCGCTATTTGATCCCATTACTAGGGTCATTAGTGGCATTCGGTCCATTGTCTATCGATATGTACCTTCCTGCCCTCCCTCAAATGGGTATTGCGTTACACGCCACTCAAGGGCAAATGCAGTACACTCTTGGCGCCTTTTTTGCCGGATTCTGCATTGGAATGCTGTTTTATGGCCCACTAAGTGACCTTCTAGGTCGTCGGAAAATGTTGTTAAGTGGCCTTGCCATTTTTACTGTCGCCAGTTTGTTGTGCGCCCAAGCCACCAATGCAAATACTTTGATTGTATTCCGAGCGCTGCAAGCTTTTGGCAGTGGAGCGGCCATTGTGATGGCAAGGGCTATCGCTAGGGATGTTTACCCTGCTCATGAGTTACCTAAAGTACTGTCATTAATGACACTTGTGACCATGATAGCGCCATTACTGGCACCGCTATTGGGTGGTTTTTTACTCGTTCATTTTCAGTGGCAAGTGATTTTCTATTTGCTGGCAGTGATTGGCTTGGCTTCGGTGTGTGCAATTTTTTTCTTACTCCCTGAAACGTTAACCCACCAGCGCGGTTCTGAAAATATACTTTGTGTCGCTTTCAAGAATTATGCACAGGTGCTCACAGACCGAGAAGCACTGAGTATTATTGGCACCATGGCTTTCTCCTTTGCCGGTATGTTTGCCTTTATCAGTGGTTCACCGTTTGTGTACATCAATTATTTCGGTGTTTCTGAACAACATTATGGTTTGCTGTTCGGCTGTAACATCTTGGGGATGATTGTCATGCTGTTGTTGAACGTTAAACTACTAAAAACCTATAGTTTAACGCGCATACTGACTATGCAAAGTGGGTTTCAATTAGCGTTTGGTCTGCTGTTACTCATATTTTACCAACAAAGTTTGCCCATAATTGTTATTCTAGTCGTACTGTTCTTATCGATGGTCAATGCTATCGGCACGAACAGTTTGTCACTATTACTGCAACATCGCGGGAAAATTGCAGGAAGTGCCAGTGCACTTGCCATTTCTATTCAGTTTGCCTTAGCGGCTGTCGCCAGCGTTGCAGTTTCTGTATTACAAGATGAATCCCCATTCGCTATGGCACTTGTTATGGCGCTTTGTGCCGGGTTAAGTTTTGCTAGCCAACAGCTATCAGCTAAAAATATCCGCCCACAAGTCCAATCAGTGTCTTCGGAGAACAACGAAAAATGAGCATAAATACCAATTCTACATTATTTCGCCAACAAGCTTATATCAACGGCCAATGGGTTGATGCCCAAAATAAAAGTGTATTTGAGGTCACTAACCCAGCAAACAACGAGGTTATCGCTAACGTCAGCAATGTCGGTGCTTTAGAAACTCAACAAGCTATCGAAGCCGCAGAAAAAGCCCTGCCGGCATGGCGTGCTAAAACCGCCAAAGAGCGCAGCCAAATTTTAAACAAATGGTTCCGTTTAATGATGGATAACCAAAAGGAATTGGCCGAATTACTCAGTGCTGAGCAAGGCAAGTCGATCACTGAATCGATGGGAGAAATTGCCTACGGTGCCAGCTTTATTGAGTGGTTTGCTGAAGAAGGTAAACGAGTGTATGGGGAAACCATTCCATCACCTCTGCCAGGACGTCGTCTGGTGACGATAAAACAGCCCGTGGGTGTGGTTGCGGCTATCACGCCATGGAACTTCCCAAATGCCATGATCACCCGCAAAGTCGGCCCTGCACTCGCAGCAGGCTGTACGATGGTATTAAAACCTGCGGCAGAAACGCCATTATCAGCATTAGCATTGGCAGCGTTAGGGGAAGAAGCTGGCATTCCTGCTGGCGTGTTTAACATTGTTCCAGGTACTGATGCTAAAGCTATTGGTGGCGTTATGACTTCCAGCCCAATTGTTCGCAAACTCACATTCACGGGTTCAACGCGAGTCGGTAAGTTGCTGATGGAACAGTGTGCCAATACGGTGAAAAAGATGTCTCTGGAACTCGGTGGTAACGCGCCATTTATCGTGTTTGATGATGCTGATTTAGATGCAGCAGTACAAGGTGCATTAGCGGCTAAATTCCGTAATAGCGGGCAAACTTGTGTGTGTGCTAACCGTATTTTAGTCCAAGAAGGGGTTTACGATGAATTTGCAGCTCGTTTGGCAAAAGCGGTGAATGAACTGAAAATCGGACCAGCCACACAAGCGGACTCTCAACAAGGTCCTCTGATTAACCAAGCCGCGGTCGATAAAGTCACTGAACATATTGCAGATGCCGTTTCACACGGTGCAAAAGTGATTGCAGGGGGTAAACCAGCCCAATTAGGTGGCTTGTTCTTTGAACCGACGGTTATCACAGGTGTGACTGAGTCCATGAAGGTCGCAAAAGAAGAAACGTTCGGCCCACTGGCACCATTATTTAAATTCCGTGATGAGCAAGAAGCGATTGATCTTGCCAATGATACTGAATTTGGCTTGGCATCTTATTTCTATTCAAAAGATATCGGGCGTATCTACCGTGTTGCAGAGGCATTAGAAAGCGGCATGGTGGGTATTAATGAAGGCATTATTTCAAACGAAGTAGCCCCATTTGGTGGTATTAAGCAGTCTGGTCTGGGGCGTGAAGGTTCACGCTACGGAATTGAAGATTATTTGGAAGTGAAATACCTCTGCTTTGGTGGTCTTTCCAATTAGAAAGACACATTAGCTGGCGGTCTTCGCTTTTAAAATCTTAGCTCTAAATAATTCGAGTTAGAACAAGGCGGCAAATGAGACTAATCCCTTAGGAGCATACCCGTGTGACTAGGGGATAGGCCAAGCCTATCGTGAAGCTAACGCAGTTATAGCTCGAAGTATGGCCTGAACAAATGATTTTAGAGCCTCTTTGTTAGCTCTAAATAATTCGAGTTAGAACAAGGCAGTAAATGAGACTAATCCCTTAGGAGCATACCCGTGTGACTAGGGGATAGGCGCAAGCCTATCATGAAGCTAACGCAGTTATAGCTCGAAGTATGACGAGCTGAGGTACAAAAGGAAAATAAGATGTTACAAAAAGATGTCATATCGCAAATCGCACAGCGCCTAAATCAGGCTGAAAAATCACGTGAGCAAATTCGTCAGATCTCACTCGATCACCCAGAAATGACGATCGACGATGCTTATGCTATTCAAAAAGAGTGGGTTGGCGTGAAAATTGCTGAAGGACGCGTGTTAAAAGGCCATAAAATTGGGCTGACGTCTAAAGCAATGCAAGCCAGTTCACAGATTGATGAACCTGATTACGGCGCGCTTCTTGACGATATGTTTTTTGATGACGGCTGTGATATTCCAACAGACCGCTTTATCGTGCCACGCATTGAAGTTGAATTAGCTTTCGTACTCGCAAAGCCATTACGCGGGCCAAACTGCACCATCTTTGATGTGTATAACGCGACTGATTATGTGATCCCAGCACTTGAGCTAATTGATGCACGTTGCCACAACGTTGACCCTGAAACCAATCGCCCACGCAAAGTGTTCGATACCATTTCAGATAACGCAGCAAATGGCGCAGTAATTTTAGGTGGCAGACCAATCAAGCCACGCGATTTGGATATGCGCTGGATCAGCGCCCTGCTCTATCGCAATGGTGTCATTGAAGAATCCGGTGTAGCAGCGGCTGTACTCAATCACCCAGCGAATGGTGTGGCATGGCTAGCGAACAAATTAGCACCGCATAATGTGCAACTTGAGCCAGGCCAAATTATTTTAGGTGGTTCATTTACACGCCCTGTCCCTGCTCGTAAAGGCGATGTATTCCATGTTGACTACGGCAATATGGGTTCCATTAGCTGCCGATTTGTATAAGGAATCCCCATGGATCTGTTAGAAAATAAATTCAAGAAAGCCTTAAAAAGTGGCCAACCGCAAATTGGTTTATGGCTTGGCTTGTGCAGCCCATATAGTGCTGAATTACTTGCCGGTGCAGGCTTCGACTGGTTATTAATTGATGGTGAACATGCACCAAATAATGTGCAAACGACCTTATCTCAGTTACAAGCTATTGCCCCTTATCCGTCACAACCCGTCGTTCGTCCGCCATGGAATGATCCAGTTATCATTAAGCAATTGCTAGATATTGGCGCACAAACGTTGTTGCTGCCAATGGTGCAAAATGCAGAGCAAGCCAAGCAAGCGGTACGCGCAACGCGTTATCCACCCGCAGGGATCCGTGGTGTCGGCAGTGCTTTAGCTCGCGCTTCTCGCTGGAACCGAGTACCTAATTATTTAACTCGTGCCAATGATGAAATGTGCGTGATAGTACAGGTTGAAACCCGTGAAGCCATGAATAATCTTCCTGAGATCTTAAAAGTTGAAGGTGTCGATGGCGTGTTTATCGGCCCTGCGGATCTTAGTGCAGATATGGGCTTTTCAGGCAACCCTAACCACCCAGAAGTCAAAGCTGCGATAGAAAAAGCGATTGTCCAAATTCGTGAGGCTGGCTTGGCACCAGGTATTTTAATGGCAGCCCCAGATGTTGCCGAACATTATCTTAAACTCGGCGCACTATTTGTTGCCGTCGGGGTCGACACCACGCTACTGGCACGTACCGCAGAAGCACTAGCAGCAAAGTTTGGTAAAACAGTTTCAGAGGTGACCTCGAGTGCACCCAGTGTTTATTAATAAAGCTATCTCTAAATAAGTTAATTTTAACCCTACAGACAAATAACTTAATTAGATAAATAAAAAATCAATATCGCAATATAGGGCAGACAGCACCATGACTGCCTACTAGTCCCTTGTACCTATAATAATCTGCAAAAGAAAGAATTGAGGGCCCTACAATATGAGTAATCAACAACTTGCAAGCACTAACCCTGCTGAACAACATAAAAATTTAACCGAACCGCAGCAGCGGGTGATTAATAAACTATTTAAACGTCTCATTGTATTTTTATTTGTGCTGTTTGTTTTTTCTTTCTTAGACCGTATTAATATCGGCTTTGCAGGTCTAACTATGGGGAAAGATATCGGCCTAACTTCCACCATGTTTGGCTTAGCAGCCACCTTGTTCTATGCCACTTATGTGATTTTTGGTATTCCAAGTAACATCATGTTAGGGATTGTTGGGGCTCGCCGCTGGATAGCCACCATCATGGTACTTTGGGGTATCGCTTCTACAGCCACCATGTTTGCCACAGGGCCAACCAGTTTATACGTCCTACGGATGTTAGTGGGTATCGCTGAAGCTGGCTTCTTACCGGGGATTTTAGTTTATTTAACTTACTGGTTCCCTGCCTATTTCCGTGCTCGTGCTAATGCCTTATTTATGATTGCGATGCCAGTCACCATGGCATTCGGTTCATTAGCTTCTGGTTATATTTTAGGCATGGATGGCATTTTAAACCTAAAAGGCTGGCAATGGCTGTTCCTATTAGAAGGTTTTCCATCAGTGATCCTCGGTGTGTTGGTTTGGTTCTATTTGGATGATTCACCAAAGAAAGCCAAATGGCTGACCCAAGAAGATAAAGACACATTGCAAGAAATGATGGACCAGGACCAACTAGAGCTTGTGCAACCTCATGGTTCAAAAAGCCATACGGCTATGCAAAACAAAAGCTTATGGAAAGAAATTTTCACTCCAGTCATTCTGATGTATACCGTGGCCTACTTCTGTTTAACCAATACATTAAGTGCCATCAATATTTGGACTCCGCAAATTATGCAAAGCTTCAATCAAGGCAGTAGTAATGCCATGATTGGGCTGTTAACTGCCATCCCACAGTTTTGTACTATTCTTGGGATGATCTATTGGAGCCGCCGCTCTGACCGGTTACAAGAACGGAAAATGCACACCGCCTTACCGTACTTATTTGCAGCAGCGGGGTGGGTGCTCGCGGCGATGACTAGCCATCCAGTCATTCAATTGATTGGTATCATCATGGCATCAACGGGTTCATTTACTGCAATGGCTGTGTTCTGGACAACGCCAGACCAATCAATCAGTCTACGTGCTCGTGCTATCGGTATTGCTGTTATCAACGCAACAGGTAATATAGGTTCTGCCGTCAGTCCACTGTTAATTGGTTGGCTAAAAGACCAAACCGGTAGCTTTAACTCAGGCCTGTATTTTGTGGCTGGTTTGCTGGTGGTCGGCGCGCTGTTAGTCATTGCTATC
Organism: Providencia rettgeri; assembly: GCA_900455085.1. Lineage (NCBI taxonomy): Bacteria > Pseudomonadati > Pseudomonadota > Gammaproteobacteria > Enterobacterales > Morganellaceae > Providencia > Providencia rettgeri. The sequence goes on along the minus strand of UGTZ01000001.1, from coordinate 912,992 downwards.
CCAATGAAAAACTCAAGACCAAGAGCAACACCTTAATGTTTTGATGTTTTGATGTTTTAAATGTTTTAATAACTTACGCTGCAAATAATTATTAAAGGGTGTTACCCAAAATAATTTGGCTTGCAGCTAGGCGGCAAGCAAGTTAATCCCTAGGAGCATACTGAAGTATGTGACTAGGGTTGGCTTGTGAGGCCAACAACGCTGCGAGCCGAAGAATGAAGGGTAACTCAACTTTAATTACCAATATAGACATCAGTACAGACTACGACGAAACCCAAGGCACCGACGACGTCCACTACCAAACCTTTGGCAACATGGCCGCCTTCTTTGGTCGCGACATGCAAGCTCATCGCCATGATGGTTTCTTTCAGTTGCACTATTTGGTTACCGGCCATATTACTTTGCAGCTCGATGAGTCACGCTATTCTGTTCAAGCCCCGCTATTTATTCTTACGCCCCCTTCGGTTGCACATGCATTTTTCACTCAAGAAGACACTGACGGCCACGTACTCACCGTACGGCAAGACCTGATCACCCCGCTTCTTGGCTCACTGTACCCTGCCAATCCAGATTTGGTCGATATTCCTGCTATTTGTTTATCTGTTGCCGATAAGCCTGATGATATCGATACCTTTAACCATTACTGGGCATTAATGGCTCGTGAATCGGCTAATAACCATACAGGCAAAGACCAAGTTCTTGCCTCTTTAGCCCAAGCGCTATTTACCTTTCTACTGCGCTCTATTCCACTTGATGAGCACCCAACAACAGGGGTTAGAGGCGAACACCGCCTATTCCAGCGGTTTAATCAGCTTATTGACTTACACTATCATGAACACCTCGCAGTGCCTGAATATGCCAAAAAACTTGATGTTACGGAGTCACGCCTTAAAGATATGTGCCGGCGGTTCGCTAACCGGCCACCGAAAAGGTTAATTTTTGACAGAATATTGCGAGAAGCCAAGCGGATGTTACTGTTTTCCGATAGCCCCCGTTTCAGAGATTGCCTACCAGCTCGGTTTCAAAGACCCCGCCTATTTTGCTCGTTTTTTTAACCGATTAGTCGGATGCTCTCCTAGCCTATGGCGGGAACAAAACCTTCATTAAAAAGGAGCCTTAGTGATTTTATTCTTATTTCTGAGAAAAAATCATCAATAGCTCCTTAGCTGTATATCAAATCCTCTTCAAGTTTATCTCGATAAACTGTTACGCCCTCAAATCACGTTACATTTTAAAAACATTTTTGATATTTTATAAATTTCGTTTTAACTTTGTAAAAATACCAATAATGCTTAACCAAAAGTGAATACAAAGATTAAAAAAAGAACAATTATAAAAAATAATATAATTAACATTAATATAGAAATAATTTTATTATTGAATAATAATCAATATGTTAAAAATGAGATTAAGCATTACATTAATATCAAAACATCGAAGTGATCACATTTCTTTCACAAAGAACAATTTTCAACGAAAAGTACCAGCGAACCTTTAGAAAATCTCTTTAAAACCCCCTCGAAAAACGATTCAATTAAGAAACGCAAAATAAACATAAAATTAACATATTCGCTTGCAACCTTTATACCCTATCAATGCAAGCCCTCATTGTGAGATAACGAGGTAGACATGAAACCAGAAGATTTTCGTTCAGATGCTAAACGCCCTTTTAATAGCCAAGAATACTTAAAAAGCCTACAAGATGGCCGTGAAATCTATATTTATGGCGAGCGTGTGAAAGATGTCACTACTCATCCAGCTTTTCGTAACTCTGCAGCTTCAATAGGACAGTTATATGATGCGCTTCATGATAAAACGACTCATGACCAGCTTTGCTGGAATACCGACACAGGTAACGGTGGATACACTCACAAATTCTTCCGTTTCGCAACCAGCCCAGAAGAATTACGCCAACAACGTGATGCTATCGCAGATTGGTCACGCCAGAGCTACGGATGGATGGGACGCACTCCAGACTATAAGGCGGCATTCGCCAGCTGTTTAGGTGCAAACCCTGAATATTATGGCCAATTTGCAGATAACGCGCGCAATTGGTACAAACGCATTCAAGAAAGCGGTCTGTACTTTAACCATGCGATCGTTAACCCACCGATTGATCGTCATAAGCCCGCTGATGAAGTGAAAGATGTTTATATCAAACTCGAAAAAGAGACAGATGCAGGGATTATCGTCAGTGGTGCGAAAGTCGTTGCGACCAACTCCGCATTAACACACTATAACTTTATCGGTTTTGGCTCTGCACAAGTAATGGGAAATAACCCTGATTTTGCCCTGATGTTTGTTGCCCCAATGGACGCAGACGGTGTGAAATTAATCTCACGTGCATCTTATGAATTAGTGGCTGGCGCAACAGGCGCACCATTTGATTACCCACTTTCCAGCCGTTTCGATGAAAATGATGCCATCTTGGTGATGGATCACGTGTTAATTCCATGGGAAAACGTCCTGATCTACCGTGACTTTGACCGTGCACGTAATTGGGCTGTCCAAGGTGGATTCGCACGTTTATTCCCATTACAAGCTTGTGTCCGCTTAGCGGTTAAATTAGACTTCATTACCGGATTGTTACAAAAAAGTTTAGAATGTACAGGTGTTATTGATTTCCGTGGTGTACAAGCAGATTTAGGTGAAGTGGTTGCGTGGCGTAACCTGTTCTGGTCCTTGACTGACGCAATGACTTCTGAAGCCAAAGCCTGGGAAGGCGGTGCATTCTTACCGGATACCCAAGCTATCCAAACTTATCGAGTTATGGCACCAATGGCTTACACCAAAATCAAGAATATCATTGAAAGTAACGTAACAAGTGGTTTGATTTATCTGCCATCAAGCGTTCGTGATATGAATAATCCTGAAATTGATAAGTATTTAGCGAAATATGTTCGCGGTTCGAACGGAATGGATCACGTTGAACGCATCAAGATCCTTAAGTTAATGTGGGATGCTATTGGTAGTGAATTTGGTGGGCGCCATGAATTGTATGAAATTAACTACGCAGGAAGCCAAGACGAAATTCGTCTGCAATGTCTGCGTCATGCACAAGGTTCTGGCAATATGAAAGCCATGACAGATATGGTTGATCGCTGCTTATCAGATTACGATCAACATGGATGGAAACGTCCACACCTGCATAACAACAATGATATTAATCAGTTAGATTCGCTGCTGAAATAGTCGGCAGCAGGAGGTCAAAATGTCTTTAGAAAATGAACATCGCCTGCGTTTCAGAGATGCGATGGCAAGTCTTGGTGCAGCAGTCAATATCGTCACCACGGATGGGACTGAGGGTCGCTGTGGAATTACAGCTACCGCAGTCTGTTCAGTTACAGATACGCCACCCACTTTGATGGTCTGTGTCAACCGCAACAGTGCAATGAATGCGGTTTTTCAAAAGAATGGCCGCCTGTGCGTGAACGTGCTGAGCCATGACCAAGAAGAGTTAGCGTGCCATTTTGCTGGGATGAAAGGTTCCACAATGGAAGAGCGTTTTAGCTGGAATGTATGGGAAAAAGGCCTCTTACAACAACCTCAATTAAAAGGTTCTCTTGCTAATTTAGAAGGTGAAATTACACAAGTGCAAGATATTGGTACGCACTCTGTCTACATGGTTGAAATGAAACAAATCATTGTTAACGATACAGGGCATGGTCTCGTTTACTTTAAACGTAAATTCCATCCTGTTATGCACCAAATCCTTGAGCCAACCGCTTAATTGGTAAAGTATTTATATTAAATAGCCTCTTATATTTGAGGCTATTTTTTTATATCTCATCGTTTAGTCAAAATAATAGCTAGCAACAGACTTACTCCTCATAAAATGTTTCAGTCTGAAATTTTTTATACATATAAATTATTAGTTATTTTGTATAATTTTTAAAGGATAGTGTTTTTCTGGAAAAACAAATACTCCTTTAGCCTCCCACCTTTAAACATAACATGCGTAAACAAAAACCCAACCAACTGATTTTTAAGGATTTTTAAAATTACACTAAATATGCTTAATTGACATAACATAAATAACAGGTATAAACTCAAATAATATAAATATTTTTCCTATAAATACAATCAATCTAAAAATGAACTATTTGATTAATAATCATATTAATTATGACAGTCATCAGGGGCTGTTATATACCGACGATATTAATAATGCCTTAAAGCTAACGACCACGCTAAATCGCTTGTTATTAGTCTTAGTGCAAAACAATCATGATATCGTTGACCGAGAAACCATATTACGTCGGGTTTGGGAGGAACATAACCAAGTTGTCTCTGATAATAACCTGAATAGTAGTGTTTCTGTACTTAGACGCCATTTATCTTCCTTTTCTGATGAAGAAATTATCACAACAGTCCCTAAAGTTGGGATTAAGTTTTCTGCTGACCTGAAAATTGAGAATGAGCGTGAGGAAATAAAGGATAATAATGACAAAGAATTGCTCACTACTGAGGTTGAACTAGGTTCTTCATCAAAAGCACCCGAAGGGACTCCCCCCCAAGCAAACGAAAATAAAAAAAACTACATGCTGAATAACCGGTATGTTGAAATCTCACTTATTGGACTCATTATTTTTTGCTTATTATACCTATTTAAAAGTTATTTCTTTGCAAGCCGAACAGAATATCCTGAAGTTGGTCGTATCGATCAATGCAGTATCCGCTACATTAATAGTTACCATAAACCCGATACAACAACCATCAGCTTTGCGACAATTAAAAATGAACTAACAAAATTAAACCTTGATTGTAAAAAGCCAGCAACTGTTTTTTATTATAACGTTGGTATCGTTGCGAATGATAAAAATTTATATGACAATTTCCTATTTTTGTCGTATTGCCCAACAATACCGAAAGAGAGAGCAACTGTGAGCTGTGAGAATTTTTATGTCAAATAAAGTATCAGCAAGAATGCTTTTTTTGTTTATTACATCTATAACTCTAGTTTTTATTAGCTTATATGTTCATCACATAATTAATACTCCTGTTATTCCAAATTGTCAGACAACCTTAAAAATAAATATCTCTGATCACCGTTCTACCTTAAAAGGATTTTACCTACTAAGTGTTATTCCTAATGAAAACAAACCTGACCAACACACATTCATCATGAATGGAAACATTAATGAAAATGGTAATAACTATACTATTTCACGAAAATTTCTGATGAAACATGAATACTTAGGTGACCATTTTTTTTTACGTGTTGACAATATATTTATAGACCCAGGTGATCAGGCTCAAGGAAAAATCAATATTCGGGGAGTCCCTGAAATGAATCAACTTTATTTTTTAAAAATAAAAAAATTAACCGATACAAGTTATATTTTTGAAGAAAATTTCTCTCCACTTTTTATTTGCACTCTGTAAATTCAAAAAAAAACCATAAAAAATGCATCAAATATTGATATTTTGATGCATTTTTTTTATTTCTAAACATCTCCAACCTTAAAATACCTTAAAAGCACAAACATTAAACATTTCACAGCAAATTAAATCAACATAAAAACATTAATAGACATTAAAAAAAACTAAATATCAAACTATAACTTTGAATTTAATTAAAATTAAAGAATTTTATTCCACTTTACACCTTAGAAGGATAAGATTTCCTCCGTCGAAATGACCCACGCTAAAAACGATTATGTTAAGCGTTCTGTGATTAGGACATTTGAAAATCCATTGATGGATACTGAACTTTATTCCTATGCCAGTACTTATATAAAGGCTTACTAGGGATCAAATATTTACTTATTTTTAAGGATGTAAGATATGAAATTAAATAAACTTTCCATTGCTGTTTTATTCGCTACTTCTGCTATTTCAACTTCTATCTTTGCTAGTGGTAATAGCGGTGAATTACATTTCAGTGGCCAAGTTGTTAATGCTCCATGTAATATTGAATCAGAAAGTACAAAACAAGAAGTTCCATTCGGTCAACTTTCTCGTGCATCTTTAGAAGCGGGTAATGCAGCGGAAAAAGATATCGCAATTAAATTAAAAGAATGTAATTTTGATGAGTTTAGCAAAGACACTGAAGGTAAGTGGGTTGCTGTTAAAGATATTAAAATTACCTTTGGTGGTAAAAACTATGTCGGTACTGATAAAGAATTCTTAGGTACTACTGGTACAGCTTCAAATATCGGTATTCAAATCAAAGATTTCAAATTTGATGAAGCTAAATCTGTTATGAATCAAATTCGTAATAAACAAGGTGAAAACGTTTTAGAATTTACTGCATTAGCTAAACGTGTTGATGGTACAACACCCGTTACCGAAGGTGAATTTAATTCTATTGCTGATTTTAAAATCACATACGAGTAATTTTTTTAGGGGAGAGAATTCTCTCCCCATAAAAGGCTCATTATGAAAAAAAATACTTATCTATGGATTGCCTTATTATTTAACTCGATTAACTCTAATGCGGCTAGCTCTAACCTTGGACATATTCAAGATGGTCTTCGAGGTGAAACAGTAATGCAAGGTTATATCGTTGCGGCACCTTGTTCAATTGAAACTGATAGTCAATATCAATATATAAATTACGATTATATTTCTAACTATAGTATAAATAATATAGAAGATGAAAAATTAATGCGAAAACCTTTCTATATAAAATTAAATAACTGTATTAGTGAATATGACAGCAGTAATCATAAAGGTATTAAAATTCGTTTTTTTGCACCGCAAGATACGTATTCTAATGCAATAAAACTATCAGGCCCAAAGCCTGGGGTTGTCCTATATATATACGATATTAACAATAATTTATTAATGCCAAATAAGCTCTATCCTATTTCTAATAATTACGTTTATTTTGATAAAAAGAGTAAAGAGAGCTTTTTAAAATATGAAACAGAATTGGGTGCAAGTAATAACGAAATTACACCTGGCGATTACTTTACCACAATTAAATTCAACGTTACTTACGATTAGTAAATAAACTCATAATTAATTTGATGAAAAAATCATGGTTAAATTTAATATTTACTCTTACATCATTGTGACTTCTTTTGTATCTTCAATCTCTTCGTTAGCCTATGCTGTCGAATTTAATACCGATATGTTAGATACGGAAGACACTCAAAATATTGACTTTAGCCAATTTTCTCAGGCTGGATTTATTATGCCTGGTATTTATCATTTAACCCTCAAAGTCAATAATGAGAGTATGGGTAGTGCACAAGATATCACTGTGATAGCGCCACAATCCCAAAACAATAATTTATTCGATACCGTTTGTGTTCCCGTTAATATTCTTGATCGTTTAGGGCTTACTCCAGACGCAATTAAATTAATTAAATATCGTGATGAGGGTAAATGCCTTGATTTATCTCCGCTTGAAGGTGCTTCATTAAATGTAGATTTATCAACATTAACGCTATCCATTTTAATTCCACAAAGCTATTTAGAATATACCGATCCCAGTTGGGTTCCTCCTTCACGTTGGGAGGAGGGGGTAAATGGGTTTTTATTAGATTACAACCTAACAGGTTCTTTAACGCGTCGAGATTCAGGTTCACGAGAATCGTACCTTTCTGCTAACGGAACAACAGGGCTTAATTTTGGTGCATGGCGTTTACGCGGTGATTACCAAGCAAACTATCGAAAATCGACAGGAAGCTTCAAGAACCAATATAGCGATGCCACATTTAGCCGATTATTTGCATATCGCTCAATAAAATCTATTGCATCTATTTTAACGTTAGGTGAGAACTACTTTTACTCTGCTATTTTTGATTCTTGGCAGTACACCGGGGTATCTCTTGAAACCGATGAAAATATGATGCCCCCTAAATTAACGGGTTATGCACCAGAAATTATTGGTATTGCTCAAACTAATGCCACGGTTATTGTCAAAAGCCATAACCGTATAGTTTTAGAAACAACCGTACCTGCTGGCCCCTTTCGTATCCAGACACTGGATAGCTCCATTCGTGGAACATTAGATGTGACTGTACGAGAAGAAAATGGTGAAGAGCAACAATTTAGCATTACCACCGCAGCATTACCCTATTTAACGAGACCAGGGCAAATCCGCTATAAATTTGCAGCGGGTAAACCACGTTTTAATGGCCGCCAGCTCGAAGGCGATTTAACTGCGTCGGGAGAACTCTCTTACGGGTTAAATAACCTTTGGTCTATCTATGGGGGATCCGTTTTATCAAAAAATTATCAGGCATTTTCAGCTGGCTTTGGCCGTGACCTGTTTTCATTCGGTAGCCTTTCGTTCGATGCGACTCAGTCACATGCTCAATTACTTGATAAAACATTAACTGGCCGAAGTTATCGACTTAGTTATTCAAAATCATTTGATGAAGCCAGAACTGACATTACATTCGCAGGGTATCGTTTCTCTGATGAAACCTATCGCTCTTTGCAACAAACGTTGGATGAACGACGTACAGGTAATGAAAGCCAAGCTCAAAAAGAAAGCTATCAAGTTAATATTAATAAATATTTTGATGATTTCTCATTGGGTGGAAACTACCAATATAATACTTATTGGAATAGTGAAACAGAAGAACAATACAGCTTATACCTAAGTACTCTTTTAAATTGGGCGGCTATTGGGCTAAAAAATATTAACCTGACAGCGTCTGCAACTCGTTCAAAAAGAGCAGGATATCAAGATGATGCGATCAGCTTATATTTCACTATTCCTTTAAGTCAAGGAAGTAGCGTCAGCTTTTCTGAAGGTTATACCCGCAACCAAAATGGCCAACACAGCTCAACACATAATATCGGCTATAGCGGATATAGTGAGCAGCGCAATTATAACTTAAATGTCGGTTATCAAACAGGAAGCCATCAGGATGACCAAACCAGCTTTAGTGGTTATTTAAACCAAAATCTTCCTTATGCCTCCATTTCAGGAAACGCAAGTTATGTCCCGAACGAATATCACAGTGTTGGGGGATCAATTAATGGTGGAATTACCTTAATTAAAGAAGGCATTGCCATGCACCAAGCCGCTTATGGCGGTACTCGACTCGTTGTAGAAACACCTGGAGCAGCTAACGTTCCTCTGAGTGGTGGCGTTTATCAAACTAATCACTTTGGACTCGCTGTATTGCCAAATGTGAGTAGTTATCGGAAAACCAGTGCATCTATTAATACCAGTAAATTACCAAAGGATGTTGAAGCATTAGAGACTGTCACCGATGCAACTTTGACTCGTGGAGCAATCGGATATCGTCGCCTCAACGTTATTCAAGGTGAAAAAACGTTCGCTCGCTTAAAGCTGGCTGATGACACTTATCCACCTTTTGGCACTAGCGTGCGTAATAGCAACAATATTGAACTCGGAATTGTTGGTGAACAAGGTATTACGTGGATTGTTGGTATCCAACCTAAAGACTTACTCAATCTCTATTGGGGAAATAAACACCAGTGTAGCGCCCATGTGCCTGATGTGATTAATCCTCAGGAGATTTACCCAACTATTATTTGCCGTTAATAAGAGAACTAAGATGAAATTGAATTCCCCTTTTTTATTACTTACTAGCGTATTCACGCTGACTATGAGTGTAATTTCAGTTACGAATGCTGCGGTTACACTTGATCGCACTCGTATAATTTTCGATGGAAATCAATCGTCTATTAATATTACGATCCGTAATGATAACCCGGAGCTACCTTATTTAGCCCAGTCTTGGTTGGAAAATGCATTAGAACAAAAATTGGAAACCGGCCCTATTATTGCCACTCCGCCGATTCAGCGCATGGAGCCCAAATCAACTAGCCTAGTTCGCCTAAGCACCGCACCTGACATTGCAAAGTTACCGCAAGACAGGGAATCCCTGTTTTATTACAACCTGCGTGAAATCCCGCCTAAATCATCAGAAGCGGGTGTGTTGCAAATTGCATTACAAAGCCGTGTAAAACTATTTTATCGCCCTGAAAACATTGTTGCACAAAGCAAAACAGATTGGACGAAACATATAACATTAACAACAACATCATCGGGCTATACGTTAAATAATCCAACACCATTTTATTTAACTGTAATTGGTTTAGGGAACAGCCAAAAACAATCTGAAGAAAGTGATTTTGACGCGGTTATGGTACCGCCAAAATCTAATCAAATGATTAAATCCTCCAAATTTTCAACACCTTACCTGACATATATCAATGATTATGGTGGAAAGCCTTCACTTGCTTTCAAATGCCAAGCTTCAAAGTGCAGTGTGACGGAATAATGAGTAAAAAATAGATAGGAGCAGAACAATGAAATTGAATTACCTAGCACTATGGGCTTTTGCTATACCTATTTTTGCTGAATCTGCTGTGCCTGTGACAACAGGCACGATATATGTCAATGCGCGTATTGTTACTGCTCCTTGTCTACCTAATATCTCATTAAAATTAAATGAAAGTACTTTAATTGCAGCAACCTATAGCGTGGAAATGCATTTTTCTCATTGTAGCAAACCAATACAAAAGCAAGCTTGGGCGCCGTTTACACTGAAATTAGGCAATAACCAATACGTGCTAACACAACCACGACGCAATAACACCATTTTATTCTCTATTCCTGCTAGTAATAAGATGCAACGTGTGGAAATAAATTATGACTAGATACTCAACATTATTATTTAGCCTTTTATTCCTAACATGGAATACCAGCTTTGCCAATAGCCTAACCGTTTACTTTGAGGGTGTGCTAGTGCCTCTTGGTTGTCGGCTGAGTGATGATGATACACAAAAAAAAATATATCTTTCTGGGCTACGTTTTTCTTCAATCGAAACATTAGGACGTTCAGATATGCAGCCATTTAAGTTGGATATCATGGACTGTTCTGCAATGGCTTTGAATAAAACGATCAAAATAACGTTAAATACCCAAAATATTGAAACACATAATGGTATTAATTATTTAAAAACCACTGGTGAATCTAATGTGTTATTAGCTCTGACTGATAGTCGTGGTAAAGAACTGGAGCTTAATACAACAATTGATGTCAGCACAGTTACTGAATCAGGTAAAGGATCCGTTAATACACTTTTATTTGGTGTTTATGCTCAAAAACCCTTTAGTACTCGTTTAAAAACAGGGGGGTTTTCCTCAACTGTTACTTTTAATCTTGATTATCAATAAGGAGAATTGAAATGAAATTCATTTGTTTTTCATTCCCTTTAATTAGCTTATTAGTTTCCTTAGGTACTCAAGCAGATGTGCTAATTTCTCTTTCTGCTAAATTGGTTCGGCCGCCATGTGTACTTACAGCAGAAAATGGCGAAAAAGAATTAGTCATTAATTTTCGAGAGGTGGCGCTAGACAGACTAACTGAAGAAAAACAGTCCTTTGGTATTCTCATTAAACAATGTGAACTTCGAAAAAATTTACAAGTTTACCTATCTCCTAGAGAAGGAAGTACTTTAACAATAAACAATGAAACCGTGCTTGCGACCTCTATTAATGGATTGGGTATTCGTTTTTCAGAAGAAAATAAAAGTAATGCGCTCAACCTTAATAAATGGGAAAGGATTGCTCCATCCGTAAGTGGTGATACAGGGAAAGTTGTTATTCAATCACAATTAGTCACTAATCAAGCTATTGAAAATCTCACTGCAGGGCCATTTAGTGCCGCTTTATCAGTGATGGTTGATTATCTGTAATATTGGGAAGTCTTTATGAAAAATATAAAAATATATTCACCATTACTTTTGTTACTACTCTTAATTAGCTTAAATTCCTATAGTGCGACCCGCTATTCAGGAAGTGGTGGTGGTTATAAAATGAGCTTAGTATCTAACAACTCCGTTGTTTCTAACACCCCAGCAATTGGAAGTGATAACAATAAATATTTTTTAATCGCTCCAGCAAATAGCTCCGGTATTGTTATTAATGAAAGTACATCTCAGCCTTATGGCTCTGTATATTGTACTGTGAACTTCTTACAAGGTAATTATTCCGCTGGTCTTCCTTGGAGCTACGCCTACCACCGTGTCTTTGCCTATATGCCAGAGGCAGGCTTTACTATTGGTGGGCTGACCGCATATAAAATAAACAACAATACATTTTTTACTCTTTATTCTGAGAATGGAATAACCAGTGGCTGGCGAAATATTTCAGGGAGAGGATGTTCTAATGAAGAAATGGGCCATTAGCAACATCATTTTTTACTGTTCATTTTCCTTTTACCGTTAGAGTTTATGTCAAAGATATTCCTGTTGATGGAAAAATTGTTATTCCAAACGCAATGATCGCAGGTTATACACGATTATTCCAAGACTATGGAACTCCGACTATTTATGTACCTGCAGATAAAGCCACCGTTAAATTAGACCTTGCTACATCGGTTATCAATTATCCGTCAAATTGCCGTTCTAGTATTGATAATTTAAATATTGATCATAAAACACTGGATGCTTATGAATTTAATAGTAAAGAAAACTCGTACTGTTACCTATACATGCGATAGAGTGCAGCCAGTTAAAGTAAAATTAACTTTAGACTATGCCACAGATAGCGATCCACAAAAAAGACTCCCTTTAAAATCAGGAAATAATACTATTTACTCTGAGCTTACACTTTATGATGAACAAAATAATCAAAGTGGAAAAACATTTGAAACAACAATAGATAAAGTAAAAAACATTGTGATTGAAAGTAAAGTTTCAGGTTATGACGCCGAACCTGGAGACTACAAAGGTAATGCTTGGTTAATCGCCACATTTATTTAATTTAGCGGTAAGTGTACTATGATAATAATATCCCGCGCACTATTTATTGGTATCTTTATTGTTTGGCACCTTGCTAGTCTTATTTATATCGATAGCCTAGGAAGCCTAAGACAATCATTGCCACAAAACATTATTAGTTGGTTATCTATTTCCTTGACAATATCTATTATTGCATTTACTGTTTTCTATCGAAAAATTAAAATAATCATTACATTACCTGCTATTTGCTACTGTTTGTCTTTAGCCATTCTAATGATGGGATCAATATCTTATCAGGGAGAAAATAATAGCATTGATTTTTGGTATTGCTCTGGTATTACTGTTGGCGTATTACTCTATATTGCAGGGTTACAAGTGAGAAAAAAATGGTTAATACAATCATTTTGTATTTACTGTTATATCACTATTAGTGTAGTTCAAGCCTTTATCACTGCATATCAATATATATTTGAAGCAGATATTTTTTATCTTGCCTCTGGTATGCGGTCAAATGGATTATCACAACAAGTCAATATATTATCAGTTAACATGGCGACTGCATGCTTATTATCTCTAATGACTCTTGTATTATCACAATTTTCATTGTTGTCTGAACGTTATGAAAAAATTAGGGTTGTATTACTAGGAATTTGTATTTTGTTTTTCACATTAACTTTAGTCGTTCTGCAGTCTGTTATTGCTTGGCTAAGTTTTACCGTTTGTGCCTTTATTTTCATTTGCCTTTTTTACAAGAAAAACCCTCTGCGTGTTAGCTCTAGTTATTTTATTATTGCTGTAGCAATTTTTATTGGAATTTATCTAATAAGGCTATGCCCTCAGTATATTGCAACTGACATTATGAACCAATTCCATTTAAAACAAATGTTGCGTTTTTCTATTACTTTATTCTTAGAGAAACCTTATGATGCATGGGAGCAGTCTTTTTTATTTGAAAACAGTTATGAAAGAACAGCAATTCCTTTTTTTAGCCCTAAAATGTATATTGTCCCTCATCCACATAATGAAATATTACTCTGGCTGATGACTGGAGGGTTCATTAATTTGATTTTTTTATCTTTATTATTAACCGGAGGTATCTATGTCGTATTTCAATCTTTTATAAAATATAAAATTAACGGAAATGGTTACCCATTGGCAATCATTCTATCAATAACCCCTATTATTATACATAATCATGTTGAATACCCTTTTTTACTTTCTGTATTACACTGGGGGATCGTCATATTATTTCTATCATTCTCAGATGCCGCTTTCGCATTAGAAGAACAATCCCTATTTTATATTAACAAGCAACTCTCTTATTTATTCAGCTTTATTATATTTATTATTGGATTGGGTGTATTTATTATTGGGCTATTTCTATTTAATGGAGAGAAATCTTTTTATGCACAGGGTAGTTATCATAACGAAAGCATAACAATTCGAGTATCGAGTTCAATTAGCTTAGAAAAAAATAACGTATAAAAAAACATAAATAAACCTTATTTTCACTCAAGTAGTGTTATATTAATCAGGACAGTATTATGAGAATATATCAAACTGAAATTTCAAACACCTATATAGGACTACAACTTCGTAAGCGCCGCTTGCAAATGGGCTGGACAGCACACACTTTAGGGAAAAAGTCGGGATTAAGCCAACAGCAAATTTCCCGTTATGAACGCGGTACGCAGAATTTTACGATTCATCGACTATGTATATTTGCTAATGTACTGCAGTGTGACCTAGATTATTTTCTTGAACAGAATATCTATGAGAGCCATTCCCTTGTCGATATAAATCTTTAAGCACTGTTTAAGCAGTAAAATCTGATTTTGTCATAAAGCAAGATCAGATTTTCTTTATTCTAACCTCACTTTCATTCTTTTCTGATTGCATAAACGATAAGGCTCTTATATTTTTAACTCAAATCACTGATCATGGGTTAAAAGATACCAATATGACCATCACACTTATCGTTGTATTTGTTTTACTCTTATTGGCCATAGGTTGGGGGATCTCTATCTATAACCGCCTGATCAATACCCGTAATCAAGTTAGCAATCAATTTGCCAATATTGATGTTATTTTAAAGCAAAGAGCAGATCAGATTCCTCAGCTAGTCACTATTACGGAAAAAGCGATTGAACATGAACAAACGTTATTTACCTCATTAAGTGATGCACGCCAACGCTATTTCAATGCCCAAAATATGAATGAAAAAATCGCAGCATCGAATGAAATGAACCGTGCACTGGGTAACCTTGTAGCCATTGCGGAAAATTACCCCACCCTCATTTCTGGTGAGCAATTTACCCAATTACAAATCGCTTTAAGTGATGTTGAAAATAAAATAGCCCAACGACGTGAAGGCTTTAACGACGCAACAACAGAGTATAATACTGCAATACAAATGTTCCCTGATAGCCTAATTGCCAATGCCTTTCGTTTTTCAGCACTGCCATTACTTGATATTTCTGAAGATGAAAAAAAATATCAAGGCGTCCAGTTTAAATAATGTCAGCCTAAAGGTATTAATGCGTGAATATGTATTTTTTACTCGGAGCCGCTATTGGTACTTTCATTTTATTTATCGATAACAAGTTCTCGGTAAATAAAAAAGTAAACTGGGGAATTATTCCTTTTATCAGTGTTGCTTGTGGCATGTGGTACTCACTCTCACCTTCCACCCGTGATTATGTCAGTATCATTTATTATGTCGTTGTACTGGTCATCACCTTTTTTATTACTCGTAGTGTCGTCAGTTCTAGCAAAGTAGCCTATCAACGTTATCAACGCTTACAAAATGAAGGCTCATCAAAGTTTAGTGCGTTTCTTAGAGTCCTTGTAGGAATGCTGATCGCCACTTGCCTATTTGCTGGGTTCTTTATCGACATGCGCGTATTTTTTATCGCATTTGTCTTAGCCTTCGTATTTAAAGCAATTGAAAATACACCAACCAAGCGCTTCTTAAAATTTCAGAAAAACCTAGCCACCTCTAAAATACGCTCAATGGCGATGGGACTTGTGGAAATTGAAGGGAAAATCACAACGGGTACTGTCATTAAAAGCCAACTAGGTAATAAAAGCTGCTATGGTTCCTTTTATTTTGAATATTCCATATCAAAAGATAAAGACGGTAAAAAAAGCTATACCTTACAAAGTAGTAAATGCAACATGCACAGTTTTACCCTAACGGATGATACGGGTTCTGTTAAAGTAGAATGTGACCCTGATTATTTCGTTTACCCGGGCTTAGAGCCGCATATGGATGTTGAAAGCGGTAATCGCCGTTACACAGAGTATTTACTCGAAGCAAACCGCAGTTATTTATTAATTGGTACAGCAGACGCTAACGAAAAAGGCGAATCAATTATTATACGTAAAGCACCTCATATGCTATTAGGCGTCTCCCCCTCAGACTATGTCGTTCGTTGGAACAAAACAGGTCCATTACGTCGAAATTTAGCTATTACCGCCATGATTGCACTTTTTCTGATTGGTGTGATTTTAGTTACGCCAATGGATTATCAAAACGGGCAGCTAAATATGCATTTCGACCAGATCGCATTATTTGATGGTAATGACTAACATGGAAAAGCTTATTTTTTTCATCATCATTGCGGTTATTAGCTATATTTTTATACGCTATCTTATTAATATTTATAATAATATTGTATTTTTAAAAAGCAATTGCCATAAAGCGTTTGCTAATATTGATGTATTGCTAAAGAAGCAAATTGAATTAGTGCCGGTATTAACTCACATTGCAGATAAAGCGATGGCACATGAAAAACAGCTGTTTAGTGAATTGATTGCCAGCCGTCAGCGCTATTTATCCAGCAGCGCGATCGAAACCAAAGTCGATATTGCGAATCAACTGCCAGCGAAAATAAAGCCACTGCTCGCGGTTGCAGAAAACTACCCAACACTAATTAGTAAAGCAGTCCTAATGGAATTACAAACCCAAGTAAAACATATTGAAGACCAAATTGCAGACCGACGTGAATTTTTCAACCAAACCGTCACACTCTACAATACGGATATTCATGTTTTCCCCAATCTTATTTTTGCCAGATTATTTCGTTTTAAAGATATCCCCCTACTCTACTCTAAATAATTCGAGTTGCAGGTAGGCGACAAAGGAAGATAGGCCGATGAGCATACACGAGTATGTGATTCGGCTAGCTGAGTGTGGTCAACACCCTTGCAACTTGAAGTATGACGAGTATATGGTAAACAGGAGCGTTTATAATGATAAGTATCCCTTTCTCTTGGTTTGGTTTCACCGATTGGCTCATTGAACAAGAGGCAGGGCTTATCATTATGTTTGCGACATTCGGTACACTACTTTTAACGGTTGCCGTCCTTATCATCCCTCAATATATTCGGGTTAAAAAAGTACTCGCTCTACATTGCAGGTGCTTTATTTTGTTCCGTTTTCATTAGCATGATGGTCATGATCCCACTGTTACTGCTTTTTAGTATTGAAAATTCAATTAAGTTGCAACTTGTCTGGTTGGTGATCGTTGCCAGTTGCTTAATTTCATTTTTAAGCAACCGACACTATTTAGATATCTACTTCAATTCCATTGCAAAGAAAGCGAATAAAGAAGTCAAAAAAACAAAATAAGAAACGTAAAAAGTAGTACCGGGTCTATTTATATTAAACTCGCTCTGTTTCTAATCGCTGCATATAGCGGTAGTGCGAAAATGTCACTAACAGCGCAATAAAGGCAATTAACGCCCTAATATAAACCCACCGGAATAGCCTACCGCTGCGGTTAAACCTACAAGCATCATTGAAACTGGCTAATTCACCAATATCACGGGTACTTTGTACTGCAGTCATATCAGTACCCGCTTGCTGATAGCGCGATGCAAATTGCATCCCGGCCGTCATTTATCGCGACTGATGTGATCCCCGCAGATAACGAACCAAACGTAATACACAGTGCAACTAAAGAAATAGAAACACCATTAGCCGATTGCAACAGCCATAACAATGAAGATAACAAAGCAAATAACAGACCAAATGAGAAAGCCCGCCACACACCGATTTTACCGATTAACCACGCTCCACCACCACAGCCTAGGACTAATGTGACCATCCCCCCTGCCATGCCCATTTTACCAATTTGCGCTAATGACCAACCCGCATCATTTAGGAATAGTTTGGCTAAACCAAAGCCGGAAACAGCCGTCACCGCAGAAAGCAAAGTTAATAACAATAAACGCGGAGCACCACGACGTTTTACCGTCTTTAATAGGCTCGCTTTTTCGTTCATTTCCTGTGTTATTGATGGCGTTTTTAATGGACAGACACTAATAAACAATAAACTGAGTAACGGCACGCAGGCTAAAACCCCCAAAGCAAGGTGTTGGCCTAAACTTTCACTCATGATCATCAACCCTGCGCCACCAATAAAAAAGCCCGCCATCACCCCTGCTATCTGTACTGCATTGATCTTTGATAACATTGTGCCACTGACCTGCTCCGCAGCCATACCATCTGTTGCAATATCTTGGGTAGCACTGGCAAGGGAAGCGGCAAACAACAATACAATGCAGGGTAAAGCATTCTCAACCGATAACCCGATGGTGCTTAGTGCGAACATCGTTATCGTGACAATAATTTGCATTGGAATAATCCAACTTTTACGGCGACCTAAACGGTTCCCCAATGGTTATCAACAAACGAAGCCCATAAAAATTTCACCACCCATGGCAAACCGACTAATGGCAAAAAAGCTAATGCTTTCAATTCGCCTCCATCATGGCGTAAAAAAGTAGGCAATGCATCCATTGCTATCCCCATCGGTATCCCTTGCGCAAGATAAAGTAACCCCAATGTCACCACTAACTGTTTATTTTGTAATAGATCTTTCATACTCACTCCGCGCACGCTTTGCTGTGCCTGACAATTTTCGACAACCGAATAAAATACATAAAAGCCCTATTCCGCCACATAACAAAACGAGATTGATACGAGAAAAAGGCAACGAACTAAACAGATAGGAGGCTATAAATGCGAATAGCAACAAAGCAGCAGAGAATAAAAGGCATGCCTGCAAAGCTCAACTGTGCATTTTTGCAGGGTAAACTCGCTATACAGGCTATCCCCAGCCCATAAAAAAGTGTATTGGTAGCAAAGCAGTGAACCATGGTATTAGCGCTAATAGTGCGCATGCGGACAACAGCAATCCACCACAACTGCCCACAATGAACCTTGCCGCTAGGCTATAATTTCTTTTCCAACACCACATGGCGAGGCCGACAGAAACCAATATCAGCCCACTCACCCCTGCGATAAAATGCAGATAACTCAATGTATTACTTATTTTAGGTAACCATTGATATTGCCCATAGTGCAAAGGTTGGATGGCGATAAAAGCACGTGTCCAAATACCTTGCTGTGCAGAATCCCGCACTGCAACTAACTGGCGCTTTTTACTATCAAATTGATATTGTTCAAAGTTAGAGGTAGATAACTGTCCATTACGCACACCGCCAATCACCCACGTATCACCTTGCTTGAACAAGGTTTGAGGGATAAAGCTAGGGACTGTTTGCTGTAATGCGCTGATTGCCGCAGTAATCGAGCTTTCAGCCACGGGAACCGGTGTTTTCAGTGGTTTAAACTCGCCCATCAAGGTTTTCATGATAATTTGTGGATTATCCGGAGCAGCCCTTTCACCAAGGGAAACCGTTCCTAGCGCCCCTAGGCCTGATAATGCTCCGGTAAACGCAAATAAAACCAGCCACGGATAACACCATAGGCCAAGCCAGCTATGTAAATCATGGAGAAATACTCTCAAGTGTGTAACACGCGGCAAGCGCACCATTGTGGATATTCTGCGGCGTTGTATCACTAGCCCTGTGATTAACAAAACGGCGAATGCAAAACCAAATAAACTGATAAAAACTCGCCCAGGAAAATCCATAAATAAGTTTTTATGTAATGTTACTAGCCACATTGTCGGGCTGTTTAAGACAACCAATTCACCGTTAATCGCGCTATAGCTTAATTCACATCTTCCCATACCTTGGCAAAAAGTGATCTCAGGATTATGCTGCTCAGGCAGCTGGATCATGGTTGCACTTGGTTGCAACGCAAGAAGCTGTTCGAGTGGTAATAACTCACCTGAAAGTGGCACATTGTTCCACCATAACCGCAATGCATCACTACCTAAGCTCCAACACCCTGTGAATAGGATCACAAACAGAAAAACGCCAAATAGCGCCCCCGCACTGCGATGTAATTGGTCTAAACGACGAGTGAGAGGCTGTTTATGCTTCATACCCACCCCGCCATCATTAAAAAAAGCGGCAATAGCCACCAGCTATAGCTACGTACTAATAATTTTCGCCAATTTAGTGCACTGAAGTTATAAACTAATAATCCCATCGTGATGATAACGCTTAGAAATATTGCACCATATACGCGTTCGAGCGGATCTGCTGATGGATAAAAACGTGCTATCAACATAGATAGCACGATCCCACCGAACAACGTGCCAATAACTGCTAGGCAACTGACTAATTTCATTAAAAATCAGCCTTCAATGTAAACATTACATTACGTGGATCACCATAGCGGTTATTCCATTGTGGAGAGAAGAGTCCTGAGTAATAACGACGGTCGAACAAGTTATTAACATTAACCGCTGCCGTCCATGTCTCATCGATTTGGTAACCTAAGCGGGCATTAAAAATGGC
Source organism: Providencia rettgeri (assembly GCA_900455085.1). Classification (NCBI taxonomy): domain Bacteria; kingdom Pseudomonadati; phylum Pseudomonadota; class Gammaproteobacteria; order Enterobacterales; family Morganellaceae; genus Providencia; species Providencia rettgeri. The sequence goes on along the minus strand of UGTZ01000001.1, from coordinate 892,589 downwards.
ATACCCACCTTGACGCAAGGTTACATTACCATTGCTAGTGCTGTAGGCGCTTTGCGCTTGCATACCACCGCCCAAGCTCCATTTGCGCTCATTCCAAGGTAGGTCATAGTTAGACCACACGCGTAGCATATGACGAGGGGTTAAAGTGTTATAAGACTCCCCTTGGTGCTGGCTGTCATCACGGTATTTCGTATCCGTATAGGTATAACCCACCGATACATCCCAAAATGGGGTCAGATAACCAATACCTTCAAGCTCAAAACCTTGGCTACGAACTTTACCACCACTAATGAAATAGTTATTAAAGCCCCCTGTTGGGTGTGCAGGATCAATTTGTGGGTTATTTTTAATATCAATTTGGTAAATAGCACCTGATAGGTTTAATCCGCCGTTGAATAGCGCGCCTTTGACACCCGTTTCAAGCGTTTGCCCTTCAACAGGCTTGAGCATTTTTCCGCTCCACGTTTTTCCTGTTTGTGGCTGATAGACTGTTGAATAGCTGCTATACCATGACCATTGCGGCGTAAAATCCCAAATCACACCACCGTAGGGAGTAAGGCGGCCATTTTCGGTGAAGTTTGCTGTTGGTGTTTTGACATCCCACCAGCTATCACGCACCCCCGCAATAACAGTAACAGGTTCGATCACTTTGATACGTCCCATCCCGTATAGACCCTTTTGCGTCGTTTTGGTTGGCCCTGCGGAGCTATAAGCGCCAACATTAGGTTTTGGTACACTGTGAGGGTCCCAACGATACACGTTCACTGGCACATTTAAGGCGGGGTCTAAATCTGCGCTATATTGCTTTTCACTGGCATGTGAGTAACTTGCACCGACAACTACATCATGGGTTAACCCCCATGCGTCTACCTTACCGTTTAAACTGGTATCTAAGCTGGTTTGTTCGTTACGGAATTTATACGCTCCCCCCATTAACATTGCACCATCACCGGTTACAGGGTCGATATTTCCCCATGCTCCTGCGTACAATAATCGGGCATTTACATGTTGATACTCTGCGTTAAGCTTATATTGCCAATCATCATTGATTTTATGTTCAATACCCGCAAATGAACGGGAGGTATCCCACTTGAAGCGGTCCCAATCCACATCTAAATAGGTTTTACGTGGTAGATGTAAATCACTGCCATCTTTACCGAAAGGAACACCTGCCATATTGGTAACAGAATCAATTGTTTGGAATTGTGCCCCCATACGCAGTAAAGTATCTGGGGTAACATCGATGTCAACAGTACCGTACATCAACCGTGTTTGTTGGTCAGAAATATCATAAAAATAGTCTTTATCTTCCCATGCCATGACAAACCGCCCACGCACTGAACCTGATTGATTCAGTAGGCCCCCAACGTCCACTTCTCCACGATAACGATCCCAACTTCCCGCACTTAAGCTCAACTTGGCCATATTTTCTTTTGGCGCATGTTTTCTTACCATATTGACGGTTGCGGCGGGGTTTCCCATACCATGTAAAAGGCCGTTCGACCCGCGAAGAATTTCAACCCGCTCATATACCGCCATATCTTGAGGAGAACTGGCCATGTTACCTAATAGAGCTGGCACACCATCAATTTCAAATGAATCAATCTGGAAGCCACGCACATAATAAGCCGTTGTTAACTTCACATAGGGCGCACTGGTTACCCCTGTTGCACGTTGCATGACATCATCAAGCGTTTGTAGGTTTTGTTTTTCAATTTGCTCTCTATCAATCACGCTAACAGATTGCGCCACTTCCCGTGGTTTGAGTGCAATTTTTCCGAGTGTTGTCACCCCCGGTGCAACATAGTCATCATCAATCTCTGAAGATGCGGTCACTTGTATAACATCCTGTTTCGGTTGCATAGGTGCTGCATTCACCATCGCAGAGCAACTCACTGTTGCACACAAAAGGGCACAAGGTGTTAAGCGGAATTTTCCGCGTGACTTAATGTTATAAACGGACAGCATTTCCCACCCTAAAAAAGTTAAATGATAATTGTTATCAATTTAACAATTAATGTAATGGGATACTTTCGACTGCCGGAATTTGTCTATCGTTATCCGGCTACACACTGTTATTTTTTGAGTTGATTAGGTGAAATGCCAAAACGTTTGCGAAATGCAACGGAGAAATGAGCGGGGGTATAGCCGACTTGGTAAGCCACTGTTGAGATATTTGCATCATTCATACTCAATAGCTGGAAAGCTGTTTCCAAACGGGTCTCCTGCAACCAGCCATAAATACTATTGCCAAATAATTGGCGAAAGCCTTGTGTGAGCTTACGGGTATTGACCCCTAACCGTTTAGCCAATTCATCTAAACTGGGTGGGGATTCCATTTCCTGAATCAATATAGTTTTTGCCATATGCAAGATATCAATATCTCTCTGGCGTAATACGCTCATAACAGGCGTATTTGTATGAGATAGCGAATGATGTAAGCACAGTGCCGTAATTTCAGACACTTTAGCGCTTAAATAAAGTTGGCGTAATGACGAATGAGTCGGGCAAGCAAATAACTGATGAGTGATCGCCAGTACACTCGGTGGAATAACCAACTGTAATAGCTTTGGGGAACGAGGATGATAACAAGTATCTGGTAAACTTAATTGTTGCATTTCCAACCATTCAGGAGAAATATCTATCATGGTGTATTTCATGGTTTGCTGGCCATAAAATTGATTATTCAATAGATAATTTTGCGAGCTGCTCGATAAAATCAAAGAAGGTGAATTGACTTCAACATTTTGTCCCGCGCTACTACGGCAACCCATTGCTCCTTGATGGATAGCCACAATTTTGAGCCCAGCGGCTTGTTCTTCTTCAATACCTAAATCACGGTTAATCAGAAACTCACCGCGGCGGATCCGGATAAATTCACCAACAGATTGTTCTTCACGGGCTGAATGTGCTTGTGTGAATTTATCTTCAATACGCTGCTGCATAGGGCTCTTACCTAGACGAATAAATAAACAGTTATAGTGGCAAAAAAACACCAAGATAACAATAATTATCATTCGCAATAAAAAAGAGGAGATTAATTATCTTAAATTGAAGATTTGACTATAGCTTTTAGGGTTCAAACGCAAATAAAGAATCAATGTTACTAATACAAAGACCACATGCATTGCCCATACCCATGTAAAACTCTGGCTGACTTGATGTAACCAAGCCGCCACTAATGGCCCAAATGCAGCAATAATAAAGCCACCAGCCTGCATCAACGACGTTAATGCGCCTGCGCTAACGGGATGAGGAAGGTGATCTAAAGCCGTAATAATACTGAGTGCAAAGCAGCCGCCTAACCCCATACCTAATAACGCCACCCATAAAAGTGGCACATCGCTGGCAAACAGCATCAACCCGGAAAAACCAAGTGCTTGGCAACTGAGCGTGACTATCAACCAAAAGCGACGATCAATATTATGTGAAGCAAATACAGGGATCATTAGCGCAGATAACGCCTGAAACACCGTTAATATGGCAACAAACGTGCCACTTTGTGCAGCACTCATTCCCTGCTCTTGGAAAAAAGGTGCCAACCAAGTCACTACGGTACCATAACCCGCATTAATCAGCCCAAAACCTGCCATCAACAACCATGCTCTCGGCTTTCGTAAGAACACCAATACTGAAACTGATTCTACTTTTGAACTCCGCTCTGTATGTACATTCGCCCAAATAGCCAACAACGCCAGCAAAGCTGGGAAGGCAAGCCACGCTAAGGCAATCTGCCAATGGCCTGTCATTTCCTCAACTAAAGGAGTGAGCTGTGCGCCAATTGCTCCCCCCGCCATTAACGTGGCGGAATACAACCCTGTCATCATCGCCATTTTTTGGGGGAAATTCGCTTTAATGAGCCCAGGAAATACCGATTGAATATAAGCCGCCCCCACACCACATAAAAAAGCCGTTAATAATAAAGCCGCACCATCAACAACAAAGTAACGAGCGAGTGAACCGACTAGCAGTAATAGCATTGCAGTACTGATCCCTGCACGCTCGCCTATACGTTGGTTTAACATCGGTACAACCAATGCCCCAACTCCCATCAATAACATGGGTAACAAGGTTAAAAGCGAAATGCTTTGATAACTCATCCCTGTCGTTTGAATGATATTGTCGATAACGGGCCCTGGGCCCGTCATAAAGGGCCGTAAATTCAACCCGACTAAGACAATGGTCAGTATCAACGCCAACGAAGATGGTGCTGTTTTACTCATTTAGATTGCCGTTCCCACCACTGTTGGTATAGGGTGCTGCGCATTTCACCGTTGGGCTTTAATTGCTCAAACCGTAAACCTGATTGCTGTTCAGGCGCGACTCTCAGCGCTTTGGCAATGGCATCCGTAGAAAGCCCAAAAGGTGCGGCATCATCGTTTGAATAGGCGTAAACGACCCGAGAGATACCCGCCATTCGCATGGCAGCAAGGCACATAGGACAAGGCTGCCCACTCGCATAAACCACACAGTCATCTAATTTCACGCGGCTTAATTTTTGCCCTGCCTGACGCAGCGCCATCAGCTCTGCATGGGCAGTTGGGTCATTGAGCTCAAGCATCTGGTTGACGCCACTTGCAACGACTTGCCCATCACAGACAACAATTGCGCCAAAAGGTCGTCCGCCAGCTTGCACGTTTTCCATTGCTAAGTTGATAGCTTGTTGCAAAAATTGCGTATCCGACATTATTTCGCTCCCGAATTCTCAAGAATTTCAATCAAATTACGGTAACCTTTGCTTTTTGCCAACGTCAACGGTGATATCCCCGAGCCATCCGCTAAATTGACATCTGCGCCACCTTTAATTAATTCAGTGACAATTTGTGCGTACTTATCGCTACCATCACCCAAAATAATCGCCTCAATCAGTGCAGTCCAACCCAACCGATTAACGTGATTCACATCAACCCCTGCATCAATCAAGGTTTTGACCGTCGTTACGTGTCCACGTTCTGCGGCAGGGATCAACGCGGTTCCCCCGTAGCGATTAGTGCTTTTCAAGTCAGCGCCATTTTTCAGGGTTAATAGTAAAATATCTTGCAGCCCACGCGCCCCTGAATAAAGGTACGGTGAATCTTGCATGTTATCCTTCGCATTCACATCTGCACCGCGCTCAATTAAATAGCGCGCCACATCCACACGGTTTTCATGGGTTGCCGCCATCAGCGCAGTACGTTGGCGTAAATCGCGTTGTTCAATATTTGCGCCTTGCTCAACCAAGGACTTAACAGCTTGTAGATCACCTTGTTCCGCCAATGACACCAAAGAATCAAGTTGTGAATTCGCCATACCTTTCACCATAAATACCAATGAAACTATAAGAATGCTAGCTAAGTGAACCAACCATTTCCCACGTAAAAAGAATGTTTTCATGATTAATCTCCCCGATGACTCTTTAATCTACTGAAAAAGTATGTTATTTAAAAATTAAATAACTAAATGATAGGTATTTATAAAATGAATCCATTGCTCAATCTTGTTTTGTTGAAAACCTTTGTCACTGTTGCTGAAACAGGGAATTTCACCGTGGCTTCACAGCATTTAAATTCAACGCAATCAACATTGAGCCAGCAGATTCAACGGCTAGAAACTTTAGTCGGCCAGCCTTTATTCGTCCGGGGACACCGCATACTCACCTTAACCGAAACGGGTGAAGTTTTGTTGAGTTATGCAAAAAATATCTTAGTGCTCAATGATACCTTCTTTATGAAAATCACTGGCAACGCAGTAATTCAAACTATTCGCCTCGGTTTTCCTGAAGATCTCGCTTCTGGCCAAGTGACCCCAACACTTGCTGCATTTATGCAAGCTAATCCCAATGTACGGTTAGAGGTCACCAGCGGTTTAAGCCGCCAGCTTCATCAACGCTACCAACATGGTGAGTTAGATTTAATTATTGTGAAACAGAAAAAAGGCGAATTTAAAAGTGATTACCATTGGCCTGAGCCATTATGTTGGCTAATGAGCAACCAATATAAACACTTCAATAATGATTCCGTACCCTTGGTAGTTTTTCCTGAAAATGGCCTGTATCGTAATGATATGTTTAAGTTATTAGACAATGAACAGCGCCCTTGGCACATCACTTATACTTGTTCTAGCCTCGCGGGCATTCAAAGTGCGATCGCCGACGGGTTAGGTGTCAGCTTATTACCTTTGCGAGCAAAGCTGCCTCAACATCGAATTTTAACAGAAGAAGAGGGGTTCCCTGCCGCTCAAGAAATGGAAATTGCCATGCATTTCCACGCAAATACTTCGGATATTGTTACTCAGCTAGCCGAGAAACTGGCACAAAAATTGGGAGAGCGTGAGTGATGCATAAACTGATTGAATTAGAAAAAAAATTACATAGCAGCACTAACCGACAGAATAGTGATTTTCTTCGTGAGATATTACATGCGGATTTTTTTGAATTTGCTCGTTCTGGAGGAACCAGTGATAAGCGAGATACGCTTTTGTCATTGGCAAATGAAATGAAAACATCTATTTATTCAGAAAATTATCATTGCTCATTCTTGAGCGATAATACCGTGTTAATGACCTATACCAGTTTTGAATTACACCATAGTAAAAAAATCAAACTCACCCACCGTTCATCTATTTGGCTAAAAAATTCAGAAAACCAATGGCAGTTGCGGTTTCATCAAGGAACCCCGATATAACTCTCTACTAAAAAATTTGAAACCTACTGAAAAACAGCAGTCTCCATATGAAGACTGCTGTTTTTTATTGACGATTACTTATCAAAATAACCCGCTCGGATAGATGCCCCAATAAGGTTCACAACAAAGCGCCCGGCAGTCACCCCCGTTAGCTTAGATGGAATATCTTTGGCTGGGGTAATTTCCACAATATCCATACCAACAACGCGACCCTTCTTCACTAAACCGTGAATTAGGCTGCGAGCTTGCAAATAGGTCACCCCACCAGGAGCTGGGCCATCAACTCCAGGCATGATACTTGGGTCAATCCCATCTGCATCAATACTAATATAGTAGTTCGAATTATCAGGGATCCGGTCTAAAATGGCTTGCATTCCAACCTCATGCAGTTCGTAGGCTGGAATAACATGCGCCCCATGGTCTTTAGCCGCTTGGTAATCCGCTGGGCGTCCACTACCTTGCGCACGTAAACCAATTTGGAAAATTTCACCGATATGTTTCATTTCTGAAGCGCGGCGGATCGGGCTTGAAAGGCCAGTATCGACACCATTAACCTCTTCACGCCAATCTAAATGCGCATCAATATGCACAAGTGTAATCGGTCCTATTTCATTAAACCCCTGCAAAATAGGCGTTGTGATGCCATGATCGCCCCCTAAAACAATAGGAAGTGCTTTAGCTCTTAGTAATTGCCGAACCGCCTCAGCCGCACGTTGATGATGTTCCCCCAAAGGCTTTGATAAATCAGGAATAACATCACCACAGTCAACAAATTTAATATCTTTTCGGCCTTGTAATAGTGGCCCATCAATATCAAAATCATAATGATCTGGATGCCTAACAATTCGGTCACTCATATCACGTAAATATTGTGGAGCTCGAGATTGGTCATTGGTAAATGCGTGAGCACTATAAGCAGAACTAAATGGCATCCCTAGTATGGCAATATCCGCTTCAATGTCGGTCAATTCAGTCACTAATTCTGAATATAAAAATGTTTTATGCCCAACATTTGGGGGTGTCGTTAATTTTTTCATACAAACTATTCCTTCTTAGATTTAGTTTTATTTCTTTTATTTTTATTTCTTAGCCACCAAATGTGTTAGCTAGGAATACAAATAGAGGAACACCAACAATATCCGTTAATACCGTTCCGGCGATTGGAATAATAATGAATGCCTTTCGTGAGAATAAACCATATTTATTACAAATAGCGTCCATAACCACTAAGCCATTTGGTGTTGCACCTAAACCATGTCCAATAAAACCAGCGGACATAACAGCAGCATCATAGTTTTTACCTAATGCGCGATAAACAACAAATATAGAAACTAATATTGTTGTAATAACCTGAGATATTAATATAATCGTTAGTGGTAATGCTAACTCATATAATTCCCAAAGTTTTAATTTCATCATTGCCATCACTAAAAACATTTCTAGTGATAGAGTAGAAATTAACACCACTGTATTACGAGATATTTTAATTATCGGTTTTCTTTCATTAATTGAATGAAATACAACACCAACAAATAAACTAAAAATATGGCCGGGAATGGTAAAGCCTGTTGCTGTGCTTATCCATTTCGCTGTCGGCATTCCGATAGCGAGTATGCTTAAAATAACCGCTCCTGTAATAATACATTGTTGGGCTGTAATTTTATCTTCTTTGCTGTTACTTTCTGCTAAATTTTCTAAATCAACATGGTCAGTTTCAATTTTTAATTTATTTCTTTGGATCAACCAGTTCCCAACTGGCCCCCCTAGAATTGACCCTGCAATCAAACCAAACGTTGAAGCCGCTAACCCAACATTCAGTGCTTGGTCATGACCAAAGGATTCAATCAGTGGTGCTAAAGATGCCGCCATACCATGACCACCCTGCATCGAGGCTTGGCCTGCCATCATGGCAACTAATGGCTCAATATCTAAAACATATGATAAACCAAATGCTGACGCCATTTTGCATAAATGCCAGTCCCCAGCAAATTACCATATAAATCAGTAATATTTTCCCACCGCTCACTAATAGTTTAACACCTGTCATTAAACCAATTGTGACGAAGAATATATACATCGATAAGTCATATAATGTGTTATCAAAATTAAGTTCTACAATATTAAATTGATAAGCTAACCACATTACAATAGAAAACATAAACCCGCCGATAACAGGGCTAGGAATTGAATACTTCATAAAAAATGGGAACTTTTTTATAATTACATTGCTAGCGATTAATAATAAAGCCCCTAATGCTGTAAATGTAATCATATCTAATTTTATTGTTAACAATTCATCTGTGACCATAAATTAGAATCCTTTTGTATTTATATATTTGGATTAATTATTATTTTGTGGCGCCACTTTGGTAATAATCTATTAACAACTACAACTTTAAGATATACGTATCTGATAGGAATAAAAGTGATATTTTTGATCCTATGGTTTCATAAAATGAAACCTTTTATAGAAAATAAAAATAATTTTAATAATTAAAATAAAACAACATTATTTGTGTCGTTTGTGTCCCAACAAAAATTAAGCTAGATTAGCATTTAGTGATTCATTTCACGTAATAGGTATAAATATGCATAATAAAAAATTAACGGAAAAAGACTTAAAATCATTACGTGTTTTTACTTCTGTTGCAGAAGTCGGTGGCTTTACCATTGCAGAAAAAAATTAAATATGTCAAAAGCGTCAATAAGCCGCCATATTCGTGAAATTGAAGAAAAACTCGGAGTCCAATTATGTGAAAGAGGGCCTTCAGGCTTTAAGCTAACTGAATCAGGTTTATTTGTTATCGAAAAAGCAAAAACTGCTTTGAAAGCATTAGATAATATCAAAACTGAAGTTGATGAACGCCATGGGGTTTTATCTGGCACATTAGTTATTGGTGTTATTGAACATATTTTAACGGATCCACTCTGCCATTTATCAGCCACTATCGCTCAATTTACCCAAGAGGCGCCTAATGTCAAATTAGAGCTAAGCATACTCAACCATAATCAATTAAATAAAGCACTTAGCGACAGAACAATTCAAATTGGTATTCGGGGGCAGTATCACGAAAATAGCCGTTATAATTATCAATTCTTATTTATAGAAAACCATAAGCTTTATGTTTCTGCCAATACCGCCAGCAACAAGCATAATCTAGCATTGGTTTACCGGCCACATCCATTCACTGAAAGTATTTTAGCATCGGGTGAATTTAGTCGAGGCCCTGAAGCCGCTGGCCTTGAGGCCGTTGCTACCTTTATCGCTTCAGGTCACTATGTCGGAATTCTGCCCGAGAACTATGCCTCTCATATTAATTTTCGCCACTCACTGGTAGAAATGAACGATTCCCCTGTTTTTCATAACCGCATATGTGCGATCACTGAGGCCAGTAAACCGCTAACACAAAGTGAAGCATTATTTTTAAAACTACTTTCACAATTAAGTGAAACTTCGCTATCTACATGATCAAAAAATCCCCCAGTAAGTCACCTTACTGAGGGATTCATCACAAGAAACTTAATGCGTGTTAATTACAGAACATCAACACAGTTCAGTTCTTTAAATGCTTGCTCTAAACGAACAACCATTGACTCTTGTGCTTTACGCAGCCATACACGTGGGTCATAGTATTTTTTGTTAGGTTTATCCGCACCTTCTGGGTTACCTAACTGACCTTGCAGATAGCCTTCGTTCTTTTTGTAGTACTGTAAAATACCATCCCAAGTTGCCCACTGAGTATCAGTGTCGATGTTCATTTTGATAACACCGTAGCTAACTGCTTCTTTGATTTCAGCAGCACTTGAGCCAGAACCACCGTGGAATACGAAGTCTAAGCTGTTGTGTGGCAGATTATATTTTTCTGAAACGTAGTCTTGTGAATTACGCAGAATTTTTGGCGTTAACTGAACGTTACCTGGTTTATAAACACCGTGAACGTTACCGAAAGATGCAGCGATAGTGAAACGTGGGCTCACTGCACTCAGTTTTTCATACGCATATGCAACGTCTTCTGGCTGAGTGTACAGCTCGGAACTGTCCATTCCGGTGTTATCAACACCATCTTCTTCACCACCTGTACAGCCTAATTCGATTTCCAATGTCATATCGATTTTAGCCATACGTGCTAAGTATTTAGCACAGATTTCGATGTTTTCTTCCAGTGATTCTTCTGACAAGTCAATCATGTGAGAAGAGAACAATGGTTTACCGGTTTTCGCGTAGTGTTTTTCACCTGCATCTAACAGGCCATCGATCCATGGCAGTAATTTTTTCGCACAGTGGTCAGTATGCAGAATAACAGGTACACCGTAGTGCTCTGCCATTTGATGCACATGATAAGCACCTGAAATTGCACCTAAAATTGCAGCTTGTTGGCCTTCTGCTTTCAAACCTTTACCTGCGATAAATGCGGCACCGCCGTTTGAAAACTGAACAATAACTGGCGCACGCACTTTCGCGGCCGTTTCAAGTACGGCGTTAATTGAATCCGTACCAACACAGTTCACCGCTGGCAATGCAAAGTTATTTTCTTTGGCAACTGCGAAAACTTTCTGTAACATCATCACCCGTGATAACACCCGGTTTAACAAAATCAAAAATTTTAGACATGTGAAAAGGTCCTGTGGTAAACAGGCAGCCCTACGCTGCCTGTTGTGTATGAACAATTAATTACGCTTTAGCACGTTCTTCTAGCATCACAACGGCAGGGAGCTTTTTGCCTTCAACGAACTCAAGGAAAGCACCGCCACCAGTAAGAGATATATGAAATTTTGTCAGCAATATCGAATAAATCGATAGCTGCTAGGGTGTCACCACCACCCAGCGATAGAGAATGCGTCGCTATCAGCAATCGCTTTTGCAACGATCTCGGTACCTTTACGGAAATTAGGGGAACTCAAACACGCCTACTGGGCCATTCCAAAGAATGGTTTTGGCATTTTTCAGGATCTCAGCCAAGCGCTGTGCAGATTCATCACCTAAATCCAGAATTTGTTCGTCATCTTTAATTTCAGTACTCGCTTTCAGAGTTGCTGGTGCAGTTTCAGAGAACTCGGTTGCAACGCGAACATCCGTTGGTACTGGAATTTGGCAGTTTGCCAGTAATTTTTTCGCTTCAGGGATTAAATCCGCTTCATATAATGAGCGACCAACATTATTGCCTTCCGCTGCGATAAAGGTATTCGCAATACCGCCACCAACAATCAGCTGGTCTGCGATTTTAGATAGGGAATCTAATACAGTCAGTTTCGTTGACACTTTAGAACCACCAACAATCGCAACCATTGGACGAGCTGGGTTATCTAATGCTTTACCTAATGCTTCTAACTCACCACTCAGTAGTGGGCCAGCACAAGCAACTGGAGAGAATTTAGCAACACCATGTGTTGACGCTTGTGCGCGGTGAGCCGTACCAAATGCGTCCATAACATAAACATCACACAATGCAGCGTATTGTTTAGACAGGTTTCATCGTCTTTTTTCTCGCCTTTATTAAAGCGAACGTTTTCCAGCACAACTAACTCGCCAGCTTCGATTTCAACACCGTTAAGGTAGTCTTTAACTAAGCGGACTGGGTAATCCATTTTGTCAGCCAGATAGTCAACAACAGGTTGCAGTGAAAACTCTTCGTTGTACTCGCCTTCGGTCGGGCGACCAAGGTGAGAAGTGACCATGACTTTAGCGCCTTGTTTCAGAGCAGCTTCAATTGTTGGTAATGAAGCACGAATACGTGCATCAGAAGTAACTTTGCCATCTTTTACAGGAACGTTTAAGTCAGAACGGATGAATACGCGTTTACCCGCTAAGTCTAAATCGGTCATCTTAATTACAGACATGGTGAATCCTCTCGTTGATTCTCTATAAAGTTTCCATCAGCGACTGTGCAAAACAATAAAGTTATCATGCCCTGCTGTCTGTCAGTCGCCAATTAGTTTAAACCTGTCGCTGCCATCGCTAATGTTGTATCTAGCATCCGGTTAGCAAACCCCCATTCGTTATCACACCAAACTAGGGTTTTAATTAAATGCTTACCACTAACTCGCGTTTGTGTACCGTCTATAATAGCACTGTGTGGATCATGATTGAAATCCATCGAAACTAGCGGTAATTCAGTGTAGTCCACTATACCACGAAAATGGCCTTGTGCCGCGCTTCGCAGTAGTTGGTTGACTTTATCAACACAAACATCGTTATGTACGGTAACACTCAAATCAATCGCTGTCACATTCGTCGTCGGTACACGGACAGAAATGGCTTCAAAATGGTCTTTAAATTTCGGAAAAATTCGCGTAATTCCTGCCGCTAACTTGGTATCAACAGGAATAATAGACTGACTCGCTGCACGAGTTCTGCGTAAATCTTTATGATAGGCATCGATAACAGGCTGGTCATTCATTGACGCATGAATCGTCGTCACGGTTCCCGATTCAATCGAAAATGCCTCATCAAGCAATTTAATAATAGGAATAATACAGTTGGTGGTGCAAGAAGCATTGGAAACAATCTTGTCTTGAGCGGTTAAGCTTTCATGGTTAACACCATAAACGATAGTTGCATCAAGGTCATCAGTACCCGGGTGAGAAAATAATACTTTTTTCGCCCCTGCCGCTAAATGCAATAAACCGTCATCCCGTGAACCATAAACCCCACTACAATCTAAAACAACATCAATCCCCAGTTCTTTCCAAGGCAACTCATGCAGCTCAGATTGGTGAAATAAACGAATATTATCATCACCAACTTGTAAAAGTGTTCCGTTAAGTCGTACATCCCAAGCAAAACGCCCATGGCTGGAATCATACTTCAGCAAATGCGCAATCCCTTCAGGTTCAGCAAGTTCATTAACCGCCACCACGACAATCTCTGCCCGACGGCCAGACTCATACAACGCTCTTAGAACACTTCGACCAATACGGCCAAAGCCATTTATTGCTACCCTGATTGCCATTCTACACCTTGTATCTGAGCAAAATCACACGGTTGCTAAGGATAACTGACTCACACCAACTCTACTGCTCATTTTAGCTGTCAAACATCAAAAGTGTGCTTCAACCGACATTTTTAAAAAATATTTTCATTCTGTAACATGCGACTGAAACGGTTCAGCTTATCTAGGATTAGATTAAGGGATATATTTATAGAACGCAATAGAAAATCCTATATTGGTGCACAAAAAAACAACGCCTAGTTTATCGCTAGGCGTTGTTCAGCAAGATAATTAGAAATGAGAACCGAAATTCGGAACTCATTCCTTCTTATTTTATTTCAGTAAAGATTTCGCAGCTTCAACAGCTTTCTCTACTGTGATACCGAATTCTTTAAACAGAACTTCGGCAGGAGCAGATTCACCAAAGGTATGCATACCGATGATGGCACCGTTTAAACCAGTGTACTTGAACCAGTAATCTGCAATACCCGCTTCGATAGCAACACGAGCTGTCACATTGGCAGGTAAAACCGCTTCACGGTAAGCCGCGTCTTGTTTATCAAATGCATCCGTTGATGGCATAGAGACAACACGAACTTTACGGCCTTCTGACGTTAATTGGTCAGCTGCTTTAACTGCCAATTCCACTTCAGAACCTGTTGCAATAAAGATTAGCTCAGGCGAACCCGCGCAATCTTTCAGAATGTAAGCCCCTTTCTCGATATTGGCTAATTGCTCAGCGGTACGAGGTTGTTGCTCTAAGTTCTGACGAGAGAAGATTAATGCGCTTGGGCCATCTTTACGTTCAATAGCATATTTCCACGCCACCGCAGATTCAACTTGGTCACAAGGGCGCCATGTGCTGACATTTGGTGTCACACGCAGGCTTGCCAGTTGCTCAACCGGTTGGTGAGTCGGGCCATCTTCACCCAGACCAATAGAATCGTGAGTATAAACGAAGATGCTACGCACTTTCATCAGTGCTGCCATACGAACCGCATTACGCGCGTATTCAACAAACATCAGGAATGTCGCGCCGTAAGGAATGAAACCACCATGTAACGCGATACCGTTCATGATAGCTGACATACCAAATTCACGAACACCGTAGTGAATATAGTTACCCGCTGGGTCAACATTCAGCGCTTTCGAACCTGACCACATAGTTAAGTTACTTGGTGCTAAGTCTGCAGAACCGCCCATAAATTCTGGTAACACTTTACCAAACGCTTCTAATGCATTTTGTGATGCTTTACGGCTGGCAATATTTGCTGGGTTTTGTTGCAGATTTTCAACAAATTGTTTTGCATCCGCGTCAAAATTAGCTGGTAATTCACCATTCATACGACGAGTAAATTCCGCAGCTAATTCAGGGAATTGCGCTGAATATGCGGCGAATTTTTTATCCCATGCGCTTTGTTTTTCTTTACCTGCGGTACGAGCATCCCAAGCTTCGTAGATATCTTTAGGAATATCGAATGGACCGTAGCTCCAACCCAGAGCTTCGCGAGTTGCTGCAATTTCAGCATCACCTAAAGGTGCACCGTGGACAGACTCAGAACCAGCTTTGTTTGGTGAACCAAAACCAATAATAGTTTTACACATAATCAGTGTTGGTTTATCAGTTTGGTTCTTCGCTTCGTTCACTGCCGCGTTGATTTGTGATGCGTCATGACCGTCGATATCACGGATAACATGCCAGCCATAAGATTCAAAACGTGCTGCGGTATCGTCAGTAAACCAACCTTCAACTTCACCATCAATAGATATGCCGTTGTCATCATAGAATGCGATCAGTTTATTTAATTTCAGTGTACCCGCTAAAGAACATGCTTCGTGCGAGATACCTTCCATCATACAACCATCACCCATGAATACATAAGTGTGGTGGTCAACAACGTCATGGCCAGGGCGGTTAAATTGCGCTGCTAATGTGCGTTCTGCAATCGCAAAACCTACTGCGTTTGCAATGCCTTGCCCCAAAGGACCAGTTGTTGTTTCAACACCTGGAGTATAGCCATATTCTGGGTGGCCCGGTGTTTTAGAGTGTAATTGGCGGAAGTTTTTTAACTCTTCGATAGGTAAGTCATAACCAGTGAGGTGCAGTAAGCTATAAATCAACATTGAGCCATGGCCGTTTGACAGTACAAAACGGTCACGATCTGCCCAGTGAGGGTCTGCTGGGTTATGATTCATATGGTCACGCCACAGTACTTCAGCGATATCAGCCATGCCCATTGGCGCGCCAGGATGCCCTGATTTTGCTTTTTGAACCGCATCCATACTTAGAAAGCGGATAGCATTAGCAAGGGTTTTACGAGTCGTCATCAGTATACTCCAGGTAGGATAAAAACGTACTTAAACCAATTTTTACAACGCAATACGGATAGTGCTACTTTAATTTCGCTGCAACATGAAAGTATCAATTTACCGAGGTATCGCCATCGGTCTCCTTATCTAAGGAACCACAACACATCGACAACAAACTGAGCATTTCACGAATAGAGCGATTGAAAGTAACCCAATTCTACCCATACCGCAATATTTGCTATGTTCATGGCAGCAGATCGCTAATAAATTGAACTGCCGCAAAGCTGAATCCATTCCATTGCGCAAAATATCCCTTAAGACTTACATTTTTGCGCAAGTGACTAACCTTATTAAACCTGAGTTCAGTGTCTGGGATCAAGGTGATTTATGCTTCTAGCACATTTAGCTGCCACATTAGTGATAATTGGCAAAGTTTTAGACAAAAAAAAGCTCAATATGCCCGAATATTTTTGTTTGAGTTGAGTAAAAGACCTAGCCTTTCTAATGACTATTAATAGATAGAAGTAACATGAATTGAAAAAAAACCAGTAACAACAAATATTACTGGCTAATCATAAAATATGAAATTTTAAATCGGCTAATCGCAGTTACCTATAGAATGGTATTTATCAAATATAACAATGTACTTACGGCTTTTTCTCTTTAAGGCTTCATGGCGAAACTCTTGTTGTGGTAAAAGATAAAGAACTAAGGGCTGCTCATCATCCTTTACTTCGCAGCTTTCATGAATTAACACCCTAAAATAAGTATTGCCCGTATTTTTTAATATGCCCGCATCCGCATCCATCGCATATTTAAATGCAATATCTTTCGGCCTAACTACAAAATAGGTTTCTAAACTAACTGTGGGGTAAAATAAAGATTGCTGATTCTGAGAAGAGTCTGTTTCCACATCAAGCGCTGTTTCGCTGATCACAATCTTATAATAGCGTTCTTTATCATCCGTTTTACCGCGATAAAAAATCTTAAAATACTCTTGCTCCCCAGGTAATACGATTTTTTTTAAAGGGGTAAAAATAATTTCCCCCTCTTTTATTGGCTTCCCTTGCTCTTTATTATCAGGCTTATCTATTTGGTATGCACTAAATGTATATAAATTCACCTTTTTCGTATCATTGATATAGGACTTTGAAAAAAAGCTTTTGTTGGGCTCTAAAGATGAAATATCTGAGCTCAAATAAAGTGCATAGGCCTTACTAAAAAATGAAAATAGCAATAATAACAATAATCTAATCAATAATTGAGGCGCTATACGCTTTATCTTGTGAGTATGAATCACTCCAGCCTTATAAATGGACATCTGGCCCCATCCAAATCGCTTTCACGACAACCGTTCCACTCGCAGACACCGTTCCTAACCAATCGATGCCATCTAACGTAAATAATGAGTTTGAATCATTCATTGGGAAACGTAAATCCAAATTAGTACGATAGAATGACCCTAAATCTTGGTTAGGAATATCCCACGGAGTTTCCGCCCACAACGCATTATTCATTGATATTTCCGTACCATCACAATTTGAGCGATAAGACTCTTCGATACCTGAAGTATTTTTAAATGATAAGTAAGCTGAAAACGGAACACGAAATTTGTCATCATCGGAGCTGAACAAACAAAAGTTTTGTCCGTTAACATTCACTGTCGGCCCCTCGACTCTTGCAGTGATCGCGTCCGCTTGTCGAGGGCCGCTTGTCGTCACAATATAATTAAACTCAATTGGTGGTTCCGCTGGGCCAATTTTCCCAGTTTTTGACGGGTTAGGAATATAATCCGCAGGCACAATACTAATACTGTAGTCCCTAGGCTTTATCACTAACTGGTTCGATGGCGTGAATTCATAATAGCCTGACTGTGGGGCAGCGGCAGGGTTCGTAAACGAAAACGTAAAAAAGTCTTGGCTATTGGTGAAATCAATATTATTTGTCACTAATTGTTTGAAAAACGTATTAGAGAAAAAGATAGAAACATAGTTATTTGAACTTTTAAAATATGAGTTCGCTGCATAAGCCGAGTTGTAATTTCGCCAAACATTAGAACCGTCGTCAGGGCCTATTTTTATTGACGCAGCAGCAGGGGTAAATGGAATTAATGTTGAATTTACTTTTAATGTTAGCAACACATTCGCAAAAATATCCCCCGATGTTTCATGTTTTACCACTTGGCAAATTAAACCGTTCACGTTGGCAACAATACCAATACGACAAAATTGCTCCCCAGGACCTAGGCTTGGGTTACCATTACTATCAATGTAAACTTCTTGCATTGCGCCTGTTGAACTCAGTTTAATATGCCCTGATTTCGTCATTGTAAACTCATGAGATGCGATAATTCGTCCACCAACACTTTGGCAACTTTCCCCTTTTGCAGGGTCATAATCCAAGTCAGTCATACATGCACGATAGCTATAAGTTTCTACTGTACCAATAGGCAGTTTTTGAAAATATTGGTATGTTGACTCACTAAAAATACCTCGCGCATATGCCCCTTCCCCCAAGGTATTATCCTGTACAATTTTATACGCGCCATTTCGACCAACATATTGTGCAGGCCAATAACCCGTATCGCGATTACAGTAATTACGCATACAGCGGTTACCAATAAATGGGCTATCAATCGGTGAATTTTCAAACCAAATATCTACATTCTGGTTGGCCCGAATCGAGGTATTGGTGTAGCCCATATAACCTAAGCTTTCTTGGTTTCTTGCTGAATAACGGGAAAATTTATTTGCGCCAGTGAATCGAGGATCTAAAGACCTTGGTGTTACAAAAAACTCATTATCAACACCATTTTCAATAAATACATAAGAGTTACTCAGAGCCACAGCTAAGCCAGAAGAACTAAAGACGCCATTCAACAAACAACTCGTCAAAAATAGTAAGAAATATTTTTTATTCATCATGAAACTCTCATTGCCTTAATGCGACTGTTCTTTGCGGGTCACAGGTAACATCCCCTAGCCATAACGCACCTCTGGCTCCCTCTAGATTCAAATCAGCTTCGCAAATAGTTTGCTCATCTTCTTGTAGAAGTGAAATAACAGGGTAGCGAACATCGACATCCATCGAAAACTCACCATTGTGATCTGTTTTTGTGCGACCAATATGGTTACGGATAGACGCATATTTAATAAATTCGCCAGTTGGCGATTTCAAACGACCAAATACCGTCACGAGCTGCCTAACTTCAGGTTTATAAATAGCAATATTCCCAGGGTATAATGTGACAGACTTATTTCGCCCCGATACAATGTCAAAACTGTCTTTAGATTTCGCATCATTCATTAATTGAATGTCATAATCCGAATAAGGGGATAATGGAATAAAGGTATTTGCTCCACTAATAGGGTAATTTTGCCCATTAACACGTGCTGTCATACTCCCAGCCCCATAAATATCCGAATTAATAATGACGCCTGATTTCCCTTGCTGCCCACTTGGCATAATAGTTCCATTGCTATAAGCGACTGAGCCTCTTGAGGTCAAATTACCATTAAGCCTATTACTATCGGGCCGGTTAAGTGTCACCATACCTGAGTTATATTTAGTCTCGTAAGAGGCATAGCCCATTGTTGAAATATTAGACTCACCGTTATTTTTATCTTTAACTAGCTTTGATACCGAACCTCCGACACTTGTAATAACCGAATCATCAAAGCTCTTATTCGCATAAATATTGGCTTTCACATTACCATTGCTCGATGAAAGACCTGTACTCAACCATGTTGATAACGGTAATGAAAAATCGAGGCTAATAAATTTTTCATTCATACTTTTTTGGTCATCATAGTGATAACGCTGAACGCCTGTTCTTAACCCAATCGTGCCGTAACGACCTGAAAACAATGTATTTGAATACTCATAGTTAATTGAATCACTACCAATACGTTTATCTTTTGTACTACTAATAGTGAATGTTCCCGCTCGCTCAAATACCTTGTCAAAATTTAAAGTCGCGCCATAAGAGTAGCTATCAGAGTCATAAATCGGTAATTCACCTTTTACTACGGCTTTTTCTTTCGAAGCCCAAACAGATCCATAGCCATCAGGTATATTTGTCGATAGCGTAGCAATATTTCTATGGCTTCCATGGTTTTCAATCATTCCCTGCCAAGACAGTGATACATACTGATTTAAAGAAAAGTTAATGCTGCTTTCATTAATTAAAAAATTGTCATAGCCATAATTAGACATCTGAATATTTAATCCAGATAAAACAGGAAAACCTTTTGCCACGGACGCACCGACTAAATAACTTTGCTTCAGTGGCTCACGTTTAGAATATTTTCCTCTTACATAACGTTTCTTATCGAAATCAACATATCCCCCATAGACTTCCCAATTTAATTTTTCAAAATTAGCGCCGCTAGTTCCAAAGGACTTATTAATTGTTTGATGTTGAGTCGTCACAATTTTACCATCTACAACGGTCTCAATCGTGACATCATAGATACCAAATGGAAGAATACTCGTGTCGACTTCAAAGCTACCCATCGGAAAATTTTGAATATTTAATAACTTTCCATCACGGTAAATACGAATTTCACCTGGGCTATTTAAAAATACATAGATTGGTGTTAACGAATATTTTGAGTTCACCACGACACTAGATGCATTATTTCCTAGTGTAACTGCATAAATTTTACTGCTATTTAGTGTAGTTAGGCTCGCAATAGACTGTAAATTCCACGTACTCATTAACCCAATCGCATAACGTATTCCATTAAAATCGCGTTCATACATAGCACGATATAATTCAATATCAGAGTTTGATTTACCAATGCTGTAAGCTGATGCATTAATGTTAATGTGGTGTTCGGCTATAGCCAACAAAGTATCTAAATTAAAATAGCTACTCGACGAATTTTTCCCTTTTTTTACCTGACTTCCAAAAACACCTAAATCATAATTAGCTACTGCAGAAAAATCATTTACCGATGAGTCACCTAGAGAAAATTGCCTAACTTTTTCTTTAGGCACAAAAGCATCTTGGTCAACATCGAGTGACAGATTAAATGAAGAAATATCTAACTGAAGTAATGTATCTTTATCAATCTTAATGTTATTTGATTCATTGAAAAAGTTATCCTTACTGTTTTCTAATTCATCTATCAATAATGAGCTTAACTTTGGTCCTTGGCTATTATCAATAAAATTAATATTCGCAAGTTTAATTTTTCCTTGTTCAACAATAATGATGGCATCAGCAATTTTATCTTCACTTTGATTTTTTTCTCTAGAAGTATTTAATCGTAAAAAAACAGGTACTGACATTCCCTCTTCCAGTGCCATAACAAAAGCTGGCGGAATAATATACCCTCCAATTTTAATACGCTTGATGTCTTTAGCATAAACAACATTTGAAAAAATAAAGCTCATTATTGATAATGCAATAATACTTTTATGCATAATTAAGATCCAATATTAGCTATTTGACTACAATAAAATCACCTTTGTGCCAAATACCAACACTTGTTTTTTTATTATTTATATCAACCAACTGAAGTTTTACAGCTAAATTTGGCATCAAGTAATAACGTTCTTTACAGATCCCATCGGAACCAAGATTTATTTTCTCAGGTAAACAAGGTCCTGAAGCAACAACATCGGCAACAATTAGCACAATTCTCGTTGTCGCACCAAGAATTGAAAACTTTAATTATAAATATTCTAATTCCCAAGTTTCAAATACTGGAAACAGCACCTTCCGTGTAGTGGCTTCAGGCCCTTGTTTAGCAGAAAAACAAAAATACGGAGTGGATGGTATTTGTCGCGAGCGTTATTACCTCATGCCAAATTTAGCCGTCAAATTACAATTTGTCGATGTCACAAATAAAAAATCAAGCGTAGGTATTTGGCACAAAGGAGAGTTCATTGTTGTCAAATAATTAAGAATGGACTTAAATTATGCGTAAAAGTGCTATTGCTTTATCAATATTAAGTATTATTTTTTCGAATACGATTAATGCCAATGAAATGAAAAGCGTTAAGATCGGTGGATATATTATTCCTCCTGCATTTGTTAGTGCATTGGAAGAAGGAATGTCTGTACCTGTTTTTTTACGACTAAATGATGATGCGGTAATCAATCAGAGCGAAAGCAAAATTGCAGATGCAGTTATTGTAATCGACCATGATAATATTAAATTATCAAGTATTCATCTCATTGAAAATGAGCAAGGTGCGAAACTAAATAATTTACTAGTCGATAAACTTGAAGAAAAAAAGGATGCCATTTTTAATGAAAGTAATGGCATTGTTATTGATAATAATGCAACCCTTCAATTAAATATTTCTTCATTTAATTTATCATTAGATGTTGATAAAGCTGCTTTTTCGCCAAAAGAACATGCGCGGCAATCTGTACTAGGAAATTCTTCAGTTAATTCATTTTCAGCAGTTGCTAACTATGATTTAGGGGTATTTCAGAGCCGTGTTAAAGATTCAAAAGATACATCCAGTAGCTATTTCAATTTAGACACATTATTCGCAGCTGCGGAACATCACTTTAATGTAAATGCATCAGCATATAGCATTGGAAAATCTAATTCTAATGTTGAACTGTATCGTGCAATGTATGAGCGTGATTTCAACGGATTCCGTTTTGCGCTTGGGCTAATGAGTACGTGGAATTTGCAGTCTATTGCCAGCTTAACTGCCCTTAGCAGCAGTAAAATTTATGCGGCATCAATAGGGAATAATTCCTCAAGTATGGTGACAAATAAGCAGCAATCACTCACACCGATTTATGCTTTTTTAAATAGCCCAGGTGAAGTACGTATTTATCGACAAGGTAAGTTATTAAATATTCAAAATTTTCCCATGGGTAATTTTGAAATTGATACAAGTGTACTGCCCTATGGCATTTACGACGTCACTATTGAGACGGTTGTCGATGGCAAAATTGTCACAACACAGCACCAAACAATTAATAAATCCTTCGGTGCGATAACTGGCGGTTTTGATAAACTCAATTGGGAAATTTATGGTGGTTATATTGACTTTGATAAGCGTCATTATGTAAGAAATGAAGGCTCAACAAGCCAAACTCCGGGTAAAAGCCATTTAATCGGAGCCTCTTTCGCTTATAACTTCCCAGTGTTGTCTGGCGTGCGTTTTCAAATGTCAAATTATGGGTTTGATAAATTTGTTGTACAAGAAACGAGTATCAATGCAGCTTTAAATAACTATATCTCAGTTAACTGGCAAGGCATGCTAGAAAATCATGGCAGTTATCGTAACATTGCGACTCTTTCTGTCAATATACCAGAAGGCTACGGTTCTTTATGGGCATCAAAAGAAAAAACTGTCGTGAGCGGTGATTTACCACTTTATGATGCTGACAGCTATTCTTATGGCGGAACCATTAACTTTGACAAAATAATTGATAGAACTGGGTCACTGACTATTAGTAATACTAAAGATCGTCGTATTGGCAGTGATTCAATTAACTATGAATATGCAAATACATTATTCTCTGGCCGTTATGGAACCGTGGGGCTAAGAGCGGGTGTACAGCGTTACCATTATGATAATCAAAATAGTACCAACGAAAAATATATTAATCTCGATTTTTCCTTACCCTTATCAACATGGTTGAGTACAGGTGTTTCCTCAACAAATGGTAATGTGAAAGCGAATATTTATGCGAATAAAAATTTTGAAGACTCGGTGATTACCAATGCAGGGGTTTCTGTCTCCAAATTAGTCAGAGATAAAGATAATGGTGAATCCAATTTTTCAACATTAGGCTATGCTTCTTATGATACTAAATATAATTCAGGTACCGTGACAATTAATCGCCCCGATAATAACAGACTTAATGGCAACTTAACCTCTCGTGGCTCTGTGGCATATAGCGACGGCATGATCATGCCAAGTGGGCAACAAGGCAAATCAGGCGTTATTATTAATTCCGATATAAAAGGTAGCGGCAGTATGGTCGCAAAAGTAAATGGGCAGAATTACCCAATTAGCGGAAAAAATACCTTTATTCCACTATCCCCCTATTCGGATTATGACATTCAATTAATGAATGACGGAAAATCAAAAGACAGCTTTGATATTGTCTCAGGACGAAATAAATCCGTCACATTATACCCAGGAAACATTGCTCTTTATCAACCAGAGGTAAGGCAATTAGTTACGGTATTTGGCCGTCTGAAATCACCAAATGGTGAATATATAAAATATGCCTCAATTCGAAATCATATTGGTCGCACAAAAACAGATCAAAATGGTGAGTTTTCCATGGATGTTGACGTCCGATATCCAGTGATATCGTTATTACAAGATGATCAGCAAACAATTTGTGAAGCAGATTTAAACCTTCAAGGTGCACGTGGTGCATTGTGGGTCGGTGAGGTGACATGTGAGCCTCAAGAAGCATTTGCTAAACGTTAATTATCACTTTAAAGGCTAATTTAATATGCGATTATTATCGATAACAGCACTTTTTATTTCATTTTCGGTTCTAATACCGAATTCGTTTGCTGCAACAGCACCATTACAAGAGTATGTCATTGTCGAAAACCAAGTTGATAACGAATTCTTTATTGTTGCTAATAGAGTTGACCCACGCTTTTCGGGCTCAAATGTATTCACAAAATACCAGCGCAATAGGCAATACAGCTTAGGCTATATGGGATATACTGGAACACCTTTTAGCTCAACTTATAATACAGGTGATATTTGGTTAGAAAATTCTCCCGTAAGCCAACCTTTTATCGGGAATCGTTGTATGATAAATAACCGAAATTGCCCGGCGACGTCTTATTGGTCAGCTCAGCAGTTACGAGATAATGGTGCGTATAAAATCCAACAAACAGGAACACCGGGTGAGTCTGGATATTCAAGACCGATATTTTCTGAATCTTTTTATCGCTGGTTAGCCGAAATACCACCAGGAACAGAATATACTTTTGATTTAAGAACCTGTACAAGCCGCGATGATTATGATTTAAGTAACGCAACCTGTATGACGAGTGGCGGAAGAACAACAACACAACAACATTACATTCCAACCAATAAAAAAGGCAATATTATTCTAAAAGGAACGGGAGCCTTACAAGAAGTTTTTGTGGATAGCAATGGCAATCCAACTATTGGACTTGGTTCTAACTTTTGCTCAACAGGAATTGTTGGAAATACATCTGGAATTATTTGTAAGTTAGTTGAATTAGAAACCCAAGGGCAATCTATCGGCGGTACATTTACAGTTCGTATGTATATTGATAGCGCAAAATTAGGCTTAGCTAGGGACCCCCGGGCTGCACTTATTCAGTATAAAGGGAGTAACAGCACACGCTGGACGAATTGGTCCTCAACAACCAACATGTCAGAGATCTTTAATAATGGCTCACAAAATATTGAGGTTTTCCTCTCAAATGAGTATTTAAAGTCAATTGTTGATGCTTCACCTAATTCAACCGTCACACTCGCTGATAGCGTGTATACTTTTGGTTTTCAATCACCACTTCCTCAATCGGGATTTTATGAATTTACGCCTTCAAATTTCTTAATAATTAAACCGAGGGATTATGGAATCAGCATTATTCCTGCAGATTTTAACCCAAACCAATCGAAAACGGGCAAAGTCGGCAATGATGAACCACCAATAGAATTTAATTATATCGTCACAACTAGCGGGCCAAGACAAGCGGATTCTATTACGGCAAAAGTTGAAGGACCAAACACAACATTAAAAGGACAATCATACTGTTTATTTACCTCGAGTGATAATAAACTTAATGTCCCTTTTTCCGCTTATCTTTCATTTAAAAATGAAAATGGCGCTAGAGAATCACACCGAGCAAGTTGTGATAGCAATGAAGTTTCATTAAAAAATGCATTATGGTCTGAAACACCATGGGATAGGCCTAATGAGGATTTAGGATCTTTTTATCGGACTAACTTAGATTTATCATTCCCAATGAATGACTCTGAATCATTTTTTACATTAGATGGCATTGATTGGTTAGGAACCGTTTCTGCAAGTGGCACAATAACTGTCAAAGCAATTTGGACTGGACCCGATATTCAATAATATCTAATGACGACTTATAGGGCTACTTGTAAAAGCTCAAATGGCCCTTTTATTGAACCTCATATATACTTAAACTTTGGCTTGGATTTTTAATATGAAACCATTTTATTTACTTAAAATCCTATTCTTGATTGTGCTATCAATGCTTTGCAATAGTGCTGTTGCTTTATATATCAATGCAGATATTTCTTCGATGGAGTCAGGACAAGAGTTTTTTTCTAAGCCATACATCAATGACACAAATAAAACTAATTTATATAATTTTAGTGCTTACAAAATTGATAAACCAGGTAACCAAGAACATGGAACATCTCTCCATAATGGCGAGA
Organism: Providencia rettgeri; assembly: GCA_900455085.1. NCBI lineage: Bacteria > Pseudomonadati > Pseudomonadota > Gammaproteobacteria > Enterobacterales > Morganellaceae > Providencia > Providencia rettgeri. The sequence continues at coordinate 866,293 of UGTZ01000001.1, read as the reverse complement.
TTATTTTTACTCCATTGAAGAAAATTTTATTACCTGGAGAACAAGAGTTTTTTAAGATTTTTTATCGAGGAGAAACCGATGAGACTGAGCGCTATTATAAAATCATCATTAGCGAAACGCCTCTTGATATGCGTAATGATGATGAACAAAAAAAGCGACCTTTATTTTACCCAACGGTTAGCCTAGAAACCTATTTCGTTGTAAGACCCAAAAAACCAGATTTCAAATATGAGCTTAATCCCAGTACTCGTATTCTAAAAAATACGGGAAATACCTATTTTAGAGTGCTCTTACATGAAAACTGTGATGCTAATGATGATTCCGAGCCTTATGTATTTTACTTATTACCTGGCCAAGAATCTAAAGATGAGCGTCTTAAAAAGAAGAGCCGTAAATATATTGTAATCTTTGATAAATATTACCCAATTGGCAACTGTGAATAAAAAACCAATAATATCAATTTGTTATAAAATAAAATGACAAATTTGACTATGCTATTGTTTAAAAAAATTTAATTATCTAATCATAATTCGATAGATACTCTGTATCTATAATTACCTAAAAGCATTACAAATTCATAAAACTCAGTTATATAAAATTGCTTCAGACAATTTAAAAATAAATTAATTTAAGCATCTATGACTTGAAATAGTGATTAATACTGTTTTTTGCCTAAATATAAAACATCAAAACAAAAAATGTCAGTTTCATTAATACGATACACTGAAATTTTTCACCATTACATATATAACCAATCATTATAAACAAAAATTTATTTTCATATTTTCTTCTCAAAAAAAGAGTAGTATATTACACTGATACAATTACTTTAAAATCAATGACTATCATGTTAGCTAAAAGTAACCAAACTAAGCACATATTTTAATAACTAAATAAGAGTCATGTATGATATATATACTGAATAACATAATAAAATATAACTCTGACTTAGGTGAAATATTTAGGGTGGATACAGAACTCAGTGTAATGAAATTAACCCCCGTATTGAATTATATTTTTATAATACTAATTCAAAATAACAAAACGACTATCACTCGTGAAGAGATACTAAAAAAAATACTAAATAAATATGACTTAAAAGTTTCGATAAACACGCTTAACCAATACATTAGTACATTAAGAAAAGTATTACATCAACAGCTTTTAGTTGAAAATGCAATTCTAAGCATATCAAAAAAAGGCCTTGTTATCTCTTCTGAAATTCAAATTGAAGAATCGATTGCCAAGTTCAATAACAAAATAGAGAAAAGCCTAGCTAACCCTCCCATTTCAAGCAAAAAATCTGCCAAATCACTATTACTTAGTAATAAAAATCATATTATTAAAAAAATATTATTGATAATTAGTGTTTTTTTACTTTTGGTGATTATTTACCTTGTAAATCAAATTTACGCAGTAAAATACCCATATACATCAATACAATCATACAAAATTAGCACAATTGGTGATTGTCCTGTTTATGGATTCAAAGATAACTATGAAAAAAACATAAGTGATTCAATAGGCAAACAAGCAATTGATTTTAACTTAACCTGTGAAGATTCTGATATCTTTTATTATTACAACAACATACAAAACTTAGGAAAAAACAAACATAGCTTATTAGTAAAATGCAAAAAAAACAAAGATTGTATTTCAACAAGAATAAACTGGCAGGAAAAAAATGACTAATAAAACACTATACTCATTGATACTATCATTTTCATTAATCATCGTTTTCTTGTTGTTTAATTTGAATTCAGAAAAAAATCAAGCGCAATACTGCGAAGCAACTGTTTCCTCTAATTTCATATTGGCTAATAATAAATCATCATATACGCTAGATATGAAACTAGTAAAAAACAATGATAACAGTGGATATATTAAATTATTAGGAACAATTACAACTGATAAGACGTATACTGTCAATCGAGTTGTTCATTTCAATCAATCATCAAGAAAATATATAAAAGATTTAAAATTAACCATAAGTTATGACAGAAAATCTACAAATGATAATGTTCCTGATGATATATTCGAAAAATACTTCAAAGCATTCAACCTAAATTCAATTGCATATGTAGAAATTGATGAGATAACTCCTGATTGGTATCTTTTTTCTAGTTCGTTTGGACCTTATTTTGTCTGTAGCAGACAAGCCAAATTAAATACAATTTAATACATAGCGTTCCACTTACAAGGTTGAGACAATAGCAAGTATTGTATCTTTGCTTCTTATTATCATTTCCCTCCAATTAATTAGGCTTGATTATACTTTTATCTAGATATCGATAAGTACCAGCTCAATCCTTAACAAATCACCATTTCAACTTAATCTATAAATACTTTCTGTAATTTTATGTAAAAATATAAACAATTACTTTTATATGACTATAAATGCATTTTTTTCATTTATTATTTATTATATTTTCACTTTTAAGTCAATCTTTCAGGCTAATGTAATGTATTGTTTTTATTGAACTATAAAAACCTATATTTTCATTTAATAGCCTATATTTATTATTTATACCTATATTGATAGTTAAAAACTATTAAAACAACTATTTTTGATTCATTAAAACAATTTCACATTGGTAACTAAAAAATATAATCTACCTCTCATTGAGAAAGTCAAAAAATTCAAATTAATACTATAATTAATAGCTAACTTTAAGATAATAAGTTTCCAATAGAGAGAATATAAAATGAAATATATTAATACTAAAGAATTGAATATAAATAACGACCTAGATATTGTTATGGCCACCGCAAAATACTTAAAGTCTGCACGTATTGAAAGATCATTAACGGGTACAGAGGTAGGAAAACTATTAAATTTGAGCCAACAACAAATATCAAGATATGAGAATGGCCAATCTGCTATTTCTATTGATAGCCTTCATACATATCTTAAAGTATTAGGGAAAGATTGGTTAGATTACTTTAGATCTGTTATCTTAGTTAGAGTTCATGCGAATTACTATTAATACAAGCAATACAAAATTTAAATTAATTATTTTAAATAAGAAATTAATTTTAAGATAAGTGCTCAAAATCACATATCAATAACAACATGAAAAATTTTAAAGTAGTTAATATGATTGAAAAAAATGCGAATTATTCTCGCAAGTTTACTATTTACAAATCTCATTATATCAAAACTTAACTCGAAGAAGTTATTAGAAGCAGCAAATGATATCTATAGAAAGGAACTCTCAGTGCAGTTGAATACAGTCATTCAAAAAGAAAACGCCACGCTAATAAATTAGCGTGGCGTTATAATTTGGCGGAACGGACGGGACTCGAACCCGCGACCCCCTGCGTGACAGGCAGGTATTCTAACCAACTGAACTACCGCTCCTGATGTTCCCTGCTGGGAACGCCATGCATATTACGAATACTTGAGGACCCCGTCAACACTTTTTCTTGTTAAATCGCACAGTTGAACAGTTTTTAGCCTTGAGAGGCTTTTCTATCCATTTTCCTAAGCAAGTATAAATAATGAAATCAATTATTAGTGTAAATTTTCAGCTTCATCAGAAGGTTGGCGCCAAAGACAAGGTTTGCCGCCTTTCTTATCAACAATATCCAACCGAGCTTCATGAGCAATTATTTCTTCATCAGAAGCAAAAATCACTCTAAGACCGCTCTGAGGACGTTCAATCCTTTGAATTTCATACTCTTGCTCATTATTAGCTGATTCTGAATCCATCGAAAATGCTAATGAAGTTTGCCCGCCCGTCATTGCCAAATAGACATCTGACAGAATCTCAGCATCGAGTAAAGCCCCGTGCAGTGTACGCTTAGAGTTATCAATTAAATAACGGTCACATAACGCATCCAAGTTATTCCGTTTACCAGGAAAAAGTTTGCGAGCCAATACTAAGCTATCAGTGATAGTACAAAATTCTTGCGTAGGCGGAATACCTTTATTGAGTTTACGGAATTCATAGTCCATAAAACCGATATCAAAGGGGGCATTATGAATAACAAGTTCTGCACCACGAATAAATTCAAGGAACTCATCCGCAATGTCAGCAAAAACAGGTTTATCTTGTAAAAATTCATCACTTATCCCATGCACTTCAAATGCTTCAGGATCCACTAAACGGTCAGGTTTAATGTACACATGAAAATTACGCCCTGTGAGTCGGCGGTTAATCACTTCAACCGCACCAATCTCAATTATGTTGTGCCCTTCATAATGAACACCGAGTTTATTCATACCGGTTGTTTCAGTATCAAGGATAATTTGTCTGGTTATCACCGTGCTCATAATGTTTTTTTGTGTCAAACTAGAAAGGAACGAATAATATAGAGTGTAACAGAAATGACAAAGCAGGTAGAAATTTTCACGGATGGTTCCTGTTTGGGTAATCCTGGCCCGGGTGGATATGGCGTTGTTCTACGCTACCAACAACATGAAAAAACATTGAGTGATGGATATTTTTTAACCACGAATAACCGTATGGAACTACTTGCAGCCATCGTTGCATTAGAATCACTAACAAGGCCCTGTGATATTATTTTAACCACTGATAGCCAATACGTACGACAAGGAATCACACAATGGATCCACGGATGGAAACGAAAACAATGGCGAAAAGCGGATAAATCTCCTGTCGTCAATGTTGATTTATGGAAGCGCCTTGATGACGCCATCCAACGGCATACGATTGATTGGCGATGGGTTAAGGGCCACGCAGGCCACCCTGAAAATGAGAAATGTGATGAATTGGCTCGAGCTGCCGCTTCAGCGCCGACTAAAGAAGACACGGGTTACCAACCCGCACAAAACTAAGAAGGATCGTCTATCTTCATTGATTTACTGATCTCCTTCGCCGCACCGAGTGCTGTTCCAATCTTAACCTTCGGTTGCTTGAATTTTAGTGGTGTCGGAGTCAGTGGATAAGTCCGTTTCCGCGCCACAATAACGCTTAACGCCCCAATTCCCCCACAGTTTTTATTCACTCGTCTTTGTGCACTCAACCAAGGAAATATTTGGCAATTACGATGATACAAAACTTCATAGTTTAATAAGCTTAACCAATCAAATACCCTAACAGAGGGGAAAAAACGGCTACAATAAGGCTGCCGTTTACGTAAAACAGGTACGAGTTTCGCCATTCCGACAAGACTGAAAGGGTTAAAACCTGAGATGATTAGCCAGCCATCGTCGATTAACACCCGGTCAACCTCCCGTAAAAGCCAATGAGGATCATGGCTATATGCCAAACAGTGAGTCATTAGACAGGCATCTATCGATTTTTGGGTTAACGGTAATGCCTCGGGCTTTGCAATAAGATTAAAAACGAGGATCACCAGTACCAACATTAAATTGGTGGGAGATTAAGCAGCCTTCGGTATGGATTTCAGTACTTAAATGGCCTAACTTAAGCAAATGAAAGCCAAATATCTTCGGCCACCAAGGGCTAAGTTGATTTTCTATGGCTTGACGATATTGTTCTCCAAAAGGAATGTCAGACCAACTAACTGGCATTTGAATTTTTTTATCAATACGCGCAGGCTTCATGAAATTCCCCTATTAACTATTAACAAGTATCGAGGTCATTATGGAGTTAATTCGAGTACCAGCTTTAAACGATAACTACATTTGGGTTTTAGTCGATGGCCACCAACAGTGTATCATCGTTGACCCGCAGAGGCAGAGCCTGTGCTTGAAATAATTACAGCTAAACAGTTGACGCCTGTCGCCATCCTATTAACTCACCACCATAATGACCATACAGGTGGTGTAAAAGGGATTTTAAGCAAATTTACAACTCTTCCTGTTTTTGGCCCAAAAGAAACCCAATCTAAAGGGGCGACAGAAATAGTCGAAAACGGTGATAAGGTCATAATTAACGAGTTCAACCTACAAGTTATTGCATTATCAGGCCATACTTCTGAGCACATCGGCTTTTACCAAGCACCTTATTTATTCTGTGGCGACACGCTGTTCTCTGCCGGTTGCGGGCGGATATTTGAAGGAACTCCTGAACAAATGTTCGAATCTATCCAAAAAATTGCTGAGCTTCCTGATGAAACCTTAATTTGCTGTGCCCATGAATATACTTTATCTAATCTCAAATTTGCACACCATATATGGCCTGAAAATGAAGCGATTACACAATATTTACAAAAAATAACGCAAATGCGTGACAAACATCAACCAACAGTACCTACCACATTGAAAACAGAGAAAAAAATAAATATTTTTCTGCAATGCGATAACCTTCAATTACAGAAGAAGCTCAATATTAATATACAAAATCCACCTTTAAGAGCAGTTTTTACCCTGTTGCGTCAATTAAAAGACCAATATTAAAGTTTAATGATTGTCATATCGGGGTGGGATAAGTATTATTGTTCGACTTTTAAACATCAAAATGAAGAACAATAGAAAAGAATGAAGATAATCGCGACGCTTATCGCCATTGTTCTGTTGGCCGGATGCCAAACTGCCCCGAAAAAAATTAAGCAGAACAAAACTCCAACTAATCATACTATTGAAACTGTTGCATCACACAACCAAGCAGCCAGTCGACAATTACCTAAAGTCGACTATGACCTATGGGGTTATATTAGTGATGAACTAAAAATGGATGTCCCTGATAAACCTCAAATTAGGGAACTCGCAAATAGTTATTTAAATAAACAACGTTTTGTCTACGATGTGGCATTAAGAGCTGAGCCATACATGTACCTCATCGTAGACGAAATTAATGAGCGCAATTTACCCATGGAATTAGCTTTAATTCCTATTATTGAAAGCTCATTTAATCCTAAAGCAACTTCTCCTGCACAAGCCGCAGGTCTATGGCAAATCGTTCCTATCACTGCACGCTCATATGGACTAAAACAAACACAATGGGTTGATGAGCGCAGGGATGTGGTTTCTTCAACTAAAGCGGCTTTTGATCTTCTCGAAAACTTAAATGTTATGTTTGGCCACGATTGGGAGCTCACCCTTGCTGCCTATAACTGTGGAGAAGGCTGTGTTCAAAATGCTATCAAGAAAAACGAAGCTGCTGGGCTACCTACTGATTTTTGGTCACTCTCATTACCAAAAGAAACTAAACAATACGTACCAAAATCTTAGCACTTAGCCAAGTATTGAAAATCCTGAAAAGTACCAAGTTAATTTGCCAACAAGTAATAAAATCGAGCACTCACTCAAATCGATGTTGGTCAACAAATCACGTTATCTCAAGCCGCTGAGTTGGCTGGGTTAACTGTTGAATCGGTAAAAACGTATAATTCTGGTTATACACGCGGCATAACATCGCCAAGTGGCCCTCATTATATTATGTTACCTACAGCAAAAGCTGAACAATTCAAAACATCACTCTCAGACGAAGATGTTTTAAACACAATTAGTTTAGCCGCACAACAAAATCAACAGATAAAAACAACACAACCACTGCCATTTCTAGCGCGCGTCAAAATCGAGCTAAAATAGCTACATATAAAGTACGCAAAGGCGAATCTGTCGCGAGTATTGCAAAAAAATTCAATACTACCGCCAAAAATATTCAAAAGCTAAATGGGCTAAAAACTGCGAGTGTTATCAAACCAGGACAAGTATTAAAAGTTACGAGCTCAGTGCCTGCTGCAAGCAACCGTAAGGCAAAAACCTATAAAGTAAGAAAAGGCGACTCCTATTATAGTATTGCGAAACGTCATGGCATAAAACTCAATGATTTAATGACTTGGAATTCAGGTGTTAAAATGGCGGACCTGAAACCAGGGGTAACCTTAAACCTCTATCTTTAAGTTATTCTCATCAACAAAGCTTTTGTCTATTTCAGGCAAAAGCTTTTTTATTTTTAATTTTCTTATTAGTAAAAATAAATTATTTGAATGAATTAAGTAGGAAAATAATTTTATAACATCTTTTGTATAAACACTTCATATTCACTGTACTAAAATAACCGATGGTTAAACTATAATTTAAATACTTCATAAAATTGAGTTTAGGCAGAACATACGCGACTCAGCCCCAACAACTTGCTAATAAGCTAGAAAAAAGTAGTTTATTGCTGGTGACATATGTGATAATAATGCTATTATTATATCGCGGCTAGTTTAGTCCGAGCTGCCAGTCCGTATTCGAATATCGCTTATGTATTATATTAATAATCTTCGAAAGTTTAACGAACTAGCAATAATCATATATTTTTCAATATACTAGTACATGAGCTTTTATATTGAACATAGGTGTTTTAATTAGTTAACATGACATTATTGATAAAAAATACACTCAGCAAAAGTCAGATTCGCCTGCGGAGGTGATTATGGATGAATACTCACCCAAAAGACACGATATAGCAGAACTAAAATACTTATGTAATAGTCTCAATAGAGACGCTATTTTAAGTTTACAAAAAACAAATACGCATTGGATTAATGATTTAAGCTCCCCACAAAGCGCAGCCTTGAATGAACTCATTGAACATATCGCTGCATTTGTCTGGCGATTTAAGATCAAATATCCAAAAGAAAATCTTGTTATATCACTTATCGAAGAGTATCTCGATGAGACTTATGATTTATTCGGCAGTCCTGTCATCACACTCAGTGAAATTATAGACTGGGAAGCAATGAATCAGAGCCTTGTCGCTGTGCTGGATGATGACCTAAAGTGTCTAACCAGCAAAACCTAAAGATATTATTTATCTTTAGTTCAAACTACAAAACTGTATATTAATAAGTAATTTTGCACAAAAGAAAGGGTATTATGACCAAATCTGATTATCTGATGCGTTTAAGAAAATGCACAACAATTGAAACTCTTGAGCGTGTCATTGAAAAAAATAAGTATGAATTATCTGATGATGAGCTAGAGCTATTCTATTCAGCTGCAGATCACCGCTTAGCTGAACTCACAATGAATAAGCTTTATGATAAAATTCCAGCTTCTGTTTGGAAATTTGTTAGGTAATATCTTATTAACACGCACAGATAGTGAATGGTTGTAGCCGGTAAACCTGCTTATCGGCTGGACGCAATGTAATTATCGTTTTATTATTGGCGTTATAATTATGCCAATGGAAATTTATTGCTTTTAATTTTAGCATATCAATTTTTCTTATTACAATAATCAACAATGAATGTTGTATTCTTAACCTTTCTTTTTTAACTTCAGAATTTATTTGAGATTTAGAGTTTAATTGACAATTATAAAATATAATTAAATAACATATTTATAATAAATTAGAATATATAGATGAGAGGAAAGGCAAGATATGCTGAGTTGGGTGGGGGCCCTGCCAGCGACATCCCGGCACACACAACCCCTGCTATGGCTGCTTCCTTCCGGACCTGACCAAGTTAACAAGTTAGCGTTGCGGGAGAACCAACAGAGCCCCCATTGAATGCTTCTTTCAAAGCAGGGGCATTATGCTTGATAGTCATTGAAATAGCAAGAACCCCCTGACCAAGTGACGTTTTATTACACAAACGCATATAAAAATAGCGACTCAACTAAGGAATCGTTTATTAACTAGTTCGCAGGCACCATCAACAATTCAACATTTTTTGTGACACCATTATTGATAACCTCTACAACGCTATCACTAATGTATAAAAGTTTTCCATTCGCGTTCACGGTTGCATTAACAACTAGCGAGCCTTCCTGCCTAACTTCATTTTTTTGGTAAGTTAGTTCAAAAGGAATGGTTGGACGATTATTCACTGAATTGTAATATTTTTGAGATAATATCAGTGCAGGTAAGTCCGCAACCGTTGTATCTGCCAACGTAATTGTAACAACTGCGTCTTCAGGTAAAACAGTATCCTGTAAAATCACCACACGGCCCTCGATTTTTCCTGAATCGACTGTCTGGTTATTATTACTATTTTGAGCATTAAGTGCTTTTTCGCTGGGCTTGGTGCTATTCCCTTCACAGCTAACCAACGTTAAAATCACTAATAAGCTAACAATATAGCGAAAAAACTTCATAGTTATTACCTATAACACAATGTTTACTAAAACATTTTAAAATAATCGGAATAGACAAGTCATTTTCTGATGAGGGAATAATAAAAAGTATAACTAATATTGGTAGAATAATACATTTATATTTCCAAATGTAACAATACGTAACCCCAATTTATTCGCTAGTAATTAATCTACCTATTCAGGGTAAATAATGGGAAAATACCAATATCTCATTTACGTATAACTGAACTAAGATGACTATGAGCCCAGAATTACAGAATTTAATTAGCCTAATTGAACTCGAAAAAATTGAAGAAGGTATTTTTCGTGGACAAAGCGAAGACCTTGGTTTACCTCAAGTTTTTGGTGGACAAGTTGTTGGACAAGCCATGTATGCAGCTAAGCAAACCATACCTGAAGGAAGAGCGATTAATTCTTTTCATAGTTATTTTTTACGCCCAGGCGATAGCTCACGTCCCATTGTTTATGACGTGGAAATTTTACGCGATGGCGGAAGCTTTAGCGCACGCCGAGTAAGTGCCATTCAAAATGGCAAACCTATCTTCTTTATGACCGCATCATTTCAATCTCAAGAAGAAGGTTATAGCCATCAGAACTTAATGCCAGATGTACCACCACCTACAAAATTAATTTCTCAAGATGATATTGTTCAAAGTTTGGCTGATAAATTACCAGAAGCAGTTAAAAAGTATGCTCTTCGGCCAACTCCTTTTGAATTTCGTCCCGTTGAATTTTACAGCCCATTCGATGCCGCACCTCAAGAACCATTTCGTTATATTTGGTTCAAAGCGAAAGGGCAACTGCCTGATATACCTTCACTACACCACTATTTATTAGGTTATGCCTCTGATTACAATTTCCTCCCTGCCGCATTACAGCCGCATGGTAGAGGATTTATGGAACGCGACTTACAGGTTGCAACTATTGATCATTCAATGTGGTTCCATCGCCCATTTAAAATTGATGACTGGTTACTGTACGCTGTAGAAAGCCCTTCGGCATCAGGTGGGAGGGGTTTTGTGAAAGGACAAATCTATAATTTACAAGGTGATCTTGTTGCAACTGCAGTCCAAGAAGGCGTAATTCGTCAACGGCAACCTCGTAAATAACCGCTATTTAAAGTAAGTGATTACTTACTTAGAAAAATATATTAGTCAGTTTAAAAAGGTAATGGCAGCCAGCAATAAGCTGCCATTATCAATTTACATAAAACACAGTATTATCCTGTAATTATCTTTACATGAAGGTTAATTGTAGGCACTTTCACCATGAGAAGTAATATCTAAGCCTTCCCTTTCTTTTTCAACATTAATTCGTAAGCCTGACGTTTTCTCTGCAATTTTAAATGCGATATAAGCAACAATTGCAGTCCAAACAACACAAACTAGGATGCTAACGGCTTGAATTCCTACTTGTTTCATCATCGTAATACCTTCCGCATAGCCACTTCCACCTAATACCGTTGAGGTAAATACCCCCGTGAGTAAACACCCTAAAATGCCACAGACTCCGTGAACGCCAAAAACATCGCAAACATCATCAACTTTTAACCGACGTTTTAAAATCACTACCCCCCATAAACCTGCCAATCCAGAAAGTAGTCCGATGATTAATGCCCCGCCAACACCCACAGTACCCGCAGCAGGCGTAACACCGACTAACCCAGCCAAACACCCAGAGCAAGCCCCTAATAATGAAGGTTTCTCCCTGAAAAGCCATTCCGCTAAAGTCCACGATAAGATAGCACCAGCTGCAGCTGCGATAGTGTTCACAAACGCGAGCGCAGCGATACTATTTGCACTTCCGGCCGAACCTGCATTGAAACCAAACCAGCCAATGAATAATATGGAAGTTCCCATAAATACCATAGGTAGGTTATGAGGTTTAATAGCTTCTTTCCCTAACCCGGTGCGATGCCCCAGTAAGTAAGCACCAACTAAGCCTGCAACAGCCGCATTAATATGAACAACCGTACCTCCAGCAAAATCTAATGCGCCATCTTGCGATAAAATACCGCCTCCCCACACCATATGTGCCATTGGCAAATAAGCAAACGTAGTCCAAATAAGTGTAAAAATTAAAATTGCAGAAAATTTAATTCGCTCTCCTAATGCACCAATCACTAATGCAACCGTTAAGCATGCAAATGCACCTTGAAACACGACGTGAATAAATTGAGGGATCGGTCCAGATAAGCTTTCTACAGTAATATCTTTCAACATGATCTGGCTAAAACCACCGATAAAATCATTTCCCTCACTAAAAGCTAAACTGTATCCATAAACAATCCAAATAACAGACACCAAAGCAAAAATAACTGCAGTTTGAGCCATCAAAGAAAGAACATTTTTACTTCTTAGTAACCCGCCATAAAATAATGCGATACCTGGTAGTATCATAAAAATAACTAAAGCAGTCGCTATCATCATAAATGCGTTATCCGCTTTATCTAGGGTTTCCTCTGCAGCAAACACGGTTATTGGAAAACCACCCATTAATAACAATAAGAATAAGTATTGGAACCCTTTGCGCATAGTTGTTCTCCTACAGTGCTTCGTCTTGTTTTTCACCTGTACGAATACGTACCGCTTGTTCTAATGACAAAATAAATATTTTTCCATCCCCAACTTGGCCCGTATAAGCTTTTTTTTCAATTGTTTCAATTACCTGCTCCACTAACTCATCAGAAACGGCTATTTCCATACGTACTTTAGGTAAAAAGTCGACAGTATATTCAGCACCTCTGTACAACTCGGCATGCCCTTTTTGCCTACCAAACCCTCTAACTTCAGTAATGGTAAGCCCTTGAACTCCAATATCTGATAACGCTTCTCGGACTTCATCTAATTTAAATGGCTTAATGATCGCGATGATATATTTCATGTTCACTCCTATAAGTCAGGTGAATAAACTGCTCAATGCTTTGAACAGCACTGACGTTATAGCAAACCGTGTGCCAAAATATATTTATTCATATAATTCAATAAGAAAGGGCAAAATAAAAAACCACTCGGATGAGTGGCTTTAGAGGATGCATTATAAGAGTGCAGAACAATTAACTAGGTATAGCCTCAACTTCAGCATCACTATGGGCATTCAGTGATTCCCCAACTTGTTGCAACTGGTACATTTGATAATAGCGTCCTTTTTGTTGCAAAAGCTGTGAATGCTTACCTTGCTCAACAATTGCACCACGATGTAACACAACGACCTGATCAGCATCGACGATCGTCGATAAACGGTGAGCTATCACAACTAGAGTCGTATGTTGGCGGATCATACGTAATGCTTTTTGTATCGCTTGCTCTGTTCCTGAGTCAATGTTCGCGGTTGCTTCATCCAAAATTAAAATTTTAGGTGTCACCACAAGAACTCGAGCCATCGCTAGTAATTGTCTTTGCCCAACAGATAACGTATTTCCTTGTTCTCCGAGCACGGTATCTAACCCATCAGGTAACGCACGAACCAACTCAGCAAGCTGAACAGTTTCAAGAACTTCCCAGACTTTATCTTGGCTAATTTCACGTCCTAATGCGACGTTATCAAAAAAAGAAGCGGCGAGAACAACAGGGTCTTGTTGCACCATTGCAATACCATTACGTAATACTTGATGAGATAGTGAACTTAAATGACGCCCATCTAATAAAATATCCCCTTCTTGCCATGGGTAATATCCCATAATTAAATTTGCAATGGTACTTTTACCACTTCCTGTATGGCCGACCAACGCAATAAAATTATGATCAGGCACTTGTAAATTAATGTCTTTAAGCACAATGTTGTTATCACGATAGGCAAAGGATAAATGGTTAATTGAGATTGAACCACCTTGTAACGGCTCAATACTTGCGCCATAGCCTTGTTGCGGGCTATCCATTAATTCAAAAACACGCTCACCAGAAACAACGGCTTGCTGCAACATTGACTGCTGAGAAGTTAATTCAATGAGCGGTTCATTCAAGCGGCCTAAATAATTAATAAAAGCATATAAAACACCAACACCAATGGTGGTCGTTCCTTCGAATCCAAATAGCAATAGTAAACCACATAATACTGAGGCAGAAAGTAAGCTCAACAATGGCCTTAATAATAAGCCATCAAGCTTTAATGCTTTCATTCTTGCAAAATAATGGTCTTGGCTAAGACTTTGCATTTTTTCGCCAAATCTAGCTTGCTGGATAAATTGCTGAATAACTGTCATTCCATTAATAACTTCATTAAAACCGTTATTAATATCAGCAAGATAAGATCTCACACGACGTACAATCGGTGTGCTTAGGCGCTGATAAACAAGCATTACCACAAATACAGCAGGAAAAATCATCACTGCAATTGATGCCATACGCCATTCCAATGAAAACATGGCAACCAGCATAGCGCAGATCAATGCTAAGCTACGAAACACGGTTGGTACAACCATCACAAATAGATCTTTAATAACCTCAGTATCATTTGTAACTCGTGAAATTAATTGACCAACTGGCTGCTTATCAAATGCACTTAGAGGCTGCCTTAGAGCAGCATTCATCACATCTGTTCGTAATGTTTGCACTACCCCCACAGAAGCTTTATTAAATAAAATAATTTGATAGTAATGTAATAGTGCAGCAATAACTTGGAGCAATATAAACCCAACAGCCATATATAAAGCCAGTGGCATGATGATTTGTTTTTTCGCTATCATGTTATCAATAAAATAACTGATTAGCAGAGGCCCACTAACTTCTGCAATAGCAGCTAGCCATAGCATTGCAATGGCAATACCCATGGTTCCTCGGTACGCTTTTCCATAAGCAAGTAAACGCTTAAGTGCTGGCCACAGCGGTTTCTTTTGGCTCATAGATCACCATCCAAAGCTGCTTCAATCTGTTGATATTGATACATATCTTTATACCAACCCGATTGCTCAATAAGCGCGTCATGTCTACCTCGGCTAACAATAGTACCTTGAGATAGCACTAGAATATTGTCCGCCTCCACCAATGCAGATAGGCGATGGGCGCTGATGATCATGGTTCTACCTTGCCGCCAATGACTTAAATTTTGTAAAATTGTAAACTCGGTCTGCCCATCAACTGCAGAAAGAGCATCATCTAACACCAAGATTTCCGCATTCTGCAAGATAGCCCTTGCAATAGAAATTCGTTGTTTCTGCCCGCCAGATAACATGACGCCACGCTCCACCAACCTGAGTGGAATAGCCTTCAGGTAAACGTAAAATATCATCATGTACACAAGCAATGCGTGCAGCCTGTTCAATTTCTTCTTGAGTGGCATCAGGTCGCCCAAGCGCGATATTGCCTGCGACGGTATCTGAAAACAAAAATGGAGACTGATTTACGATAGATAACCGAGCACGCCATTCATCTAAACGAATTTCGGGTAACGGTAAACCTTGATAGAAAATAACCCCTTCCGTAATATCAAATTGACGTTGTAATAACGTCAACAATGTTGATTTTCCAGATCCTGTTGGCCCACATATCCCTAAAAATTGCCCAGGTTTTAGGTCAAACTTAATATCATGTAATGCTGTTCTCGAGGTTTCTGGATAACTAAAGTTGATGATATTTACATTCAAATTCCCCTTTTCAGGCTGTAATGAATGCGAACCATCCTGAATGACTAACGGTTCATTGAGTAAACTAAGAATACGGCTATAAGCTGCACTACCCCGTTCAACGATATTAAACATCCATGCGAGCGCTAACATCGGCCAAATCATTAACCCTAGATACATCACAAAGCTCGTTAATTCGCCTAGCGTCAGTGTATCGTTTAATACCATCCAGCTTCCCCCTGCAATAGCGAGTAAGTTGGCCATACCAATCGCCATAAAAATTGTGGGGTCAAAACGGGCATCAACTTTAGCAACATGCATATTGCGACGCCCTGCCTCGGTAGCTACCTGTTCAAATTGATTTGATTGATGATCTTCGAGGCCAAAAGCTTTAATCATGCGAATACTTGTTAAACTTTCTTGTGCATGATTATTTAAAGACGAAAATGCCCCTTGGGCATGCTTGAAACGCTGATGAAGCTGATCCCCATAACGTTTAATGATTAATGCCATAATTGGCATTGGAATAAGTGCAAGTAAAGTAAGCTGCCAACTAATTTCAACGCTCATCATAATGAGCACCGCACATCCCATCACTAATGAGTCAACTAATGTTAAAACTCCCTCTCCTGCAGCAAACACAACTCGGTCAACATCATTCGTTGTACGTGCAATTAAATCTCCCGTTCGGTACCTAAGGTAAAATGCTTGGTTTTGCAGACTTAGTTGCCGATAAAATTTTTGTCGTAGTTGTACGGCTAACTTATAAGAAGCACCAAATAACCATAAACGCCAGACATAGCGCAAACCATACACAACCAATGCAATCAACAGCATGACTAAAACATAAGTGATCAATTGCTTTGTCGACATTGCCCCTTTACTAATTCCATCAACAACAACACCAACAATGCGTGGGGGAACTAATTGTAAGATAGCAATGATAATTAAAAAGCAAACAGCGCCGAGATAGCGCCGCCATTCACTCAAAAAATACCAACTTAGTTGTGAAAATAATCGCACGTAATACTGCCTTGAATATATTGATTTATTGATGCCTAAGAATGAGAGCCCGTAATTATCTAAGTTATTACAGGGTTAATCAGGAATAGGCAATACTGTCGTATACTTGATTTTTTCCATTGCAAAGCTTGAAGTTACATCGATTAAACCATGAACACCATTAACTAACTTTTTATAAAACAAGTCATATGATTTCATATCATGAACTTCCACTTGCATAAGATAATCATACTCCCCAGCCATACGATAAAACATCAGAACTTCAGGAAGTTGACTAACAAAAGAAACAAATTGCTCATACCACTCACTATTATGATGCTGTGTTTTAATTGTCACAATCACCGTTAAACCTAAACCTAACTTCTCACCATCGAGTAAAGTGACTCGCCCTCGAATATAACCTTCATCTTCAAGCCTTTTTAATCTTTTCCAGCACGGAGTAGAGGTTAAATTAACAGCTTCCGCAAGGGTATTTAAGGATAAGCTGCTGTCATTTTGCAATAAACAAAGCAGTTTTTTGTCTATTTTATCTAACATGATTGCTCTCTTGGCTTGGGTGTAAGTGCTTTTATCGTTATTTTATTAGCTGTATAACTATATTATGCAAAATTGAATAATTAAAAAACAATAAAAATGTTACCAAATACCATGATTATAGAATATTTTTATACAGATAACCAAATCAGCATATAAATAGTCCTTCAATCAAACTAATTTGATAAAAATAGAACTATGAATTACATCCCAGTATCGCTAACATGCTTTACTCTCTTTCCATCACATTTTGATAATGATATATCACCAAGGAGTACCTATGAAACGCGCAGTTGTGGTTTTTAGCGGAGGCCAAGACTCAACAACCTGTCTTATTCAAGCTTTGCAAAACTATGATGAAGTTCATTGTGTTACTTTTGATTACGGCCAGCGCCACCGTTTTGAAATCGAAGTCGCACAGAAATTGAGCGTATCTTTAGGTGCTACAGCACATAAAGTGTTAGATGTCACATTACTCAATGAATTAGCAATCAGCAGCTTAACTCGAGATAACATCCCAGTTCCTGATTTTTCAGAAAGCGAGTCCAGTACTTTACCCAGCACTTTTGTTCCAGGGCGCAACATTTTATTCCTCACATTAGCAGCAATTTATGCTTACCAAGTACAGGCAGAAGCAGTGATAACCGGTGTTTGTGAAACTGATTTTTCAGGTTACCCAGATTGCCGAGATGAATTTGTCAAAGCCCTCAATCATGCTGTAGACCTCGGTCTTGCCAAAAATATTCGCTTTGAAACCCCGTTAATGTGGTTAAATAAAGCCCAAACATGGGCTCTTGCCGACAGTTATGGCCACCTTGAAACCATCAGGCAGCAAACACTAACTTGTTATAATGGTATTCAAGGTGATGGTTGCGGTGAATGTGCTGCCTGCCATTTAAGGAGCAAGGGCTTAAATGAATATTTAAATGATAAAGAAGCCACTATGCTCTCATTAAAGCAAAAACTATAATAAATTAGCTAAACACACAGCCTACCATTAGCTTATTCGTAATATTCAAGCTAATGGTAGGCTAGTTTTGAATAAAATCTTCAGAACCCACCTTGAATGACTCTAACTTCTCACGCAGCTGTTCATCGATAATAATTGCTTTATTCTCGATATTATTGATAAAAACAAATGTCACATAAGCATCTGAAACAACCTCTTGAATTCCTGCTTTAGTGCGAATAATTTGTTGATAACATACTGCGCTTTTACTGCCTATTTTGTCCATACGGGTCACCACCGTCAGCTCATCACCGAGTAAGACACCTTGGATATAATTTACATTAATATTCACCGCAGCTATTGTTAAATTGTTTTCTATAGCCCACCTAATAAAATTGCGTTTATTCATCCATTCCCAGCGGTCTGCTTCATAGAATTCTAAGTAACGTGCATTATTAACGTGCTGAAAAATATCTATATGATAACCATGAACTTTAATGTGTGTTGTCATAACTACTCCGACCAGTTTATTTTTTAATAACATAAAAATAACAAATGTACGGAAAATGTGCTGAATGATTATCAAGAATAAGACTTAGCTCTCAAATTATTTACAAGATGCTTAGTTTTCTGCTTAATTATTAACCTTAAATATATTCCCCCCATACTTTGTATGGGGGATTTTAGTTACAAAGTTAACTTATCTTTATTCTTTTCTAAAAATGCAGGACTATCCCCTGAACTTCTAAAATATTCTCAATGGAATTAAAAGCCCCATATTTTTGCCTATATTCAACTATAGCTTTAGCTTTTTGCCTACCTATGCCATTAAGTTTTTCGGCAAGTTCCTCTTCACCTGCTAAGTTAATATTTACTTTATCAGACTGTTCATGGTTAGTTGATGGTGAGTTATTACTTACTTGTTTTTCTTGAATGACAGCCGTAGTGGCTTTTTCTGGCTCAATTTTCTTAGCCAAAGAAAAAGAAGAAAATGAGCATAATAAAGAAAGGAGCAGAACAATACCTAATCTGCATTTATTGACTGAATTCCATAACATATTTGTTCTCCTGTGTATGTTGAGGACACAAACGATGCCATAGAAAAATATGGAACACTTTTCAATAAAATTAAAAATACGAAAGGCCACCCAAAGGTGGCCTTCTATTCATAACGTTGCAATTTTACTTGCGAAGCTGCTCGCAATTATTCAATATTCAGCACTTCAATTTTTGCATTTTCACGCAAGTTAAGCATCAAAGCTTCGTTAACCGCAGAACTCATAGCGCCTTGGTATTCACGAGTTAGTTGTTTTAACTCGTCATCCGTTGGCTGACCTAATGTTACTTTATCTAGCTGAATAACCACATAGTTATCAGACTCATCACGTGCAAGTCCGTAGCTTGGTTTACCATCAACAGGTTGTGGCATTTCCATTGTCGCATTGATAACCGCTGTTTGTGGCATTAAACGAGAAACGGTTTGAGCATCAGAGAATTTAACACCCGTGGCACTTAGAGCTTCAGCCCCTTTACCCGCTTTTAACTCAGTAAGTAATTTATCGCCCGTAGCTTTCAACTCTGCTTCGGCTTTTTGGCGTTTAACCAGTGTTTCAATTTCTGACTTAACCTGTTCAAAAGGTTCAACACTTTCAGGTTTGTACTCTGTAACACGCACAACAAATGCACGGTCACCTTCCACGTTAATAACGTCTGAGTTGATTCCTTTAGAACCATTTTTATCCACTAAACGATCGCTAAATACTTCACTGACCACTTTAGGGAAATTAAGCGCAGCAGGTGGGTTTGTTCTATCAAACCAATCCGTTGTCACAGCCTTCAAACCAGATACAGACTCAACTGATACTAATGATTCCATATCACTCGTGGCCGCTTCACTGACTTTTTGCTGTAAGTCATAGAATTGCTTAATGTTTTTATCTTGAAGTAAGCTAGTTTTAATACTTTCTTCAACTTGCTCAAACGGTTTAATCGATTCTGGCTTAATATCATCTAAACGAAAAATAACATAGCTATTTTGTGATTTAACAGGTGCCGAAAGCTGCCCTTTTTCTGTTAATTTAGCATCCACAATTTCGCTTGGCGTTGATGCAGCTTCCATCCAACCAATCAGGCCTTTTTGCCCTGCACTGAATTTATCCGTTGATTTTTCAGCGGCTAACGTTGCAAAGTCTGCACCTTGTTTTAATTCATCCAGAATATCATTCGCTTCTTTTTCAGAAGCAACCTGAATCATACTGTACTGCTTTTGCTCTGCTTGAGTATAATTTTTCAGGTTTTGCTCATAATAGGTTTTTACTTCTTCATCAGACACTGTCGCTGGTGCCATCGATGCTGCATCCATTTCAACATAGCTTACTTGCACCTTCTCAGGTGAAATAAAGCTATTTTGGTTAGCATCATAATAGGACTTTAATTCTTCTTCAGAGGCTGTTTGTTTTGCTTGAACCTCTGCTAAATCTAAAATTGCAGTGCGAATTTCACGCTCTTGCATAAATAATTCAGCATACGCTTTAACTTCAGATGGTAAAGCGAAATCCGTTCCAGTAAAGGTTTTGGCTAGCTGAGCACGTGTAAGATCTTGGCGAATTTGAGCCGCAAGGCTATCTGCATTAATGTTGTTACGGCTTAAGATCTCACGATATTTTTCGCTATCAAACCGGCCATCTGTTTGGAAAACAGGCATTGAGAAAATATATTGCTCAATTTGCTGATCGCTTGCTGAGAGTTGTAGTTCATTAGCATACTGATTAATCAATTCATTGTTAATCAAGTTATCAAGAGCTTGGCGGCGCAGTAAATTCATGCTTTCTTCATTACTAGCGACTTCTGAAAATTTATCCCCCAGGTACTCTTGTAATGATTGGCGCTCTTGTTGAAAAGCCTGCTGTAGCTGCTCTCGGCTTATTGACTGCCGTTAACTTCAGCGGCATTATTTGCACTGTTGCCACCAAGGCCACCCATCATAACGCCACCCAACACGAATGAAAGGATAATCAGCGCCAGTATTATTTTGAGCAAAGGACTATTCGCCTTTGTGCGTAAATTTTCCATCATAAAAAGGCTTAACTCCGCTTTGTTGAATTCAATTTCCTGATAATACGCTAATCTTAACTCAGAAAGAAAAAAAAGCGCACCATTTCAATGGTGCGCTTATATATTAGCTGATTAAAGACATTCCGTCAGTTTGAGTTTTCGCAAAAATACGAGAAAGACAAACTTAAATACCTAATTAGCTATTTACAGCGTCTTTAAGACCCTTACCTGGACGGAAAGCAGGAACTTTCGCCGCAGCTATTTTAATTTCTTTACCCGTTTGAGGGTTACGGCCTGTACGTGCTGCACGCTCACGAACAGAGAAAGTCCCAAAGCCAACTAGAGCAACATCGTCCCCTTTACTCAAAGAACCCGTTACGGTAGCAACGAACGCATCAACAACACGACCTGCTGCAGCTTTAGAAATATTCGCATCAGAAGCGATTTGATCAATCAGTTGAGCTTTATTCACTCTTATCATCCCCATATTAGTTGGACTATAAATCTCTTAATTAACTATAGCAGTTATTAGTATAGTTAATTAATGATGCAGCCGTTATATCAATCCTGATTACCAATGGCAAGAGAACAGATTGCATACAAACAATTATCAGAATCATCGTTAAATTAGCGATGAAAAAAAAGGCTGACAAGCCCTAAATTAGCTGTCAGCCTTAATTTTATACAAACTTCTTGATTCAGCTCACTCTTTTAGCTTTCTTTTTAACTACTTCAGCTCCAAAAGGAGGATTAACTAAAGCCAAAGATAAGACTTCTTCAATCGTTTTCACAGGGTGAATTTCAAGATCTGCGATCACATTTTGAGGAATTTCTTCTAAATCACGTTCGTTTTCTTTAGGAATTAATACTGTTTTAATCCCTCCACGGTGTGCCGCCAATAATTTCTCTTTTAAGCCACCAATTGGGAAAACTAACCCTCTTAATGTAATTTCACCCGTCATAGCAACATCTGCTCTCACCGGATTACCCGTTAGGCAAGAAACTAATGCTGTAGACATCGCAATACCTGCACTTGGACCATCTTTTGGCGTTGCCCCTTCAGGTACGTGCACATGGATATCGCGTTTTTCATAAAAATCGCTATTAATACCCAGTTTTTCCGCTCGAGCTCTAACAACCGTTAATGCGGTTTGAATAGACTCTTGCATCACTTCACCTAAAGAACCGGTATAGGTTAGTTTGCCTTTACCGGGCACACAAGCAGTTTCAATAGTGAGTAAGTCACCACCAACTTCAGTCCAAGCAAGGCCTGTAACTTGCCCAACACGGTTTTCTGTGTCTGCTTGGCCGTAATCAAAACGACGAACTCCCAGATAATCTTTCAGGTTGTCCGCATTGATTTCAATGTGCTTGAGCTTTTTGTCCATAAGTAGCGCTTTAACCGCTTTACGGCACAATTTAGAGATTTCACGCTCTAAACCACGAACTCCAGCCTCACGAGTGTAATAACGAATGATACTCATTAAAGCACTGTCATCGATAGTTAACTCATTCTTTTTCAACGCATTACGTTCAATCTGCTTAGACAGCAAATGTCTTTTCGCAATATTCAGTTTTTCATCTTCTGTATAACCAGAAAGACGAATCACTTCCATACGATCTAACAATGGCGCAGGGATGTTCATTGAGTTCGATGTTGCAACGAACATCACATCAGACAAATCGTAATCCACTTCTAAGTAGTGGTCGTTAAAGGCAATATTTTGTTCTGGATCAAGCACCTCTAACAATGCAGAGGCAGGGTCACCACGCATATCAGATGACATTTTGTCAATTTCATCCAGTAAAAATAGTGGGTTTTTGACGCCGACTTTTGCCATCTTTTGGATCAGCTTACCTGGCATTGAGCCAATATAAGTACGACGGTGACCACGGATTTCAGCTTCATCGCGCACCCCACCTAATGCCATACGTGTATATTGACGCCCCGTAGCCTTAGCAATAGATTGCCCCAAAGAGGTTTTACCTACACCCGGAGGCCCAACCAAGCAAAGGATTGGCCCTTTAATTTTACTGACGCGGCTTTGTACTGCCAGATACTCTAAAATACGGTCTTTCACACGCTCTAAACCGTAGTGGTCGGTATCTAACACTTCTTGTGCTTTAACTAAGTCTTTTTTGACTTTGCTACGTTTATGCCATGGAACCTGCACCATCCAATCAATATAGCTACGGACAACAGTAGCTTCTGCTGACATCGGAGACATCATTTTCAGCTTCTGCAATTCTGCTTCGGCTTTTTCTTGTGCCTCTTTTGGCATTTTCGCTTCTTCGATTTTACGTTTTAGCGATTCATATTCGTCTGGCGCATCATCCATTTCACCCAGCTCTTTCTGAATAGCTTTCATTTGCTCATTCAGATAATACTCGCGCTGGCTTTTTTCCATCTGTTTTTTAACACGGTTGCGGATGCGTTTTTCCACTTGCAGCAACTCAGTTTCTGACTCCATCATGGCCATCAAAAACTCTACGCGTTCAGCAATATTTGCCATTTCTAAAACGCGTTGTTTATCTGCTAATTTTAATGGCATATGAGAGGCAATGGTATCTGCCAGTTTATCTAGCTGATCTTGTTCAATTGCATGTAACGCAGTTAGTACTTCAGGTGGAATCTTTTTATTCAGTTTTATATAGCTTTCAAACTGACTAACAATAGTGCGATACAATACTTCGTTTTCTTTTTCATCAAGTGCATCTGATGATTGAGAACCCGCTGCCGTTTCATCATACGGTGCGTGTTCAGATTCACTATTTTGCTCTGTTGCCAAATACTCTGCTTGCGCTAAGAAATATTCGCCATTATCTGTCAAACTGGTAATACGTGCGCGTCGTAGCCCTTCAACGAGGACCTTAACTGTACCATCAGGCAGTTTTAGCATCTGGATAACGGATGCAACTGTACCGACAGCAAATAAATCATTCACCCCTGGCTCATCAGTCGAGGCTTCTTTTTGTGCAACCAGCATTACCTGCTTGTCATGATCCATCGCTGCTTCCAGACTGTGAATGGATTTTTCACGTCCAACAAACAGTGGGATCACCATATGTGGGTATACCACTACATCACGCAGAGGCAATACTGGTATTTCAATGCGTTCGGAACGCTCAGGATTCATAAAGCTCTCTCTTCGTTTAGCTCACGCTAGTTTAAGGGTTTCTGTCTCTTGCTTTAAAATTGCTTTCTAAAACAAGGAAACCACACCTCAGAATATAAACTATATGGGGACAAGATTTTAGCATTCAATGGCTAGTTGAACATAAAAAACAAAATGAGGGAAACCCCTCATTTCGTTTGATTAACTATTGAACGTTTTATATGGGATTAGTTATCGCCGGAAGCTTGAGCATCAGGTTTGCTATATATCAATAGCGGCTCTGATTGCTCATTAATGACGTTTTCATCAACGACAACTTTTTCAACATTACTCATTGAAGGAAGGTCATACATCGTATTTAACAATGCAGCTTCAACAATAGAACGTAAACCACGAGCTCCGGTTTTACGTGCCATGGCTTTCTTAGCGATGGCTTTTAATGCTTCCTCACGGAACTCAAGCTCTGTATTTTCAAGACTAAATAAGGCTTGGTATTGCTTAGTTAATGCGTTTTTAGGTTCTTTCAGAATCTGAATTAATGCTTCTTCACTTAATTCAGTTAATGTTGCAACAACAGGCAAGCGACCAATAAACTCAGGGATTAAACCAAATTTAATTAAATCTTCTGGTTCTGCCTGCGTTAATAATTCGCCTTCCGTTGCTTTATCTGATTCACCTTTCACTTCTGCAGCAAAACCGATACCTGAACGGGTATTTAAACGCTGACCGATCACTTTATCGAGCCCTGCAAATGCCCCGCCACAAATGAAGAGGATCTTTGAGGTATCAACCTGCAAAAACTCTTGCTGAGGGTGTTTACGTCCCCCTTGTGGTGGTACTGCCGCAACTGTTCCTTCAATTAGTTTCAGAAGTGCTTGTTGCACACCTTCACCGGAAACGTCACGGGTAATTGATGGGTTATCTGATTTACGTGAAATTTTATCAATTTCATCAATGTATACGATACCACGTTGGGCTTTTTCAACATCGTAATCGCATTTTTGCAGTAATTTTTGAATAATATTTTCAACGTCTTCACCAACATAACCAGCTTCAGTTAATGTCGTTGCATCAGCCATTGTAAATGGTACATCCAAATAACGCGCTAAAGTTTCAGCTAAAAGTGTTTTACCACTACCTGTTGGTCCAATTAGCAAAATATTACTTTTACCTAATTCAACACCATCACTGGTTTTATCACCATTACGTAAGCGCTTGTAATGGTTATATACCGCAACAGCTAAAACTTTTTTCGCTTTTTCTTGACCGATGACATAGTCGTCAAGATGCTGCCGAATTTCATGTGGTGTAGGCAGTTCACTACGCTCACGATGCGGCGTAAGTTCTTTGATTTCTTCACGGATGATATCGAGACATAAATCTACGCATTCATCACAAATATAGACTGACGGACCGGCAATCAGCTTACGTACTTCATGCTGACTTTTTCCGCAGAAAGAGCAGTAAAGCAGTTTTCCTGTCCCCTCTTTGCGTTTATCTGTCATCAGTTGACCTCACTTTTATCCATATTGTTTTGTTTTCGTTGATTAAAAAAACAAAACAACGATTTTCTTTAAAATAGTTTATGGTATGAACTAATTATACCAAAAGTTAACCCATTAACGGCTACTATAAATTTGGTCGACTAAACCATACTCTTTTGCTTCATTTGCAGATAAGAAACGGTCACGCTCTGTGTCTCGAGTAATTTCTTCAATGGATTTTCCCGTATGCAGAGCCATTAACTCGTTCATTCGAGATTTCACTTTAAGAATCTCTTGGGCATGGATTTCGATATCTGACGCTTGGCCTTGATAACCCCCTAACGGTTGGTGGATCATCACGCGTGAATTTGGTAAGCAGAAACGTTTACCTTTGGTACCCGCCGTCAATAAAAAAGCCCCCATGGAACAAGCTTGTCCCATACAAATAGTGCTTACATCAGGCTTGATAAACTGCATCGTATCGTAAATTGACATTCCTGCGGTAATAACGCCACCTGGTGAATTAATATACAAATGAATATCTTTTTCAGGGTTTTCTGCTTCAAGAAATAACATCTGAGCGACGATTAAATTCGCCATATGGTCTTCCACTTGACCGGTCAGGAAGATAATACGTTCTTTTAATAGACGTGAGTAAATATCATACGAGCGCTCACCACGAGAAGTTTGCTCTATGACCATAGGCACAAGGGCCATTTGAGATGCTAATTGTTCCTGACTGCCAAAATGTGACATCGAAATCTCCTATTAAAAACGTTCTGGTGCTTGCGCCTAATTTGCTGTCTGCCTGCTATTTTGAGCAGAGATCATGCCACAAACAACGGTTTTAAAAAATTCCTGTGTCTGCAGGCTCTTTCAATTCTCTTATTTTTCTAGTTTAGCTAATATTTAACCAAATAACTGCAGAAATAAGAAGAAAATGCAGCTAAGTATGCTGCAGTAAATAAGACGCTCTTTAAAAGAGTTTAACACAAGTCTATTGGGTTACATGGAATTATACCATTAGAAAACCATACTTGATTTTCAAGGGAAACAAAATAACTCAGTTGGTTAATATCACCGTTTTCGACAATGTTAAGCTATTCAAAATAGTTCAAATTGCAATTAAAATCCCATTTAGACTACTTGAAGTATAGATAATATAATTAGGGTTTAAATGTGTTTTTCAAGGGTATCCTAATTAAATTCGCTAAAGTGATAATTTAAAGGCTTTAATTGACAAAAAACCCGTAGCAGTACACCACGGGTTTCATTATTTTATACAGCAAGAAAAAATTAACCTGCTTGAACTTGGTTCATCAGTTCAGTGAAGTTAGTTTCTTTTTCTGTCACTTTAGCAACTGCCAATACAGTTTCAACAGCTTGTTCTTCTAAAGCTAAATTACGAACACTGTTCATCAGCTCTTCGTTTTTGCTGTAGTATTCGATAACTTCAGCTGGATCTTCATACGCAGAAGCCATTTCTTCGATCAGCGCTTTAACACGATCTTCATCAGCTTTCAGTTCGTTTTTGTTGATCACTTCGCCTAACAGCAGACCAATCACTACGCGACGTTTTGCTTGTTCTTCAAACAGTTCACGAGGTAATTCCATCGCTTGTTTTTCGTCGCCACCAAAGCGTTGTGCCGCTTGACGACGCAGAACATCAATTTCACCATCAACAACTGCAGCTGGAACTTCGATGTCATTCGCTTTGATTAAGCCATCAAGAACTTGTGCTTTAACACGGTTACGCACGGCATTTTTCAGCTCACGTTCCATGTTTTTACGTACTTCTGCACGCAGGCCATCTAAAGAACCATCAGCGATACCAAAACGCTTGATGAATTCTTCAGTGAATTCAGGCAGTTCACGTTGTTCTACTTTCTTCAGAACGATAGCAAATTTCGCAGCTTTACCTTTCAGGTTTTCAGCATGGTAGTCTTCTGGGAAGTTAACTTCGATATCGAATTCTTCACCCGCTTTATGACCAACAACACCTTCTTCGAAACCTGGGATCATACGACCTTCGCCCATAACCAGAGCGAAATCTTCTGCTTTGCCGCCTTCGAATTCTTCACCATCGATAGAACCGGTAAAGTTGATAGTGATGCGAGAGTCAGCTTCTGCTGCCGCTTCAACTTCTTTCCACTGCGCTTGTTGCTTACGCAGAGTTTCTAACATATTTTCCAGATCTTCGTCTTTTACAGAAACTGCTGGTTTTTCAACTTCAATAGTTTCTAAACCTGCTAATTCGATTTCTGGGTAAACTTCGAATTCAACTGAATAAACAAAATCTTTACCATCTTCGAGTTGCTCAGGCTTGTAGCTAGGCGCACCCGCTGGATTGATTTTTTGTTCAATAATTGCGTTGATGAAGTTACGTTGCATTACATCGCCCAGAACGTCTTGCATAACAGACGCGCCATAACGCTGTTTAACGATGTTCATTGGTACTTTTCCTTTACGGAAACCATCAACACGTACTTTTTTAGCAACACTAACTAATTCGCTATTAACTGCTTTTTCAATATCAGTGGCAGGAACGGTGATTGTTACACGACGCCCAAGGCCTTGAGTCGTTTCAACAGAAACTTGCATCTTCTTACCTCAAAATAAATCTTAGTGATCGGTCTACTCCAGAGTTATGCCATTAAATCATAATGGCTGTCTCCCTTCCAGAACCGGGGGCGTTACTTTCGTAACGGTCAATCCCTGATATCAGAAGCGTCCCGAAACCTTACTGAAAATTAGACGCAGCATTATACCGATGCATGCGCCCTGAGTCGAGAAAAGCTGAGAAAAGAAGCGTTTTTTCCTCATTATTTGTGACTTTTCTGACTAAATTTTTTGTTTTTTCACCTAAAGTGAAGAAAAAACATTCACCAAGCTCATCATTGAGCATGGCTGATTATGTAAAGCATAGTCTCAGTGTATTAACTGAAACGAAAAACTACCGATTAACACCGCCAACACCACGACAAGCTGGTGATTTTAACGCAGTGTCAGCAAGCTCATTCCACTCTTGTTGTGTATATGTATGCAAAGCAAGGGCATGGATCCCTCCCGATAATTCGTCCGCTAAAATAGCATAAATTTCGCGGTGACGGGCAAGCATTCGTTTATTTTCAAATTTATCACTCACTAAAATAACTTTGAAATGGCTTTCAGACCCCGGTAACACATTGTGTTGGTGGCTTTCATTAATGACCTCCAAATGTGTAGGTTCAAAAGCAACGTGTAACTTTTGGTTCACGAGAGATTGCATACTTTGAGCTGCATTAGCGACCATAAAATGTTCCTTAATTAAAAATTATGCCCAGAGGCAATTATTTTTATTGTACGCGTTGATTATTGCTATCTTCTTATTATAGAAATATCCGATAATAACTTGCCAATGTTATGATAGCGGCACATTGATGCGAATTTTTTCAAAAATTGTTGTCTAATAGTTCAGGATAAATAAGCCGCTAAGCTTTATATTGAACGACGGCTACCCGCACCATAACGAAACATTTTCAATTAGGAAAGATGAACTGGAAAAAATTATGTTAAGAAAACTGTGTTTTCCACTTTTAGGGTTATTTCTTCTTGCGGGCTGTGCAACCAGCAGCAATACATTATCACTTGAGCCTAAGATAGCTTTACCTGCGAAAAACCCTACACTGAATGCAACTTCAATTAGTGTCAGCAGTGTCGATAACCGTACGAATAAATCCTTAGCAGAAGTTAATCGTAATGGTAGTTTAGTTGTACTGAACCCTTCACGCGATCCTCGTTATCTGATGCAAGAAGCCGTCGAAAAGCAAATGGCTGCACGTGGGTTTATGGTGACATCACCGGCAAATGTGAATTTAGTCGTTCAATTGAATAAACTCGATACCAAAGTAAGTGAAGGCAGCCTGCGCCATAATATTACTGTAAACTCCAGTGTCAGTATTATTGCAACAGCGCCAAATGGCTCGACAAAAACACGTTCATTTACCCGTAATTTTAATACACAAGAATTATTGGCTGCCAATAATGCCAAGATAGAAACGGCTATCAATAGCGCATTAACT
The DNA here is from genome assembly GCA_900455085.1 of Providencia rettgeri. NCBI lineage: Bacteria > Pseudomonadati > Pseudomonadota > Gammaproteobacteria > Enterobacterales > Morganellaceae > Providencia > Providencia rettgeri. The sequence continues at coordinate 836,548 of UGTZ01000001.1, read as the reverse complement.
GATTTAATTGCAGATATGGCAACAGACCAAGAAATCACCGATTTTATCAGACAAAATTCACGCTATTAATTGAGCAATCATTATCATTAAGTATTAAGCTACCTAAGCTCTCATTGATTGAGCTTGGGTAGCATAGCGCAGCCAATACCTCTGCAGCGCAATGTATTGCAGCAATATCACACTGGCTTAGAGGGAAATAATGCCTCGTTTTACTCTACCAAATAACATCACTTTAATCCTTTTAGGCTTTGTTTCTGGTCTACCTTTAGCTTTAACTGCAGGTACATTACAAGCTTGGCTAACTGTTGAAAATGTCGATATAAAAACCATTGGTTTCTTTTCATTAGTCGGACAGGCTTATGTCTTGAAATTTCTTTGGTCTCCAATGATGGACCGCTATACCCCACCCTTTCTTGGTCGTCGAAGAGGATGGCTATTAACCACTCAAATTCTGTTGATTATCAGCATTGCCGCTATGGGCTTTATGAATCCGTCAGAACATTTGTGGTACCTTGCTGCACTGGCGGTCACTGTTGCATTTTGTTCAGCCTCGCAAGACATTGTTTTTGATGCTTATAAAACCGACTTGCTGAGTGCAGAAGAACGTGGAATTGGCGCTGCAACCTCAGTTATGGGTTACCGGATCAGTATGTTAGTCTCAGGCGGTCTTGCACTTTGGTTAGCGGATAAGTTTTTAACGTGGAAACAACTTTATTTAGTCATGGCAGGGCTAATGATTATCGGTGTTATCGCTACATTACTCGCGAAAGAACCCGAAGAGAGTTGCGCCGCGCCAACGTCACTAAAAAAAGCGATTTACGAACCGCTGGCTGAATTTTTTAGCCGGAACAATGCTTGGCTAATCTTACTACTGTTAGTTTTTTACAAACTCGGCGACGCCTTTGTTATGGCGCTCAACACCAATTTTCTATTAAATGCCCTTGGTTTTAGTTTAAGTGAAGTGGGTACCGTCAATAAAACTGTCGGTATGGCCGCAACCATTATTGGGGCGTTACTTGGTGGTTACTTAATGAAAAACATGAGCTTATTTAAAGCTCTGTTTATTTTTGGGCTTCTACAAGGTGGCTCTAATATAGGCTATTGGTTCTTAGCGATAACACCACCTCATATCCTAACCATGGGGTCGATTATATTTCTAGAAAATATCTTTTCTGGTATGGGAACCGCTGCTTTTGTCGCCCTATTAATGACACTATGTAATAAATCGTTATCCGCAACGCAATTTGCACTTCTTTCCGCTCTTTCGGCTGTTGGCCGTGTTTACATTGGCCCAGTTGCGAGTATTTTCGTCAGTAATTATGGCTGGCCACTATTCTACCTTATTTCAATCGCAGTTGCGGTTCCAGGTGTTTTGCTTTTATTAGCTTGCCGGACATCCCTAATATACACACAAGCAACAGGGTTATTTCAGCGGCGCCAGCTGTATACAAAAGGCTATCGCATTGCCGTATATGCACTTATTACTGCCGTTAGCTTCCTTGCTATTTGGTTACTTTCATTACTTGTATTTTCATTTAGTGGTATGAAAGTTTATCTATTTACTACACAAATTGAATTTTGGCTGAGTTTACCTCGCTACCAAAATCTTATTTTTAATACTGGCATTAGTATTGGTGCTATCAGCCTAGTTATTGGTGGTAGTTTAGACTACCTCGCCGTTCGCAAGACAGTACAACAATAACCCTTTCTATACTTTTCTCATTAACCTAACAATTACCTAAATAAAGTTTATTTATTTAGGTAATTTGATCTTTTCCTATAAATTAGATCTAAATAACAAAATAAAGCGATAATGTCAGAATATCGTGATTACGATCACTTCATTCGTGTAAAATATTTCTTAATTGCAACTTTCAAGTCTAATATATCACAAGTTACAAGTTGGTTAGCTAAAATGTTAATAACTAACGCTTTACCAAACCCCATCAATCTATAAGTGAAAATAATCTATATATGAAAAAAATCATTTACATTGCCACCTTAATTTCTCTAGCAGGTACGGCATATTCTGACGATATTATTGGCTATAAAAATGGCTTTGCTGATGTCAATGTAAACTATTTAGATTGGTCACATCGTACTGAAAATAAAACAGAAAATACGACACGTAAAAAAGACTTTGCCTATATTGAACTTGAAGGAGGTGCCAATTTTAATTGGGGGGAGTTATATGGTTTTTTTGATCTCGAAAACCCATTCCACAGCCAACACACCGATTCAGGACGAAATAAACGTTATACCATTAAAACAACAGGCCGCTTTTATTTAGGTGACACTGGTTTCAACCTATATGGCCACGTTTATGGTACTTGGTCATTACCTGGTGCCAAATATGGTGGTAATTTCCATGATGTGAACACTTTATATGGTATTGGCTATAACACGGCATTCGGTGACTTATGGTTTAAACCTTTTATTGCTCTTAATTACACCGACCAGACATTCTATTCAGGTAATAATGGATATGTAGCGGGTTGGGTAGCCGGTTATAATTTCAGCGTATTTGACGAAAATTTCATGATAACGAACTGGCATGAAATGGAGTTTGCTAGGAACAAACGCTATAACGGGGGCAAGAGTAATGGCATAAATGGCGCTCTCGCTTTTTGGTGGAATGCCACAAACCATGTTTCTGCTGGGGTACAATACCGCTATGCTGATAATAAATTAGGCGATACTTTCTACCAAGATGCAATCATTTATACATTAAAGTATACCTTTTAGCGCTCGATAGAAAATTGTATCAGAGTTAATAGTTTTCTTTTTTTTATCAGTAAAATAAGAGTTTTTTTTATGATTTAGCCGATAAAGCAACCAAAATAGCTTTATCGGCAATAAAAACTGTAACTTCCCTTAGCATATTGCTAATCATTTATATCAGTTTCACTGTTTTTTCATTTCTTTTGTATATATTTTTCTTTGAAAAATTACTAAGATAATTTACTATTAATTGAGTTTTATCAATGCATACTTATAAATCGCATCAATTTTAACGTTTTATTTATAAGCTCTTTACATGTGATCATATTAACATAAAGAGCTAACAATTCCGTTTCTTTGCCTTACAATCATTTACACTCGCATAACCTTACCGTAAAATGCCCGCACTGATGAAACGACAATTAGAATCTTTGTCATTTGGGGTCGTGGATGAGACTTATGAACTACAAAAAAAGCATTGGAGCAATCTCACTCGTTGTAGCTACCTTACTATTAGGTGGTTGCGATATGGTGTTGATGGATCCAAAAGGCGCCGTTGGCGTTAAACAAAAAGAGCTAATTCTTATTGCAATTGGCTTAATGCTACTTGTTGTTATTCCTGTTATTTTCATGACGATTATCTTCGCAAGAAAATACCGTGAATCCAACACGTCAGCTACTTACCGTCCTAACTGGGCTCACTCGAATAAAATTGAGTTAGTCTGCTGGACTGTTCCTATCATCATTATCATTATTCTGGGTGCTATCACTTGGAAGACGACACATGAGCTGGACCCGTATCAGCCATTAGTGAGTGATCAGGAACCTGTCACGATTGAAGTTATTTCTGCTGACTGGAAATGGATATTCATTTATCCAGAGCAAGGAATTGCGACAGTTAACGAAATCGCATTCCCTACAGGTGTGCCAGTCAACTTCAAAATCACGTCAGATTCGGTGATGAACTCCTTCTTCATTCCATCTTTAGGTGGCCAAATCTACGCGATGGCGGGTATGCAAACAAAACTTCACTTAATCGCTAACGAACCAGGTACTTATAAAGGCTTCTCTGCAAGCTACAGTGGCCACGGTTTCTCTGATATGAAGTTTAATGCTATTGCAACTCCAGATCGTCAAGGTTTTGATGAGTGGGTACAAAAGGTAAAAGCTTCTCCTAAAACAATGGACACCATGCAGGCATTCGACGAAGTCGCTAAGCCAAGCATGAACGTTCCTGTTACCTACTTCTCTAGCGTGAAGCCTAAACTTTATGAAGATATCGTTCTGAAGTTTGGTCATGAGCACCATAAAGGTCACGCTCCTGTAGAAAATCAAAGTCATTCAATGACTGACCATAACGATGCTACAGGCAATTCAATGCAAATGAGCCACAGTGCTCATGCAGCAGGCGCTGAGGAATAAGGGCATGTTCGGAAAATTAACACTAGATGCAGTTCCGCTCCATGAGCCGATTATCGTTGTTACACTGATTGCTATTGTCCTTGGTGGGCTTGGCTTAGTCGGTGTGATCTCCTACTTCGGTAAGTGGAAATGGCTGTGGAAAGAATGGTTAACCTCTGTTGACCATAAGAAAATTGGTGTCATGTACATCATTGTGGCGATGGTCATGTTATTCCGTGGCTTCGCTGATGCAATCATGATGCGTGGGCAGCAAGTTCTAGCTTCTGCTGGCCAAGAGGGTTTCTTAAATCCTCATCACTATGACCAAATCTTTACCGCGCACGGCGTTATCATGATTTTCTTCATGGCAACTCCATTCGTTGTTGGTCTGATGAACTTAGTTGTGCCTCTGCAAATTGGTGCACGAGATGTGGCGTTCCCATTCCTTAACTCATTGAGCTTCTGGTTCTTTGTTGTTGGTGTTGTATTAATCAACATCTCTCTAGGGGTAGGTGAATTCGCACAGACTGGTTGGCTGGCTTATCCGCCGTTATCAGGCTTGGAGTACAACCCTGGGGTCGGGGTCGATTACTGGCTCTGGAGTCTCCAGATATCCGGTATTGGTACACTATTAACAGGGGTTAACTTCATCGCGACTATTATCCGTATGCGTACGCCGGGTATGTCGATGATGAAAATGCCTGTATTCAGCTGGGCTGCGTTATGTACTAACGTATTGATTGTTGCTGCTTTCCCTATCTTAACTGTTACATTAACGCTTCTGACGTTAGACCGTTATTTAGGTACCCATTTCTTCACTAATGATATGGGCGGCAACATGATGATGTACATCAACCTGATTTGGGCATGGGGTCACCCTGAGGTGTATATCCTTGTTCTCCCAGTGTTCGGTGTATTCTCTGAAGTTGCAGCAACCTTCTCGAAAAAACGTTTATTCGGTTATACCTCATTAGTTTGGGCGACAATCGTGATTACCGTTATGTCCTTCATCGTTTGGTTGCACCACTTCTTTACGATGGGTTCAGGAGCGAACGTTAACGCCTTCTTTGGTATCGCCACAATGATTATCGCAATCCCTACAGGGGTTAAGATTTTCAACTGGTTGTTTACCATGTACCAAGGTCGTATCGAATTTAAATCACCTATGCTGTGGACTATCGGTTTCATCATCACCTTCTCTGTCGGTGGTATGACGGGTGTTCTGCTTGCTGTTCCAGGTGCAAACTTTGTTCTGCATAACAGTTTATTCCTGATTGCTCACTTCCATAACGTTATTATTGGTGGTGTTGTATTCGGATGCTTCGCGGGTATGACTTACTGGTTCCCGAAAGCATATGGCTTCACGCTAAATGAGAAATGGGGTGTTCGTGCCTTCTGGTTCTGGATCATCGGTTTCTTCATGGCCTTTATGCCACTGTATATTCTTGGCTTTATGGGTATGACCCGTCGTTTAAGTCAGAATATTGACCCGACTTACCACACAATGCTAGTTGTTGCTGCGGGTGGTGCTGCGTTAATCGCAATCGGTATTGCATGCCAAGTTATCCAAATCATCGTGAGTATCCGTGACCGTCATGAAAACCGTGATTTAACCGGTGACCCATGGGGTGGACGTACACTTGAGTGGGCGACATCTTCTCCACCACCATTCTATAACTTTGCGATTGAACCTCACGTTCAAACTCGTGATGCGTGGTGGGATCTAAAAGAAAAAGGCCTTGCTCACAAGAAACCGGCTTCATATGAAGAAATTCATATGCCTAAAAATACAGGCGCTGGCGTTATCATCGCTGCATTTAGCTTGGTTTTAGGTTTCGCAATGATCTGGCACATCTGGTGGCTCGCAATCATTGGTTTCGGTGGAATGATCGTAACTTGGATTGCAAAAAGCTTCGACGAAGATGTTGATTACTACGTACCTGTGGCTGAAATCGAAGAAATCGAGAATAAGCACTTTGAAGAATTGCGTAAGGCAGGTGTGAACGATGTCAACTAATACAATGACTAACCAAAATATCGCCCATGCTGAGCATGGGCACCACGATGCAGGTGGAACAAAAGTATTCGGTTTCTGGCTCTATATTATGAGCGACTTGATTCTGTTTGCTTGTTTGTTTGCTACCTATGTTGTTTTGGCCGATGGAACTGCCGGCGGACCAGCTGGTAAAGATATCTTCAGTCTGAAGTTCGTATTAGGCGAAACCTTCTTACTGTTAGTGAGTAGTATTACTTACGGCTTCGCAATGATCGCGATGCATAAAGGTAAGATTGCTGCCGTTAACTTATGGCTGTTTGCAACGTTCCTGTTAGGCCTTGGCTTCGTGATCATGGAAGTCTATGAGTTCCATGAACTGATCGCAGAAGGCTTTGGTCCTGACCGTAGCGGTTTCTTATCTGGCTTCTTTGCACTTGTTGCAACACACGGTCTGCACGTAACAGCAGGTCTGATTTGGATTATCATTATGATGATTCAAGTGACTCGCCGTGGCTTGACTGATGTCAATAAAACACGTTTAAACTGCCTAAGTTTGTTCTGGCACTTCTTAGACGTTGTTTGGATTTGTGTATTTACCGTTGTTTATCTTCTGGGGGCTATTTAAATGAGTCATGCAAAAGATGCTCACACTGGAGCAAGCCACGGTAGCGTTAAAACATACCTAATTGGCTTTATTCTATCAGTTATCCTGACAGTGATCCCTTTCTGGATGGTGATGGAAGGTACAGCGTCAACCTCAGCAATCCTTTGGACTGTAGTAGGTATGGCCGTTGTGCAAATTCTAGTTCATTTGGTTTGTTTCTTACATATGAATACATCATCAGATGAGCGCTGGAATTTAGTTGCCTTCCTGTTCACGATGCTAATTGTTGGTATCGTGGTCATCGGCTCGCTGTGGATTATGTACAACCTGAACATCAATATGATGCTCGACTAAAGAGTTGCCGATATGTTTAAGCAATACCTGCAAGTGACCAAACCAGGAATTATATTCGGAAACTTGATTTCTGTGATCGGTGGTTTTTTATTGGCTTCAAAAGGGTCAATTGATTACCCACTGTTCGTTGCGACTTTGCTAGGTGTATCACTGGTCGTGGCTTCTGGTTGTGTTTTAACAACTACATCGACCGTGATATCGACCGTATCATGGAAAGAACGAAGAATCGCCCTTTAGTTAAAGGGTTGATTGATCCGAAAGTTAGCCTGATTTACGCTGCTGCATTGGGTATTGCTGGTATGGTGCTGCTACTTGTAGCAGCCAATGCGCTGGCAATGCTGCTTGCAGTTATCGGTTTCATTGTTTATGTAGGTGTTTATAGCCTATATATGAAACGTAAATCCGTTTATGGCACGCTGATTGGCAGCCTTTCAGGCGCAGCACCACCGGTTATCGGTTACTGCGCTGTTACAAATGAATTCGATATGGGTGCTCTTATCCTGTTATTGATATTCAGTTTGTGGCAGATGCCTCATTCTTATGCCATTGCTATCTTCCGTTTTAAGGATTACAAAGCCGCAAACATTCCTGTGTTACCGGTTATTAAAGGAATTTCCGTCGCGAAGACGCACATTTTCCTGTATATCCTAGCGTTTATGGTCGCAACATTAATGTTAGCTATCAGCGGATACGCGGGCTATAAGTACCTCATCGTAGGTGCAGCAGTCAGCTTATGGTGGCTAGGTATGGCAATTTCGGGTTTCAAAACCGAAAATGACGACCGAGTCTGGGCAAGAAAACTATTCATCTTCTCAATCGTAGCAATTACTTCATTGAGTGTAATGATGTCAGTTGATCCTATAGTCTCAAGCGATACTGTTATAGCTCTCGTCAGATAACTTATCTGTTTACTGATGATAACAATGTCTAAACGGCGGGCCTTCCCCGCCGTTTTTATTTGTCTCTAACTGCTTTTACAACTCACTTTTACTTATTCTGCCTATCCTTATGAATCTATTTTATGGTTAAATAGCCGCTTGCCATTGATAAGCTAGATATTAAATGCACTATTAAAATTCTAATAGATTGATACTAAAAATATAACACCACAACGTACTGCATATCTGTTCAAGTTGTTGTATTTACTAATATGTGACCTAAGTAGCAGAGAGAAGCCAACACCGCTACAGCACGAAATATGAAGAATAAAAATGAATGATAACAAAATGACATCCGCAGAGCTTAGATCCACTTGGGGATTAGGCTCTGTTTTCTCCTTGCGAATGCTTGGAATGTTTATGGTATTACCTATTTTGACCAGCTATGGGATGCATTTACAGGGAGCTAACGAGTTCTTAGTAGGTGTCGCTATTGGTATCTACGGTCTTAGCCAAGCTATTTTCCAAATCCCTTTTGGTTTGATGTCAGACAAAATCGGAAGAAAGCCTTTAATTATTATTGGGTTAGTCATTTTTATTATCGGAAGTATCGTTGCAGCATTAAGCGATTCTATTTGGGGAATTATTATTGGGCGTGCTTTACAAGGCGCCGGAGCAATTTCTGCTGCTGTTATGGCGCTACTCTCTGACCTAACTCGAGAGCAAAATCGGACTAAAGCCATGGCATTTTTGGGTATTAGTTTCGGTTTAACTTTTGCCATTGCCCTAGTTCTTGGCCCAATACTCACCAACGTGGTGGGGTTAAGTGGCCTATTTTGGGGAATTGCACTACTTGCAGCTGGTGCTATTGCAGTGACTGTTTTTATTGTTCCTAGTACCAATACTCATGTTCTAAACCGTGAGTCTGCATTTGTGCAAGGTAATTTAAAAACGGTTTTAATGCACCCTCAGCTATTCAAGTTAAATATAGGTATCCTCAGCTTACATACCCTACTGATGTCCAGTTTTGTTGCTCTACCTCTTATTATGACTGATTCTGGTTTTTTAGCGAAAGACCACTGGAAAGCCTATTTAATCACAATGTTAATCGCCTTTGTTACCGTACTTCCTTTCATAATTTATGCGGAAAAATACCGCAAAATGAAGCAGGTCTTCTTATTTTGTATTGTCGTTTTAGCATTAGCTGAAATTACCTTATGGCTTTCTGGTAATCACTTATGGGTGATTTTCTTAGGTATCCAACTATTTTTTATTGCTTTCAATATCATGGAAGCTATTTTGCCGTCTCTCATAAGCAAAGAGGCACCTGCGGGTTATAAAGGAACTGCCATGGGCGTATACTCCACCAGCCAGTTTTTAGGTGTTGCCATTGGCGGTATTGTCGGTGGGTGGTTGTACAGCTTTGAAGGTGCTAATACGGTTTTTATTGGCGGACTAATATTAACCATTATCTGGTTTATCATTAGCTTAACTATGCAGCAACCTCCGTATGTCAGCAGTATTCGTATTGAATTACCCAATCATATTGGAGATACAAGGGCTCTTGAGAAGAAATTACAAGCCCAGAAAGGGGTGATGGAAGCACTCGTCGTTGACGAAGAATATAGTGCTTATGTTAAAGTTGATAGAAAAATCATCAATCGAGAACAACTTGAAGCGCTCATAAATCAGTAAAAATTAGCCCGCTAGCGCGGGCTTTAAACGAATACTTGAAAAATAACTAGTCGCGGAAGTTATTAAACTGAAAAGGTTGTCCTAAGTTCCCGCCACGAACTAATGCCATAACCGATTGTAAATCATCGCGGGCTTTACCTGTCACACGCACTTGGTCACCTTGAACTTGTGCTTGGACTTTCAGTTTACTGTCTTTAATCAATTTAACGATTTTTTTGGCAATTGCAGCATCAATACCTTGCTTGAACGTAACTTCAACACTATAGGTTTTTCCACTATGAACGATATCTTCAGGCACATTCAATACCGCACCATCAATACCACGTTTTGCCATTTTTTCTCTTAAAATATCAACTAACTGAAGTACCTGGAAATCAGATTCGCTAGTGATTTTAACTGATTCATTTTTGTCATTGAGCTCAAAACTGGCTTCGACATTTTTAAAATCCCAACGGCTGGTTAACTCACGCTGCGCATTCTCCACCGCATTACGTACTTCATTCATTTCCACTTCAGATACAATGTCAAATGATGGCATAGCTAGAACCTCACTGATAATTTTTAGATTGTGCGCATGATAACGTTTTTACTCACATTACTTCAAGTTATCGGAGCCTATGATATTTCGTTAACTACAACTTCGTATGGTAAAAGGTTATACTGGCGATAAATCAATTCCGCCTTACCTTATAAGACGTTAAAGTCCCATATTCAAAGGGGAAACAATGAAAATAACTCTAATTGGTTGTGGTGCGATAGGTAAACTGTGGCTTGCTTCACTTGCAATACAAGGGCATGACATACAAGGTTGGCTACGTGTTGCACAGTCTGATTTATTCGTCGATGTTAATGAACCTGATGGACGTACTTTCCGAGAGCTGATTCCTTCTAATAATATTAACCACTTACAAACCAGTGAATTAATCATTGTCTGTTTAAAAGCATGGCAAGTTTCTGATGCTTTATTACCTTTGATTAATACTATCCCAGAAAATACGCCTATTTTATTACTGCATAATGGCATGGGAACGGTTGAAGAGCTGACGCCTTTACGCCATCCTATCTTAGCGGGCGTCACAACCCATGCGGCTTGGCAAGAAAATAACCAAGTATTTCATGTCGCAAATGGGATCACACATATTGGCGCTATCAATTCCCAAGCACAAGCATACTACCCAATAGCAGATATCTTGCATGAAGCCTTACCTGATGTGGCTTGGCATAATAATATTTTAACCACTTGCTGGCGTAAATTGATTGTAAACTGTGTCATTAACCCACTAACAGTAGAACATGACTGTAAAAATGGCGAATTAATCCAACATTCTGCACAAATATCTCGGATCATTGATGAAATATGTCATGTTATGGCAGCAGAAGGGCTGCATACGGATAAAGCAGAGCTAACAGAGTATATTTACGGCATTATTGATAATACCGCTGATAACTATTCTTCTATGTTACAAGATATACGAAACAATCGCCGGACAGAAATTGATTACATCACTGGCTTTTTAATCAAACAAGCACGAGCTCATGGGATCAGTACACCTGAAAACGATCGCCTTTACCATTTAGTCAAAAATAGAGAACAACAATATGACGACTTCCGTTCTAATCTGCATCGCTCATGGTAGTGAAGAAATTGAATTTACCATTACTGCTGATTTATTAGTTAGAGCAGGCATTGATGTGACTTTAGCGAGCGTGACGGAAGATGGTTCTTTAACCATTACCGCTTCACGAGGGCTAAAAATTAGTGCCGATACCCCATTAATTAAAGTTGCTGATGAACCTTTTGATGCCATTGTACTGCCTGGTGGTATGACTGGAGCGGAAACATTTCGTGATAGCCCACTGGTTGTGGAAAAAGTTCGCCGAATGCATCTTGATGGTAAAATTGTGGCGGCTATTTGTGCGGCGCCAGCGCTTGTACTTGAATATCACCAATTGTTTCCGCTAGGTAATATGACTGGTTTTCCATCAATGAAAGATAAAATCCCAGCCCATAAATGGGTCGACCGCCGAGTCTACTTTGATGAACGCGTTAATTTATTAACAAGTCAAGGGCCCGCAACGTCCTTTGATTTTGCCTTAAAATTGATTGAGTTATTGGTCGGACGCGAAATTGCAGGACAAGTTGCAGCCCAATTAGTTTTACCTAATGGTATTAATGATTATTTAGAGGATTAACGGAAAAATTCGCTATTAACAACGAATAATTAAAATAATTTAATTGTTTGAATAATAAAGAATTAAAATCAAAACCCTCAACAAAAAACCTTTGTTTATCACCATTTTTTGCTATGATTGCCGCGGGTGCTTGGATCAGTTTAGTTCAAGCATTTGTGAGAGCCAAAAAGACGAAAGCCCCGAATTTAGATGTTAATCTTAATCCGAGGCAGTTTCCAAATCTCAACAATTTGATTCTGTCTCCTTTTAGAAAAGGAGTCAAGAGGAATGGCCAAAATTGCCCTTCTGGGGCTAGTTACCGTGTGCCTTACGGTGTTGTGTTTTTCGTTATTGATGCAAGAAAGGCTGTGCTCTTTCAGTATCAGTAGCGGAAACACACTGGTTCAAGCTACGTTATCTTGCGATAACTAGTCTTGTGGGGGAAATTCCCCCACATTTCTCTTTAATGATGATTTGGTGGTACAAGCACCCTGTTATTCTTCTACACGCTTTTTCATTGCTATCTCAGCTAAATCAACAATCATATTAATACCAATGATTATCAAACCATCTTAATTGCATGAATTTAAACAATTTATTATCGAGATTTAGCTGTAATTAGATTTGTTTATCACCATTTTTTGCTATGATTGTCGCGGGTGCTTGGATCAGTTTGGTTCAAGCATTTGCCAGAGCCAAAAAGACGAAAGCCCCGAATTTAGATGTTAATCTTAATCCGAGGCAGTCTCAAACCCTCACAATTTGATTCTGTCTCCTTTTAGAAAAGGAGTCAAGAGGAATGGCCAAAATTGCCCTTCTGGGGCTAGTTACCGTGTGTCTTACGGTGTTGTGTTTTTCGTTATTGATGCAAGAAAGGCTGTGCTCTTTCAGTATCAGTAGCGGAAGCACGCTGGTTCAAGCTACGTTATCTTGCGATAACTAGTCTTGTGGGGGAAATTCCCCCACATTTCTCTCTGATTGTGAATTGGTGATACAAGCACCCTGTTTTAAACTATGGGCGATAAACCTTTATATTTTCATAACCTTGCTCTTTTAGGTATAGCGCTTGCAAGCGGCTCATTACCCCACGGTCACAATATAATAAATAGGTTTTATCTTTTGGTAAGTCACCAAATTGCGTGCTCAACTTATAGAATGGAATATGCTTAACTTCCATTCCATCGACATTCAGTGGCTTATCTTCAAATTCATCAATTGAACGAATATCTAAAATCACTTCATTTTCAATTGAAAGCTCACTCACCATTTCAATTTCAGGAACTTTTTCAAGGCTTTCTTGTGCAATTTGTCGAATATCAATATTTTGCGCTTGCTCAACAACAGACTCTAAAATACCAAAATCAAAATTGGCTTCTTCTGCTTCAATACGCTCTTTCACCGCTTTAACGGTTGGGCTTTTTGAAATCACACCGCAATATTCGGGCATGGTTTTTGCGAAATCTTCAGTGCCAATTTGGCGAGCTAGTTTGATAATGTGTTCTTTATCATGGGAAATTAATGGCCTTAATACTAAGGTATCAGACGCATTATCAATCAAACGTAAGTTTGTTAGGGTTTGGCTGGAAACTTGCCCAAGAGCTTCACCCGTGACAATCGCCTGCACGCCATAACGCTCTGCAACTTTAGATGCAGCTCTTACCATCATACGTTTGAGCACAACCCCCATTTGGCCATCATCAACTTTTTCTAAAATTTCAGCGACAACAGGCTCAAAATTTACAGCAATAAAACGGACTTTATGGGAGCTACCAAAACGGTTCCACAGATAATGTGCGATTTGCTTCACACCAATTTCATGAGCTGCACCGCCTAAATTAAAGAAACAGTAGTGAACACGACAACCACGGCGCATCAACATATAGCTAGACACACCTGAATCAAAACCACCAGAAATGAGTGATAACACATCTTCTTGAGTCCCAATAGGGAAACCACCGATACCTTCAATACGTGCTTTAACTAAAATAAGTTTATCATCTTCGATTTCTAAGTGAATCGTGGTATCAGGGTCTTTAAGCTTAACTTTTGCAGAGGCAATGTGTTGATTTAACCCACCACCGATATACCGTTCAGCGTCAATAGATGAAAATTCATGTTTACCACGACGTTTTACCCGCACACAGAATGTTTTATTTTCTAATGATTCACCATAGGCTTCGTGTGTCATTTCGTAAATATGATGTAGACTGGTAAACGGTTTTTCTTCCACTTCGAGAATATGGTGAATACCTGGAATGCGCCCTAGCATGTCACAAATTTCGTCGTGTTTTGTTTCTCCCTTCACACGCACTTCAATGTTATCCCAATTACGGACAACCGAAATCTCTTCGCCAAGTGGTTTAAGCACGTTACGGATATTACTGGTCAAAATTTTAATAAAACGTAGCCTAACAGTTTGGCTTTTAATGGTAATTTCTGGGAATAACTTAATGATAAACTTCATAATAGCTGCATGTTCATGGTGGTTGGGGGCAAACGAATGTGCCTTAACAGAGACACATGACACGTTACCAATTGTCAATAAAGAGGCGTATTATAACACTATCTTGCGGGTTGAATCTAAAAACCCCAATAATAAATTGTAACCGTAGCAAGACTGCGTTAGTCTGCTGAATATTTAAAATCCCTCGAATTAACTGATTTCACATTAGTGGCTAAAGACTATGGCTAAAGAAAAAACTCAGCAAGTTCCGACTGTTAGTTTTGAAAACTCGCTTCAAGAGCTAGAGCAGATCGTCGCTCGCCTAGAATCTGGTGAACTTCCCTTAGAAGATGCCCTTAATGAGTTTGAACGTGGTGTTCAAATTGCTAAACAAGGTCAAAAAGTATTACAGCAAGCAGAGCAACGTGTACAAATTTTGCTAAGCGATGACGAAAATAAACCTCTAGCCGATTTTTCACCTGATACAGAATAAATTATGTCTGAACAACATTTAGATAGCTTTACGCAGCAACAAAAGCAAGCCTACGACAGAGTCAATCAATACCTATTAGATGCCTTAAATGCGCTGCCATTTGCAGACCTCCCACTTGCTCAGGCGATGCGCTATGGCACATTATTGGGTGGAAAACGCTTACGTCCATTTTTAACTTATGCCGTCGGTTCTATGTTTGGTGTTAGCCAAGAAAACCTTGACGCTCCAGCTGCTGCAGTCGAATGTATTCATGCTTATTCATTAATCCATGATGATTTACCTGCAATGGATGATGATGATTTGCGTCGTGGCCAACCGACTTGTCACATTAAGTATGGTGAAGGCAATGCAGTGCTTGCTGGAGATGCATTACAAACATTGGCATTCCAATTACTGTCATCTGCGCCAATGCCTGATGTGACAGACAAAGACCGCATAGCGATGATTGCAGAGTTATCATACGCAAGTGGCTTAGCGGGAATGTGTGGCGGGCAAGCTCTTGATTTAGAAGCAGAAGGAAAGCAAGTTGACCTTGAATTTCTTGAGCGCATTCATCAACATAAAACAGGGGCATTAATTCGTGCAGCAATCCGTCTTGGTGCTTTTGCTGCTGGTGAAAAAGGTCAAAAATTACTGCCTGTTTTAGACAAATATGCACAATCCATCGGTCTTGCCTTTCAAGTACAGGACGATATCCTAGATGTTATCGGTGATAGCGAAGTCACAGGTAAACGCCAAGGAACGGATGCCGAACATGAAAAAAGTACCTATCCATCGCTATTAGGGCTTGAAGTTGCTCAGAAAAAAGCACGTGAGCTATATCATGATGCGGTAGACGCTTTAGAGACTCTCCAGTCCCATGGATATAATATAGAAATGTTAAGCGCTTTAGCTAATTTCATTATTGAACGTAAAAGCTGACAATATGCTTTGCCTTTTGGCTACAAGAAGATCGATAATTACGGCAATTTATTACCCTAATGCATCTTCGAATCATTCCTATAACCAAAAAAATAGATGGATTACTTCTTAATCACTCGAGTTATAGGCAGACGATAAACGAAGGCAACCCAACAGCAGATAGAAGCTTTATGCTGCTAAATACTGAGAATAGTCATTTTATTGTGGCTAAATAAGTTGGGTTTTTTATTAATTATAAGTGAGCAACTAATGAGTATTGATATCGCTAAATATCCCACGCTAGCCTTGGCAGAGACACCAGATGAGCTTCGTCTGTTGCCTAAAGAAAGTTTGCCTAAGCTTTGTGATGAACTCAGACAATTCTTGCTGAGTAGCGTGGGTCGCTCTAGCGGTCACTTTGCTTCTGGCCTCGGTGCTGTTGAACTCACCGTCGCATTACATTATGTCTATAAAACTCCATTTGATAATCTTGTTTGGGATGTCGGCCACCAAGCCTACCCACATAAGATATTAACGGGTCGCCGTGACCGTATTGATACCATCCGTCAAAAAAATGGTCTACATCCCTTTCCATGGCGCGAAGAAAGTGAATATGACATTTTAAGCGTTGGCCATTCCTCAACATCCATTAGTGCCGGTTTAGGTATGGCCATTGCTGCAGAAAAAGAGCAACAAAGCCGTAAAACAGTTTGTGTGATTGGTGATGGCGCCATCACCGCTGGAATGGCATTTGAAGCAATGAATCATGCAGGGGATGCCGCACCTGACATGTTGGTTATCTTAAACGATAACGAAATGTCTATTTCAGAAAATGTTGGCGCACTAAACAATCACTTAGCTCACTTACTTTCTGGAAAGCTCTATACAACATTACGTGAAGGTGGGAAAAAAGTTTTTTCTAACATGCCACCTATCAAAGAATTATTGAAAAAGACAGAAGAACACATTAAAGGCATGGTCGTACCGGGGACCATGTTTGAAGAATTAGGTTTTAACTATATTGGCCCCGTTGACGGTCATGATGTTGTTGCCTTAGTTCAAACGTTAAAAAATATGCGTGACTTAAAAGGACCGCAATTTTTACATATCATGACCAAGAAAGGTCGCGGTTATGAGCCGGCAGAAAAAGACCCAATTAGCTGGCATGCAGTTCCTAAATTTGACCCAAGTACATTCACTTTGCCCAAAAGCAAAGAGACCGGACCGACATTCTCTAAAATTTTTGGTGATTGGCTGTGTGAAGAGGCTAAAAATGATGGCAAGTTGATGGCTATCACCCCTGCAATGCGTGAAGGCTCTGGTATGGTTCGGTTTTCTAAAGAATTCCCTGATCAATACTTCGATGTCGCGATTGCAGAGCAACATGCTGTCACCTTTGCTGCAGGCCTTGCTATTGGTGGCTATAAGCCTATCGTTGCTATCTATTCGACTTTCTTGCAGCGTGGTTACGACCAAGTCATTCATGATGTGGCTATCCAAAAGGTGCCTGTCATGTTTGCGATCGACCGAGCCGGTATTGTAGGAGCTGATGGGCAAACTCACCAAGGTTCTTTTGATATTTCATTCCTGCGCTGTATACCAACCATGGTTATTATGGCTCCAAGTGATGAAAATGAGTGCCGCCAAATGCTACATACTGGCTACCATTATCAAGATGGTCCATGTGCGGTTCGTTACCCTCGAGGCACAGGAACAGGCGCTGAGTTACAGCCGCTATCACCGCTGCCTATTGGTAAAGGTATTGTTCGTCGCCAAGGTGAGAAGGTCGCTATCTTATGCTTTGGTACCTTATTAAGCCACGCATTGGTCGCCGCTGAGCGGCTTAATGCAACTGTTGTTGATATGCGCTTTGTGAAGCCTTTAGACGAAGCGCTTATCCTTGAAATGGCCAATACTCATGATGTACTTGTCACTCTCGAAGAGAATGCCATCAT
Source organism: Providencia rettgeri (assembly GCA_900455085.1). Taxonomy (NCBI): domain Bacteria; kingdom Pseudomonadati; phylum Pseudomonadota; class Gammaproteobacteria; order Enterobacterales; family Morganellaceae; genus Providencia; species Providencia rettgeri. The sequence continues at coordinate 818,936 of UGTZ01000001.1, read as the reverse complement.
GGGTGGAGCAGGTAGCGGTGTGAATGAATTCTTAATGCATGAGAAAAAAATCATTCCAACCTTAAACCTTGGCTTACCTGACTATTTTATTTCTCAAGGTACCCAAGAAGAACTTATTGCTGAACTGGGCTTAGATTCCACAGGTATTGTTAATTCTATTAATAACTACTTAGCCAAATAATTTTTATCTCTAGGAGGGCATTGCATCAACACGCAATGCCCTATTCAATCACAAAGCCAATCACTCTTATTCTCTTTCTTAATATATTAGAAAATTATTTAACTCTTTGTTATTGCTTATTCGCTAATATCCAATTAAAAAAATCACCCATGTCACATTTTTATTATATTTCAAGATCATTACAATCAAATATAAAACCAAATATAATCAGTTTATCTACAACGATATTCAGTTATTTACCTAAAATCAGAATATAAACAAAACTTTTGTCTTGAATGTAAATTTTCACAATAAAGGCATGCAAATCATTTTGAAATCCATTAATATGAAGCTTGTCACTGTATGACGGCGTAATTTAGGCTCTGAATTATATTCGACACCTATCATTATGAAATATAAGTTTTATATTAAAACAATGATAATTAACATTAAAAACGAATATATTATTTTAACAATTTTAACCAGAAGTTAATAATTGATTATTTTGTTTTCTTAATTAACAAACCAGGAAACAAATAAACGCTATTCCAACTACAATTTGCATATAGTTTCTTTTTATTTAGCCAATTTTAATAAATAGATTTGGGAGCGCTTATGTGTGGACAATATATTAATGAACCCTTGTATTTATCTATCGCAAACTGGGTAATGAAACAAGGCCATTGGACTACAGCTAGAGAAATATCTAATCACTTTGATATTCCGCATCCTAATGCTGTCAATATTGTTTCTTATATTTTATCTGATGTTGCTGAAATTCAGTGTGAAGTAAAAATGATCCCAAATAAATTATCGGGACGAGGCTGCCAATGTCAGCGGCTTATTAAAGTTAAGAAAATTGATAACCAGCTTTATGCTCGTTTAAGAAGCCATCAAACTGAAAAAGTCACTATCGATTCCCCAATGAAAGCGGCCTCTATGCCACCAAGTGAATTAAATCGAGAGCAAAAATGGCGATGGATGCTGTCAAAAGCACAACGTCGTTAAACTTATTTTTCAGTTTTATACCAATAAAAAACGCAGACTTCACCATCTGCGTTTTTTATTTTACGGCCTTTTAGTGAATCACTGGCCCTTAGGTTTTACATCTGTTGTACCAAATAATTTGGGTCGATTAACTTCAAGCTCTGTCAGCGGTTGGGTTTCCTGTAATTGTTGATGATATCGGCCTGCTAAGTCTTGATATTCTTTCGTATTTAACCGTTTCCAATGCAGTTCTTCATCAGTCACTGAGCGTAAAAAGCGCGCAGGACTTCCGACCAACATCTGACGATTTTCGCCTTGAAAACCGGCCTTAACAAAACTCATCGCAGCAACAATACTTTCCTCACCAATCACTGCGCCATCCATAACGACACTGTTCATTCCGACCAAAGCATCACGGCCAATAATGCATCCATGTAAAATAGCTCCGTGGCCTACATGCCCACATTCATGGACAATGGTTTCGACATCACTATAGCCATGCATAATGCAGCAGTCCTGAATATTTGCCCCTTTTTCTATGATCAAGCGGCCATAATCCCCACGTAAAGAGGCATTCGGCCCAACGAAAACCCCTTCACCAATAATCACATCACCAATCACTACCGCTGATGGGTGAACATATGCAGTAGGATGAACAACCGGGATAACACCTTCAAAAGCGTAAAAACTCAAAATTCACCTCACTGCTAGATTAATTAGCGACCTTTCCAGTTTGGAGAACGTTTCTCAGAGAAAGCCAATGGCCCCTCTGTGGCATCTTCGGAATGAAGAACCGCAGGATAATGAGTCAGTACACCACTGCGCATTAATTTATAGCCCTCTTCGACAGTAAGCTCCCCTGTCGCGCGGAAAATTTCTTTTAGAGCAGCAACTGCTAATGGCGCACTTTGCGTAACTTGTTCTGCAAGTTCACGGGCTTTATCCATCAGACTCTCAATAGGCACTACATCGTTAGCTATTCCCCAACGTAAAGCTTCTTGTGCATCCATTCTTCTGCCAGTCATAACCATTTCATTCACGATTGGCGCAGGTAAAATTTTAGGTAAACGTAAAACCCCCCCGCTATCTGGAACAATACCGAGCTGAGCCTCAGGTAATGCAAAACTGGCATTTTCAGAACAAATTATCATATCTGCCGCTAAAGCCAGTTCAAAACCGCCACCAAATGCATATCCATTCACCGCCGCAATAACAGGTTTGTTTAAATTAAAAATTTCAGTCAAACCGGCAAAGCCACCTGGGCCAAAGTCAGCATCAGGGGCTTCACCTTCTGCCGCCGATTTTAAGTCCCAGCCTGCAGAGAAAAATCGCTCTCCTGCCCCTGTGATAATTGCAACACGCAACGAAGGGTCATCGCGAAAATTAAGGAAAACCTCCCCCATTTTGAAACTGGTTTTTGCATCTATTGCATTGGCTTTAGGCCTATCGAGTATGATTTCTAAAATAGCGCCATTTCGGGTAATTTTTAATGATTCGCTCATAATATAATCCTTTCTTCGTCGTGCAGTGACGCTTCAGGTTGCAGGTATGCAGCCCGAAATGTATGCAAAATTAATCAAGTTTGTCGATTATTGCAGATGTTTTTTCAATACTTTTCCAGAGCAGTTACGCGGTAAATCTTTACGTACCTCAACACTCGTTGGCACCTTAAATTTCGCCATTTGTTTTTCACAAAAAGCAAAGAACTCTTCCTGAGTTAAGGTTTCCCCTTCTTCAAGCACAATAAAGGCTTTAATCGCTTCATCTCGGATATCATCCGCAACGCCGATCACCGCCACATCCACAATGGCAGGGTGTGAGGTGATAATATTTTCGATTTCACTGCAAGAAACATTTTCTCCACCGCGTTTGATCATATTGCTGCTTCTATCGACAAAATAGAAAAATCCATCTTCATCTTGGTAGGCAAAGTCCCCCGTGTGCATCCATCCCGCTTCATCAAAGGTTTTTGCTGTCGCTTCAGGGTTGTTGTAATACTCTTTAAAAAGGGTTTTACCACGCTCACCTTTCACACAGAGCTCACCAATAACCCCCGCAGCAACACGTTGGTTATTTCTGTCCCGAATTTGTGCCTGATAACAAAAACCCGGGCGACCAATGGACGGCCAGCGACGCATATCACCAGGCCGGTCACCAATCAAACCAACAATAGTCTCCGTCATTCCATACGAAGTTAAAAACCGCTTCACCCCAAACCGGGCCATAAACTGGTCGCGTTCCTCTTCACTTAAATTGAGGTAAAACATCGCTTCTCGTAAACAATGATCTTTTTCGTTATCCGCCAGCGGCTGGCTTAACAATGTGCGGATCATCATGGGGATAAGTTCGATGACAGTCGCTTTGTATTTCACCACTTGTTGCCAAAAACGGCGTGCGCTGTATTTCTCTAATAACACAAACGTTGCACCGACAGAAAATGCAGCCATAGAAGCTGTACATTGGCAGTCAATATGAAAAGCAGGCATGACTGTTAAATAAATATCATCAGAGCGTAAGCTGTTTTGCCAAGAAGAGTAATAACCGGCAAAGCGGAGGTTATAGTGGGTAATAATTACCCCTTTAGGCCTCGAGGTCGTTCCAGAGGTAAATAAAATCTCGGCCGTATCATCGACACTCAATTCAACAACCTGAGTCAATTGCGTATGTTGTTGTGACTGTTCAAACCAAAAGTCAGAAATATGCTCTACGGGTTCAATTTGTGTGTCTGTAATCAAAAAAATATGTTTTAGACTTGTCGCTACGTCAGCGAATACTTGTTGATAAATATCTAAGAAAGAGGAACGAGTGACTACCATTTTGGGTTGGCAGTTCTGCATGATCCAAGCACTTTCATTGTATTTATAACGCGCATTAATTGGGACCATAATCGCCCCAATTTTAGCCAAGCCAAACCAGCAAAAGAAAAATTCCGGGCAATTATCTAAATGTAAAGCCACTTTATCGCCTTTTTGAATGCCATAGGCTAAAAAGAGATTGGCGGTGCGATTAATGTGCTGGTTCATTTCTAAATAGCTGAACTTGCTAGTTTTTCCATCGCAGGATTCAAAGATAAGCGCCTGGCTGTTTCCATGGGTTAACGCTAAATCATCCCACATTTGACGCAAATTTTGTTTACCGATTACATCCATTAATTGTTACCCATCATTTCCCTGATGAATATTCAGCTCAATAGTCATCATTGACCTGAGTACCCATTCAATTAATCAACTATTTTGGCTAGCCCTTTATCGACTAACCCCCGAATATCAGTTTCGCTGTATCCAATATTTTTTAAGATATCTGTCGTGTCCATACCGTGTGATGGCATGCCTCGCCAAATCTGTCCGGGGTTATTTTTGAATTTAGGCATGACGTTAGGACCACGACAGGTTTTTCCTTCCATTGTTTGCCAACTGGTAATAGATTCGCGTGCAATGTATTGAGGATTGGTTTCTAACTCAGGAATAGTAAGGACTTTGGCGCTAGCAATATTCAATTCCGCGAGTCTTGTTAACACTTCATCAATCGAACGTGAACCTAGCCATTCATCGAGTTTTTCTTCAACTAAAGGCCCATAAGGGCATTCCACACGGTGAATTAACTGTGTGCCTTCGGGTATTTCTGGTGTACCTAACAGATGCGCCAACCCAATATCTTTAAAAATTTCCTGAATTTGCGTGATACCAACAATTTCCATCACGATATAGCCATCATTACAACTATATAGGCCACAACCTGCGTAATAGGGGTCTTTCCCTTTTGTCATACGTGGGCAGATCTCTCCACCATTGAAGTAGTCCATCATGAAGTATTGCCCCATACGCAACATCACTTCATACATAGCAACGTCAATGCTTTCACCTTTTCCAGTCTCACGTGCTTTATACAATGCAGCCAGTGCGGCAGTTGTCGCCGTCATGCCAGAAAAATAGTCTGCGGTATAAGGAAAAGCCGGCATTGGCTGGTCTTTATCACCGTTTTGAATCAGATAGCCACTGAAGGCTTGAGCAATGGTGTTATACGCTGCGAGGTTGGTATATTGTGGGTCACCGTACTGCCCAAAACCGGATAAGTGTGCAATGACCAGTTTAGGGTTATGTTCCCAAAGTACTTCGTCCGTGATACCACGACGAGCAAATGCGGGGCCTTTACTCGCTTCAATGAAGATATCGGTTGTTTCCATCAGTTTTAGAAACGCGTCACGCCCTTCATCTTTGAAAATATTCAATGATAACGCACGTAAATTACGCCGTGACAGCTGTGGGTAGTTGGGTTGAACGCGAATAGTGTCTGCCCAGGCGACATTTTCTATCCAGATCACTTCAGCGCCCCCATTCTGCAAACATTTGCCCTGCAAATGGGCCAGCAATTTCAATTCCTGAAAATACCACTCTAACCCCAGCTAGAGGGCCAAATTCTGGCATAGGTAGATGCTCTGCCATGTTCTTATCTCCTGTGAAGCAGGGTTGGCCTTCTCTTGAAAACCATCCCATTACGTTCAGTTATTAGCGGTATTGTTTCAGTACGCTACGGCCTAATGTCAGTATTTGCATTTCATCTGAACCACCTGATACGCGATCCACACGAAGGTCACGCCAGAAACGGGCGATCCGGTGCTCACCTGCAATTCCTACACCACCGAGTACTTGCATCGCAGAGTCCACGACTTCAAATGCCGCATTTGCACAGAAGTATTTACACATTGCTGCATCACCAGAGGTGATCAATCCGTTGTCACTCTTCCATGCAGTTTCATATAACATGTTGCGCATTGAATTGAGCTTGATCGCCATATGTGCAAATTTTTCTTGAATTAACTGAAAACGACCAATGGCTTCACCGAATTGAACACGCTGGTTAGCGTAACGCGCCGCATCTTCGAACGCACACATCGCGGTACCATAGTTAGTTAATGCCACTAAGAAACGCTCATGGTCGAACTCTTCTTTTACACGGTTAAAACCGTTACCTTCGCGGCCAAACATGTCTTTTTCATCCAGCTCGACATTATCAAAAGTAATTTCACAACAGCTATCCATGCGTAAACCCAGTTTTTCAAGTTTGTTCACCTTGATACCTGGTTTGCTCATATCTAAGAACCATTCGGTGAAAACAGGTTTGTCTGGTGAATCCGCATCACGACTCATCACCACAATGTATGGGGTGTAAGCACTACTGGTGATAAAACATTTGCTACCGTTCAAATACACTTTGCCATTACGGCGTTGGTAAGTGGTTTGTAGGCTACCAACATCAGATCCTGCACCCGGTTCAGTGATCGCCGAGTTCCACATTTGTTTACCCGTACCACGGAACGCCATGATTTTGTCAATTTGCTCTTGAGTCCCTTCTCTAAGCACCGTATTAAAACCGCCCGGTAATTGGTACAACACATAGGTTGGTGCACCTAGGCGACCAAGCTCCATCCATACCGCAGCAACGGTGATAAACCCTGCATTTAAGCCGCCATGTTCTTCTGGGATCAGCAGGTTATCGATTTCCATATCCGCTAAGGCTTTGACAAAGCGTTCAGGATATTTACTGTCGCGGTCACATTCGGCGAAATAGCTTTCCCAGTTTTCACTGGCCATCAGTTCACGGATCCCTGCGACAAACAGTTCCTGCTCATCATTCAATCTAAAATCCATATCAATAACCTCTTACATGTTGTTTTTGAATAAATTAGTCATTTTTCCAATGCACTTTGGCATCTTTAATAAAGGAGAGCGTTACCATGATGTTGACGAAAAAAAGTGGGCATCCTCCGGCAATTATCGCGGTTTGAATTGGTTTTAATCCGCCTAAAGCCAGCAAGACAATGCCGATAACGCCAACTAAGACAGACCAACCAATGCGCACTAATAACGGTGGCTCATCGCCATCTTTAACTGCGCGACAAGTTGACATCGCGAGTGTGTAAGAACACGCGTTGATCAGTGTCACCGTGGCGATAAAGCAGAGGATGAAGAAGCCCCAAATTGTTGCAGTGCTCAAAGGTAAAGCCGCCCATGTTTCAATGATGGCGCGTGCGACGCCGAACTCTTCGATCAGCTTTGGAATGTTAATAATGTTTTGGTCTACCAGTTGTAGGGTATTACTGCCTAATATTGTCCAAATTAGCGTAGTTCCTGCCGTCAAGCCTGCTACCATACCGATACACAGCTCACGGACGGTACGGCCTTTAGAGATACGTGCGAGGAAAATACACATTTGGATGGCATAAATTACCCACCACGCCCAATAGAATACGGTCCAACCTTGTGGGAAACCGCCTTTGCCGACTGCATCTGTATAGAACAACATGCGTGGCATATACATCATTAGAACCCCGATAGAATCGGTAAAATAGTTCACAATGAAGCTAGCACCGCCAACAATAAATACCCATCCCAGCATCAAGAAACTCAGGTAACTACGGACGTCACTGGCGATTTTCACCCCTTTTTGCAAACCAAAAGCCACACAAATTGCATTTAGGATGATCCAGCAGAAGATAATGATGGCATCGAGCTCAAGGGTATGAGGAATTCCAAACAGGTATTGAATACATTCGGTAACCAGCGGTGTCGCTAGCCCTAAACTCGTCCCCATTGCTAAAATCAATGCGACCAAGTAAAAGTTATCAATAATGGTTCCAAACCAGCCATTTACGTGTTTCTCACCCACTAATGGAACCAGCGTACTACTTGGGCGAATAACATCCATTTTACGAACGAAGAAAAAGTAACCAAATGCGACCGATAAGAAGCTATAAGTCGCCCATGGGAGCGGTCCCCAGTGGAATAAGCTATAGGCTAACCCGATATTTTTCGCTTCATTTGAATAAGGCTCAAAACCAAATGGAGGCGCTGATACATAGTAGAATATTTCAATCGAACCCCAGAAAAGTACGGCAGCTGAAGTACAAGATGCGAACATCATGAAAATCCAGCTTGCTCGGCTAAACTCAGGTTTTTCTTCCCCTAAGCGCTTCTTCGCATAAGGCCCTAAAATCAACCAAAACCAGCCACCAAACATGACAACCATATACCACTCAAATGCCCAGCCCCACACATTGGTGACATAGCTGAAAACTTGGTTGATAACTTCATTTGACGCATCTAAATCACGAACAGTTAACCAACACAGTAGTCCAACAATGATCAACGGTGGAAAAAAAACCTTCGGTTCTATTCCACCTTTTTTATTTTCTTTGCTCATAGTTCGGTCCCAATTTATTATTTAATATATAAGTTTTAAAATAGATATTATTCTCATTACCTAATATCTATATGCATTTAAAACTTATATTTATTATTAAATCCCAACAAACCTAATTAAGTATTAATTCAAATTCTATCCAAATCATGTCTAGTCCCCATAAACAATTCTGTTATTAAGGTCACAATATTATTCGTGATAAATAATTGTTATTAACTTTAATAATTAAAACACCAATAAATACATAGAGATAAAATATTGTGTAACGTTAATGTTATTAAATACCTTCAGTATTGGTGATTCCAGTAGCAATATTGAACATTTCATTGATAACTAGATGATTTTTACAGTATTGGTGAGTAGGGTATCAGTATGAATATTTAAACCCACTTTAATTTAAGGTTTTCAATATTGGTGACTTAGGTTTTATTTTTAAATACCCAGTTCATGATAATTATATAATCCGAAACCGAAACGGATCATATTTATTAATATTATTTTAGGAGATGTAATGAATATTATTACATGCTATAAATCTGTTCCTGATGAACAAGATATTATTGTAAATAGCGCAGATGGTTCTTTAGATTTTTCACGTGCCGATACCAAAATCAGTCAATATGATTTAAATGCAATTGAAACCGCTAATCAAATAAAAGCACAGCAAGCTGACAGCAAAGTGATTGCGTTAAGTATTGGTGGTAAAGCACTCACGAATATGAAAGCACGTAAAGATGTGCTATCGCGTGGCCCAGATGAGCTCGTTGTTGTGATTGATGACCAACTTGAGCATGCACTTCCCCATCAAACTGCCATTACCCTTGGTGCAGCGGCACAGAAAGTGGGCTTCGATTTAATTATTTGTGGTGATGGCTCCGCGGATCTCAATGCACAACAAGTGAGCATTTTATTAGGTGAAACGCTGCAAATTCCTGCCATCAATGGTGTGAAAAAAATTGTTTCCATCACAGCTGATACGGTCATTGTAGAACGTGAGCTAGAAGATGAAATTGAAACGCTATCCATGCCATTACCGGCCATTATCGCTGTAACCTCCGACATTAACGTTCCTGTTATTCCTTCAATGAAAGCCATTTTAGGTGCCGCTAAAAAACCCATCCAAGCTTGGATGATGGCAGATATTGGCTTAGATAACGTTGCCGCATTATCGTCTCAATCTATCGCCGCGCCGAAACAAAAAGTCCGCCAGCGGGTCATCATTGAAGGTGATGGCGATGACCAAATTGCGCAATTTGCTGAACATTTAAGAAAAATTATTTAATTGGAGGAGTTATGAGCAAATTATCAACCGTTTGGGTATTTAGTGATATGACTTCTCGCTTACCTGAACTTATCGGTGGTGCCCTCTCGCTTGGCGAGCAAGTGAATGTTTTTGCCCTTGATGAAGCACTAAGCGCACAAGCTTTCCAACTTGGCGCTTCGCAAGTCTTTCTATTAACAGGTAAACCCGATGACCGCATTATTGAAGACTATGCGGACACGATGGTTTCCACCATCAAACAACAAAGCGATAACGGTTTACTGTTGTTACCAAATACCCGCAGAGGAAAATTACTTGCAGCACGCTTAGGCGCGAAACTACAAGCCGCGGTTTCCAATGATGCCGCCGCAATCACAATTGAATCTGAAAAACCGCTGATTAAACATATGGTTTATGGTGGCTTAGCCTTCGGCCAAGAGACCCTAGATAGCGCATTTTCAATTGCAACCCTTACCTCTGGTACATTTGAAGCGGCACCGAGTGATGCATCACGTAGCGGCACAGCTCAAGCTACACAATGGATCGAACCAAAACAATCTATTGTACGTACCTCGATTCAGAAAAAAGCAGGTAACTCAGTGGAATTAGATAAAGCACGCTTAGTTGTCAGTGTCGGGCGAGGTATTGGTAGCCAAGAAAACATTGCTATCGCCAAGACGCTCGCCGATACCATTGGTGCTGAAATCGCTTGTTCTCGCCCAGTCGCAGAAAATGAAAAATGGATGGAACATGAGCGCTATGTGGGTATTTCTAACTTAATGCTCAAACCTGAACTTTATCTTGCCATCGGCATTTCAGGGCAGATCCAACATATGGTCGGTGCGAATGGCGCACAAACGATCGTCGCAATCAACAAAGATAAAAACGCCCCTATTTTCCAATTTGCAGACTACGGGATCGTTGGCGATCTGTTCAAAATCTTACCTGCGTTAACGCAACAACTGGCGAAATAAACTCAATAACAGTGAGGCATTTTCCTCACTGTTTTCGTGGCCTTTGGAGAAACTATGTCCGATGATATTTTTGATGCAATCATTGTAGGCGCAGGTCTAGCTGGCTCTGTAGCTGCATTGGTGCTTGCCCGTGAAGGTGCGCAAGTTCTCCTAATCGAAAGAGGAAACTACGCGGGCGGCAAAAACGTAACAGGTGGGCGAATGTATGCCCATAGCTTAGAACGCATTATTCCAGGCTTTACCCAAGAAGCGCCTATTGAGCGCATGATCACACGCGAAAAACTGTCATTTATGACCGAAACTGGCGCTGTTACAGTTGATTTCCAAAATGGCTCAGAACAAAGCCCTGATGAAACGTCTTGGTCTGTACTACGCGGTAAATTAGATCCATGGCTAGTTGAACAAGCCGAAAATGCTGGTGCACAGTGTATTACGGGGATTCGGGTTGATAAGTTAGTTGAACGTGATGGCAAGGTAGTTGGTGTTGAGGCTGATGGTGATGTACTTGAAGCTAAAGTGGTCATTTTAGCGGATGGCGTCAACTCACTGCTGGCTGAACAACTTGGCATGACTAAACGCGTCAATGCAGAACATGTCGCTGTTGGTGTAAAAGAGCTCATTGAACTACCAAAAGATGTCCTAGCTAACCGTTTTAACCTTAAAGACAAAGAAGGTGTTGCTTGGCTATTTGCTGGCTCACCAACCGATGGCTTGATGGGAGGTGGGTTCCTCTATACCAATGAAGATACCATTTCACTCGGCTTAGTTTGCGGCCTACACCATATTAAAGATGCTAAAAAATCTGTTCCGCAAATGCTTGAAGACTTTAAACAACATCCGGCTGTTGCACCTTTGATTGAAGGTGGAAAAATGGTCGAATATGCCGCGCACGTCGTCCCTGAAGCGGGTTTAAAAATGCAATCCGAATTGGTTCGTGATGGTGTATTAATTGCTGGTGATGCCGCGGGTATGTGTATGAATTTAGGTTTTACTATTCGAGGTATGGATTTAGCCGTTGCTTCAGGTGAAGCGGCAGCAAAAGCGGTACTTAGCGCAATGAAAACTGACGATTTCAGCAAACAAAATTTAAATCAATACCTCACACTGCTCAACGAAGGCCCACTGCGGGACATGAAAATGTACCAAAAAATGCCTGAGTTTTTGGATAACCCGCGCATGTTTTCTGCTTACCCAGAAATGGCGGTTGGTATTGCAAAAAAACTCTTCACTATTTCAGATGAAGCTCCAGTGCCTTTACGTAAGACCATGTTACAACACGCGAAAAAAGTGGGCTTTATGAACTTGCTCAAGGATGGAATTAAAGGAGTCAGAGCAATATGAATAATCCAGTCAACGTTGATGTCAAACTCGGTATTAATAAATTTAATGTCGATGAAGAAAACCCGCATATTGTGATAAAAGAGCATCCAGATATGAATGTGCTCGACACATTAACTAAAGCTTGCCCTGCGGGATTATATAAAAAACAAGAAGATGGCTCAGTACGTTTCGATTATGCCGGCTGTCTCGAATGTGGAACCTGCCGCATTCTTGGCTTAGATAGTGCATTAGAAAAATGGGAATACCCACGCGGCACTTTCGGTATTGAATTTCGTTACGGCTGATTTATTTAGCATCACTCTCGAAGCTAATAACTTCGAGAGTTTTCAGGCGTTTATTTGCGCTGATCAGGGACACATCCATAATGAAACCAAAAAGTTTTGATGATATTCAATTTTCCTCCGTTCACCGACGGATTATGCTGTGGGGTAGCGGTGGGCCTTTTCTGGATGGTTATGTATTAGTCCTGATCGGCGTTGCATTAGAACAACTCACCCCCGTATTAAGTTTAAGTAGTGAATGGATTGGCTTATTGGGTGCTGCAACATTGGCAGGCCTATTCATTGGTACTTCTCTATTTGGCTATATTTGTGACCAAGTCGGTCGTCGTAAAATGTTTTTAATTGATATTGTTGCCATTGGTGCCATTTCAGTCGCGACCATGTTTGTCTCAACACCGATGGAGCTGCTTATCATGCGGTTCTTAATCGGGATTGTAATAGGTGCAGACTACCCAATTGCAACGTCAATGATCACCGAATTTTCCAATACCAAACAACGTGCATTTGCTGTCGGGTTTATTGCAGCAATGTGGTATGTCGGTGCCACCTGTGCCAATCTCGTCGGCTATATGCTATATGACGTGGAAGATGGCTGGCGCTGGATGCTTGGTAGCTCAGTGATCCCCTGTATTATTATTTTGATTGGTCGTTTTGATTTACCTGAATCACCTCTTTGGCTGATTCGCAAAGGGCGCATTAAAGAATGTGAAAAAATGATGGAAAAGCTGTTTGGCCAACCCGTAATATTTGAAGCCGAAGAACAACAAAAAACACACTTTCTTCAATTATTCACTAAGAGGCATTTTTCTTTCGTCCTATTCACCGCCATTATTTGGACCTGCCAAGTGATCCCGATGTTTGCAATTTACACCTTTGGACCACAAATCGTTGGGCAGTTGGGGTGGGATCAAGGAAAAAACGCTGCACTCGGTAACGTAGTTATCAGCTTATTCTTCATGTTAGGTTGTCTGCCAGCGATGTATTGGCTAAATAAAATGGGAAGGCGGCCACTTTTGATTGGCAGTTTTGCCTTAATGACTTTTGCACTAGCGATACTCGGGTTCTTCTCTAACCTTGGTATTTGCCTCGTTATCATTATGTTTGGTATCTATGCCTTTTTCTCAGGAGGGCCCGGTATTTTGCAATGGCTCTACCCTAATGAGCTGTTTCCAACGGATATTCGTGCCTCTGCCGTTGGGGTAATTATGTCCATCAGTCGTATTGGAACCATTTTTTCAACGTGGGCATTACCGCTATTTATCACTAAATACGGTGTCAGTTCGGTGGTCTTGATGGGGGCTGGTGTCTCGCTAATAGGATTAATTGTCTCGATTTTATTTGCTCCAGAAACCAAAGGGTTAACCCTAGCCCAAACCTCAGTGATGGGTATTCGACACAAAAAGAAGCAAAAGAAGTTACTACGATAAACAATCACATCAAATACGCTAAACAATTCTTACTGCACCAAGACAGCAAGAGAAACGAATCCCTAGGAGCATAGAAGAGTATGTGACTAGGGTAACGCAGTGGCAGTAAGAAGTATAACGCGTATTTATACGCTAAATAGTTCAGATTGTAGGTAGGCGGCAAGCGAATAAGACCCTAGGAGCATACACAAGTATGTGACTAGGGCGAATAAGCGAAGCCAACACCCCTACAATTTGAAATATGACACGTATTTATACGCTAAATAGTTTGTGTTGTGGCTAGGCGGCAATCGAGGTTATCCCGATGAGCATACACAAGTATGTGATTCGGGTAACCAAGTGCGGCCAACAACGCCACAGCGCAAAATATGACGCGTATTTAGTTGGTAGAGAATGGCATGATGTCATACCATACCAACAACCAAATAGTCACATAAGCAAAAATCGCCGCAATAATATCGTCAATCATGATGCCAAAACCGCCGCTGACTTTTCGGTCAAAAATCCTTATCGGCCATGGCTTCCACATGTCATAAATGCGGAAAATAAAGAAGGCGGTGATGACCCATTCATAATCAACAACTGGGATCGCCATGAGAGTAATCCACATCCCGATAAATTCATCCCAAACAATGCTGCCGTGGTCATGAATTTTCATATCATCGGAAGTGCGCTGGCAAATTAAGCAACCAATCCAAAAACCCGCGATAATAAGCACCCACAGGCTCCAAATTGGCATGTTGGCCATTAATAACCAGAAAGGTATCGCAGCAAGAGAGCCCATTGTGCCTGGCACAATAGGTGAAAGGCCGCTACCAAATCCTGTAGCCAATAAGTGCCAAGGATTACGCATATTCAGCCGTTTTTTTGCTTCTGCTTTTTCTTGGCGACTAGCCATTCTATGCACCTTCCGAAACAAAATGATCGAAACCTTTTAGGTTTACATCAACTTCTTGGTTATTGCAAAAGTAGCTAATTCCTTCAGACTGCGGCTTAATTTGCCCAATACACGTAAAGCCTGAGCCTGTATGTGCAAGTGCCATCTCTAGCGCCCCACGGTTAATTTCAGGAACGGTAAAGCAAAGTTCGTAGTCTTCACCACCACTCAAAGACCATAAACGCCCTTGTTCGATACTACAACTTTGTTTCAACGCTTCTGATTGAGGCAATGCATCTAAATTAATGCGCGCACCACAACTGCTCGCTTTCAAGATGTGGTTGAGATCAGAAACTAAACCATCCGAAATATCAATCGCAGAAGAAGCCAGGTTTCTCAATGCTTGGCCTTGTAAAATTCGTGGCTGTGGACGTAAATGACGCGCAATTAGCCATTCTTGATGTTCTACATTTTTAACATTCAGTTTATCTTGTAAAATAGCAAGGCCAGCAGCGCTATCACCGAGAGTCCCCGTTACATAAATCCAATCGCCATTACGCGCCCCCGCACGGGACATCGCTTTGCCATTTGGCACTAAGCCATGAACCGTGTAGGTCAAGCTCATAGGGCCGCGGGTTGTATCACCACCAATTAATTGCATGCCATAATAGTTAAGCTGTTCAAACAAACTATCACTAAAAGATTGTAACCAATCACAATCAACACAAGGCAATGTAATTGCCAAAGAAACCCATGCAGGGTCTGCGCCCATCGCTGCGAGGTCACTTAAATTAGATGCTAATGATTTATAAGCAAGATCAGCTGGTGAAATGGTTGGTAGGAAATGAATACCAGAAACGAGAGTGTCAGTGCTTACAGCAAGTTGCTGTTTTTCTGGAATGGTCATCAACGCACAGTCATCCCCAATACCGATATTAACATCACGTCGGTTAGTGATTTGACGGTTAAAATAACGCGCGATGAGGTCAAATTCGCCATATGACATGGTAGATTTTCCGTTTTCGCTATATCTATTTTCGTTTAAGACGAAGCAAATAATTTACACCCTAATAATTCAATAATAGGTAAATAGCACCGAATTGCTAACCTGAAGAGTCTATCTAATTGGCTGCAATTATTCTTCGCTCACCGACCATTGAAATATCGCGAGCATATAAACACAAAGGTAGACTGGAACCCAGGCTACCTATTTATTACCGTAGTGCTACAGGAGGGAACCCTGATATTATTATTTTTTACGGCGTACCGCAGGTGCAGCTTTGTCTAATACACCGTTAACGAATTTATGGCTATCTTCTGCGCCAAAAACTTTCGCTAATTCAATACCTTCGTTGATTGCGACTTTATAAGGTACATCTTCACGGAAACTTAATTCAAACATGGAGACGCGTAAAATCGCTTTTTCTACCTGCCCTAACTCTTCGAGCTGACGAGATAAATAAGGCGCCATCTGTTGATCTAGTTTTGTTGCGTTAGTCGCAACACCTGATAACAGTTCACGAAAATAGTTTACGTCGACGTCTGACATGTCCTGTTCAGCAATAAACTCATATTCGACTTCAGCAATTGGATTGCCAGATAATTGCCATGAATAAATGGCTTGTACAGCACACTCACGAGCGCGGCGACGAGCAGCAGGTTTCACAAGATTCCCCTTAAATTTAAAAACTGTACACAATAAATACTTGTTGCATTGCGTAATCTACACCGTAGTGGCGAAAAAATAGCAACATAGAGCAAATTGTGTATTATTTGCCTTTGATGGCCTTAATTACATTAATCATTTCAAGTGCTGTCAGTGCAGCTTCAGCACCTTTATTACCTGCTTTAGTACCCGCACGTTCAATAGCTTGTTCAATATTTTCAGTGGTTAACACACCAAAAGTCACTGGAACTTCACTGTTCATCGCAACATGAGATAAACCGGAGCTACATTCACCTGCAACGTATTCAAAGTGAGCAGTCCCACCACGAATCACAGTACCTAATGCAATCACTGCATCATATTTATTCGTTTCAACCAATGCTTTTGTGGTCAATGGCAGCTCATAAGCGCCTGGAACCCACACAATTGTAATATTGTCATTTGAAACCTGACCAATGCGTTCTAACGCATCAACAGCACCTTCCAGCAGACTATCATTAATAAAGTTGTTAAAACGAGCGATAGCGATAGCAACACGCGCTTGTGGAGCAGCAACAACACCTTTAATTACGTTCATAGCCTTCCTCTAATATTAATTATAACCCGCGGGGCGCGGATTTTATCACATTCTTTCGTGTATCGTACGTATGATTTTCAAAAAAACCACTTACCATACGGGACGAAGCCTGACACGAAGGTCTGGCCCGACTTGCTTCACTTCTGTAAATTCAAATTTTGGCGCATCAACAAGGGCGTTAAGCGGCGGAAAGTCCACCAAACCTCGAGCGCTGTCACCTAATAATTTAGGTGCAATATAGACAATCAGTTCGTCAACTAAACCTAGCTTAAGTAATGAGCCTGCGAGTTTTGCTCCCGCCTCAACCCAAATGCTATTCACATTACGTTTAGCCAGCTGCATCATCAAAATAACCAGATCGGTGCCGTTTTCATCTGCTGGAATAGCGATTTGCTCAATTTTTCCTTGCCATACCGCATTTTCATCTGGGGTTGAGCGCACTAACCAACATTCACCATCTAATTGAGTAACTTTATGGTCAGGAGTCACTCGATTGTGATTATCTAACACAATACGAATGGGTTGGCGTACTTGGCTTTCTGGATACACTTGTTGGATATCTGAAGGGAGCTCATTCCAACGTACCGTTAAAGAAGGGTCATCAGCAACAACCGTGCTGCTCGTACTTAAAATAGCACTTGCCTCGGCTCGAAGAGCTTGTACATCTTTGCGAGCTGCCGGGCTGGTAATCCATTTGCTTTCCCCAGATTCAAGGGCGGTCTTGCCATCAAGCGAAGCAGCAAGTTTCAACTGGATATAGGGAAACCCGGTACGCATACGTTTTAAAAAGCCACGGTTCGCCGCTTCAGCATCGTCTAATAAAACATTACTACGTGTTTCAATTCCTGCTTGCGACAAACATATACAGACCACGGCCTGCAACCTGAGGATTTGGGTCTTGCATCGCCGCTACAACTCGGCTTACACCTGCATTAATCAGTGCTTCTGCACAAGGCGGAGTGCGGCCGTGATGACTACAAGGCTCAAGGGTGACATAGGCCGTTGCCCCTTGCGCTTTTTCTCCTGCCATACGCAATGCGTGAACCTCAGCGTGAGGTTCCCCTGCTTTCTGATGATACCCTTCACCGACAATGGCACCATCACGCACAATCACACACCCGACATTTGGATTAGGTGATGTAGTAAAACGCCCTTTTCGTGCCAATTCAAAAGCACGAGCCATATACATGTTGTCTTGTTCAATCATTGGCGTTAATCCTGTAATTTAGCGATTTCTTCGCCAAATTCGCGCACATCTTCAAAGCTGCGGTAAACAGAAGCAAAACGGATATAGGCAACTTTATCGAGCTTTTTCAGTTCATCCATAACCAAACTACCAATCAATTTAGACGGAACTTCACGTTCCCCCGTAGCCCGAAGCTGAGATTTTATAGAAAATAATAGCTTGCTCAATGTCATCAGAACTTACAGGCCGTTTTTCTAATGCCTTTTGCATACCTCGATTAAGCTTTTCTTCATCAAAAGGTTCACGAATATCGTCGCTTTTAATGACTCTAGGCATGACAAGCTCAGCGACTTCAAAAGTGGTGAAGCGTTCATGACAAAGTAAGCACTGGCGGCGTCTACGGACTTGGGCCCCTTCACCGACCAGGACGCGAGTCAATAACTTTCGTATCTACAGCTGAGCAGAATGGGCAGTGCATAGCGTTTCCTGAATCTATTTAGGGGGAGATAGTTTTACCCTACTGTGCGAGAAAAAACACCCTAGAAGATGCCTCCTAGGGTGTTCTCGTTGCTCTTCATATTTCGCGTTGTAGGGTGTTGGCATCGTTTATTAACCCTAGTCACATACTTTTGTATGCTCCTAGGGATTAATTACACTTGCCGCCTACCTACAACACGAACTATTTTGAGGCACTAATTGGCTTAACTCTTTATTATTCCCGTTGTAGGGGTATTGGCATCGCTTATGAACCCTAGTCACATACTTTTGTATGCTCCCTAGGGATTAATTACACTTGCCGCCTACCTACAACACGAACTATTTTGAGCACTAATTGGCTTAACTCTTTATTATTCCCGTTGTAGGGGTATTGGCATCGCTTATGAACCCTAGTCACATACTTTTGTATGCTCCTAGGGATTAATTACACTTGCCGCCTACCTACAACACGAACTATTTTGAGTGCTAATTGGCTTAGTTACCATCGTTTTTAAAACTAAGGCAGTAATGACTCTTGGTCTGCGCCTTCTTTTTCGACTTTCGCTTGCATCAAGTGTTCACGCTTCATACCCATCTTCAGTGCTAATGCAGAAGCCACATAAATAGATGAGATAGTACCGATAGTTACACCGATTAACATAACCAATGAGAAGCCTTCTAACATTGCGCCACCGAACAGGTATAGCATCAGAACCACTAATAATGTGGTGGCTGATGTCATGATGGTACGGCTCAATGTTTGCGTCAAAGAGACGTTCATGATTTCGTACGGTGTACCACGGCGTATTTTACGGAAGTTTTCACGGATACGGTCTGATACAACGATACTGTCGTTCAGTGAGTAACCAATAACTGACATCAATGATGCCACAATAGTCATATCTATCTCTATATGGAACAAAGACAGAATACCTAAAGTGATCACCACATCATGCGCAAGAGATAACACGGCACCCGCGGCCAAACGCCATTCAAAACGGAAACCAACGTAGACTAGGATACAAATCAACGCAGTTAACAGAGCCAAAGCCCCTGTTTGCGCTAATTCAGCCCCAACACTTGGCCCCACGAATTCAATGCGTTTTACGGTTGCTTTATCATCCACATTTTGGTTGATAATCGTGATAATTTCTTTACCGACTTCTTGACCAGCAGTGCCTTCAATTGGCGGAATACGGATCATGATATCGCGGCTGCTACCAAAGTTTTGGATTAATGGATCTTTATGATTCGAGTTAGACAAGCTATCACGAATTTTATCCAAATCAGCTGGCTGACTTAAGTTGATTTCAATTACCGTACCACCGGTGAAATCTAAGCCCCAGTTAAAACCTTTGACGCCAATAATCACAAAAGAAGCTATCAGTAATACGATAGAAATGCTAAAGGCAACGTTGTCCCAGCGCATAAAGTCATAAACTTTACGGCCATAGTTCAATTGTTCAACAGTATAATCCTGTGCCACAACGTGCTCCTTAAATTGACAGCTTGTTAATACGTTTACCGCCGTAAAGCAGGTTCACGATAGCACGTGTACCAACGATAGCTGTAAACATAGAGGTTGCGACACCAATCGCTGTCGTAATCGCAAAGCCTTTAATAGACCCAGTACCCACTGCGTAGAGAATAATCGCGGTGATCAGTGTCGTTAAGTTTGCGTCTGTAATACTTGAGAAGGCGCCTTTATACCCTTCATGAATTGCTTGCTGAACAGATCGACCGTTCTTGAGCTCTTCTTTAATCCGTTCGTTAATTAGAACGTTCGCATCGACGGCAACCGCAAGGGTTAATACGATACCGGCAATACCAGGCATAGTCAGTGTTGCGCCCGGTAATAAGGACATCACCCCAACAATTAACACCAAGTTTGCCAACAGCGCGCTACTCGCAATCAGACCAAATTTACGATAGTAAATAATCATAAACAGGATAGAAGCTAACAGACCTGCGATACAGGCTTTCAGCCCTTGCTCGATATTTTGCATACCTAGTGTTGGACCAATGGTACGTTCTTCAACAATTTGGATTGGCGCAATCAACGCACCTGCACGTAACAGTAATGAAAGCTGGCGAGCTTCAGTGCCGTTAGTAATACCAGTAATACGGAATTTGCTACCAAAACGTGCAGAAATACGTGCCGCATTGATGACTTTTTCATCTTTCACCAAAATTGAACGGCCCGTTGCATCTTTCTTGCCACTGTCTTTGTATTCAACAAACAGCGTTGCCATCAGCTTGTCTTGGTTATCACGTGTAAAGTCAGACATGATAGAACCACCAGAACTATCAAGACTGATACTCACTTGTGGTTGACCGTTTTCATCCGCATCAGATGTTGAGTCGGTAATATGGTCACCCGTTAAGATCACTCGCTTATATAAGACATAAGGCATGCCTTCACGGTCATATTTAACTTCTGAATCACCTGGTACACGGCCACTTTCCGCTGCAGAAGAATCCACGGCGGTATTCACTAGACGGAATTCTAATGTCGCAGTCGCACCTAAAATTTCTTTTGCGCGCGCGGTATCTTGAATACCCGGTAATTCAACCACAATTCGGTCAGCGCCTTGGCGTTGAACGAGTGGCTCCGCAACACCTAATTGGTTTACACGGTTGCGAATAATAGTAATGTTCTGAGAAACCGCGTAGTTACGTGCTTCACGTAAGCGCTCGTCGGTCATCACTGCGATCATGGTGTTATCGCTGCCATCACTAAAGACTAAGTCTGGGTATTTACGAGACAATGCTTTTTCAGCTTGGCTACGATCATCCGCGTTACGGAAACGAACTTCCACGCTATAATCATTGCCTTTACGAATAGAAGAGTACGCAATGCCTTCTTGACGCAGGTCATTACGCAAACCATCCATGTTTTGTTCCTGCAATTTACCTAATGCAGTGTCCATATCAACTTCCATCAGGAAGTGAACCCCACCACGCAGATCAAGACCAAGCTTCATCGGTTCACCACCGATAGCTTCGAGCCACTTAGGCGTTGCAGGTGCAAGGTTTAATGCAACAACATACTGGTCACCCAGTGCATTCATGATCACTTCACGCGCACGTAACTGAACATCAGAGTTGTTGAATCGGGCTAAAATGGCCCCATTTTCTAGAGAGATAGATTTACTCTCAATTTTATCGTCTTTTAACGATTTCTGGACTTGGATCAGCGTTTGTTCATTGGCGGCGGTTCCCCGCACGCCAGTGATCTGAACAGCCGGATCCTCACCATATAGGTTTGGAAGTGCATAAAGCAAACCGATGAGGATCGCGAAGATCAACATCAGATACTTCCACAAAGGATAACGGTTTAGCACGGCAGTTCCCTTCGGGAGAATCAGAATTAAATTGCTTTCATTGTGCCTTTAGGTAAAACAGCAGCAACGAAATCACGTTTGATGGTTACTTCTGTGTTCTCACTCAGCTCAAGAACCACATAACCGGTTTCAGACACTTTAGTTACACGTCCGATTAAACCGCCAGTTGTTAAAACTTCATCACCTTTAGTGATAGATTCCATCAATTTACGGTGTTCTTTCGCACGTTTTTGCTGTGGACGCAAAATCATGAAATAGAAGATCAGCGCGAAAACAACAAGCATGATAACCATAGTGTACGGGCTACCTTGCGCTGGTGCACCTGCTGACGCCGCTGCTTCAGAAATAAAAAAACTCATTCAACTTTCCTCATTGTTTTATTGAAAGCAATTTTACATACAAAAAAGCTAAGTTTGATATGCTACACAGATTAATGGCATTTCGCACTTAAATTCATTCGATATTTAATGAAGGTTCAGGTTTACCAATCTTTTGGTAAAAATCTTTAGCAAACTCTTCAAAATTCCCATTTTCAATGGCTTGGCGAATACCGGCCATCAAGCGCTGGTAA
This sequence comes from Providencia rettgeri, assembly GCA_900455085.1. Taxonomy (NCBI): domain Bacteria; kingdom Pseudomonadati; phylum Pseudomonadota; class Gammaproteobacteria; order Enterobacterales; family Morganellaceae; genus Providencia; species Providencia rettgeri. The sequence goes on along the minus strand of UGTZ01000001.1, from coordinate 796,607 downwards.
TAACGTAAATTATGGATGGTATTGAGCCTTGCACCAAGAATTTCATTACATCTATCAAGATGATGCAGATAAGCGCGGCTATAATGACGACAAGTATAGCAGTCACACTCAGCATCCAGTGTTGATGTGTCTGATTTATACTTAGCATTACGAATTTTTACCACGCCATTTGTCACAAATAAATGCCCATTTCGCGCATTTCGTGTTGGCATCACACAATCGAACATATCGATTCCGCGACGAACCCCTTCCACTAAATCTTCAGGCTTACCAACCCCCATTAAGTAACGAGGTTTTTCCGCTGGAATTTGCGGGCAGACATGTTCTAAGATTCGGTGCATATCTTCTTTCGGTTCGCCAACGGCTAAGCCGCCTACAGCGTACCCATCAAAGCCGATTTCCACCAGCCCCTTAACTGAAATATCACGTAAATCTTCGTAAACACTACCTTGAATAATACCGAATAAGGCATTTTTATTGTTAAGTTCGTCAAAACGTTGGCGGCTACGTGCAGCCCAACGCAGCGACATTTCCATTGATGTCTTTGCATAGTCCCAATCTGCTGGATATGGCGTACACTCGTCAAAAATCATGACAATATCTGAACCGAGGTCATACTGAATTTCCATCGACTTTTCAGGACTTAGGAAAACTTTTTCACCGTTGATTGGGTTACGAAAATGCACACCTTCTTCTTTAATTTTGCGCATCGCACCAAGACTAAAGACCTGAAAGCCACCTGAATCGGTTAAAATTGGGCCTTGCCATTGCATAAAGTCATGGAGGTCACCATGCAACTTCATAATTTCTTGCCCAGGGCGCAACCACAAGTGGAAAGTGTTCCCTAATAAGATTTGAGCACCAGTCTCTTTAACTTCTTCCGGTGTCATGCCCTTAACAGTACCGTAGGTTCCTACTGGCATAAATGCAGGGGTTTCCACCACACCGCGCTCAAAAACTAAGCGACCACGGCGTGCATTGCCATCGGTCGTTTGTAATTCATATTTCACGTTTGCCTCCTAGCAGCAGAAAAACAGTCTGTTGCTATTGATAATATTAATTTGCTAAGCAAGCAGCCGATGCCACCGCTTCAAACTGATTACTCACCAATTTTCTCGAATCGAGCATTTGTATTGGGGGTAATGAACATAGCATCACCATAACTAAAAAAGCGGTATTTTTGTTCAACGGCTTCTTTATATGCATTCATGGTGTTTTTGTATCCAGCAAACGCAGAAACCAACATAATTAATGTCGATTCCGGTAAGTGGAAGTTGGTGATCAGTGCATCTATCACCTGATATTCATACCCTGGGTAAATAAAGATTTGGGTATCATCAAAAAATGGAGCAATTAAAGCATCTTGGCTCGCTTTTGCGGCACTTTCTAGCGACCGAACGGACGTCGTTCCAACAGCGATAACGCGATTACCTCTGGCTTTACAGGCTAAAACAGCGTCTACGACCTCTTGTGGCACTTCTGCATATTCAGAATGCATAATGTGATCTTCGATCGTATCAACACGTACAGGTTGAAAAGTACCGGCTCCCACATGTAATGTCACGAACGCCATTTCTACGCCTTTTTGGCGCAATGCTTCAAGTAACGGCTCATCAAAGTGTAAACCTGCCGTTGGTGCCGCAACAGCCCCTGGTTTTTCGCTATACACGGTTTGATAAAGTTCTTTATCAGACTCTTCATCAGGGCGGTCAATATAAGGTGGCAGAGGCATATGACCAATTTGATTTAGAATGCTTAATACATCACGTTCATCGTCAAAACGCAGCTCAAACAATGCACCATGACGCGCGACCATCGTCGCATTCACGCTTTCATCTTCGCCTAGCAGTAATTCAGCCCCTTCTTTTGGTGCTTTTGATGCCCTAACATGAGCGAGCACGCGGTGTTCATCCAACATACGCTCAATCAGAACTTCAATTTTACCACCGCTAACTTTGCGCCCAAATAACCGTGCGGGGATCACGCGAGTGTTATTGAACACCAGCAAGTCACCATGCTCCAATTTTTCTAGAATATCGGTAAAAACACCATGCGTGAGCTGCCCTGAGCCGCCATCTAGGCTTAATAAACGGCAAGCACTACGCTCAGCCTGCGGATAATGGGCAATCAGTTCTTCAGGTAATTCAAAAGTAAAATCAGAAACACGCATTGTATTGACATCAATCTAAAAAAACAGGCGACTAGTCTAGTGCCGCACTGACTTTGGCGCAAGAAATAAGCGTAATATCGGACAAAAAACCACCATTTTTTAACAAATAATTTGTTAGCAAAAAATTCTGCATACTATTTATCCATTCAAAGAATGAATTATTTCAATTTCAATAAACTTTTATAACAAATTGATTTCGACTTTTTTCTACTCGATAAGTATACCCATGAATTTCAAATTAGAGGAATTCTTTATTCCTCTGCCAAGTAATGTCCTGTGAGTTTCGAATTCAACATAATTACTGCTATAGTTTGAGCAATCAAAAAGTTAGCTAAGCTGCGTTGCATGTCCTATGGATTTCGAATCACAGGTAGGCAGCAAGTAAAGATATCCCGATGAGCATACATGAGTATGTGATTCGGGTGGCTTTACGAAGCTAACCCCCCTGTGGTTTGAAAGACGACGGACATTTTAAAGTGAATTATTTAGCGCACCTCCACCTGGCCCATCTCGCTGACAGCTCCTTACTCGGCAACATCATAGCTGACTACGTCCGCGGTAACCCTGTGGGCCTTTACTCCCCCGAAATTGTCTCTGGTATCTTTATGCATCGAACTGTCGACCGCACTACAGATACTCACCCTTTAGTCAAAGAAGCTAAATTGTTATTTCGTGATGAATATCGACGTGTTGCCCCCATAACATTGGATTTAGTTTGGGACCATTTTTTATCGCTGCATTGGTCAACTATTGAGCCATCAATACGGCTAGCAGATTTTGTACGTGACTGCCGAAAAATAATTGAGCCTCAGCTTTGTCATACCCCTGAAAAATTCCAGGAGTTAAATGAATATCTCTGGCCTCAACAGTGGCTAATACGCTATGCAGATAAAAATTATATTGGAAAATCACTGAGTGGGATGGCAAGAAGACGCCCCAAGCTCAGTGCGCTAAGTGGTTCATTTGATGATTTTTTATTGCAGTATGATGCGTTAGAAACTATTTTCTTTCAATTTTATCCGCAAATGATGGCTAATGCGCTGCAACATTTTTTTGTACAGACTGTCACAATTAACACAAAGGAATAAATTAAAGCTTGCACTTTAGTGGAATAAAACTATCTTATTGATATTAATTTGATAAACCAGTATTATTGATAGTTAAAACCTATCACAATAATCGGTTTAAATGACTTTATTGTCAAAAGATCTTTTTCTATTCTTACATAAGTCTAAATCCACACTATTTATCAGTGATTAAATAGACAGGACAAAAAACTTTAATTCAAACTCATAGGAGTAAATTATGGTTCTGGTAACACGTCAAGCCCCTGACTTTACTGCAGCAGCTGTTTTAGGTAACGGTGAAATCGTTGAAAACTTCAACTTAAAAAAACACATTGCTGGTAAACCTGCTGTCATCTTCTTCTGGCCAATGGATTTTACTTTCGTTTGCCCTTCAGAGCTGATCGCATTTGACCACCGCTATGAAGAATTCCAAAAACGTGGTGTAGAAATCATCGGTGTTTCTTTTGACTCTGAGTTTACTCATAACGCATGGCGTAAAACGCCAATAGATAACGGCGGTATTGGTGAAGTTAAATACCCAATGGTTGCTGATATCAAACGTGAAATCATAAAAGCATACGGCATCGAGCACCCAGAAGCGGGTGTTGCACTACGTGGCTCTTTCCTCGTTGACAAAAAAGGCATTGTTCGTCACCAAGTGGTTAATGACCTGCCATTAGGCCGTAATATCGACGAAATGCTGCGTATGGTTGACGCGCTGCAATTCCACGAAGAGCACGGTGATGTTTGCCCAGCTCAGTGGGAAAAAGGCCAAGAAGGTATGAATGCATCTCCAAAAGGCGTTGCTGACTACCTGACTAAAAACTCTGCAAAACTGTAATTCGTTACGCGAGTTTTAGAAAAGCGGGCATCAAGCCCGCTTTTTACTTTTGTGAACCAAGTCTATCTTTTCTCTTCCTACTCGCAATTATTCCACTCAGTTAACAATTCTTAACTCAAATACTCAATGTTTTGTATTATTGTGTGCTATACATTAAAAACACAAATAATTAACAAACTATTCATATTGAATATTTGTGCGATAGAACAACTCAATTAACCCTAACTGGGAGATACGAATGATAAAAACATCATTACGCCCTGCGGTTCTATTTCTTTCCTTACTTGTTTCTAATCAGCTGTATGCCGCTTCTGAACCTGCCGTTGAAGCAAAAAAAGGTATGGTTGTTTCCTCCCAACATTTAGCATCACAAATTGGGGCTGATATTCTAAAATCAGGCGGCAATGCTATTGATGCCGCTGTTGCGGTAGGATATGCACAAGCCGTAGTTAACCCTTGCTGTGGCAATATCGGCGGTGGTGGCTTTATGACTATTCATCTAGCCGATGGCAAAGATTTATTCATTAATTTCAGAGAAACCGCGCCCGGTGCCGCTAGTGTAGATATGTATTTAGATAAAGACGGCAAACTGGTTAAAGATGCCAGCCTATATGGCTATCTCGCTTCAGGCGTGCCGGGTACCGTTAAAGGCCTAGACTATGCCTTAGAAAAATACGGTACGATGAGCCGCCAGCAAGTGATGGCTCCTGCGATTAAATTAGCAAGAGAAGGCTTTGTGTTGACTCGAGCGGATACCGATGTTCTCGACACCACGACAGAACGTTTTAAACAAGACCCAGAAGTCGCTCGTATCTTCTTAAAACCTGATGGTAGTTCTTTCCAACCCGGTGACTTGTTAGTTCAGACCGATTTAGCTAATACCTTAGAAAAAATTGCCCAAAATGGCCCATCTGCTTTTTACGAAGGTGAGATCCCCGAAATTGTTGAAAAAGCTTCCAAGAAAAATGGCGGCATCTTAACCGCAAAAGATTTTGCAGATTTTACTATCACAGATACAGCGCCTGTTAGCTGTACCTATAGAGGTTATCAATTTATTTCTGCACCACCACCAAGTTCAGGTGGAGTGACTATCTGCCAAACGCTTAATATCTTAGAAGGGTATGACCTCAAAGAAATGGGCTTTAACTCCGCGGACTATATTCATACTCTGACGGAAGCAATGCGCCATGCTTATATGGACAGAAATACCTTCCTCGGTGATCCTGAGTTTGTCGATAACCCAACGGAAAAGCTACTCAGCAAAGCCTATGCAGAAGAGTTACGCAAAGAAATCAAACCCAACCAAGCAACGCCATCCACGCAAGTTCAACCTGGAATAGGGCCTCACGAAAAACCGGAGACCACGCATTATTCTATTGTTGATGAAAAAGGAAATGCAGTTTCAACCACTTACACGATTAATGGTCGATTTGGTTCTGTCGTTATCCCTCCGGGGACAGGCTTCTTCTTAAACGATGAAATGGATGATTTTACAACGAAAGTTGGCGAGAAAAATTTGTATGGCTTAGTACAAGGGGAGCGCAACTCTATTGCTCCAGGTAAGCGCCCACTATCCTCGATGAGCCCGACTATCGTGACGAAAGATGGTAAGGTATTTTTAGTTCTCGGTTCACCCGGAGGCTCACGGATTATTTCGATTACGCTGCAAACCGCTTTAAATATTATCGACCATGGTATGCCACCACAAGAAGCCGTTAATGCACCGCGTATTCACCACCAGTGGCTCCCTGATGAGGTTTATTATGAGCAAAGAGGCGTTTCTAAAGACACCTTAGCACTACTCGATAAAATGGGTTACCAGATGGTTGAACAAACACCGTGGGGTGCCGCCGAGCTGATTATGGTCGCGATCCCTGAAGGCGCTGGTGTTAGTGCCAAGTCTTCGGGTAATGATTCTGCTGTTTCGGGAAAAGTTCGTGAAGGCTTCATTTATGGCTCTAACGATGTACGCCGCCCAGCAGGTAGCGCTGTCGGTGTAGATTGATGGCTCAATAAAATAGAAAAAGGAGCTATTTAGCTCCTTTTTTGTAATTTCAATTAATTACACTTGTTTATGCTGTGCAGCAGGTGACACAAACTTATCGCATAAAATAGCCACGACCATCACAACAACAGTTGGTAATACCCAGACTAAGTCTTGTTTATACAGTGGCATTGCTGTCATCCATTCAGGAATATAACCTTTAAGATGGTCTGACGCTTTTACGGCACCGATTAAACCGACGACAAAGCTAACTAACATTGTCGGCGCAATCACTATCGTTGGGTTTTTCCACCACTTCAAAGTAAAGCTTAATAAAATTAAGACAATACAAGGTGGATAAATTGAAACTAGCACGGGTAATGAGAAGGCGATTAACTTACTCAAGCCTAAGTTTGAGATCACCATGGAGAACACACCCAAGATCAATACCAGTTTACGGTAAGAAATCGGTACATAGCGGCTAAAGAACTCTGCACAAGCACAAGTTAAGCCCACGGCAGTTACCATACAGGCAACAAAGATTAATACCGCAAGGAAGAAGCTACCGTAATTACCAAAAGTATATTGAACATAGGTATGTAAAATATCAGCGCCATCAGCAGGGTTGGGAATTAACGAACCGCTATTCTCACCAAGCTTAAACAAGGACAAATAGACCAGAGTTAATAATACCCCTGCAATTAACCCTGCCCACATAGTGTAACGGGTTAATAATGAAGAGTTTTCGATCCCCCTTGAACGCGCCGCATTAACAATAACGATACCAAATACCATAGCACCAAGGGTATCCATAGTTAGATAACCATTGATAAAGCCATTCGAGAAAGCCATCTCACGGTATTCTATTGTAGAAGGGATCGGATCCCCCGCAGGCCACATGACAGCCGCAATACCCAAAATAGCCAAGGCTAACATTTTTACAGGCGCTAAAATGTGCCCAACGCTATCGAGCAGTTTTCCGGGATATAGTGAAATACCGATAACTAGAACGAAGTAAACTACGCTGTAGATAAGTAATAGCATATCGGACTCGCCACCGAATAAGGGTGCGATACCGACTTTATAGGATACAGTTGCCGTTCTTGGCGTTGCGAATAGAGGCCCTACAGACAAATAAGCAACAACCGCCAATAGTAACCCTGCCGTTTTGCCCACGGGTGTACTGAGCGCTTCAATCCCCCCACCTACTTTAGCTAGTGCAATAACGGTTAAAACAGGTAAACCCACGCCTGTAACCAAAAAACCTAGTGCCGCAGTCCAAACTTGTTCCCCTGCCTGCAAGCCAACCATAGGAGGAAAGATAATATTTCCTGCCCCGACGAATAACGCAAAAGTCATAAAGCCTAATGCGATGATATCTCTTGATGATAAACGATGAGCCATATTATGTTATTTTTAAGTGACAAAATAGAAAATTATGGGTTTACACTTAGCAACCCTTTGAAATATATATAGCGAGATAGAATTCTGATAAACATACTGTTAACAATATAAAAAAGCATGTTTGTTTGTATCATACGAAATGAAAAGTCAAAAAACAGAAAAATTCGCCAATAACTGACAACAAGTAGAACTTTTATAGGGCAAAAAGGCAATAGCAAACCGAAAAACAAGCATAAATAACTAAACTAATTTTCAGAACTAGTGATTACTTTCAGTAAAATCCCAATACTCGTTATATGCTTTGTTCGAAAAATGAACAACTCGTCTTTTTCTGGTGATTAAAATTGATTATTTAACAGAATATATAATTAATGTGATAGCAATAATCAGCATTAAATATATATATTTTGAATTGAATACAGATATGGGTTGATAAATAGAAATAATCCACTTTATTAATATTTTGATTACATTAACAAAGTGGAATTATTTACCCATTTTTAAGTTTTTTGTCATCAACAATAAATACTGGCGGTAAAGTAAATGAAAACTCACTCCCTTTACCTAATTGGCTTGTTACCACCAATTGGCTGCTATGGTGTTGTAGTGCATGTTTAACAATAGCCAACCCAAGACCGGTACCTCCACCACCTTGGCGGGAGCGTGCTTTATCTACCCGATAAAACCGTTCTGTCAAACGAGGAATATGCTCTGCAGGTATCCCTTGCCCGTTATCTCTCACACTAAAGCGAGCACCCTGACCATTTCTTTGCCATTCGACCCAAATTTTGGTGCCTTCTGGCGTATGGCTGATTGCGTTATAGACTAAATTCGCCACTGCACTTCGTAATTGTTCTTCATTGCCATGGACACGCAATTTTTCATCAACATGAAATTCAAACTGGTGGCGCCCTTGGCTTAAACTGAGTGCTTCTTGTTCAATCATTTTGAGAATAACGGGGATATTCACTTGCTCATCAAGGTTAATTTGAGGAGCAATTTCTATACGTGATAACTGCAAAAGCTGTTTGACCAAGTTATCCATACGATGAGTTTGCTCTTGCATGACATGCAGTGCTTTTTTATTGGCCGCAGTGACATTTTCTTGGTCATCCATGACCTCAAGGTAGCCTTGAATGACAGTAAGAGGAGTTCGTAATTCATGGCTTACATTCGCAAAGAAGTCCCTACGGGCCTTTTCCAAACGGCGTTTTTCTGTCACATCTCGAGCTACCATCAATAACTGCCCTTCGGTATACGGCAAGATACGAAATTCAACAATTTCACCACTATTGAGCTCGATAGTCAGCGCTTGGTCATAACGCTTAATGGTGAAGTATCGGCTAAAATCTGGGTAACGTAATAAATTAAAAATATGTTGGCCATTATCTTCAGGCCAACGGAAACCGAGTAAAGCCTGCGCATGACGATTACACCAGAAGATATTCCCTTCTGTTGTCATCATAACCACAGCATCAGGTAGTGATTCTGCGCCACTACGAAACCGTTTAATTAACTGGCCTAGCTCACGACGGCGTTTACGATTACGTTGTTGCATCTGGTAGATGCCATAAAATATCGGTTCCCACCCTCCTTTCCCCTCGGGTGGTAACATGCTTTTATCGAGCCACAACCAGTAAGAGAGTTTAAGTAAGTTATACCCATGCCATATCAATGCAGCAAGTAGCGATATCACTAATAGCCACGCTAGGTGGCCAATAAAAACCGATAAGATAAGAGCGGGTAAGATAAATAAAAACAGCCCCCAAATCAGCTGCTTAATCGATAAACGTTCAAGCACGCATGCCTCTCCCTTTGTGGTTTTTAGTAACGGATAGAAAAACGATAACCTGTACCGCGTACAGTTTGTACCATTTTATCATGACCTTCCGTCTCTAGTGCCTTTCTTAACCGCCGAATATGGACATCAACGGTTCTATCTTCCACATACACATTGGCTCCCCATACATAATTTAGTAGCTGTTCTCTACTATATACGCGTTCAGGGTGAGTCATGAAGAAATGCAGTAATTTATATTCAGTTGGCCCCATATCGATAGGGATTTCATTGCTGGTCACACGATGAGAAGTAGGGTCTAACGTTAACCCATTCATTTCAATAATATCTTCCGTCGCCATTGGTGAAATACGACGTAAAATTGCCTTTACCCGAGCGATTAATTCCTTTGGTGAAAACGGCTTAATCAGATAGTCATCCGCGCCAACTTCCAAACCTTTTACGCGGTCTTCTTCTTCGCCTCGTGCGGTTAACATCATGACAGGAACGTCACGTGTTGCGCTATCACGCTTCATATGTTTAATTACTTGGATTCCAGATCCCCCTGGGATCATCCAATCCAGTAGTACGAGATCGGGTAGAGGGTCAACGAGTTGTGCAATCGCACTGTCATAATCATCAGCTTCAATAGGCTGAAAACCATTCTGTTCTAATACAAAACAAACCATTTCTCGGATGGGCGCTTCATCTTCAACAACTAGAATGCGTCTTGCCATGATTGTTCCTGTAAAATTAAGAAGACATTTAAAATGTGAAAGCATTATGCGTCACTTTTATGACAGAATTATGAATATCAATGAGCAAAACTCATATTAATCTTTATTTTAGCGGCTAAATGTCATTTAAGTGAAATATTTCCGCAACATGGTAATAAAGTCGCAAACATCCCTCAACGAGTTATCTGGATCAGGTATACTCAGTTATCGAACGCTCGTGCACATTATTGTTGATAGGAATTGATAGCTCATGCGCATTATTCATACTTCAGACTGGCACCTTGGTCAGTATTTTTTTACCAAAAGCCGTGCGCCTGAGCACCAACATTTCTTGAATTGGCTCGTTGAACAAGTGGAATTACATCACGTTGATGCAGTCATCGTTGCTGGTGATATCTTCGATACAGGCTCTCCGCCTAGCTATGCACGTGAACTGTACAACAAATTTATTGTTGATTTACAAAAAACAGGCTGCCAATTAGTCATTTTAAGCGGTAATCACGACTCAGTTTCTGTACTCAATGAATCAAGTGCTCTACTTCGTTACTTAAATACACAAGTCATTACGTCGGGAAGTGAGCCCCATGTTGTTACCTTAGTCAATAAACAGGATCAACCTATTGGTTTAGTCTGTGCCATTCCTTTTTTACGCCCTCGAGATATTCAACTAAGTATTGCAGGGCAAGATATTGAAGAGAAACAACGCTCGCTGCAAACCGCTATTCATGACCATTACCAAGCCAGCTACCAACTCGCGCTAAAACAGCGAACCGCTTTGGGGCTGGATATTCCAATTATTGCAACAGGCCATTTAACTGTTGTCGGCGCAGCCTTAACTGATTCTGTACGAGATATTTATATTGGTACGTTAGATGCGTTTCCTTCAGGGGCTTTTCCGCCTGCTGACTATATCGCCCTTGGCCATATTCACCGGTCCCAAGTGATTGGAGGACAAGAAAATATTCGCTACTGCGGTTCACCTATTGCATTGAGCTTTGACGAAACAACACAACAAAAAAGTGTCTGCCTTGTTGAATTCAGCGGAAGTGAATTGACTCAAATCACACCACTGGAAATCCCGACTATTCAGCCATTACAAAGTATTAAAGGCTCCTTAAACCAAATAGAACAGCAATTAGAGATATGGAAAGATTACCAAGGTGATAAACCGGTTTGGCTTGATATTGAAGTTGCTTCACAAGATTACCTCGCTGATATCCAACAACGTATTGAAGCTTTGACACAAGACCTCCCAGTCGAAGTCGTAATACTACGCCGTGCACGCAAGCAAATACAGGGACAAAGCCAGACCTTGGCCAATGAAACATTGAGTGAACTCACCGTAGAAGACGTTTTTTTACGCCGCCTTGCTCAAGAGTCTTTAGAAGATCCTGAGCGTGAACAGCGTCTAGTCCAGCTATTTCAACAATCTTATGACGCATTGCAACTGAGCAAGGAAAGTTAATATGAAAATTTTAAGTTTACGTTTAAAAAATATTAACTCTCTTAGAGGTGAATGGAAAATTGATTTCACTGAAGAGCCATTTGCTAGCAATGGCCTGTTTGCCATTACGGGTGCCACCGGTGCAGGAAAAACGACCTTATTGGATGCGATTTGCCTCGCGCTTTATCACCGAACACCGCGTTTAAAAACCATTTCTAATGCACAAAATGAACTGATGACTCGCCATACAGGGGAATGCCTCGCGGAGGTAGAGTTTGAGGTCAAGGGCAAAGCCTATCGAGCCTTTTGGAGCCAACGAAGAGCTGGAGGGAAACCTGATGGCAATTTACAACAGCCTAAAGCGGAGCTTGCAACGGTTGCTGATGGTAAAATATTGACCGTAAAAATCACAGAAATAAAAGAATTAGTGGCGCAAATAACAGGACTTGATTATGAGCGTTTTACTAAATCCATTTTACTCTCCCAAGGGGACTTCGCGGCTTTTTTAAATGCCTCTGAGAAAGAACGCGCTGATTTACTTGAAGAAATTACAGGAACCGAAATTTATAGCCAAATTTCAATTTATGTTTTTAATCAACACAAGCAAGCCAAAATTGACTTAGATTTGCTAAAAGCGAAGGCACAAAGCATTAATTTACTCACAGAAGCAGAACATCAAGAATTATTAATACAGCAAAACGATTTGCTTGAACAAGAAGCACAAACCAAACAACAGCGCACTCGCCACCAACAAGGGGTTAATTGGTGGCAACAATATCATCAACTCACCCAGCGCATGCAATCACTTGATGAAGAAATCAAAAAAAACGAACTTGAGTTCCAAGCCGCACAACCTCAATTAAAAAGATTAGCTGACAGTGCCCCAGCGGAATCCCTTCGTCCATTATGGCAGGAAGTTGAACGACAACAGCAACAACTCACTGAATACACGAATAAACAACACCATTTGAAACTTAGCCTGCAAACCCAGCAAGCTGCACGCGCCCCACTGCAAGAAAATTTATTGAAATCACAATTTGAGTATCAACAACACCTTGATTTTGCCAAACAACAACATCAATTAATTGATGAAACCGTCAGGCCTCTTGATAACCAAATTGCACAATTAAAACAGCAACAGTCTGAAATTAAAAAGCAAATCGAACAGCAACAAATCACTCTTCAGCAAAAGCAACGCTTAGTTAGTGAAACGCAAAGTCAGATCCAAAATGCACACCTTGAGTTAAAAAAACACAATATATTCCTAGAAGAACACCCAAAAGACGCTGAGCTCAGTTCGCAAATAGGCAGTTGGCAACAACAAGGCCATTTTATTTTCGAATTAGCTGACAAACTGGCACGTTTGCACGAAAAACAACAGATACTTTCAAATGAAGTCGCGCAGTTACAGCGGCAACAACAGCAGCAAACGGAGAAATTAGCCCAAAAACGCCTCGAATTAGAGCACAGCACTGTAGCGTTCAAAAAACAAGAAGAAATCTACAAGCAAAACCATGAAAAATATGACATTAACACCATCAATCAACACATTGAACAGCTACAAGCACGTTTGCAACATGCTAAGTTATTGCCATTAATATTATCTCAATGCCTTAATGCGCAAACGCAAAAACAGAAACAGCTCCAAAAAGATGTTGAATTAGCGCAAGATATCACCACTACGCAAAAAGCGTTGAGCCTTGCGGTAACACATATTAATGAATTGACCCCACTCATCAAACTAACCAATGACAAATTACAATTAGAACAAAAAATTGTCAGCCTAGAGCATGAGCGCCAGCAACTAATAGCAGGTAACCCCTGCCCATTATGCGGTTCAACAGAACACCCGGCAGTTAACGATTATCAATCAATCCATCTCAGTGAAACACAGCAACAACTCATTGAACTAACAAATAAACTCGACCAATTAAAACAACAACAAACTCAGTTAGAATCACAACTTCACACACAAAAACAACGTCAAAACGAAAATTTACAGCAACAGCAGCAAATCAATGAACAATTCGATGCATTTAACCAACAGTGGCAAAAGACATGTGAGCAAGCACTCACACCTGAGTTGGCCCAAAATGAACAAGTCGTTACGCTCTTTGTTAATCAATTAACAGAGCAATTGGCGACGCAACAGAAAATAGTTGTGGATATGGCTGTTCTAGAGCGTGAATACCAGCAAACCAAACATCATTTACACGAGCAACAAGCAAGCTTTACCCAGTTGCAATCAGACCTGTTATTAGTCGAAGAACGCTTAAAAAACCAAACACAACAACATGATGAGTTGCAAAAAGAACAAAGCCAATTCCAACAACGTAAACAAAGACAAATAGAGCAGTGGCAATCTACCCTAGCGCCATTTAACTTAAATGTGCCAGATAAAGATAAGTTCGATGAATGGGTTCTCGAGACTACTCAGCGAAGTGAGCGTTTTAATAACCAAAAAGTGGCGGCGCAAACACTTAGCCAACAAATTGAAGTCAATAATGCCACATTAAAAGTTGAGTCAGAGCAACTCAATATTCTCACTCAACAAATTGAACAAGAAAGAAATCGTCTTAAACAAATTGAATTAGGTTTAGAGCAAAAAACAGCACAACGAAAAACACTGCTTTCTGGCTTAGCTATCAGCCAATTTATTCAGCAGTTGAATGACAAACAAACCATACTTTTCCAAACTCAGGAACAATTAAGCAAACAACTCAATGAGGTTGATAAAGCCATCGCATCTATGAATGGAAGTTATCAAGAGCTCATTGACGCCTGTGAAAAAATAAAACTGGCGCAAATACAAGCTAATACCCTGTTTACTCAAGCACTTATGGATAGCCCATTTCGTCATCAACAAGCTTTCCTTGATGCGTTAATCAGCCATGAAGAAAAACAACAATTAGAAACACTAAAACAACATATTAACCAAGCTCGCATACAGTGTGAAACGCGTTATAAAGAGGGGTTGCAGGCTATTGAAGCACTGAATCAACAGCGTATCACTGATTTTTCGGCACTTAATGAAACGCAATTACAAACAATTGTTGCTCAATTCGATGAAGAAATTAAGCAAATAAACCAAAAACAAGGCCAGATAATTAACCAGCTCAATACAGACAAGCAACTGCTCCACCAACAACAGGATTTACTGCAACAAATAGAAAAAAGCCAATTAAGTTATGATGATTGGAGCTATCTCAGCTCACTTATTGGTTCTGCTGAAGGAGATAAATTCCGACGTTATGCGCAGGGCTTAACTTTGGACTGTTTAATTTCTCTAGCAAATCAACAACTTGAGAAACTTCATGGCCGCTATTTATTACAGCGTAGCCACCAAGCAAACCTTGAATTACAAGTTATTGATGGCTGGCAAGCAGATAGCATTCGAGATATTAAAACCCTTTCGGGTGGGGAAAGTTTTTTAGTGAGTTTAGCATTAGCTTTAGCGCTATCCGATATGGTAAGTCACCGTACACAATTAGAATCGCTCTTTTTAGACGAAGGTTTTGGTACTTTAGATGCAGAAACGTTAGATATTGCCCTTGATGCATTAGAAAGTTTAAATGCATCTGGCAAAACTATTGGCGTAATTAGCCATGTGGAAGCAATGAAAGAACGTATTCCCGTCCAAATTGCAGTGAAAAAAGGTAATGGGCTTGGCTTTAGCGAACTTCCCGCACAATATCGCATCACCTAACTCAATTTAGTGACCATTCAGGGGTGGGAAATTTCCCCACCCTGATGATTAAATCGCCTCTAATGCTAATTCCAATGCATATTTAAGGTCATTCACATTTTCAATACCTATAGATAGACGAACTAAATTATCACTAATACCGATTTGCTCTCTGACCTTTTGAGCAACACCTGAATGAGTTGTCGATGCCGGATGGCTGGCGAGCGACTCAGTTCCCCCTAAACTAACCGCTAATTTAAAGATTGCTAAGTTGTCTAGAAAACGAAATGCATCTTCTTCATTATTCCCTACATTGATAGAGAAAGTTGAGCCCGATCCTGTACATTGTTTTTGATAAACTTGATGCTCTACACTCGCTTTCGGAAAAAAAGCAGGAAAATGCACTTTACTGACTTTAGGGTGCTGATGGAGATATTCAGCTAATATTTTTGCACTCTCATTTGCCCTTTCCATACGTAATTGTAATGTTTCTAACGACCGCCCCAACATCCAGCTAGAGTGAGGATCAAGCTGTGTACCGATGGCATTACGTTGGGCTTTTACCTTCTTGACTAGCTCCTGACTTCCAACCACCGCACCTGCGACTAAGTCTGAATGTCCTCCCACATATTTAGTTAGTGAGTACACACTTAAATCTGCGCCTAACGACAAAGGCTTTTGAAATACAGGCCCTAGCAACGTATTGTCGCAAATGACTAACGGAGTTTGCCCATTTTGCTTCGCAGCTATCTGCTTAGCCACCTGGCTAATTAATTCAATATCAACAAGTGTATTCAATGGGTTAGACGGTGTTTCAACATAGATAGCCGCAATTTTTTGCTCTTTCCCGACTCGATTAGCAACTTCTAAGATGGACTCCTGCTCGTACCCATTTTGAAATGGAACCGAAGTTATTCCGAAACGAGCCAACGTGTTTAAAAATAGGGTTTCAGTTCCACCATAGAGTGGCTGAGAGTGGAGTAGTACATCACCCGGTTGCAATACTGCCATTAAGCAAGTTGTAATTGCCGACATACCGGAAGAAAATAGTGCAGCGCTTTCTGCACCTTCATACAGGGCTAGTCTATCTTCAACAATCTCACTATTTGGGTGGTTAAAACGTGAGTACACCAGTCCTTGTTTCTGGTTTTCGCTTGTTTGTGTGCGCCCACTAACTAAATTAAAAAAATC
This sequence comes from Providencia rettgeri, assembly GCA_900455085.1. Lineage (NCBI taxonomy): Bacteria > Pseudomonadati > Pseudomonadota > Gammaproteobacteria > Enterobacterales > Morganellaceae > Providencia > Providencia rettgeri. The sequence continues at coordinate 780,307 of UGTZ01000001.1, read as the reverse complement.
TTTTCCTTCCTGAGCAGTTTTAAATACAAATGTAGATGTCAGAAAAACAGGCGGTTTAATTGATCCTTCTGAAAGCTTAGGGTCATACCCATAACTCATCATTAAAGTTTCTGGGGATAATTCTTTACCTTGTAAATCCTTTTTATAGCTTTGTTCTGACATTTTTAGCTCCAATACGGTTTATCATCATATCTCTAACGACTCGATTACTCAGATAATATTGTTATTACTTATTATTTGCTCATATTCCTTAGGATAAAAGCGACGAGTTACTGTTAAATGGGAACGCAAACGCCCTTTAATGACATTTTTTCCAAGATTAGTAAATAATGGGTTTAATGGATCGCTATCCGGCCCTAACGCTTGTTGTGCTAAATAATGGGGTAAATTTAATAATGGGACTTCTTCCGCAAAAATATTTGGTGTAATAAAATAAGCAATGGAATAGCGGGAATGACTATTTTTACGCCTAACAACTTGATGAACATTCGCACGTAAATAGCCATTAGTGGCTAATTCAAATACTTCTCCAATATTTACCACAAATGCATTTTCCAAAGGTTCAACATCTATCCAACCAGCATCAGTTTCAACTTGTAGCCCCCCACTATTATCCTGCCATAATAAGGTTAAAATTCCCGCATCTTTGTGCGCTCCAACCCCTTGCTCCCCTTCATTATTATCTTCCCTTGCCGGATAATGAATAAGTTTTAATAAATGTTGGGCAGGGTCGGCAATAATTTCATCAAAGCTATTTTCAGGCAATTCTAATGCAACTAAAAATGCTTTAATTAATTTTACCGCAATGGTTCGCATTTCACGTTGCCACGCAAGTGCTTGGGGTTTAAGTTCAGGTAAGGATTGTGGCCATTGGTTTGGCCCATGTAAATTAAACCAGATAGGGTCATCTTGATTAAGTTGTAATGCCGGTAACTCTTCGCCAATATCAATCTGTTCACGGTAATCTGGCTGGCTACGAGTGCTCTCTTCAGTGGATGCCGTGTACCCTCGAAAATGCTTTGAGTATTCCATCGAGATACTTTCTTTTTCGCTTTGAGGTAAGGCAAAAAATTGCTTGGTTGTCGCTAATAATTGCTCTCGGGTGCCAACGGAAATATTGTGTCCAACTAGATAAAAAAAACCTATTTCCCTGGCAATAAAGCGCAATCTTTTATAGAAACTCTCTCGTGTTTCAGGGTTTTCAAGCTCATGTAAATCAATAATAGGTAATTGTGTGATAGACATATTAATCGGCCTTTTTAAATATTTATTTAAATAATGAATAAAATTCACGATATATTTATCACTCGATTAAATACCACATCTGATATTACTAAAAATAATTTAAAACTATATCGATATAACTTTTTGAATATTTTAGCCTCATATAACTAAAAAGAAAAAATGTGGAAAAAATATTATTTATAAAGCGCTATTTTTATTTGGTTAGATACTGATAACAAAACCAATTAGAGATCATCAAATGAAAAAACTACCTGCAGTGTTATTGTCTTTGTCGTTAACGGCCTTGGTGGCATGTTCCCAAGAAGAAAGCACTAACGAAACAACAGAGTCACAAAAAGCAGCATCACAAAAAATTGTTATTGGTAGCCACGGTAGTGATGCAGATATATGGCAATTTATTGCTCAATCACCGGAAGCTAAAAAAGCCAACCTCGATATTGATGTCAAAATTATTGATGATGGAATAACACTTAATGTCGCCACTATTGACGGAGATGTTGATGTTAATGCATTTCAATCTTGGGGCTTTTTAAAAGATTTTAATAAAAGTCATAATAACCAATTAACCGCAATTTCAACCACCTATTTTGAGCCAATGGGCATATATTCGGTAAAGCATAAAAAATTGGCTGATTTACCTCAGCAATCTATCGTTGCCATTCCTAACGATGCCGCCAACCATATACGTGCACTTAAATTACTTGAAAAGTCAGGGTTAATTGCATTAAAACCTGATTTCAACCAAGCCACAGGGTCTACTAATGATATTGTCTCGAACCCTAAGAACTTAGTGTTTAGGCAAATAAAATATGCTCATGGCCCAAGGGCATTACCTGATGTTGATATCGCAGTCATCGGTAATACAGCTGCACAAGAAGGTGGGTTAAATGTTTTAACTGACTCGCTATTTAGGGAAGAAAATGATGAGACTATTATTAATAATATCAATTTATTAGTCGTTAAAACAGATAACAAGGATAACCCCAAATTTGCCAAATTAGCAGAACTGTACCACACTGAAGCGGTAAGAAAGTACATCATTGATAATTTTGGCGGAACTAAAATCGAAATAACCAAAAATGTTAGTGAACTCAATTAAGTAAAACTAGTTATCATTCTTGCCTAGCAGGATTACGCCTCTAGCTAGGCTCTTTCATTTCCCATATTCCCCCCTTTTTTATACTCAATTATTTTCTATACATATTATTCATTAGTGTTTATTAATGTAGTTTTTTGCTATGAATCATCGCCAAAAATAAAAACAACCCATTGATTTTAAATAAATTAAATCCAACCCTTAACTTGATGCAAAAATTTGAACCTTATCGTTAAATTTTTTTTCTATGATTTTTAATTCCCCACGTTATAGTAATAACCATTGAAACACACTACGGCTTCTAAGATTTATTCAATAACATGCCGTGCGCTAATGAAAAGCTAGGAGACTAAAATGTCTAACGCATTTATCGAAATGATTAAAAATCGTCGTACCATTTATAACCTCGGCGATGCTTTACCTGTATCAGAAGAACACGTCACGAAATTAATTAAAGAAGCAGTTAAGCATTCACCATCATCATTTAACTCACAAACATCTCGCGTAGTGATTTTATTTGGTGCTGAACACAAAAAATTATGGAATATGACCAAAGAAGCACTGCGTAAAATTGTTCCCGAGCAAGCCTTCGCTGCAACAGAACAAAAAATTGATAGCTTTGCTGCAGGTGCCGGTTCTATTCTGTTTTTTGAAGATCAAGACATCGTAAAAGGCTTACAAGAGCAATTTCCTTTATATGCAGATAACTTCCCAATTTGGTCTGAACAAGCTAGTGGTATCGCTCAATTCGCAGTCTGGACTGCATTATCACAAGAAAATATTGGTGCATCTTTACAACACTATAATCCACTGATTGATAATGACGTTCAAGCAACATGGAATGTACCTGCTAATTGGGTATTACGTGCTCAAATGGTATTTGGTTCAATTAATGCGCCAGCAGGTGATAAAGACTTTATGGACGATGATGTTCGTTTCAAAGTTTTCAAGTAAACTTAAATATTAAGAATTTAAATAATCCCTTCATGATATTTTTATGAGGGGATTTAATTTATATCGGAATATTTAAAATGAATAACCTAATATCATCACTCATGATGCCTTTCAATTCAAAATAAAGTAATCACTTATTCTAAATTAAACAACTCATCCAATAAAACATATTTATTAAAAATATCTTATCGAAATTAAAAGAAATATTTACAACTAAAATGTTATTATTACACTTTCATTACCACTTGATCATCAATTGATCAGAAGAAATTAAACAAATAGATAAATTGATACTTATCAACGAATTAATCAATCACCCCACTAAACTCTAAGTATATTTTCATTTTTAGTTTTGCATTATGGATATTTGAACTACACTAAAAGTGAAAGCACAAAAACACGCTTCATCGTGTAACGTGTTATTAAGGGGGTGGACTATGAAAGGTTTATCTTTACTAACATCTGTTGTTGCTATAATCATTTCAAGTTGTTCTTTCACCTATGCAGGCAATAATTCATCAGGAGGTACAATTTCATTTACAGGTTATATCTATGAGCCACAATGTTCAGTCAATGTTGAACATAAAGAGCAAGTTAATGTTAAATGTTACCGGAAAGGTAAAGACATCTCGATAACCCGTTCCTTAAAAGAGGGCCAAAAGATAGAGTCTGAATATGTTAAAGTAGAATATGATAAAAACTCTAAATTACCTATGTTGAATGTTTTTTATGAATAGTAATATGATGCCTACATTAAATTATAACCGCTCGGGGTATTAAACTTTAAAAGTGATGTTTATATTCCGAGCACTATTTTCCCTTATTATCCTCACTTCACGTTTTTTCCTCTAAAAAAATCGCCTCCCAAACCTATCAGTTAGCCATTAAAAAGCCCACCCGTAGGTAGGCTCGAATAATACAAATACGTTAAAATTACTTCTCAGTTAAGTCTATTTGATAAAGAGCGAAACCAATATCATCAGTACCGATTTGTTTCATCGGATACTGTGCATTTTCTTTGATAAAGTTTGCAGCCTTTTCACTTGGTGCTGTTTCAAAGCGAACATCCAGTTTTTTGTCTGTTTTAATTGGTGTGAATGACCAATTATTAGCCGCTTTAGTCGCAATTTGTCCTTTATCTTTAGACTCTTTAGCAATATAAGCCGCTAAAATAGAACGGTTTTCATCCGGAGATGCAAATGCAACATTATTATCACCTGTTCCCGCAAATTTACCGCCGTAGCCACGGTAGTTATTCGTTGCCACTAAGAAGGTGGCTTTTGGATCAATCGGCTTACCTTGATAGGTGACATTTTTGATTCGGTTAGCATCTTTGTTGACAGTTTGGCAATCAACATCGTATTTCGCTGGTTGAGTCAAGTCGATTTGATAATTTACACCACTAATTGTATCAAAGTTATAAGTTCTGAAACCATTCCAATTCAATAAGCTTTGTGGTGCTGTTGATTGTGGGTTGATTTGATTGAACATTCCTGCTGAACATTCTAACCATTCGACGACATCCGCACCGGTCGCTTTAACCACAACCAACGTATTTGGATATAAATATAAGTCAGCAGCATTACGGAAGGTTAAATCACCTTTTTCGACTTCAATGAATTCAGTCGGTGAATTTTTACGACCGCCTGCCTTAAATGGTGCTGCGGCTGCAAGAACCGGTAAATCAGCCAGATCAGGGTCACCTTGAATAAAGTTTTTGGTGTAATCGATTTGGGCGTCATTCACGATTTGTACAGTTGGGTCGCTTTGAACCAATGCTAAATAGCTGTACATGTTTTCGGATGCTTTACCGATATGTTTCCCAACAAATTTACGAGTATCTTGGTGTTCTTGCTCAATAATTTTTGCGAGGTCGCCATCGCGTTCAACCAAAGCTTTCTTATTTGGTTTGTCATAGACAGGACGTGCGTGAGCGGTTGCATCAACTACTTTCCAAGCACCATCATCATTATTGACCACTAAATCAACAACACCTAAATGATCACCCCACTGCCCTGGCATGACGGCTGGCACGCCATTAACAGTCCCTTTCGCAACATCAACACCCTTGATATCACTGAAATCTTTGCTTGGGAACACACCGTGTGAGTGGCCAAACATAATCGCGTCAATACCCGGAACTTCGCTGAGGTAATAAACTGAGTTTTCAGCCATTGCTTTATATGGCTCTTGCGAGAAACCAGAGTGAGGGATCGCAACAACTAAATCTGCTCCCTCTTTTTTCATTTGAGGTACAAATTTTTTCGCGGTTTCAGTAATGTCATTAACTAATACTTTGCCTTCTAAATTTGGTTTATCCCAAATGAGAATTTGTGGTGGAACAAAACCAATATAACCAATCTTGATGGTGTGTGTTTTGCCGTCTCTATCTTTAACCGGTGTATCGACAATAATGTATGGGTTAAAGTAGTTTTTACCTGTTTTCGCGTCGATAATATTGGCATTAATGTATGGGAATTTTGCGCCATCAATCGCTTTGTGTAAGAACTCTAATCCAAAGTTAAACTCATGGTTACCGAAGTTACCTACGGTGTAACCCATAGTATTTAAAAGTTTATGTGCCGGGTGAGATTCACCGTCTTTTAAACCTTCACCTACTATATAGTCTGCTAATGGGCTACCTTGGATTAAATCTCCGTTGTCCACTAATACTGAGTTTGTTGCTTCTTGTTTAGCGGCTTTAATTAATGTCGCGGTACGTACGTAACCAAATTGCTCTGTCGGCTTGTCTCTATAATAATCAAAGTCAACGAGGTTGCTGTGAACATCCGATGTTTCCATTACGCGTAAATCAACCGTTGCTGCGTTCGCATTAAATGCGACTAACATAGCAAGTGTTGAAAGTTTTAATACTTTATTCATGTAATCCCCTTAGTTGCCATTTTTGAGAGAAAATTGCCTCTCAAATTTGAGTACCTATCCTGTAAAATTGAACAAATAAACAACAAAAATAGCGTTAAAATTTTACACTATGTGCATGACGTCAATTTTTAATGATAATACACTGCAAACACTAACCATTTTTTGTGACTAAATCACGGTTTTCATCTTTTTATTGGGCTTGATTTTTATATAGCTCACAAAAATGAATTAATGATGACAAATTCACCTTAATTAACTTACGTTATTCCATTAAGGAGTTGTGAATATTTTTCGAAGGAAAAAAAGAACTGTGATTTATATCACTTAGTATTAAAGGATATTATTTAACTTAAATTCCTGTGCTTTATTTCACCAATAAAATGCCTCTATTTTTCTTATCCATTTTTATTTTATAAATATACTCATAAAATTATTTTCAATTAATCTAAATTTAATTTAAGAATTAAAAGATGATTATTTAATCATTAGTTTTCTAAAGAGATTTCATTCGATTAGAAATCAAGTATTTTTTCTAAATAATTCGAGTTGTGGCAAGGCGGCAAGATGAGGTCATCTCTAGGAGCATACATAAGTATGTGACTAAAGTGACTGAATGAAGCCAACACAGCCACAGCTTGAAGTATGACGAAAAAATAGGAGCATACACAAGTATGTGACCCGAGTAGCCGAGCGCAGCCAACAACTCTACAACCATCATTAACACGATATTTTCTAACTAATTTGCGCTGTAGCTAGGCGGCAAGAGAGGTTATCTCGGGGAGCATACACAAGTATGTGACCCGAGTAGCCGAGCACAGCCAACAACGCTACAACCATCATTAACACGATATTTTCTAACTAATTTGCGCTGTAGCTAGGCGGCAAGAGAGGTTATCTCGGGGAGCATACACAAGTATGTGACCCGAGTAGCCGAGCACAGCCAACAACGCTACAGCGTAAATTAGGACGAAAATAGCCAAGCGGCTCCGCGAACCCCACTCGAATCCCCATGCACCGCTTTACGAATTGGCGTATCACACTCCCTACCAAATACCCATTGGCGGATCCTTGCTGGCAACGCTTCATATAAGTAATCGACATTGCTCATTCCGCCCCCTAGCACTATCACGTCTGGGTCTAACATATTAATGGCTTGTCCGAGGGCTTTTGCGAGGCGGTTGAGGTAATTTTCCAGTGCGATCTTGGCATATTTATCACCTGATTGTGCTAATTCGACAATTTCCATCCCCGTTTTTTGGCTTCCTGACATTTTCGCGTAATCCACCATAAACCCTGTGCCTGAGACAAACAATTCCGTGCAACCTGTCAGCCCGCAATAGCAGTTTTCTGTTACTAGAAATTGCCTATCTTGCTCATCTTGCCATGGTAGAGGGTTATGACCCCATTCCCCTGCAACGCCATTTCCCCCTGAATGCACTTGCCCATTTATTGCAATTCCTGCACCACATCCAGTTCCGATAATTACGGCAAACACGACTTTCTCGCCTGCTCCTGCACCATCAACGGCCTCAGAGACGGCGAGACAATTAGCATCATTCGCCATTTTTACTTTACGATTTAATAAATGACTTAAATCGGCATCGAACGGTCTGCCATTAAGCCATGTGGAATTAGCGTTTTTAACTCTTCCTGTCACTGGAGACAAGGTTCCAGGGATCCCAACACCAACACTGCCTGACAACCCCGTCGCCGTTTCTGCATCCGCCACTAAACTCGCGATCGCTTTAAGTGTCGCATCATAATCACCACGAGGTGTTGGAATACGTTTACGAAACAAAGTATTACCACTGTCATCCAATGCAATAACTTCAATTTTGGTTCCACCAAGGTCAATACCTATTCTCATTATGATGCTCTCTACTATTCAAGGGTTCTATGGTTATCATGGCTTGATTTGAGGAGTATTATCAATAGTTAGCTAATGAAATGATAGCAGCCCTCAACGTCAACGTATTTTTTTTCGCTTAATAACAGACAATTCGCTATCATAGCCCCCTGCTCTAACTGGCTATTTATCAACAAAGGTAGGTTTTTCATGTGGTTCAAGAATATATTGGTCTATCGCCTAAATCGGGATTTGGCACTCTCCGCAGATGATTTAGAGAAACAGCTTGCCGCCCTCGCCTATCATCCTTGTGGTAGCCAAGACATGATGCAAACTGGCTGGGTTTCCCCTATGAATGGTAGTGATGCATTGACGCATGCTGCGGGTAATCAAATTCTTATTTGTGCTAAAAAAGAAGAGAAAATGCTGCCATCTCCTGTAATAAAGCAAGAACTACAGGATAAAATTGAAAAACTAGAAGCTGAACAAGGGCGTAAGTTAAAAAAAACCGAAAAAGACTCCTTAAAAGATGAAGTCGTCCATGCTTTACTCCCTCGCGCATTTAGTAAATTTAGTAAAACCTACATTTGGATTGATACTGTAAATCAATTAATTATTGTTGATGCCGCAAGCGCAAAACGCGCTGAAGATAATTTAGCCTTACTTCGCAAAAGCCTAGGTTCTTTACCTGTCGTTCCTCTGACTTTTAAAGACCCTATAGAGCTAACGCTCACGGAGTGGATCCGTTCTGGCTCATTACCACAAGGCTTTGCCGTCATGGATGAAGCGGAGCTAAAAGCTATCTTAGAAGAAGGTGGTATTATCCGCTGTAAGAAGCAAGACCTAATTTCTGATGAAATCGCAACCCACATTGAAGCTGGCAAGCTAGTTACCAAACTAGCCTTAGATTGGGAAGAACGTATCCAGTTCATGTTATCTGACGATGGCTCCCTGAAACGTCTCAAATATAGCGATACATTAAAAGACCAAAATGATGACATCGCTAAAGAAGACTACGCTCAAAAATTTGATGCTGATTACGTCTTAATGACAGGTGAACTCAGTGCATTAATCGCTCGCTTGATTGATGTCTTAGGTGGCGAAGCCGAACACTAAATTTGTTTCCATATCCTCTATTGCTCTCACAATGGCAACTCACACTTAAGTAAGTTGCCATCACTTTTTAGATCCCGCTTACATAGCCACAATTAAGTCATTGACTGGTTGTGAAATCTCTGGTTGATTGATTTATATCCATATCGCAAATTTCTGATATTTAATTATGTTCAACAACAATAATAAAAATAACCCATCACTGATGATTATGGTCAATATTCTGTCGAAGGAAATGTTATGAAAGAGCTCATCGAACCTGAATTAGATGAAAATTCACTGGTTACCCTACAAAAAGTCACTGCAGAAAATTTTTCTGAAATTTGCTTACTAAGTCATACACTTAGTGAGGCACAGCGTAATATGGTAGCAGATAACGCCTATTCCATGGTGGAAGCACAATTTTCTGATTGTGCATGGTATCGAGGCATATACGCTGATGATGTCCCTGTTGGTTTTATCATGCTGCATTCAGGGCTAGATGACGATGAGTTAGAATATGACGGCATTATGCTTTGGCGCTTTATGATTGCAGAACCCTACCAAAAACTGGGGTTTGGCCGAGAAGCTTTAGTTCAAGTCATCCAGTATTTAAAGAGAAAAGGTTATCCTCGCCTTTATAATAGCTGTGGTGAAGGGGGAAGAAAGCCCATTTGAGTTCTACAAAAAGCTTGGTTTTGTTCCAACAGGCGCTTATATGGATGACGAATGTGAGTTGGTTCTAGATATTACTAATTGGCAAGAACAAGAAGAGTAATCGAACTACCACCTATACTAATCGTGTTCAATTTCCCGATTTACCGACCCCTTTAATATTTACAGGGTATCACTAAGATACCCTATATAATTCGGGTTGTAACTAGGCGACAAGCGAACCGAGCTTTAGGAGTATGCAGTGTGATTAGGGAATAGGCGTAAGCCTATAAGTGCAGTCAACAACGCTACAGCACGAAGCATGACCAATACCAATACGCTAAATAGTTTGTGCTGTCGCAAGGCGGCAAATGCGTTAGACCCTAGGAGCATACACAAGTATGTGACTAGGGCTAACGCATGAAGCCAACGCCGCGACAGTGCAAAATATGACGCGTATTCGTTATTTTTGGATAAGATAACGAATAGTCGGCCCCATCTTGCTGAATATCCAACACAGTATAACCGTAGTTTTTCGCATCCAGAGGAATATTATTGATCGACTGCGGGCAATCACTTACTACCTCTAATATTTCACCTTTTTTCAACGATGGCATTGCTTCTAATGTTGCCACTGCTGGGTAGGGGCAAGGTTCTCCGACCATATCTAACCGATAATCAGGGATGATGTCTTTCTTACTCATACTACCTCCACGGATACATTAGATGCTTTTTGAGAACGTTTACGGAAAAAATGTTTTTCCCAGACCAACATCAATACAAATGCGACCGCTAATAACCCATAAGTGACCAGTAATCCACCTTCTGGTCCAAAGGTTTCAAGTAAATTAACTTTGTCAAAATCAGTCGCTAGCCAAGGGCCTAAGTCATCCCAGTAGTAAGCCAGTACTGTAGCACCAAGAATATTACCAAAACCTACCCACCAATAATGAACCTGGCCTTCTACGGCACGGTACATCCAGCCCGTTTCACAGCCACCAGCGAGTACAATACCGAAGCCAAACAGTAATCCACCAATGACGGCATTCGGCCCAGCCCATAAAATTTTTGGCGTTGCACCTAACTGCACATAGCTGAAAATACCAATCGCACTGACCGCCATACCAATAATGATAGCTTTCGCCATATGGGTGCGTCCGGTGATCCACAGATCACGAAATGCAGAGGTAAAACAAATTTGTGCTCTTTCAATAAGTAACCCGAAGCCAATACCACATAAAATGGCAAACCCCATTACTGGGGAGTCTAATAAGGTATAAAAGCCCCAAGCCAGTGCTAAAGTGAAAATCACCATTCCCAGTTTAAAGCGCCTTTTCGCCACATTATGATTTTGTGTTAACGGCGATGCGGTGCTGACTTTTTTCAGTTTCACAGGAATGCGAAACATTGGCATTAGTGTGAATTTCGCACCAAAGTATGACCCTGCCGCAGTAGCAACAGCAAAATACCATGCGTGTAATGAAAATTGAGGGATACCAGTAAAGAATGCAGCTAAATTACACCCCATCGCCAATCGAGCACCAAATCCAGCGATAATACCGCCTAAAATAGCTTGAAAAATACGTATCCGATGCTGAGGCATTCGTAATTTAATATTATTGGCCCATAATGCAGCGGCAAAACACCCGGCAAACATACCAATGATCATCACGCCATCAATACGATCCAGAGGTGTACCCTCAAAACCAATAACTTTAAAATAGCCCCATGTCTCTGGCTCTGCACCAAATAATTGCATGATGTGCCCGCCCCAACGCGTAAACTCACCCGTGACCGCCCAGAATGTACCGGTCAAGCCAAAGTAATAGGTTGATAAGATACCTGCGGCAATAACTGCAGGTAATGGTTTCCAAAAACCGATGAGATAGCGAGATTTAAAATCAGACCAAGTCATTGTTACTTCCAATTCATTCACGCCAGACCTTGGCAGAGAAGTTCGCCGTTGTATAATTATCGATATAAGTACTTATATCGATCCCCACAGCGAAGTGGCAACATCATACTCCGATAAATTTTTTCGTGAAGTTATTTCATCATAAAACGAGAGACAGATTGATCTTGAGCACACTCAGATTTAAAGAAATAGATGGGAATAAAAAAAAGCGCTATCTCAATGATAACGCTGGAAGTGTAGTCTTATTTTATCTATAGAAGAGTATAATATGAAATTGCCTTATTACGGCGACGCTTGCTATGCGTAGTCTGTAGTCAGCCCATTTGACTCCAGTAATAACACTTATCTCACAGTATAAATACGTTCACTTAGCTGACCTACTTGTTAAGTAATTATAACTATTTTTAATACAAAGGCCTAAACGTTCACTAACTTTGTATTATTTCCAAATTAGCATTGGCCTTATTGATTCCCTAGCATAAGTAAATTATAAAAATAGATAACTCAGTATAATAAAGTATTTAAAAGTGTTTCTAAATGTTATTGGTTGCATTATAGCGCAACACTTTTGTTGCGCAAGTGTTTTTTTATTTTCATGACAAGCTACAAAAACCATGCAATAAAGCAGTTAAAATCAAATAGATACATTGAGAAAACCGAAATCAGGCAAAATATTTAACCTATAGTTAAGATATTACAAACAATTTACATTTTTTATAGAAAACAATTTACTTAAAATTTAAAAGTAAATTTAATATTAATTAATATATATCACATAGCTTTACAAATATATTTTCTGGAATAATAAAATCTTCTGAACATTAATAAAACTTACATATTTTTCAATTATAAATATTAATGGCATTTACGTAATTAAAATTTATTAACCTACGAATTAAATATAAAAACAATCAGGCTCATGATAAATAATAACTTTTCTGATGAATCCTTCCCTTACAAAATAACCACCAATTTAATAAGGAATTAGGTCAAATAGATTAAAAATGATCCCCACATAAATCCTTAATTATAATATGGTTTATTTTTCGTTAAGTTTCACATCGCTATTGCATCACTTTTGATAAAATAATCAGCATTAATATGCTATTTAACTCGCATTTAAAAATTAAAAAACCAAGAAAATGAATCAATGTAACTAATAGATAAATAGTAAAAAAGGTAAAATCAATAGACGTTACTGTGATAATAAAGAAAAAACAAACAATGATTCATTATAAAAATTAATAAGATGCTTCATTGCTTATAGAAAATACAAGCAAAAATATCCTAAATAGAGTGAAACAATGAGTGCAATAGCCACCCCAGCCTATCAAATTACGAATAGAAAGCGTCAAATAAGAATAAAATTCTTAAAAAGAAATCTAATTAGCAAAATAAATGTGATGAGATAGACAAAAATAGTGCCAAAGGTAAATTAGATCGCCACAGGCTTACCTTAAGGCATAGTTAGACGCGTTTTACCCTTAACGATAAAACGCGTTTATACGATGTAATTCGCTTATTTTGAAGTTGTTGCTTCCATACCCACTAAACCAATCTTCAAGTACCCAGATTGACGCAATGCATTCATTACATCCATCATAGTTTCATAATCAACACTCTTGTCCGCTTGGAAAAAGATTGTCGTTTCCTTATTAGAACTTGTTGCTTGGTCAAGTGTAGAAGCAAGCTGTTCTTTTGTCACAGCTTGGTCCCCAATAAAAAGCTGGCTGTCCGATTTCACTGTTAAAAAAACGGGTTTTTCTGGACGCGGCTGCGGCTTCGCTGTCGAGGCGGGTAAGTCGACTTTAATATCAACTGTTGCCAATGGTGCCGCAACCATAAAGATAATCAATAAAACCAACATAACATCGATAAAAGGTGTTACGTTAATTTCATGCATTTCACCGCTATCGTCTTGTTCGTCACCTAAACGCATTGCCATAATAATTACCTTGCTTTGCTATTTGCCAGATCAAGATCACGCCCCAGTAACAATGCGGACTGAGCAGCGACATCTCCTACTTGACCACGATAGTTGTTGATCATACGAGCAAAAATATTATAAATCACAACCGCAGGGATAGCGGCAATAAGACCGATTGCTGTTGCTAATAATGCTTCTGCAATACCTGGCGCAACAACAGCAAGGTTAGTCGTTTGTGAGTGGGCAATCCCGATAAAGCTATTCATGATCCCCCAGACAGTTCCAAATAAACCGACGAATGGAGAAATCGCACCAATAGTAGCCAAATAACCATTGCCACGCCCCATATAACGGCTAATAGCAGCAACAGCCCTTTCTAGGCGGAATGATGTGCGCTCTTTTGTACCTGATAAATCAGAGCTATTCGCTGATAAAGCTCGCTCAGTAACAGCTTCATTTAATAACATACGAGTAATGCTATTTGCTTTGAAGCCTTCTGCAATACTGACCGCCTCATCAAGTGATTTTACCTCAGCAATCGCTTTCGCTTCTGCTTTTAAGCGACGGCGAGCAACTAAAATCTCCAAACCTTTTGAGAAAAATAGCGCCCATGTAATAACAGAAGCAATCACCAAACCAATCATAACGGTTTTAACCACGTTATCTGCATTTTGGTACATTCCCCAAACAGATAAGTCTTGATCAAAACCTCCTGTTGGTGCTTCTGTTGCAATTTCAATGTTTTCATTAACAACTGTTGTGTTCACAGCTTCGCCTTGTACAGGCTCAGCGGGTACTGATGCAACTTCAGCACTTGGTGTTGTTGGTGGTGCAGCCGGGTTTACTGCCGGTTGTGTTGATGGTGTATTTTGAGACGCAGCTGGTGTTGTTGCAGGTGTGGTTTCAGCGACTGCCGTACCCATCAAGCCGAACGCCAATAGAATAGAAGCTGTTAGTTTACGCATCAGTTGGCCTTTACTCTCTTTTTAGTGTTGTATAATAAAATTCATATCGATGATTGTGCCATTCATCGACTAACCTTTAAAAGCGAAATTTGACTCGCGCTGTCCGTCTCTTTTCAAAAAGACGGTGCTGATGATATCAAACACAGCGCGAATTGATAGTAATTATCATTAGTATTCGCGATTTTTTTTATATTTTTTTGCGTTTAGACAAACATGCCCTTCTCTATTATGCGGTTATTTTCCTTAATAATTCATAGCTCAATTAAGTGTTCATACGCAACCTGAGAAAATGAGACTTACCTATGAATTGAAAGTTGAAGAATACTCAGGTTACATTTCTATCAGAATCATTTAACGTCTTAGTATAAATCACCTTTGAGTTTAACTAGTTCACATCCTGTGTAGGGAAAAATCATGGCAGACATAAAACCTGAAACACAATTAGTTCATATTGGGCGAAACCCTAAATACACACAAAAAGGAGTAAACCCCGTTATTCAACGAGCTTCTTCTATTATTTTTGATACGCTTGAAGAAAAACGACATGCAACTCGCCATCGTGCAAATAACGTACTATTTTATGGACGCCGTGGTACGCAAACACATTTTGCTTTCCAAGAAGCCATGACAGAATTAGAAGCAGGTGCAGGTTGTGTCCTTTACCCTTCAGGTGCTGCCGCAATTACCAATGCCATTTTGTCCTTTATCTCTGCAGGCGAACATATCCTTGTTACCGGTTCAGCTTATGACCCAACCCAAAATTTTTGCGACAATATTCTCACTAAGTTAAATGTTCAAACCACGTATTTTGATCCCTTAATCGGAACGGGGATTGCTGATTTAATACAATCCAATACACGTATTGTATTCTTAGAATCCCCCGGCTCTATCACCATGGAAGTTCATGACTTACCTGCAATCGTAAAAGCTATACGTGCTAAATCGCCTGAAATTGTCATTATGATTGATAACACTTGGGCTGCGGGCGTCTTACTTAAACCATTATT
This sequence comes from Providencia rettgeri, assembly GCA_900455085.1. NCBI lineage: Bacteria > Pseudomonadati > Pseudomonadota > Gammaproteobacteria > Enterobacterales > Morganellaceae > Providencia > Providencia rettgeri. The sequence goes on along the minus strand of UGTZ01000001.1, from coordinate 764,723 downwards.
ATTTGATGTTGACGTTTCAATCCAATCAGCAACTAAATATATCAATGGCCATTCCGACGGAATGCTCGGCCTTGCTGTGGCAAACCAACGCTGTATTGAAACATTACGTGAAAATTCTTATCTCTTAGGTCAAACAGCTGACCCAGACACTGTTTATATGGCTAATCGTGGCCTGCATACATTACCGACTCGATTAAAACAGCATCAAATTAATAGCTTACAAGTTGCTAATTGGTTACAGCAACGTCCTGAAGTTGAACAGGTTTTTCACCCGGCACTTGAGAATTCTCCGGGTCATGAATTCTTTATTCGTGATTTTACAGGCTCTAATGGTCTGTTCTCTTTCCAACTAAAATCACGCTTAACCACGGAGCAATTTACCGCTTTTCTTGATAATTTTAATCATTTTAAAATGGGTTATTCATGGGGGGGTTTTGAATCGCTGATTTTGGGATACCAAAAAGAAGATTTGCTCAGTATGCGGCAGTATGATTTTTCACCAAAAGAAGGCACCTTCTTCCGAGTGCATATCGGTTTAGAGCATACCGATGATTTAATTCACGACTTACAATTAGCTTTTGAGCGAATTTAATTTGTAGCTTAAATCAAGATGTTAATTGCAGGATAATCATTAAATATTTCCTGCAATTTATCCACTCAATGATTAATTCATCAAACAAATCAAACTTGAACCCTTTTTTTCCTGTAATATAGATGATAAAGAAATTCGCTTTTACGCAGATACAGGAATGATTATGGAAGTCCTACGCGAAATCGTACTGGCACTTTGGCACCACGATTTCCTTAAACTCTCCAACCCTGAAGTGCTTTGGGTTATTTATACCGTACTTTTTGTTGTCATTGTTTTAGAAAATGGCGTTCTTCCCGCCGCTTTCCTACCCGGTGATACCTTGTTGATCCTTTCAGGTGCATTAATTGCCAAAGGGGTCTTACACTTTATTCCCACAATACTATTGCTAACAACAGCAGCCAGTTTAGGTTGCTGGTTAGGTTTTCTACAAGGCCGATGGTTAAGTGAAACCAAGGTTGTGAAACGCTGGTTAGCGCAAATTCCTGAGGAATATCACACCAAAGCAAATAATATGTTTAATAAGCAAGGATTATACGCCCTACTTATCGGCCGCTTCCTTGCATTTGTCAGAACAATATTACCTTTGCTCGCTGGGTTATCTGAATTAAGTCACCGCCGTTTCCAATTTTTTAACTGGCTAAGTGGCTTGTTATGGGTTGGCTTGATTGTCACCTTGGGGTATGCCTTAAACCAAATTCCTTTTGTGAAAGAACATGAGCAAATTGTTATTAGTGCGCTAATGATTATCCCTGTCATCCTACTAATTAGTGGGCTAATTGGTTCAATTGTAATGTATTGGAAACACCGAAAGGCACTCTCTGGTAGCAAAGAAAAATCATAGTATAACCGAGTAATGGCCGCTAATTAGCGGCCATTTGGTTTTATTGATCCATCAAACTTATTGATCCATCAAACTAATAGCAGAAAATAAGTACTGGCCAATTTCTGCTGTCATCCATGTTCCTTGCGAAGTCTTGGGTTCCTCACGATAAATTACCCGAATTCTCTCTTGTAGCTCAGGATCTCCCCCCGTAAACTGGTTGAACATCGCTAACAATGTTTTCGCTAATTGTTGTACTTCGGGTGAGTCTGGGGATTTATGTGCTTTTAATGCATTATATAAACCTGCGATTAATTCGGGCCACGCCTCACCTGAGGAAAAATAATGCTGCTGAACAAAAGCAAATTGCTCCGCGGTTAAATGAGGTTTAAACAGTGATAATTGGTACTCACTAAAACCCTCTGCTACATATTGGATCATTGCAACAGAAATACCTGATGAATAGGCTAACGTGTTATCCGATAAATGAATTCGATTCAATCGTGCAAAGAAATCCGGGTTGCCTCCGGTATCTCTTTCTAATGCCGTCATCCATTCATGTGCAATTTGTTGCACCTCGATAGATTGAGGTGTTGCACCTTGTTCCATCAGCTTGTTTACCGTTGCTACACGCTGTTGCCACTCTTGGTTTTTCAGCGTGTGCGCCGTATAGAGTGGCAATTGTTCCAATTCTTGAGGGGTAAAATATTTATCAAACATCGACATCATCTCCAATACAGAAAACCAATCAGCCTGAGTTAAAGTATTCCCCGTTTGCATTTGCCTGTGTAATTGCTCTAATCGATAACGTAATGTCGCCATTTGCTCCATTTGTTCCGTTAATAATGCAATTCGCTCTTGCAGCAAACTCGTCATATCTCCACTCTGGCCATCCAGTAATTCACCGATGTTTTTCAGTTTGACTCCAACCTGCCGTAGCAATTGAATTTGCGTTAAACGCTCTATGCATTGCATGTTGTAAAGCCGATAACCCGCATCGGTTCTTGCAGTTGGTACCAATAAGCCAATTTCTTCATAATGATGCAGTGTACGGATGGTTAATCCTGTTTTTTCCGCAATCTCACCAACTTGAAATAGCATAGGTTCCTCCTGTAATTGCGACCAAGGTTAGTGCCTCACGTTACGTGAGAGTCAATCTCAATTTTGCATTTTTTATTGGAATTATATTTTACCCACAATATCACCAGACAATTATTTTCTCGCTAGCGATAGTTTAAAAGTAGCCATAAAAAAGCCCCAGTAAATTGAATACTGAGGCTTACATAGGTGACTTATTAAATAATTACTTAATTAATGCATGCATTTCTTGTACAGAGATTACTGTATCTGTTGGATCTGCACTGAGCGACATCGTGGTGGCAAAGCCGCCATTTAACGTCGTGTCATAGTGAACTTTGTAACGCAATGCACTGCGACGAATTAATTTTGAGTCTTCAATAGCTTGACGACCTGCAGTGGTATTCACAATGTAATCATATTCACCATTCTTAATTCTATCTTGAATATGTGGACGACCTTCATGAACTTTGTTAACGAGGCGCGGATTAATCCCAGCCTCTCCTAACACAATCGCCGTACCGTGAGTAGCATCTAACTCAAAGCCGTGTTTTAACAGCTTAGCGGCTAAATCAACCACACGTGTTTTATCCCCTTCACGAACGGATAACAGTGCACGGCCTGATTTTTTCATCGTCGAGCTACTGCCTAACATCGCTTTAGCAAATGCTTCTGCAAATGTCCGGCCGACACCCATTACTTCACCTGTTGAGCGCATTTCAGGCCCAAGAATTGGGTCAACCCCAGGGAATTTATTAAATGGCAATACGACCTCTTTTACAGAGTAGTATGGTGGAATAACTTCTTCCGTTACTCCTTGCTGTGCCAAGGTTTGCCCTACCATCACTCGCGCTGCAACTTTCGCTAATGGCACACCTGTTGCTTTAGAGACAAAAGGCACAGTTCTTGCGGCACGTGGATTGACTTCAATTAAATAAACTTCGTTATTTTTGACGGCAAACTGCACGTTCATCAAGCCACGTACACGTAATTCGAAGGCAAGATTGCGGACTTGCTCGCGCATCACATCTTGAATTTCTTGGCTAAGTGTATATGCAGGTAGTGAACATGCAGAGTCACCAGAGTGCACACCAGCTTGCTCAATGTGCTCCATGATACCGCCAATCAGCACCATCTCACCGTCACAAATCGCATCTACGTCAACTTCAACTGGCGTCGTCTAAGAAGCGATCAAGTAGCACTGGCGCATCGTTAGAAACGCTCACCGCCGTTTGGAAATAGCGACGTAAATCGATTTCATCATATACGATTTCCATTGCACGGCCACCTAACACATAGGATGGGCGAACAACCAGTGGATAACCAATAACAGCTGCTTTTTCAACTGCTTGCTCAATAGCAGTGACAGTTGCATTCTGTGGCTGCTTTAAGTTCAAGCGATTAACGGCCTGCTGGAAACGTTCACGGTCTTCTGCGCGGTCAATGGCATCTGGGCTCGTACCAATAACAGGAACACCCGCAGCTTCCAACGCTCTAGCTAATTTTAATGGTGTTTGACCACCATACTGCACAATCACACCTTTTGGCTGCTCGATGCGTACAATTTCCAGCACATCTTCAAGAGTGACAGGTTCGAAATAGAGACGGTCTGACGTGTCGTAATCGGTTGAAACAGTTTCTGGGTTACAATTCACCATAATGGTTTCATAGCCGTCTTCACGTAACGCTAGAGATGCATGTACACAGCAATAGTCAAATTCAATCCCTTGCCCAATTCGGTTTGGCCCACCGCCTAATACCATCACCTTCGGTTTAGCATTATTTGGGTTTGACTCACACTCATCTTCGTATGTGGAATACATATAAGCCGTGTCTGTTGCAAACTCTGCCGCACAGGTATCAACACGTTTATAAACGGGATGTAAATCATAGCCTTGACGTAGTTTGCGTAGTTCTGCTTCAGAAACACCGACTAAACTTGCCAGACGTGCATCTGCAAATCCTTTACGCTTAAGTACACGTAAGAAGTCCTTAGTTAGGCCATTGATGCCTAATTCAGCCACTTCTTCTTCTAAACGCACCAATTCTTCGATTTGCACTAAGAACCAGCGGTCAATATTGGTTAAATTGAAAACACCATCAACAGAAAGACCGGCACGGAACGCATCCGCGATAAACCAGATACGTTCTCCACCTGCATCTTTTAACTCACGACGGATGCGAGTTAGTGCTTCAGGGTCTTCTTGAGCCACTTTCGGGTCGAAGCCTGTTGCGCCTACTTCTAAGCCACGTAATGCTTTTTGCATTGATTCTTGGAATGTGCGACCAATAGCCATTACTTCGCCGACAGATTTCATTTGCGTTGTTAGTCGATCATTCGTGCCCGCAAATTTTTCAAAGTTAAAACGTGGAATTTTTGTCACAACATAGTCAATGGAAGGCTCAAATGATGCCGGAGTACGGCCACCAGTGATGTCATTCATTAACTCATCAAGGGTATAACCCACTGCTAATTTTGCCGCAATTTTTGCAATTGGGAAGCCCGTCGCTTTAGAAGCAAGCGCAGATGAACGCGAAACCCGTGGGTTCATTTCAATAACAATTAAGCGCCCATCTTTAGGGTTTACCGCAAATTGAACGTTAGAGCCGCCCGTTTCAACGCCGATTTCACGCAATACTGCCATCGATGCATCACGCATGATTTGGTATTCTTTATCGGTCAATGTCTGAGCCGGAGCTACGGTGATAGAATCCCCTGTGTGGATCCCCATGGCATCGAAGTTTTCAATGGAACAAACGATAATACAGTTGTCTTTTTTATCGCGGACAACTTCCATTTCGTATTCTTTCCAGCCAATTAACGATTCATCAATCAATAATTCGTTAGTAGGGGACAAATCTAAACCGCGAGTACAGATTTCTTCAAACTCTTCACGGTTATAGGCAATACCGCCACCGGTGCCTCCCATCGTAAATGATGGGCGAATAATACAGGGAAAGCCGACCGCATCTGCAACGGCATATGCCTCTTCCATATTATGTGCAATACCTGAGCGTGCAGTGCCCAAGCCGATTTTTTTCATTGCTTTATCAAAACGTTGGCGATCTTCAGCTTTATCGATTGCATCTGCCGTTGCCCCAATCATAGTGACGCCGAACTCGGCTAAAACGCCTTTACGCTCTAATTCAAGCGCACAGTTCAGTGCGGTTTGGCCACCCATGGTTGGTAATACTGCATCTGGGCGCTCTTTTTCGATGATTTTACGCACAACTTCCCAGTGAATCGGCTCGATGTAAGTTGCATCTGCCATTTCTGGGTCAGTCATTATTGTCGCAGGGTTCGAGTTAACTAAGATTACGCGGTAGCCTTCTTCACGCAGTGCTTTACATGCTTGAGCACCTGAGTAGTCAAATTCACATGCTTGGCCAATCACAATCGGGCCGGCACCTAAAATCAGAATGCTTTTTATATCAGTACGTTTTGCCATTTCTTTTGCTCCCGATTATTGTGCGTTTTGACGAGGTGTGTTCTGACGGTATTCATTAATTAATTCAATGAAATGGTCGAATAAATTTGCCGCATCATGTGGCCCTGAACTTGCTTCTGGGTGGCCTTGAAAACTGAATGCTGGTTTATCCGTACGGTGAATACCTTGCAATGTTCCATCAAACAGCGACTTGTGAGTCACTCGCAGTGTGTCGGGAAGTGTCGATTCATCCACAGCAAAACCATGGTTTTGCGCCGTGATCATCACCACATCTTTATCTAAATCTTTAACTGGATGGTTAGCACCATGATGGCCAAACTTCATTTTCATGGTATTAGCGCCACTCGCCAGGGCAAGTAACTGGTGCCCTAAACAGATACCAAATACTGGAATTTCTGTGGTTAAAAATGTTTCAATGGCCTTGATGGCGTAATCGCATGGGGCTGGGTCACCAGGGCCATTCGATAAGAAAATACCATCGGGGTTCATCGCTAATACAGTTTCTGCGGGTGTTGTTGCTGGTACCACCGTTAAACGGCAGCCACGGTCAACTAACATACGTAAAATATTGCGCTTCGCACCGAAGTCATAAGCGACAACATGTAAAGGGAGTTCATCCGCAGTTTTTGCGCCTTGCTGGCCATTTTCCAGCGTCCATGAACCTTGGGACCAGTTATAAATCTCTTTAGTGCAGACTTCTTTTGCTAAATCCAACCCATTCAAACCTGAAAAACTACGCGCTTTTTCCAATGCCAGTGCAACATCTGGGTTATCACCCGCAATGATACAACCGTTTTGAGCGCCTTTTTCTCTCAGTAAACGTGTCAATTTACGTGTATCGATATCTGCAATCGCCACCACATTATGGCGTTTTAGATATTCAGATAACCCTTCTTGCCCGCGGAAGTTACTGTATACCAATGGTAAGTCACGAATGATTAAGCCTTGAGCATGAACATTTGGAGATTCTTCGTCATCAGCATTAGTGCCGACATTACCAATATGGGGATAAGTGAGAGTAACAATTTGGCGGGAATAGGAAGGGTCTGTAATTATTTCTTGATATCCGGTCATCGACGTGTTGAAAACGACTTCTCCAACAGCAGCGCCTTCTACACCGATAGCACGCCCGTGGAATTGGGTTCCGTCTTCCAGAACCAATATAGCTGACTTAATCAAAACACCCTCCGGAGAATAATAAATCACGTTTTTTGCATATTAATTCAGATTTTGCGATCTAAATCAATGCCAAAATGAGTTTTTAAGCAAATTTTTGGCAAATTGCGCGCATTCTAATGATGAGATAGGGTCTTGTCTAGAAAAAAATGCATTTTTTTCACTTTTATCTTACTTTTTTACTCAACTACCTCACTTTTAGTTGGATGAGTAGTATAAATCATAGTAAAAATGAATTAGTAAACGGTTGCAAAGTAAGATAACTAGTTTATTGATAATAACTCAGCTAAAAGAAGGAGGGAAGGATAATTAACGAGCAAAACCGAAGATAAAAACAATGAAAAGATAAGATTATGTTGATTTGAATGCAAATAATTCAAATCAACATAAAATAAACACTTATTAATTATAATTAACTGATATATAAACAAAAAAATAAATAATAAATACTATAAATTATCAAGATTTAACACATCTTTCATATCATATAACCCACTATTTCTAGCGCAAACCCAACCTGATGCCTTAATTGCACCATTTGCAAAGGTCATGCGGCTAGAGGCTTTGTGAGTAATTTCAATTCGTTCCCCGATATCTGCAAACATGGCGGTATGTTCACCCACAATATCCCCAGCTCGGATAGTTGCAAAACCAATGGTTCCAGGTTCTCGCTCTCCGGTGTAGCCTTCACGGGTGTATACGGCACACTCTTTTAAATTTTTTACCCAGCGCGCTAGCAATAGATTCCCCCATGGCTAAAGCAGTACCTGATGGCGCATCCACTTTATGGCGGTGATGAGCTTCAACAATTTCAATATCCGTGTAATTTCCCATTACTTTTGCTGCTTTTTCCAGTAATTTCAGTACCACATTGACGCCAACACTGAAATTTGCTGCAAAGACAATAGGAATAGATTTCGCAGCTTCGGCAATGGCTTGCTTCCCTTGCTCATCAAACCCTGTCGTACCAATGACCATGGCTTTTTGGTTGGCTTTACAAAATGCTAAGTAATGCAATGTGCCTTCTGGACGCGTAAAATCAATAACCACATCAAAATCATTAACAACCTGGTCAAGTGAATCAACAATGGAAATACCTAACTTACCGATACCTGCGAGTTCACCTGCATCAGTTCCGATAAATGATGATCCTTCACGCTCAATCGCTGCCCCCAATTGAATTCCATCTTGTTGTTGTGCGGCTTGGATTAGCTGGCGTCCCATACGTCCACCTGCACCAACTATTGCGACACGTACCACTGAATTTGCCATGGTTTATCCTTTTTTAATTAATGCAAATATATAAATTTGAACTGTTGTTTAGGATAAAAAGGCTATTTTTACCCACAGTTTAGAAATGATTGTGATACAGATTAACTATCCTGACTGTATTCTGCTAGCAAAAATGCAGAGTTATTAACAAAAGCGTAGAAAGCATAGAGATTATCAGTAAAAGTTTTAATTGAGAGAAAACGCGAAGGGAACAACTTGAATAAAAAGGTTAAAACAGCCGCAAAGATAGGAATGGTAAAGCGGCTGTTCCTGTAATTAAAACCAAATGATTAATTAATCTCTTTAACCTCAACTCTTAATTCTTTAGGGACTTCAAAGACGATATTTTCTTCACGCCCTTGCAACTCAACAACCGAGTCGGCTCCTAACTCTTTAAGTCGATCAATGACTTGCCTAACCAAGATGTCTGGTGCTGATGCCCCCGCAGTTAAGCCGATAATATTTTTATCTGCTAACCATTCCGTTTTAATATCTTCTGCACCATCAATTAAAAATGCAGGTTTTTGCATGCGCGAAGCTAATTCCGCTAGACGATTTGAGTTTGATGAGTTTTTAGAACCGACAACTAAAACAATATCAGCGCGTTCTGCAAGTTCTCTCGCTGCCTCTTGGCGGTTAGTCGTTGCATAGCAAATATCGTCTTTACGAGGTCCTACAATGCTTGGAAAGCGAGAAGTCAGTGCATCAATAACATCAGAGGTATCATCAACAGAAAGTGTTGTTTGTGTCATGAAAGAGAGATTATTTTCATCTTTCACTTTTAATTTCCAAACATCTTCTGGGCTCTCAACAAGATACATCCCGCCTTCAGGGTTACTATATTGGCCCATCGTGCCTTCGACTTCTGGATGCCCGGCATGCCCAATTAAAATGGCTTCTTTGCCTTTACGACTCGCTCGTGCAACTTCCATATGGACTTTCGTCACCAAAGGACAAGTGGCATCAAATAACATCGTTAGATCGCGAGAACGCGCTTCTTGGCGAATGGCTTGAGAAACGCCATGCGCAGAAAAAATCAAGATTGACCCATCCGGTACTTCTGAGATTTCTTCAATAAAGATAGCACCACGTTGACGTAAATCATCAACAACATAACGGTTATGAACCACTTCGTGACGAACGTAAATCGGAGCACCATATATTTCTAATGCCCTTTCTACGATGCTAATTGCGCGGTCTACGCCAGCACAAAATCCACGAGGGTTAGCCATTAATATTTGCATTGTGATTCTCCAATTGCGGGTCTACTTCAAGCACTTCGATATCAAAACTAATCTGCTGCTCAGCGAGAGGGTGGTTAAAATCAATAGTAATCGACTCACCTTCAATTGATTTTACTACACCTGGCATTTCACTGCCATTCATCGCGGTAAATAGCATTATCGTACCAATTTCAGGAATGCCTGTTTCTATAAAGTCACGCAATGAAAAATATTGAACTAAATCAGGATTATGTTTCCCAAAAACAGTGTCTCCGGGCAGCGAAAAACTTTTCTTTTCACCTTCATTAAGGCCAATCAATTGAGCTTCAAGTTCTGGCGATAAGGAGTCATTCCCTAAAACAAACAACGCAGGCTTTCCTTGTGCATGCGAGGAATCAGCCGTAGAGCCATCTTCCAATTTCAGTGTGAAATGCAGTAAAACAGAGCTCTGCGCCTGTATTTGAGTAGACATAAACCAAACCTATTTATCATAAAATTCAGCCCAGAAAATCTGGGCTGTGAGTTATTACATTCTAACCTAGTGCACTACCATTTTATTTGGCTTTTTCTTGCTTTGATTTATCTGGTAGGAAACCTTCTAAAATCACAAGAGCTGCACCAATACATATGGCCATATCCGCTAGGTTAAATGTCGGCCAATGCCAATTACCGACGTAAAAATCAAGGTAATCGATAACGAAGCCATGGACTAAACGGTCGCTTAAATTACCGATAGCACCACCAATAATCAATGCATATGCAATGTTAGATAGGCGTTTTTGTGCACTTTGGCGATACATCATAACCATTAAGATAACGGAGATCCCAATTGCAATACCTGCAAAGAACCAACGTTGCCATCCGCCTTCATCAGCCAAGAAACTAAATGCCGCGCCAAAATTTTGTGCATACATTATGTTAAAAAATGGCATTATCGGATGCGGTTCGTACAAATTTAGGTCACTAAGCACTAATTGCTTAATGCCTAAATCCGCAACGATGATCACAATGGTTAACCATAACCAACGCAAACCGGTAGAACAAACTGGCGTCTTCATTAAGCAAACTTACGTGTTTCGCCGTTACCGGCTACGTTAGTGACACAGCGACCACAGATTTCTGGTTGCTCGCTTGAAGAACCGATATCACTTGCATAATGCCAGCAACGTGGGCATTTTTCACCCGCTGCTTTACTGAAAGCAATTTTCAGGCCTTTCAATTCACTTTCTTGTGCATCTGCTGGAGCTGTTGCGATATCAGCGACATGGGCTTGTGATGTCAGTAAAACAAAGCGTAATTCATCACCCAAGCTTTGCAGTTTTTCGGCCAGAGCTTTATCCGCATACAATGTCACCGCAGCTTCTAATGAGCCCCCGATAAGCTTATCAGTACGCGCTTGTTCTAAGACCTTATTCACTTCACCACGAACAGCCAATAGCTCGGTCCAGAAGCTGTTGTTCATTTCATTTGATTCATCTAAACCAAACAAACCGTCATACCACTCTTCGGTAAGAACAAATTGAGCGCGTTTTCCTGGTAACTCATTCCAAATTTCATCGGAAGTGAAGGACAGAACTGGGGCCATCCAACGCACTAATGCTTCAACAATATGGAATAACGCAGTTTGGCAGCTACGACGCGCTAAACTATCACTTTTCGCCGTATACTGACGGTCTTTGATGATATCCAGATAGAATGACCCCATTTCAATGGAGCAGAAATGCATTAATCTCTGGATAACAGACAAGAAGTCATATTCATCATAGGCTTTAGCAATTTCTTGCTGAGCTTCTAACGCACGGCTCACCGCCCAACGATCTAAAACCACCATATCTTCTGGTTTCACCATGTCGGTTTCAGGATTGAAGCCACTCAGGTTAGCCAGTAAGAAACGTGCAGTATTACGAATACGGCGATATGAATCAGCAGCACGTTTTAAAATTTCATCTGAAACCGCGATTTCGCCAGTATAATCCGTTGATGCAACCCATAAACGTAAAATATCTGCACCCAGTTTATTCATTACATCTTGTGGGCTTACTGTGTTGCCTAAAGATTTAGACATTTTGCGGCCTTGGCCATCAACAGTAAAACCATGTGTCAACACTTGGCGATAAGGTGCTTTCCCTTTCATTGCTGTTGATAACATCAATGATGACATAAACCAGCCACGGTGTTGATCCGACCCTTCAAGGTACATATCCGCTGAATTACCATGGAATTCAGGACGTGCATCAACAACCGCAAAATGTGTTGAGCCTGAATCAAACCACACGTCTAAGGTATCAGGTACTTTACGATATATTTCAGCTTCATCACCCAGAAGCTCGGCAGGGTCAAGATCCCACCATGCTTGGATGCCATCCACTTCAACACGCTTAGCCACTTCTTCCATTAATTCTAATGTGCGAGGATGTAGCTCTTCAGTGTCTTTATGAACAAACAACGACATTGGGGTACCCCAAGTACGCTGACGAGAAATACACCAGTCAGGGCGGTTTTCAACCATAGACTCAATTCGTGCACGTCCCCAACCCGGGATCCATTGAACAATATCAATTTCTTTCAGAGATTGTTCACGTAAACCGTTTTTATCCATGCCGATAAACCACTGTGGCGTAGCACGGAAGATAACTGGAGTCTTATGGCGCCAGCAACATGGGTAGCTGTGTTGAATCGCTTGTTTGTACAGTAACGCACCTTTTTCGTTCAATAATTCAACGATAAGGTCATTAGCTTTAAAAATAAATACACCATCTAATGTTGGGTAAGTATTTGGTAAGAAGCAGCCATCTGGGCCCACAGGATTAGCCGTTTCTAAGCCATATTTCTGCCCGACAACATAGTCTTCAGGGCCGTGGCCTGGTGCGGTATGAACAGCCCCCGTACCTGCGTCTAATGTCACGTGATCGCCCAAAATAGCAGGAACATCAAAGCCCATAAATGGGTGCTGGAAGCGCAACAATTCTAATGCTGAACCTTCGCATTCACCAAGAACTTCCCATGCGGTGATACCCGCAGTTTTCATCACGTCTTCAACAAGGTCAGCAGCTAAAATGACTAACTCGCCATTTGCATCGACCAAGTTATATTTGAATTCAGGATTTAATGAAATTGCGCGGTTTGCTGGCAATGTCCAAGGTGTCGTTGTCCAAATAACCAGCGACGGAGTTTTGTCACTTGCCACACCAAATTTTTCGCACACGGTTTTGCCATCTGCCGCAGGGAATCGAACATAGATAGATGGCGAGGTTTTATCATAATATTCGACTTCAGCTTCCGCTAATGAAGAACCGCAAGCTGTACACCAGTGAACAGGTTTTGCCCCTTTCACTAAATGGCCGTTTGCAATAGTTTTCGCCAATGCTCGAATAATGTGAGCCTCGGTTTTAAAATCCATTGTTAGATAAGGTTTATCCCACTCACCTAAAACACCAAGACGCATGAAATCAGCTTTTTGGCCTTCAATTTGCTCTTTAGCGTATTGACGGCATTGTGCACGAAATTCAGCGGCAGAAACTTTTTCCCCTGGCTTACCGACGATTTGTTCAACTTTATGTTCAATCGGTAATCCATGGCAGTCCCAACCTGGGATGTATGGGGAATCATAACCCGCCAACCCTTTGGACTTAATAATAATATCTTTGAGAATTTTGTTAACTGAGTGACCAATATGAATACTGCCGTTAGCATACGGAGGACCATCGTGCAGAATAAAGGTTTTCTTGCCCGATTTTGCTTTACGGATTGCCTGATACAAACCTTCTTTGTACCAGCGCTCTAACATCTGTGGTTCGCGTTTAGCGAGATCGCCACGCATTGGGAACCCTGTTTCTGGTAGATTCAGGGTATTTTTATAGTCACTCATCGATTCTCAGTTCCAATTTTCCGCTAAATTATCTGATTCCTATTGCAGTAAGATACTCTCTCGCTGCAATTACATCATTAGCAATTTGCTCCTTAAGCGCTTCCAACGAAGCAAACCGCTGCTCATCACGTAATTTCTTACGTAACACTACATCGATATGACGCCCATATAAATCCATATTTGCATCAATCAGATGAACTTCTAACTGTGTTCCTTTTCCAGATACAGTCGGACGTGTGCCAATATTTGCCACACCAGGTAGAGGCTTATCACCTAAACCGTAAACTTCTACAGCATACACACCAGTAACTGGTGTGACTAAACGTTTTAACGGTAGGTTTGCTGTTGGAAAACCTATTGTTCTGCCAAGTTGATTGCCATGAACCACTCGCCCGCTAATACGATAAGAATGCCCTAATAGGCTTTCAGCTAATTCAAGATTGTTTTCTTGAATCGCTTTTCGTATCGCTGTACTGCTAATACGAAGCCCTGAATCACAGAAGCTTTCTGTATCTGCAACTTCAAAACCAAATTTATCGCCCGCTTGTTGTAAAAAAGTAAAGTCCCCCATGCGATTTTTCCCAAAGCGGAAATCATCACCTATAGCGAGATACTTTACCCCAAGCTTACTGACAAGTAAGTCAGCAACAAACTCAGCGGGTGTTAATGATGCAAAGTGCTGGTTAAATTCAACACATAAGAGGTAATCAATACCACTGTCTGCAAGATATTTAACTTTGTCTCGCAAGCGTGTCAAACGCGCAGGCGCTTTGTCACCAATAAAAAATTCAAGGGGCTGTGGCTCAAATATCATCACGACAGTTGGTAACCCTAACTGCGCTCCCTTAAGTTTCAAATTTTGAAGCAAAACCTGATGCCCACGATGGACACCATCAAAATTACCGATAGTCAGCACGCAACCATGATGGCACGCCCGGATATTCTGTATACCGCGAATTAGCTCCATAACAGGCTCAATACCGAGGAAATTGCAGGATTATACCTTGTACGACGCATAAGGTTAACCTTAGTTCGCAAAAGGTTTCATTAAACCCTATTTTTTTGATCTCTACACGATTTATTAACCACTATTTTTATGCAATTAGTGGGTTATTACGCTCCTCAAACAGAGCAATTAGATTCGAACATCAAAAACTTTGGGGTAACCAATGGATTATCAATACAACAAATTTGTTCCAAGGTCTCTAAAAATATTATATTTTTATGTTTTATACTTCAATGGTTATAACCACGTGGTCAAAAAGAACAGAAAACAACCAGAACATGCTTGATTTTCATACTACCTACTGATTGATAAACTAAAAAATATTTTTCGCCTTAATTCTTTTTAAATTTCTGCCATCAATTACGCATTTTTTCACGCTAAGATCTGTATTCTTCTTATATTTGCTGATAGAATCTTGCACCATTCACAGCGCATGAGCATCGAAGTACACGATGTTTATTTGCACAAATCCATTGACAAATGAAGGGCGAAAGGGCATATTCCTCGACCTTTGAATTGTCCTCAATAGAATACATTTGGGAGTTGGACCTTGGCTAATATCAAATCAGCTAAGAAACGTGCCGTTCAGTCAGAGAAACGTCGCCAGCATAATGCTAGCCGTCGCTCTATGGTACGTACTTTTATCAAGAAAGTTTACCTTGCTATCGCTGCAGGCGATAAAGAAGCTGCTCAGAAAGCATTCAATGACATGCAACCTATTGTTGATCGCCATGCTACTAAAGGCCTGATCCACAAAAATAAAGCAGCACGTCATAAAGCTAACTTAGTTGCTCAAATCAAAGCAATGTAATTTTGCTTCTTGATTAGCTTAAAAAACCGGCTTATGCCGGTTTTTTATTTATCGCTATTTTTTATCTAAGCTATCAAGCGGAACTGAAAATAAATCTGAAAAATCTTTATTACACACTCGCTGTACTGCTGGGTGCTGGATCATTCTCTCTGCAAAAATAACGTAGTATTCTTCTTTTACGCTCTCTAAACGGCCTAACTCTACAATGTCTTCACCACCTAGAAGATCAGGTGTATACTGCGATGGAGCAACAAAAATCGCATTATAATGCATACCAAATGCTTTCATAAGCGCTGCATCATCAAACTCACCTAACACTTCAACTTGCAGATTTTTATTTCGTATCCAAGCTAAGATATGCCTACCTAACAAATATCGCCGCCCAGGAATTAATAAACGACGTTCCTCTAAACATTCAGGGAATGGTTTTTTAGGGATTGGCTGACGACAAAAGAAACTCATATTACACTCGCCCAATTTCACCGAAAACAAGCCTTCTTGCTGCGATGAGTCAACTGGGCAGTCAGACAAAATCATGTCCAATTTATGTTGGCTGAGCTGCTCTAATAGCAATTCATGTGTTGATTCAAAACAACGCAAATGAATTTGTTCATGCTCTACAACTGTAGTTTCTAATATTTTACTAACTAACTGTTTTGATAGCGTATCCGCAACCCCGACGTCAAACAGTAAATTAGATTCGCGGCTGTAATTAACGATATCTAGCATTTCTTGGCTAAGCATAAACATTTTATCTGCATAGCGAAAAATTAATTGCCCAAGCTCAGATGGCACCAAACCTCGCCCCTGCCTTTTGAATAATTTTCCACCTAATCGTTCTTCCAATGCTTTTATTTGCCCTGTAATTGTCTGAGGAGTCAGGTAAAGCGCTTCTGCTGCTCCGACGACAGAGCCTTCTTTACATACATGCCAGAAGTAGTAAAGATGGTTAAAATTAAGATGTGAAACCCGCATATCGATTCCTTTTGTACCGTCACTAGCTAGAAAAACCACTATTGACCATACACATTTACCCGCAGCTCATATTTCTCAGAGCCTTTAAAATGAATACCGTAGTGTATTTATAAACACACTACGGTATATCATAGATTATTAGTTCGGAAATTCTTACTAATAATTTGCAAAATTAAATATTGAGCTGGTACTAAGTTAGTCTTTTTGTTTCGGTAACACGACTCTTAACATAAAGTAACCTAAAAATGCAGCTAACGTAGAACCAAGCAAAATACCTAGACGTGAATAGGTACTATACACCTCATCAAGCCCATCAAATGCGAGGCCGGTTATAAAAATAGACATAGTAAAACCGATCCCACACAATACAGAAACGGCAAAAACCTGTTTTAAGTTAATCGACTCAGGCAACTTTGCAAACCCAAGTTTTACCGAAACCCAACTAAATAGAAAAATTCCGATAGGCTTACCAAAAATTAGCCCTGCAGCGACACCTAATGGCAGTGGGCTTAATAAACCTTCTAATGTTACACCTTGAAACTGTACACCCGAATTAGCAAACGCAAAAATAGGTAGAATTAAGTAAACAACCCATGGGTGTAAGACGTGTTCCAATTCTTCTGAAGGCTTGGTCTGGTTAGTACCATGTAAAGGAATCAAGAAGCCAACAATGACCCCTGCTAGTGTGGCATGAACCCCAGATTTCAAAATACACACCCATAATATTAACCCAATAACTAAGTAAGCCGCTGTATTCTCTACTCTACGCCAATTCATCATACAGAGAATGGCGATGCACAGTGCTGAAAGCCCCAATGCAACCAAAGAAACAGAACTTGTGTAGAAAAAAGCAATAATTACGATAACACCAAGGTCATCAATAATAGCCAATGCTAATAAGAATACCTTAAGTTCTGTTGGAACCCGCTTACCTAATAGAGCCATCACCCCCAAAGCAAACGCAATATCTGTCGCTGCAGGTATCGCCCAACCTTGCTGAGTAACTGCATCTCCCCCATTAAATAACAGGTAAATTAGTGCAGGGGCAATCATTCCCCCTAATGCTGCAATTGCTGGAAATATCGCTTTATCACGCCCGGCAAGAGATCCTTCTAATAATTCACGTTTTACTTCAAGGCCGACCACCAAAAAGAAAATCGCCATTAAGAAGTCATTAATCCATAATATCAGAGGTTTATCTAAACCAAACTCTGATATTTTAATTGATACAGGAATATCTAAAAATTGCTGATAAGCCCCTTGTAATGGCGAATTAGCCATCATTAAAGCGACTATGGCAGCAATAATCAGGAGTAAGCCCCCTGCTGCTTCTAACCTTAGAAATTTACGAATAATTGCTGTCATATAGTTAACCCCAATATATTTTTGAATGTTAATACTATGCTAATCATTAATTCGTAAAAAGTCGTTTATTCATCACCAACAAATCGAAATTACCGATCAATTTAAGTTAAGCATCACAGTGAATGATAAAGAAACGTTAATTTCACTATAGACAACTTTTATAAAAACAAATAACAAATTTTGTTAAAAATGGGCTTTATAATTTCAATTTTTTATTACAATACCCAAGCTATATTTTTCAACTATCACAAAATAATTTTTTAACTTCTGCTTTCGATATCTTTCGTGAAGATTTTAAATGTGGGAGACTACTTGCAAGATATTTGCAAAGCGCTTCGCAAATAAAATGCGATTAGATTGCCAATAAAAAACTCAAGATTACAATTTACTAATGACAACTCACGTACTATGTGCCGTGCTTTTTGCTGCTTTTTGCCATGCAAGCTGGAACGCCATTGTTAAATTTGGCAATGACCGCTTTTTCGGTCTAGTCATGATTTCTGTTTTTTCTGGCATCTTAACGCTACCAGCAATATTCTGGTTAGGCCTACCATCACCAGAAGCTATCCATTGGCTAGCTTTATCGGTATTATTTCATATTGGCTATACCTTTTTTTTAAGTCAGGCTTATACACATGGCGATTTAAGCCAGATATACCCCATATCACGTGGGTCTGCACCATTAATGACTGCACTACTCGGCGCTTTGCTATTTAGTGAGCTAATTCCATTAATGGGCCTTATTGGTGTTTTATTTATCATTAGTGGCGTAGTGCTCATTGCCTTTGCAGGAAAAAAATTCACCTTAAATATCAAAGGAAAAGCACTGGCTTTTGCCATATCAACTGCCTTTTTTACTGCCTGTTATACCTTATCTGATGGCTATGGTGCTAGAGCAAGTGAAGACCCCGTAGTTTATACACTTTGGTTATTTCTATTGAATGGGATTGTGTTAGCTGTACCTGGCTTTATCAAATATCGTGGTACCCTAATTGTTGGAATTCAACAATACTGGCGCTCTGGGTTACTAGGTGGGTTAATGCAACTCATTAGCTATGGTATTGCTATATGGGCGATGAGCCAAGCCCCCATTGTCATGGTCGCTGCAATTAGAGAAACTAGTGTACTATTCGCTATGTTCCTATCCATTGCTTTTCTTAAAGAAAAATTCAACGTCATGCGAGTCGTTGCCTGTGTTGTTATTGTTTTTGGTGTTTTATTAGCAAAATTAAGTCATTAATAAAATTATTATTATTTGAATGTTCAGTTACCAAGCAATAAATTTAGTTTTATTAAAAACAGTATTATTTCTTTTTATTTACCTATAGTTTTTATATTTTCTCACCAGATATGAGGCCAAAATGTCACTTTTAAAATCTTTACTGGCTATTTCCATTATTAGTACTTCTTTTTCTAGCTTTGCTGCTACACCTGCTGACATCATAATTGTAGATGGCACTATCTTAACAATGGATTCTCAAAAGCAGGTTATTGACCATGGTACGGTTGTCATCAAAGGCAATAAAATTATTGCTGTTGGTGGTCCTGAGCTTGCTCAACGTTATCAAGCACCTAATGTACTAAATGTTGATGGTGATATTGTCATGCCAGGGCTAATTAACACGCATACACATGCATCTATGACCGTATTTCGTTCCTTAGCCGATGATGTTCCAGACCGTTTACATCGTTATATCTTCCCATTAGAAAATAAAATGGTCTCCCGTGAAATGGTACGAGTTGGGGCAAACCTTGCTAATGTTGAAATGATTAAAGGGGGTGTCACAACTTACGTTGATATGTATTATTTTGAAGATGAAGTGGCTAAAACCGTTGATAAGATTGGGTTAAGGGCAGTTCTTGGCGAATCTGTGATTCAATTTCCTGTCGCTGATGCGAAAAATGCGGATGAAGGCATCAATTATGCTGTAAACTTTATCAATCAATACAAAGATCATCCACGTATTACCCCCGCTTTTGCTCCTCATGCACCTTACACTAATACAACAGAACATTTGCAGAAAATAGCAAAATTATCTCAAGAACTTGATGTTCCCGTGATGATCCATCTTGCAGAAACAGATCGTGAGCAAGAAGAAATCGCCAAACGCACTGGTGGCAAAAGCCCGGTACAATATATGGCAGACATAGGTGCACTGAACAATAAAGTAATAGCTGCCCATGCCATTATGGTTGATGAAAAAGATATAGATTTGCTCAAACAATATGATGTCGGTGTTGCACATAATATCAGTGCGAATACTAAGTCCGCTAAGGGTGTTGCCCCTGTGACAACCATGCTTGAAAAAGGGATCCGTGTTGGCTTGGGAACTGATGGACCAATGTCGAGTAATACGTTGACGACGTTAAATGAGTTGAATTTAGTGGGTAAGATTCACAAACTAGCAAATAAAGATAGAGCAGCGATGCCACCAATCACTGTTGTTGATATGGCAACAATGGGCTCTGCTCGTGTATTACACATGGAAGATAAACTGGGCTCTCTCGAACCAGGGAAATTAGCTGATATTATTGTTATTGATACTAAATCACCTAATATGGTTCCTATGTATAGCCCATATGCTGCGCTGGTATATGGGGCTAATGGAGCCAATGTTCGTCATACCATAGTTGATGGCAACGTATTGATGAAAGACCGTAAAATACTGACTGCGGATGAAAATTCAATCATCAAAGAAGCTCAAGATTTTGCCAATAAAGTCCGAGAAACTGTGGTTGCTAGCGGTGAAGTTGTAAAATAAGATAAAAAAATGGCTGACTTGGCAATATGCTCAGTCAGCCATTCTAACTTTACCAACTATTAACTAATTATTTATTAGTTAAATCATCAAAGAATTTCTTCACACCATCTAAAAAGCTTTTAGAGCGCGGGCTGTTCTTCTCACCGCTCTTTCCACCTAATGATTCACCAAATTCTTTGAGTAACTCTTTTTGTTTCTCATTGAGTTTAACAGGGGTTTCAACAACGATGTGGCACATTAAATCACCTTGCAGGCCACCACGTACCGATTTCACACCTTTTCCTTTCATACGGAAAATTTTACCGGTTTGAGTTTCTGCTGGGATTTTCAGTTTTACACGCCCATCAAGGGTTGGCACTTCAATTTCGCCACCCAGTGCTGCATCAGCAAAGTTAATCGGCACCTCACAGTGCAGGTTATTACCATCACGCTCAAAAATATTATGAGGCAATACATGAACCTGAACAAATAAGTCTCCTGCTGGTGCTCCGTTTTCTCCGGCTTCACCTTCCCCTGACAAACGAACACGGTCACCCGTATCGACACCCGCTGGAATTTTAACTGACAGTGTTTTATATCTTTCAACACGGCCATGACCATGACATTTGTTGCATGGATCTTTGATAACTTTACCGCGACCATGGCAAGTTGGACAAGGTTGCTGTACAGAGAAAAAGCCTTGGCGCATATGGACTTGGCCCATACCGTGACAGGTTGAGCACGTATCCGCACTGGTTCCCGGTTTCGCACCATTACCATGACAAACGTCACAGGTTTCTAAGGTCGGAATACGGATTTCTTTGGTCACTCCACGGACAGCCTCTTCAAGAGTCAGTTCCATGTTGTACTGTAGGTCAGAACCACGGCTTGGGCGCTGCTGTCTGCGGCCACCTCCAAAAATATCACCGAAGACGTCACCAAAGATATCACTAAAGTCAGCGCCACCACCAAAGCCGCCGCCTCCGCCCATTCCGCCTTGCTCAAACGCTGCATGACCATATTGGTCATAAGCGGCGCGTTTTTGCTCGTCAGAAAGAACTTCGTAAGCTTCTTTAATTTCTTTAAATTTACCTTCTGATTCTTTATCCCCCTGATTACGGTCGGGGTGATGCTTCATCGCTAAGCGCTTATAAGCTCGCTTAATATCTTTATCTGAAGCATTTCTTTCGAGGCCTAGCACCTCATAAAAATCTCTTTTCGCCATTCTATTTACCCTTAACATGCGGAACGGGCGTAGAGTTCCCTCGACGCCCGTATCCGGTATCAGTAACCATTAACTAGCATTTGCTACAGCTACTGCGCCCGCTAAGGGCATTATTTTTTATCTTTGTCGTTAACTTCTTCGAATTCAGCATCAACAACGTCATCATCTTTCTTCGCTTCTGCGCCAGCAGCACCACCCGCTTGCGCTTGAGCTTGTTGCTGTGCGATTTCCAAAAGTTTTGCAGATGCAGTGACTAAAGCTTGGATTTTCGCTTCAATATCCGCTTTATCTTCACCTTTTGCTGCCGCTTCTAATTCAGAAGTTGCTTTTTCAATATTCGCTTTATCTTCAGCTGGTAATTTATCACCGGCTTCTTCAATTTGTTTACGAGTACCGTGAACTAATTGGTCAGCTTGGTTACGAACCTGAACTAACTCTTCAAATTTACGGTCAGCTTCAGCGTTTGCTTCTGCGTCACGTACCATTTTTTCGATTTCCTCGTCATTCAGACCTGAAGAAGCCTTAATGGTGATGTTTTGCTCACGTCCGCTATTTTTATCTTTCGCAGAAACATGCAAGATACCATCAGCATCGATATCAAAAGTCACTTCAATTTGTGGCATACCGCGTGGGGCAGGTTGAATACCATCTAAGTTAAACTGACCCAGTGATTTGTTATCACTTGCACGTTTACGCTCACCTTGCAGAACATGGATAGTTACCGCTGCTTGGTTATCTTCCGCTGTTGAGAATACTTGGCTATGTTTCGTTGGGATAGTGGTGTTCTTCGAGATTAACGAAGTCATCACACCACCCATGGTTTCGATACCTAAAGACAGAGGCGTTACGTCAAGTAACAGAACGTCTTTAACATCACCCGCTAAAACACCACCTTGTACTGCCGCACCCATTGCAACTGCTTCGTCAGGGTTCACGTCTTTACGTGGTTCTTTACCAAAGAAATCAGCAACAACTTTTTGAACCATTGGCATACGTGTTTGGCCACCAACTAAAATAACGTCGTTGATTTCGCTCACGCTTAAGCCCGCGTCTTGCAGAGCAACTTTAACTGGCTCCATAGAACGCTTAACTAAATCTTCTACCAGTGACTCTAATTTCGCACGAGTCACTTTAATATTCATATGTTTAGGACCTGTTGCATCCGCTGTAATGTACGGCAGGTTAACGTCTGTTTGTTGTGCAGAAGACAGCTCAATTTTTGCTTTTTCTGCAGCTTCTTTCAGACGTTGCATCGCTAACGGGTCGTTACGTAGGTCAACACCTTGTTCTTTCTTAAACTCTTCAACTAAGTAGTTGATTAAACGAGTATCGAAGTCTTCACCACCTAAGTGAGTATCACCATTGGTTGCCAAAACTTCATAGGTTTTTTCGCCATCAACTTCATCAATTTCGATGATTGATAAGTCAAATGTACCACCACCTAAGTCATAAACCGCAATAGTACGGTTACCCACTTCTCTATCTAAACCATATGCTAATGCCGCAGCTGTTGGTTCGTTAATGATACGTTTTACTTCTAAACCAGCGATACGACCAGCATCTTTAGTCGCTTGACGCTGAGCATCGTTAAAGTAAGCAGGTACAGTAATAACTGCTTCTGTTACAGGCTCACCTAAATAGTCTTCAGCTGTTTTCTTCATTTTTTTCAGAACTTCAGCTGAAACTTGTGGCGGAGCCATTTTTTGGCCTTTCACATCTAACCAAGCATCGCCGTTATCAGCCGCAATGATTTTATATGGCATGATAGAAACGTCGCGCTGAACTTCTTCGTCTTGGAAACGACGACCAATTAAACGCTTGATTGCAAATAAAGTATTTTCTGGGTTAGTCACAGCCTGACGTTTTGCTGGCTGACCAACTAAAATTTCACCATCTTGAGTGTACGCAATGATGGAAGGAGTCGTTCTATCACCTTCGCTGTTCTCCAGAACACGAGCTGTAGTACCATCCATAATTGCAACGCATGAGTTAGTTGTACCCAAGTCGATACCAATGATTTTACCCATCTAAAACGCCTCCAAAGGAATTCTTTTCACTATGATTTGATATCAATCTATATGAGGCTCAATATTTCATTTTCAAGGGAGTTTTCACTCTGAGCCTAAATTATTTTTCAATACGCAATAATTTGGATTGATATCAGTTGATGCTTTTAAGATGGGGTCACAAATTCATTCATCAAGGGGGAGAATCAAAAAAATTTGCATTTATTGCAAAAAAACCTGTCTTGTGATCATGGTTTAAACAATTAAAACTGCGTATGATGCGCCGCCGCTGTCACTTTGGCAAAACTTTTTGTTTTTTTATCTATTTGAATTTTTTATATTTTACCAGAGGTTATATGCAGTCTAGCTCTCTTGCAAATCCAGGCCCACTTGGTTTACTAGGCTTTGGTATGACAACCATCCTGCTAAACATTCATAACGCAGGTTTTTTCCCTCTTTCATCCGTTATTTTAAGTATGGGCATTTTTTATGGTGGTATTGCTCAATTTATTGCGGGCCTGATTGAATACAAAAAAGGCAATACATTCGGTGCAACCGCATTTACTTCTTACGGGATGTTTTGGATTGCATTAGTTGGTCTATTATTTTTACCTTCAATGGGATTAGCTGAAGCAACTTCACCTGAGTTTTTAGGTGTTTTCCTCGCTATTTGGGGAATTTTTACCTTTTTCATGTTCTTGGGAACATTCAAAGCTAATTTTGTTTTGCAATTTGTCTTTGGTAGCTTAACTGTATTATTCGCTTTATTAGCGATTGGTAATATTACGGGAAATTCGGCATTACTAAAATTTGCAGGTTTTGAAGGAATTATCTGCGGTGCTAGCGCATTTTATTTAGCGGTTGCGGAAATATTAAATGAGCAATATGGCAAAACGGTATTACCGATTGGTCAACGCAGTTAAGTTTGACTAACGTATGTGATTTTATGCATTAAATATTATTAATCAGGTGAGTCAATGCTCACCTGATGATATTGAAATACTACTCAGAACGAATTGCTGATTTAGGTCTAAATGCCTTCACAACCGTAGAGTCTGTTTCCACATATGGGCCATCAAGCAATTGAATACAATAAGGAACACTGGCGAAAATACCAGAAACGACTACATTCCCTTCTTTGTCCTTTAAGCCTTCCAAAGTTTCCGCAATTGCTTTAGGCTGCCCTGGTAAATTTAAAATCAGAGCCTGATTGCGTATTACTCCAACTTGGCGTGATAATATCGCAGTAGGCACGAACTTTAGGCTAATTTGCCGCATTTGTTCGCCAAACCCTGGCATCTCACGGTCTGCAATCGCGAGAGTTGCGTCAGGAGTGACATCGCGACGAGCGGGTCCTGTGCCCCCGGTAGTTAGGACTAAATGGCAAGCAAATTCATCCACCAGCTCACATAATGTTTGCTCTATCATGATTTGCTCATCAGGGATCAGACGAGTTTCGATGCGAAAAGGTGTTGTCAGCGTTTTCGCTAACCACTCCTCTAATGCAGGAATGCCTTTATCTTCATAAATACCGCTCGAAGCACGATCAGAAACAGAAACCAGACCTATGCGCAATTCATCCATACAAACCTCAAAGAAATTATTCAACCAAAAACTGTTCACTTAAGAATAAACAGGAGCGATATCATACCATGATGAACGACTGCATACAGTTCCAAGGTATTTTTATCTTCAAATTGAGAACTAACTCAATGAAAAATGGATATAAAAAAACCCAACCAACCGGCTGGGTTTTAAAGAAAAAACGAAATAAATTACAGTAAATCTGCAATCATTTTTTCCAGTTTCTCTTGGTCTACTGCAAACTTACGAATACCGTCAGACAGTTTATCAACCGCCATTGGGTCTTGATTGTGCTGCCAGTAGAACTCTGCTTCCGTCAATTTAGCGCCTGGCTCTTGAGTTTTACCTGAATCTGTCAGTTTACGTACTAATTCACCTTGTGATTCTGACAGCTCTTTCAATAATCCTGGAGAGATAGTTAAGCGGTCACAACCGGCTAATTCAATGATTTCACCCACATTACGGAAGCTTGCGCCCATTACCACAGTTTTATAACCGTGAGCTTTGTAGTAGTTGTAGATTTCAGTAACAGAAACCACACCTGGATCTTCATGTGGCGCGAATTCTTTCTTATCTGTATTCGCTTTGTACCAGTCAAGAATACGACCCACAAATGGAGAGATCAGGTATACACCCGCTTCCGCACAAGCACGTGCTTGAGCAAAAGAGAATAATAAAGTCAGGTTACAGTTAATGCCTTCTTTTTCCAGTTTCTCTGCAGCACGGATACCCTGCCAAGTCGAAGCCAGTTTAATCAGAATACGGTCATTACTGATGCCTGCATCGTTGTACATTTTGATTAAGTGACGCGCTTTAGCAATACAAGCTTCTTCATCATAAGAAAGGCGCGCATCAACTTCAGTAGAAATACGACCCGGAACTAATTTCAGAATTTCCAGACCGATATTAACAGCCAGCTTGTCACAAGCATCAACAATTTGTTGCTCGCGATTATTGCTTTGCTTACGTGCCCATTCTACCGCTTCATCAATTAATTTACGGTACTCAGGAATTTGTGCAGCATTTAAGATCAGCGATGGATTTGTGGTCGCGTCTTGTGGCTTGTAAAGCTTCATTGCTTCGATGTCGCCAGTATCAGCAACAACAGTTGTCAGACTACGTAATGAGGTTAGTTTATCGGTCATTTCTTTAATCTCGTTGTTATACCCGTCATATTCCAAGTTGTAGCAGTGTTGGCTACCTACAATTCTTGCGACTCTTGTGGTGTAGGCTAACAAACTGCAACTTGAATTACTTTGCGTATTATAAAGGAATTGTGGCTATCGCCGCACCGTCTACAGATAATATCATGCATCCATATTGCTGCAAGCAAGTAAATCTAGTCAAAAGCAACTATTTGATTGGCAATCGATTTCGCTAGCCAATTAGAAACTGAATCCTTTTAGCAAGTTATATTGTGCTCTTATCGTAATAAAGAATAATATTGGTTTGGCTTATCGTATCAATTAGCCAATTAGGCAGAATTTTTGCTAAAGTAAGCAGTATCATTCTTTATTAAGGGTCAAGTCATGCTTATTACAATTTCACCTGCAAAAACATTAGACTACGAAAGCCCACTTGCAACACAGCAATTTACTCAACCTGAGTTACTCTCTGAGTCTCAAAAATTAATTAATGTCTGTCGTAAGTTAACCCCCGCGGATATCGCCAGTTTAATGAAAATTAGTGACAAACTTGCGGGGCTCAATGCCGCTCGTTTTGCAGAATGGCACACAGACTTTACTCCAGAAAATGCACGCCAAGCGATCCTCGCCTTCAAAGGGGATGTATATACGGGCATGCAAGCAGAAACGTTTTCTCAAAACGATTTTGAGTTTGCTCAATCCCATTTACGTATATTATCAGGCCTTTATGGTGTTTTAAGACCGCTAGATTTAATGCAGCCTTATCGCTTAGAAATGGGAATTTCACTGAAAAATACCCGCGGTAAAAACCTATATGAATTCTGGGGCGATATTATTACAAAACAATTGAATCAAGCGCTTGCTCAGCAAAAAGACCAAATATTAGTCAATCTTGCCTCAGATGAATATTTCAAATCAGTGAATACAAAAAAACTGGATGGCCAAATTATCAAGCCTATTTTCTTGGATGAAAAAAATGGTAAATATAAAGTTATCAGTTTTTATGCAAAAAAAGCTCGAGGTTTAATGAGCCGTTTTATTATCCAAAATAAATTAACGAAAACAGACCAACTGGCTGATTTTAATTTAGAAGGCTATCAGTTCGATGAAAGCCAATCTAAAGGTAACGAGTTGATATTTACTCGCCCAGAGCAAGCTTAATGCACAAAACGTGGGGACTGGCGCACAGCAGATACCCACGTATTTCAAAATACTTCATTCTTTTTTCGGGCTCAATCACAATTTACTCATAAACCTTCTTGCTAAGCACGAATTAGCATTGATTCCTCAGCCTACTTTTTAGCTTTATGACAGTATAAATTGAGTTTTACCCACTATTTTGGAGGTGAAGTATGCCTTATGTCGCATCATCAAAACGCTATACTGAAATGGAATATCGTTTATGTGGCCGTAGCGGATTACGCTTACCACTGATTTCATTAGGGTTATGGCACAACTTTGGCGATAACAAACCCTTTGATAATTGCCAAGCCATGCTTCGCCACGCTTTTGACCTTGGGATCACCCATTTCGATCTTGCGAATAATTATGGGCCACCGCCAGGATCTGCCGAAAGTACATTTGGCAGGATCATGCAACAGGATTTTCTGCCTTATCGTGATGAAATGATCATTTCATCGAAAGCCGGTTTCACTATGTGGGATGGCCCTTATGGCGACTGGGGAAGTAAAAAATATTTGGTTGCAAGCCTAAATCAAAGTTTGAAACGCATGGGTTTAGATTATGTAGATATCTTTTATCATCATCGACCTGACCCCAATACTCCATTAGAAGAAACTATGGGAGCACTAGATCTCATTGTTCGCCAAGGAAAAGCTCTGTATGTGGGAATTTCTAATTACCCAACAAATTTAGCTAAAGAAGCCATTAATATTCTCAATGAATTAGGAACCCCTTGCCTGATTCACCAACCTAGATATTCCATGCTAGAACGTACTCCTGAAGAAGATTTACTCGATTTACTGGAAGAAGAAGGTATCGGCTCTATCGCATATTCCCCGTTAGCAGGTGGGATTTTAACCGATCGCTATCTTAATGGTATTCCTGCAGATTCACGCGCTGCGGGTAACCTTTCTTTACCGCCAGAAAGACTCACTTCCAGCATTTTATCAAAGGTAAAACAACTGAACGAACTAGCGATAAAACGAGGACAAAAACTAAACCAAATGGCGCTAGCATGGTTACTGAGACATGATAGGATCACTTCCGTTCTCATCGGTGCAAGCCGTATCAGTCAAATTGATGATGCAATGGGGATCCTAAAAAATCGTAATTTTACACAAGAAGAGCTCAAAGCTATCGAATTAATATTAGAAAGCTAATTTAATACATAAGTTGCAGGAAATCCTGCAACTTACTGAAATACTTCTCAATTACCGGTATTCCCCATTTGCTTTAAACTGCACCACAGAATAAGGCTGAGTACGGCCATCTGGCTGTTCCATACCTAGGCTACCAATTGGCATGCCCGGAACAGAAATTCCCACCACATCTGCCGGTAAAGCATCAATCGCATCAAGGCTACTCACAGGAACATGCCCAACAATCACTTTGCCTTTGTATTTCGCTATGTGGCAGCTGCGTAAGTTATAAGGGACCTTCAATTCATCATTGAGTTGATTTAATTCATCATAACTGATTTCGTTCACTTCAACGTTATATCCCGCTTTTTTAACCCCTTCTCCCCACAATTCACAGCAACCGCAATTTGCATCTTTATACAATTGCACGCTCTGGCTTTGAGAAAATGCAGAAAATGACAGTAATAACATTCCACTCAACATTAATTTTTTCATTTTTAATTTACCTTCAAAATAGTCATGGTGAATATTCATCATTATTTATTATGACGTAACTGGCAGATTAATTTATAAGCTGCAGGAATAATAAATAGGGATAATAACGGTGCGGTGATCATGCCGCCAATCATCGGCGCCGCAATACGGCTCATCACTTCCGAACCAACGCCTGTTCCAAGTAATATGGGTAATAAACCTGCTAAAATTACAGCAACCGTCATGGCTTTAGGACGAACACGTAAAACAGCCCCTTCATATAATGCACAGTCTAAATCTTTATCTGATAAGCTGCTTATTCCTTGCTGTTTTTCTTTATCTTCGATTGCATGGCGTAAATAAATCAACATAACCACACCAAATTCAGCGGCTACACCTGCTAATGCAATAAATCCAGTTCCTGTCGCAACCGATAAATTAAAGTTCATCCAGTAAAGGAACCAAATAGCCCCAACCAAAGCAAAAGGTAAGCTTAATAAAATCAGCAAAGCTTCACTAAATCGTCTGAATGCTAAATAAAGCAAGACAAAAATAATCATGATGGTAGCGGGAACCATTAACATTAACTTTTGATTAGCCCTTTCAAGTAATTCGAATTGCCCCGTAAAGGAATAGCTAAGACCCGGCTTCATTTGGATGTTATCTTTTATTGCTGCATCAATATCTTTAATAACAGAGACCATATCGCGATCGCGCGCATCAATATAAATCCAACTAGTCGGTCTTGCATTCTCAGTTTTCAACATTGGAGCGCCCATATTCACGAATACATCCGCAACATCACTAAGCACAATTTGCTGTTTACTCGGCGTTAAAATTGGCAACAATTTCATCGCAGATACACTATTTCGGTAATCTTGAGGATATCTTATGCTAATTGGATAACGCTCAATCCCTTCAACCGTTTCCCCAACCATTTCCCCGCCAGTCGCCATTGAAATATAAACTTGTACGTCACTGATGCTCATACCAAAACGAGCTGCTTTTTCTCTATCAATTTTGACATCAATATAGCGCCCACCAACCAATCGCTCGGCTAAAACAGAAACAACTCCAGGCACCGATTTGGTGACTTTTTCAATTTCTTGGGCTAATGCATCAATTTCTTCGAGATCTCTGCCGGATACTTTGATACCTATAGGGCTTTTGACTCCCGTAGATAACATATCGATACGATTACGAATAGGAGGAACCCATAAGTTCGCAACTCCAGGTAAACGCACCGTTTCATCCAGCTCATCAATAATTTTTTCGAGAGTCATGCCGTCTCGCCACTGTGCTTGCGGCTTCAAACGTATCGTTGTTTCAATCATTTCCATCGGGGCTGAATCCGTAGCTGTTTCAGCTTTACCGACTTTTCCAAATACTGTATCCACCTCAGGAATAGTTTTGATTAACTTATCTGTATTTTGTAGTAAAAATGCTGCTTGTGCAGGAGAAACCCCCCGGTAACGTTGAGGGCATATAAAGTAAGTCACCTTCATTAATCGCAGGAAGAAATTCACCACCTAAATGTTTTAATGGCCATACCACGGTAAATAAAGATAAGAAACCAATTAACAAAGTTGTTTTTGGCCATGCCAATACCTTAGTCAAAATAGGGCTGTAGAGTGAAATCAACCAACGATTCAGTGGGTTTTTATTTTCATTTGGAATATTACCTCGGATCCAATACCCCATTAGAATTGGAATAACAATTAATGCTAACGCTGCAGCCCCCGCCATGGCATAGGTTTTTGTAAATGCGAGTGGACCGAATAAACGGCCTTCTTGCCCTTCTAACGTAAAGATAGGAATAAAAGACAATGTGATAATTAATAAGCTGATAAATAATGCGGGTCCAACCTCAACAGCCGAGTCCGTAATAACTTTCCAACGCTGGGCATTATCAATGACTTTACCTTCATTTTCATGCTGCCACTTTTCTAATTTTTTATGCGCATTTTCTATCATAACAATGGCAGCATCCACCATGGCTCCGATCGCAATTGCAATACCCCCTAATGACATAATATTTGCATTTATTCCTTGGTAGCGCATGACGATAAAGGCAATAAATAATCCAAGAGGCAAGGAAATAATAGCCACTAACGCAGAACGGAAATGCCATAAAAAAACAGCACACACTAATGCGACAACAATAAATTCTTCCAGTAACTTATAACTTAAATTATCAATCGCGTTATCAATAAGAATACTTCTATCATAAGTCGTGATAATTTCGATGCCTTCCGGCAAGCTAGCGCTTAAATCTTCAAGCTTCTGTTTTACATCATGAATCACATTACGTGCATTTTCACCTGAACGAAGCAAGATAATACCACCCACGACCTCGCCTTCTCCATTTAGCTCAGCAACTCCACGGCGCATTTCGGGCCCTTCCTGTATTCGAGCCACATCTTGTAAGTAAATGGGGACGTCATTTTCCGGGGTTTTTAGGTAGATTTTATTAAAGTCATCAATAGATTTGAAGGTAGCCACTTGCTCTAACCATATATTCAGCTTCAGCAATTTCAATCGATGACCCACCCGCTTCTTGGTTAGCCATTTCAACTGCCTGTTTTATTTCAGGTAATGTCACTGAAAATTGGCTAAGTTTGAGTGGGTCAACTAAGATTTGGTAAGATTTAACCACACCGCCAACGGTTGCAACTTCTGAAACATTTGGCAACGCCTTCAATTCATATTTCAAAAACCAATCTTGTAATGAACGCAGTTCCGCTAAATTATGCTTTCCCGTTTTATCCACTAAAGCATATTCAAAAACCCAACCAACACCTGTCGCATCAGGTCCAATGGATGCCACTGCACCTTTAGGTAATTGGTTTTGGACTTGGTTTAAATATTCTAAAACTCGTGAACGAGCCCAGTATAAATCTGTATTATCTTCAAAAATAACATAAACATATGAGTCACCAAAGGCAGAAAAACCACGCACCGTTTTTGCTCCCGGCACAGATAACATTGTGGTTGTTATCGGGTATGTGACTTGGTTTTCGACCAATTGTGGCGCTTGCCCTGGGTAAGTGGTTTTGATGATCACTTGTACATCAGATAAGTCAGGTAATGCATCAACAGGTGTACTGCGAATGCTCCAAATACCCGCAATAACTAAAAATACGACTCCCATTAGCACTAAAAACCGATTAGCAACTGAGCGTCTTATAATCCATTCCAACATACCCTACTCCTGAGATTTATGTGATGAATGATTAGATGACACCGATGGTTCGGGAAGCGCTTCCATCTTGGCTAATGCCCCGGCAATATTCGCTTCAGAATCAATTAGGAAAATGCCCTGAGTCACTATATGCTCGCCCACTTGTAAGCCTTCAGATATTGCTGTCATTTGTTGGGATTCACTCAGCACTCGCACCCTTTTCGGAATAAATTCACCATTCTCACCAACAGCAATAACATGCTGTTCTTTCCCTGAGTCAACAATGGCTTGCGATGGGATCAACAAACTTTCCTTACCTTCTGCAACTAGATTTAAATATGCAGTCATACCCGGTTTTAATAAATGGTTAGGATCAGCAATTTCTGTACGAATATTAATGGTACGACTTGCTTGATCTGCACTGGGTAATATCAACCAGTTTTTTACAGTAAATAACTGCGAAGGGTAGGCAGGAATAGAAACTGTAAATTGTGTTTGTTGATTAAGTAATTCAGCAACTGACTGAGGAACAGATGCATTAATCCATAATGGATCTGTTCCTTGTATTTGTGCGATAACGACTTCTTTGGATATGTTCATCCCTAAGCGCAGATTAAGTGCAGTAATTACCCCAGAAATAGGGGCTTGAACGGTAAAACGTGTTTGCACTTTTCCTGTTTTAATAAACTGGGAAAGCGCACCTTCTGGCATGCCATTTAAACGTAAACGCTCAATGACGCTA
This sequence comes from Providencia rettgeri, assembly GCA_900455085.1. Taxonomy (NCBI): domain Bacteria; kingdom Pseudomonadati; phylum Pseudomonadota; class Gammaproteobacteria; order Enterobacterales; family Morganellaceae; genus Providencia; species Providencia rettgeri. The sequence continues at coordinate 731,670 of UGTZ01000001.1, read as the reverse complement.
TTAAGATCTTGTTGGCTCGCATTCATTTGCTTAAGTGCGAGATATTCGCTTTGTGCTTCAACCCATGCTGGGATCGTTAGCTCCGCAATAGGAACGCCTTTTTGGATCCTCTCACCGACTGTGAATGGATAAACTTTTTCAACAAAACCATTTTCTCGTGCTTGTACGATAGCAAATTGGTGATCATTAAACACAATTTCAGCTGGAAATGTTAAGTCATAGTTTAGTTTTCCCCACTTTACATCCACCGTTTTAAGCCCTAAATTTTGTGTCTGTGTTGGGTTAATTGTTATCCCTTTGCTATCCGCTGAAGCCAAGTTTTCATCCGCATATTTAGGAACAAGGTCCATGTCCATAAATGGGGATTTTCCTGGTTGATCAAACTTAGTATTGGGATACATTGGGTCATACCAATACAATACGGTGCGTTCTTGTTTTTCAACTGATTGGCTATTATTTTCAACAACGAAAAAATAACGATAAAATAAAATTGAAATAACACTCGATAAAATAATTACCAATAGCAATTTGGTCAGGTTAACTAATGACATAACATCTCTCTACCTATTTAGTTTATCTTTTCGATAGATTTCAACATTGAAAGATTACCTTGTTGTACAAATGAAAATTTTAATTCATCATTTTCTTGTAAACCGTTAATCATATTTTCATTTTCATAAGTAAAACGCATAGTCATTGGTGGCCAGCCAATACTTTCAATTTCTTTATGGTTAATCGTTAATTTCTTGTTCTCTTTATCAATCGAAATGAGCTTTCCTTCCGTATTGATTGTCGGTTCTGCGACTTTTTCTGGATAAATAGAGTGGTTATGTTCAGCGCCGTTTGCATAGCCAGTTGCTGCTAACATCGCCATTGAAATTGCAAAAAATACCGTATTTAATTTTTTCATTGTTACCCTCATGATTTTATTAATCCGCCACCTAGTGCAGAGAATAAATTTATTTCATTCTTCTGCTGTTCTATTTTTAACATCAATAAATTTTGCTGTTCGGTAAATAAGCTACGCTGTGCTTCAAGAACATCGAGATAGCTCAAGCCACCATATCGATAACTAGCTTGTTTCTGTATTAAGACGTTTTGCAGCGTGTTGACATATTGCTCTTGGGATATAAGTTGTTTTTCTAAACTCGATTTGATCACTAGGGCATCTTTCACTTCACGAAACGCCACCTGAATGCTTTTTTCATAATTAGCAATCGCTTTATTTTTTCTAATATTTGCCAACTCTAAATTTCGGCTATTTGATCCTCCAGTAAAAATAGGCAACGTGATTTTAGGAATAAAATTCCAGATACCATTTGAAGAATCAAATAGCCCAGTTAAAGACTCGTTATTACTTGCGATACCCGTATTAAAGGAAATTGAAGGAAAAAAAGCGGCTCTCGCTACACCAATATTGGCATTCTCAGAAACAATATTTTGTTCTGCTGCCATAATATCTGGGCGTTTTAATAATATTTCAGAAGGAATATTTGAAGGTGTTATAATCAAGGGATAATTCGGTTCGTAGTGCCCTAACTCTGAGTTTATCTTTGTTACATAATCATTCGTCAAAAAATTCAGTAAATTTTCATTTTTTGCAATTTCACTTTCAATTTTTTCGATATTAATAGAAATAGACTGAACTTGTCCTTTAGCTTGTTCTAAGTCTGATAGCCCCGCTTTTCCTGCCGCCACTTTTTGTATTACTATCGATTGACTATTGAGGTAGCTTTGTTTCGTCTCTTGTGCAATTAATAATAGTTTTTGGTTATACACCACATCTAAATACGCTTCTGCTACCGTTTTGATTGTTATAATTTGTGTCGCACGGTTCATCTCTTGAGAAGCGATAAATTTTGCTTTATCTGCATCAGATAAATTTTTAATACGTCCAAAAAAATCCAGTTCATAGCTGATATCAATACCCGCACTATATTTCTTATTGAACGATGTGCCAGACTCTAATGATTGGCTGTAGTCAGCACTCATTGATGAATTAACTTGAGGATATTTTTCAGCTTCCGCTAACCCAAAACGCACACGAGCTTCTTCTACATCTAACGCAGCAAGATATAAATCACTGTTTTTGTTAAGCGCAATTTCTATCGCTCTTTTCATTTGTGGATCTTGAATAAATTGGTCCCAACTAGGAATCGATAATTCTATTTGAGACTGCTTTACTGCATCAGGAATATTGCTACTGAATTGATGAGGTACATTAAGATTAGGACGTTGATATTCAGGGGCTAGCGAAACACAACCCGTCAAAATTAAGGCATAAGCTATAATTAATATTTTTGGGGAATACATGGTATAGCCATGCCTCTAGTGATTAAAATTGAGGCTATAGTAAAAAAGAACAACTGTTAGATTCATGACATGAAAATGACAAATTTGTCATTTTACATTTCGTTACTGTAGTGCTTAGAATGGCAGTATTGTTTACCTGTCTGCTAGGTCTAAGATGAAATTACTTATTGTTGAAGATGAACATAAAACGAGAGAATACTTATCTAAAGGCTTAAGTGAGTCCGGGTTTATTGTTGATGCAATCGAAAATGGCATTACAGGCCTGCATATGGCCACAACTGAAGACTATGATTTAATTATTCTTGATGTGATGTTGCCGGATATTAACGGCTGGGAGATTGCAAAAAAATTACGCAGTGTAGGAAAAAATACACCAATACTCATGCTTACTGCTTTAGGTAATGTTGAACATCGAGTCAAAGGGTTAGAGTTAGGTGCTGACGATTATCTCGTTAAACCATTTGATTTTTCTGAGCTACTTGCCCGAGTGAGAACTTTATTGCGCAGAGGCAATAACAGCATCCAAAAAACACAATTTACCATCGCTAATTTGCATGTTGATCTGATCAAACGGCGCGTTACCCGTGAAAATGATAAAATTATACTCACCAGTAAAGAGTTTTCTTTATTGGAATTTTTTATTCTTCACCAAGGTGAAGTTCTTTCTCGTTCTCTAATAGCCTCAAAAGTTTGGGATATGAATTTTGATAGTGATACCAATGTCATTGATGTTGCAGTTAAAAGACTGAGAGCTAAAATAGATCAAGGCTATGAACCTAAATTGATTCATACCATCAGAGGAATGGGCTATTTACTTGAGATCGCTGAAAATGATTAAGTTATTTCGATCTCCTGTCTCTATTTCAATTCGTCTTATTGTTTTAATCAGTATTACCCTCTCCCTCGCTTTATTATTATTTAGCTCGATCATGATCAATTCAGTTATGTTACATTTCAAACAGCAAGATGAATATACATTGAGCCAAATAAATCTCACTATTCGCAGTTTATTAAGTGAAAAAACTAACTCACAAGATGAACAATTTTCACGTATCAGAACTATTTTGAATGAACACCAAGATTTGGTTGTCTACCTCATAGATCAAAATGGGAATGTCCTGACTTCCTCAAATGCAACTGTAGACCTCATTTCTCGCCTAAAAAATTATGACTCGACTAAAGATAATGCGGATCAATATCTTGAAAGTTATCGATTAGCCGAAAGTAAAATTAAGGTATATCGCACCAATGATATACAGCAATACCGCCTAGTAACGGCTCTTTCTCTTAATTTTCATCATAATTATCTTAGCTCTCTCATATATAACCTGATAATCAGTGCGATTTTACTGTGTTTATTTACTATTGCAGTTGTTTATTTTTTAGTTATCAAAGGCCTCAAGCCACTTAAAGAAGTTAGCGATGAAATAAAGAATGTAACCTCTGAAAATTTAAGTGTTCGTTTAGACCCTGACTCTGTGCCTAATGAATTAAAGCAATTAACTAAATCATTTAATCAGATGTTAGTAAAGATTGAAGATGTTTTTGTAAGGCAAACGAATTTCTCTGCAGATATTGCCCATGAAATGCGTACGCCAATTACTAATTTAATGACTGAAACTCAAATATCTCTGAGTAAAAACCGCAGTAAAGAAGAGCTAGTTGAGGTGTTATATTCTAATTTGGAAGAATATAACCGTCTATCACGAATGATATCTGACATGCTTTTTCTTGCTCAAGCAGATGATAATAGGCTTATTCCAGAGAAAAAAATGATTAATATTAAAACTGAAATAGAGCTTATATTTGATTATTTTGAATATCTCGCAGAAGAGAATGAAATAAAACTCAAGCTGATTGGTGAAACAACCTCTATTATGGCCGATAAAGACATGTTAAGGAGAGCGATTACTAACTTAATCTCAAATGCTATCCGCTATACCCCAAAAGGCGATTCTATCAGTATTAATATTTCAAATGTAAAAGAGGGAATTGAATTAATCATCAGCAACCCTGGTATAAAAATACCAGAAGAACATTTAGCTAAACTTTTTGATAGGTTTTATCGCGTGGATAAATCAAGACAACGAAAAAATGAAGGAAGCGGTATCGGATTAGCTATCGTCAAATCGATTGTATCAGCACATAAAGGCAGGATCACTGTAACATCAGATGATTTTTCAACACGTTTCACTGTATTTTTACCTATAAAATAAAATTAAAAATTTCATTATAAATGGCAATTTTGTCATTTTGTTGTCAGTATTCAGACAGAAATAAAGCCTTATTATAGTTATAAGATAAATTATTTAACTTAATAAGGATTCACAATGAAAAAAATTATTTTTGCTTTAGCGATTTCTGCTGTAACAACACATGTAACAGCAGCTCAAACAGAAAAAGAAATTCATTATAATGCAGCAACTGCTCTCAGTTTCACTGAAAATAATACCTCTTATTCCAATCTAAAATCGATTAATAACCATTTGAAGCAAGCGGGTATTTCTGGCAAGAATATAATTAACTCACCTCAGTCATTTCTTCAATTAGATGAACATACTCAAGCTGCTACTGCATTGAATTTTACTCAAAATAACACATCTCCAGTAATACTAAAAATGATCAGCCGCCATCAAAAACAATCACCTAACTATAAAAAGCCGATAGTAAAAACGGCTAAATTATTTTCCGATATGAATGAAAGTGAGAAGGCTATTACTATGCTAAGTTTCAATAAAAATAGCTCTTCGGCACCAATTCAAAATGAAATTATGAAAATATCAAAAGATAACAAATAATTAATTTTAAATAAAATTATTTAGTTCAATGAAATAAGACAAAAGTCTATTTTAATCAGAAAATCATTATAGTAAGTTTAAAGCCTATTATAATGATTTACCCTATTACATTTTTTATTACCTAAATAAATAAATCCTTTATTGATTATTCGAATCTGTGAATTACAATTCACTTGCAGTACACATTCATTTAAACTTTTCAATGAGGATTTATTATGTACAAAGCATCTATTATTATCGCATCATTATTATTTTCAACACTAGCATCTGCAACTTCCTTAGAGTCTCAATTATCATCAAAAAATATAATGACTTTTTCTGCCGAATATTCACTACATAATGGTGGAAACGGTGGTAATGGTGGTAATGGTGGCAACGGTGGTCATGGTGGCAATGGTGGTAACGGCGGCAATGGCGGACATGGTCATTAATTTATCTCAATATTAAATTTCTCCCCCTTCTTTTTGAAGGGGGAAAGGAGAAATACATGAATCATAAGGTTTGCATTTCATTAAGTCTGTTATTAATTAGTTCTTATTCCATCTCAAGTTATTCTCATTCCTTATTTAGTACTACATCTAATTGTTCATTAAAAAATGAACTTATTATTAATGACGTTAATAATAAAATATGTTCGATATTAAATGGTCAATATTATTATTCTAAGATCCTTAGCTTTGCAAGCCATGGGCAAAACGGAAATCATGGCCAAAATGGAAGTCATGGTCAAGGTGGATTAGGTGGTCAGGCCGGGCAAGGTGGTGATGGTCAAAATGGTGGAAATGGCGGAACAGGTTCAAATAACGGCAACGGTAGTAACGGTGGAAATGCAGAAGCTGGCAGTAATGGTAACGGTGGAAATGGTGGCCATGGTAGTGTTACCGGTGGTGACGGTGGCCATGGGGGAAATGGTGATGGAACCGGCAATGGTGGTAATGGCGGCAATGGTACAATGAATGGGAATGGAGGAAACGGGGGGAATGGCGGCAATGGTACAATGAATGGGAATGGAGGAAACGGGGGGAATGGGGGAAGTAATGGGGGGAATGGCGGCAATGGTGGAAATGGTTCTGGTGGTGGAAATGGCGGCAATGGTGGCAATGGCAGCCAAGGCGGTAAAGGGGGACGCGGTGGTTCAGATGGTGGTAGAGATGGCCTCGACGGCATTAGTACACTCTAATAGGCAAATTCATTAGCTGTGAATAAGTGATGTGGCAATATGAAACCATATAATTACCTTAACAATAAATGGTCTTATCATTAAAAACGGAAGCTTCTGCTTCCGTTTTTCGTATCCACGTATTCTTTATTGCTTAGGTGCTAATTTCATTAAAAATGTGCGTAATTGGGTAAAGTCAGATGGTAAAAAGTGTGAAAGTAGCGGTAGCTCAGCACGCTCAGCTAACTCTTTTGGTAAAGGTATGGCCTTATTAAGGATCTCTTCAACACTTTCCTTAAACTTAGCTGGATGTGCCGTACCTAAAAACAGCCCGTATTCGCCTTCTTGCAACTGGTCACGCAGCACACGATAAGCAACCGCAGCATGTGGCTCAGATAAATATCCTTTTTTATCTAATTCACGTACTGTTTCTTTAGTCACTTCATCACTCACAACCCCATGGCCTAATTCATCAAGGGACCAACCTTTACGGCGGAATAACTCCTCAATACGAGGCCAGTTGTTCGGCTGACTAACATCCATGGCATTCGATAATGTAGCCACAGTTTGCTTTGGTTTCCATTGTCCATCAACAAGGTAACGCGGCACAGTATCATTTACGTTAGTCGCTGCAATAAAGCGTTTGACAGGTAAGCCCATTGCTTTGGCTAATAAACCTGCCGTAAGATCCCCAAAGTTCCCACTCGGAACCGAGATCACTAGTTGATCGCGTTTTTCTGCTGGGATCTGCGCGACCGCTTCAAAGTAATAGCAGATCTGAGCAAGTAAACGACTGATATTGATCGAGTTCGCTGAATTTAAGTACAGCGCCTTTTTCAACTCTTCGTCATCAAATGACTGTTTTACTAATGCCTGACACGCATCGAAGTCATCTTTAATCGCAACCGTATGAATATTTTCACCCAGTGTACAAAAGAGTTTTTCTTGCAGCGGGCTGATTTTCCCTTCTGGATAGAGAATAACAACTTGCACGTTATTAAGACGATAGAATGCGTGAGCGACTGCCGCTCCGGTATCCCCTGAAGTTGCCGTCAAAATGGTCACAGGTTGCTCACCAGCGACTTGACCTAACGCCTGAGCCATAAAGCGGCCACCGAAGTCTTTAAATGCGAGCGTTGGCCCATGATATAGCTCCAACGTTGCAACATCATCTTCAACTTTAGAAACTGGCGCAGAAAAAGCAAATGCGGCTTTAACTCTCGCTGCTAGCTCTTCTGATGGAATTTCATCACCAATAAAAGCACTTAAAATACGGCTGCTACGTGTGACAAAATCTAATTTTAATAATTCGTCGATTTCAGCCGCACTAAATTCAGGCAGATCTTGGGGAAAGAATAAGCCTTGTTGCTTCCCTAACCCTTGCTTAACCGCTTGTGCAAAACTTACTTGTTCATTGTTATCTTTTAAATTATACAGTTTCATTATTTACCCTATTGTCCTTGCCCCGGCCAGATCCAAACGGCAGATATGCACAAAGCCTTCATCATTCTGAATATAATGTTGTTGCAAGTAGCTCGCCATATTTTCAGCGATATGTTTCTCATCGCAAATAGCAAATAGTGTTGGCCCAGAGCCAGAGATACCACACGCCAATGCACCTATTTCTTTTGCGTTCTGACGCGCTGCCGCGAAACCCGGTAATAGTTGTGTACGATAAGGCTCAGCAACAACATCTTGGATCATCGTTGCTGCAAGTAACGGCTGGTTTGTATGACATGCATGAATGAACCCTGATAAGTATCGACCATGGTTACAATGTCGTGACGTGGGTAGCTATCAGGCAGGATCGCACGTGCTTCCGCTGTTGATACTTTAATTCCTGGATAGGCCATAACCCAATACCAATTTTCAAATGCAGGTACAGGCTGTGAAATAATACCATTTTGCTCGATAATCAGTTGTAAACCACCTAAAAAACACGGTGCAACGTTATCGTAATGCACACTACCAGAAATACGCCCTTCCAGTTCCCCCATCATGCCAAGCAGTTGGGTATCATCAAATGGTTTCTCTGCAAATTCGTTTAGCGCCATCAATGCGGCGACAACAGAACAGGCACTAGAACCGAGCCCTGAACCAATTGGCATATTTTTTTTCAAGCGTCATCGCAACATTTAATGGCTGACCAAGACGCTCACAAAACAGCTGCCAACATTGGTAAACAATATTGTGCTCATTCTTTTTCGGAAGTTTAGCAACGAATTTGCCTTTATTCGTCAACGAAAAGGTGTCTGCCGCTTCAACTGTTACACAATCACCTAATAGTGAACCGTCTGCAGGCGAAACTGCTGCCCCTAGGACATCAAACCCGACGCTCACATTACCAATTGAAGCCGGTGCATAAACTTTAATCACTTATTAAACTCCCAATTTCCATGAAAGGGTACGCAGCATATCCGCAAATACACCCGCCGCAGTAACATCATTACCTGCGCCATAACCTCTTAATACTAAAGGAATTGGTTGGTAATAGCGTGTATAGAAAGCTAGTGCGTTTTCGCCATTTTTAACTTTGAAGAGAGGGTCATTACCATCTACGGCAACAATCTTAACCTGACAGCGTCCTTCTTCAATCAATCCAACATAGCGTAACACTTTTTGTTCTGCTTCTGCGGCTTTTATACGTTGCGCAAATTGTCCATCCAATTGTGGTAGGCGTGCCATAAATTCAGGCACTGCGCCACTACTGTCAAAATCCGTTGGTAAAACAGGTTCAATTTCAATATCTTGTAACTCTAAGTCATAACCTGCTTCACGGGCTAAAATTAACAATTTACGCGCCACATCCATACCCGATAAATCATCACGAGGGTCTGGCTCCGTAAAACCTTTTTCTTTAGCGAGTGTTGTGGCTTCGGATAAAGACATGCCTTCGTCTAACTTACCAAAGATGAATGATAAAGAACCGGATAAAATTCCGCTGAAATGAACCAGTTCATCCCCTGCATTCAATAAATTTTGCAGGTTCTCAATAACCGGCAAGCCCGCGCCTACGTTAGTGTCATAGAGGAATTTACGTTTCGATGTTTCACTTGCCGCACGTAACTGATGGTAGTAATCCATCGACAAAGTATTGGCTTTTTTATTTGGTGTGACCACATTAAAACCATCTTTCAAGAAATTGACATACTGCTCTGCAATTTCCTGATTTGATGTGCAGTCAATAATGACAGGGTTCAAGAAATGGTATTCACGCTCTAAGCGAATTAAACGGCTTAAACTAAATGGCTCTTTCGCTTCCGCTAGCTCCGCTTTCCAGTTATCTAAATCAATCCCTTGCATATCCGTTAACATTGCCCGTGAATTAGCAATACCACATACACGCAAATCAATATGCTTTTGTTTTAACCATTGTTGCTGGCGGTGAATTTGCTCAATTAATGCATTACCAACGCCACCAACACCAATGATAAAGGCCTCGATAACTTGTTCCGCATTAAATAGCATTTGGTGACATAAGCGTACCGCTGTTGTGGCTGACTCATTGGCAATAACGGCGGAAATAGAGCGTTCGGAAGACCCCTGTGCGATAGCGACAATGTTTATGTTACCGCGAGTTAAAGCGGAGAAGAAACGCGCGGAAATGCCTTTCAACGTGCGCATGCCGTCACCCACAACTGAAATAATCGCCAATTGTTCCATTACATCCAGAGGATCAAGTACGCCATCTTTCAGCTCTAAGTAAAACTCTTCTTCCAGTGCGGCACGTGCTCTCACTAATTCATTTTGCGGGACACAAAAGCTAATACTGTATTCTGATGAAGACTGCGTGATCAGGACGACCGAGATCCCTTTACGAGACATGACTGAGAAAATGCGTGCAGCCATACCCACCATTCCTTTCATACCGGGGCCAGATACGTTAATCATCGCCATGTTATTCAGGTTGGTGATCCCTTTCACTGGTGTGCTATCGTCAGTTTGGCCATCACCAATTAAAGTACCCGGAGCGCTTAAGTTAGTGGTATTTTTTATCAGGCAAGGGATTTGGAATTGAGCTATTGGGGCGATGGTGCGGGGGTGGAGAACTTTGGCACCAAAGTAGGATAACTCCATGGCCTCCTGATATGACATGCCTTTCAACAAACGTGCATCGGGTACTAAACGCGGGTCACAAGTATAAACCCCATCGACATCAGTCCAGATTTCACAACAATCAGCCCGTAAGCATGCCGCTAAAACTGCAGCTGAATAATCAGACCCATTACGACCTAATACCACTAATTCACCTTTGTCATTACCTGCAGTGAAGCCCGCCATTAAGACAAAATGATCTTTCGGTATATTTAAATCAGCAATGCGTTTTGTTGACTCATTTATATCAACGGTAGACTCAAGGTAATGACCTTTCGCGAGTAAGCTCTCTACTGGGTTAATTACAGTCACATTATGGCCGCGTGCTTTCAGCACCGACTCCATAATGGCGATAGAGAGTTTCTCGCCACGGCAGATAATGGCTGCGTTAATGCTGTCAGGACATTGTCCGAGAAGAGTAATACCATGCAGTACTTGTTTGATTTGTGCGAATTCTTGCTCTGTCAATTTTTTTAACCGGTCATATTCAAAACCGGGTTGTTTTTCTTTTAATCCTTTTAAAAGGTTAGCAAAAATCATTTCAGCATCATTAACATGCGTGATGACATCTTGTCCTGCAACCGTTTTTTCAATCATAGCAACCAGATGATTAGTGATTTTTGCTGGTGCGGATAACACCAAAGCCACTTGTCCATCTGCTAGTTTACTTTCAGCGATGTCAGCAACATTCAGTACTCGTTCGTCATTTGCAACCGAAGTACCGCCAAATTTAAGCACACGCATGGTATTTCTCTCCTGAATTAACACCAAAAAAAAGCCCGCATCGGTTAAGTATGCGGGCTTTTTCATTTTTATTTTTTGGATGCGTCAGCCCGCCCCGTTTCCTGTGGTTACGGTGGTGGTGGTAATAATAATAGTCAGGCTGATATTACGCATAGATTCTGTCTGTCTCTTAGATTCTTTTAAGTTTCTCCCTATACGGTTAAAGCAATTGGTATATTTTGTCAAATTTATTTGCAAAACATCCCTTTTAAAACTCTTTTTTTATTTGATAAATTATCTATCAGCGCGAAAAACACATTCACAAAAAGATACCTATCACTGCAATAATGGTGTTAAAAACCAAAAAAACTTAAATTTTAAGTTAAATAATTTTTTACCTAGCCAGAAATGAAATTGCCTATTAAATAGGCAAAATAGATAGCCTTTAGCGATTTCTTGTGAAGAGAATCAAGATGAAAAAATGAGTAAAAATGACCAACTGAATCGACGTATTTCGTGTATTTATTTCTTACTATTTACCATCCATGCTCTCAAATCCACAAACATCAATGACAACAGATTACACAAGTAAGTATGAGTACTTAATTTCATAATTTCTTCATTCGTTTAAATTACAAACAAATGCTATGAAATTGTTAAAACACAGCTACATCAAAATAAAATAAGTATTTTTCCTAATTAAATGAAACAAAAAATCAAAAACTAAATATTTACACCCCCGTTATCTCTAGCAAGATAAATTTTTCACCTTTTTCTGTAGCAAAATAACATTTCGAAATTGGAGGTAAGTCACAAATTAAACATTATTTATAATGGTATATTTAACTCATTGAAGACTATATTCATTGATACCAAGCCGAAGCATACCCTATGCATCAACTACTCCCCTTTTTTAGACGCTATCTGATTCCTAAACACCGCATTAATTTATATAATTATCTGCCTAACAATTTTTGTTAACGTGCTACAATTGATTTTGATATGTATCAACAAAAGTTAGTTTTTTAGGTGGTAAATGCAGTATTAGCTGTTATATTGCTGTTAACAGTACAATATTGGGAAAGTGCTTATATTTTGACTTGCAGTTAAAGTCTTTTGCCTAAAATGGCAACATAATGTCACTGCTGAATTTCATAACAAATTTATACTCATAAACGTTTTTCTAGAGAACAATATCAATAACCACCTAACTGGAAACGGCTTGTGAGTTCAGTATTTTTATTTTAATACTTTAGGTAGCAACTATGCAGACCCCACACATTTTGATTGTTGAAGATGAAATAGTCACACGCAATACGCTTAAAAGCATCTTTGAAGCGGAAGGCTATGTGGTTCATGAGGCAACTGATGGCGAAGAGATGAATAACGTTCTCTCTGAGCACGACATCAATTTAGTCATCATGGATATTAATTTACCAGGAAAAAAACGGTTTATTACTTGCTCGTGAGCTTCGTGAACAAGAAAGCATTGCGTTAATGTTCCTAACAGGACGTGATAACGAAGTCGATAAAATCCTTGGCCTTGAAATTGGTGCTGATGACTATATCACTAAACCATTTAACCCACGCGAACTGACTATTCGTGCGCGCAATTTACTGTCCCGTACAATGAATTTAGCGGGTGGTACGGAAGAGCGTCGTTTAGTGGAAAGCTATAAGTTTAATGGTTGGGAATTAGACATCAACAGCCGTTCATTAGTCAGCCCTGCCGGTGAGCACTACAAATTACCCCGTAGTGAATTCCGTGCGATGCTGCATTTCTGTGAAAACCCAGGAAAAATTCAGACTCGTGCAGACCTGCTGAAGAAAATGACTGGCCGTGAATTAAAACCACACGACAGAACTGTTGACGTAACGATCCGTCGTATTCGTAAACATTTTGAATCGACACCTGACACACCAGAAATTATCGCTACTATCCACGGTGAAGGCTATCGTTTCTGTGGTGATTTAGACGAATAATTAGAAAGCTAATTATTTACTGGTTATCGAAATCCGTTGTCTTTCAGGCAACGGATTTTTTATTTGCGAGTGATTTTTATTGCGAGTATAGCGGCTCAACTATTTTGTAATCACCAAGGCATAATCGGTACTGCGCTCAGCGCATTCTTTGGTGAACCGTCGATCATTTTATCTGAATAAGTCAGATAAATTAATGCATTACGCTTGGGATCATAAAAGCGTACAACTTGTAATTTTTTGAAAACTAAAGACGTTCGTTTTTGAAAGACAACCTGCCCTTTCGTTGGTTTGCGTTTAACACGGTCATTTAACTCAATCGGTCCAACTTGCTGGCATGAAATTGCAGCATCAGAGGTATCTTCTGCTAAACCTAAGCCCCCTTTGATTCCACCTGTTTTTGAACGACTTAAATAACAAGTCACATTCTCAACATCAGGGTCATCAAATGCTTCAACGACAATTTTATGGTCAGGGCCGAAAATTTTAAAAACAGTATCGACTGAACCGATTTCTTCAGCAAATGTGATGCCCGGCAACGCTGATAATAATGCTGCAAGTACGATATTTTTTAATCTGGAACGACGCATACTGAATTTCCTATTCAACTAAAAATCGGTAAAACTTCGTAGTAAAACGAGACTTATTATTCACTTTCTTAACTAATTATCAAATACAACTCATTTACTATAAACGAAAAAGATAACTTGATATAGAATAGCAATTCATTGATAGATTATATCTGTTCTATAAGTCGCATTGGCTGGGGATATACATGGATCAAACTAATATTATTCGCGACTTGCTTCGCTGGATAGATGACAACCTAGACAAACCACTCTCACTGGATAATGTTGCAGCAAAAGCTGGCTACTCAAAGTGGCATTTACAACGAATGTTCAAAGAGGTGACTGACCAAGCGATTGGTGCTTATATTCGAGCCAGAAGGCTTTCTCGTGCGGCTGTGGCATTGCGGCTAACAAGCCGACCAATTCTTGATATTGCGTTACAGTATCGTTTTGATTCGCAACAAACTTTTACTCGAGCCTTTAAAAAGCAATTTAACCTAACCCCTGCTTTTTACCGCCGAAGTGAAGAATGGTGTGCGGCAGGAATTTGCCCACCGATTATTTTAGATAATCACACGAATATTGAACATGAATTCCTACAAATGCCAGCGCAAGAGCTGGTTGGCTTGGAACAAAGTTGTTCTTATGCGTTAGAAGAGTGGTCAACGGCCTGTTCCCAAATGCGCCAAACATTTTGGCACTACTATTTGGATAATACGACGACTATTGCGTCAGAAGTTTTTGGCTTGCACCATGCCATTCATAATCCAGAAAAAGAAGATGAACAAACAGTGTTTTATACCACTGCGGTAAGACCCGAAGATGCAAGTTTTAACACTGACCAATACACAAGTTTAACGTTGCCAAGTGGTCATTATGTTAAATTTTCGTTCAATGGCACACCAACTCGAGATGCATTACAAGAGTTTTTATATCAAATTTATGGTGTATATCTGCCTAAGCTGAATTTAACGCGTCGTCCTGGTTATGACATCGAACATTATCGATTAAAAAATATCGATTTACGTCATATCACCCCAGAAAATGATGACCCAAAAACACATATCGATACCTTTGATTATTATGTCCCAATCAAAACAGGTTCGACCGCAACACCTTAAAGTAGAGGAGTTTCAGTTTGTTGAAACTCCTTTTTCTGAATCGTTAACCTTGCTGTTCATCGAGAGCAGGCTGCGACAAGTGTGTCACCTCACCAGCTGTTTCAACTATCCAGCCATTCGCTAGCCATGGGCTGTTTTGGTAATCAACACGAGATAGTGAACAATTACGTAAACGCAAGCGGCGTTCTGAATAGGCAGGAACCCCCATAATACGGCTAATTAACGTACTTAACGCAATGCCATGACTAACAATCAGTGGGCGACTCCCTTCAGGCAAATCTAAACAACTATTTAGTGCTGCAAACATGCGTGTATACAGCTCCTCCATCGATTCCCCCTCTGGAATTCGTCCTCCACGCGTGCCATCAATTAAGCTTTTACGCCACTGTTCTTCCTCTGGCGTTAACGACTCTATTGCTCTTTGTTCAAGAACGCCCATATTTAGTTCACGTAGACGCGGTTCTGTGGTAATTTCACACCCGCATACACTTGCAATTATTTGTGCAGTTTCCAGTGTGCGTCCCATATCACTAGTGATAATATGGGTAATGCCTTCTGACTTTATCCTCTCAGCCACCTGCCTTGCTTGCAGTCGTCCAGTGGCGGTCAGAGGGCTATCGGATTGTCCCTGGATGCGACGAGCTAAATTCCATTCAGTTTCGCCATGGCGAACAAGATAAACCTGTAACATAGATGTGTTCCGTTATTACTTTTCGAAGTATGTGTTCAAAGGAAAATAATTAATGTACCAAGTTATAGCTGCAACGACTAATCCTGCCAAAATTAAAGCGATCCATCTTGCTTTCGATGCTGTTTTTGGGGCTGGCAGTTATCAAATTGAAGATATTAATGTCGATAGCAGCGTTCCACAGCAACCTATCGGTAATAATGAAACCCGTACTGGGGCTAGACAGCGCGTCATGGCCTCTCGGCAAGTTCGCCCTGAAGCGGATTTTTGGGTTGGTATTGAAGCGGGTATCGAAGACGATATGACATTTGCTTGGATAGTGATTGAGCATAAGCAAATACGCGGTGAGTCTCGCTCTGCCAGTATTATGATCCCAGAAAAAATTCTGGCGGGTATTCGTGAAGGCCGTGAACTCGGTGATGAAATGGCCTTTTTAACAGGCATCGATAATATCAAACAACAAGGTGGTGCCATTGGTTTTTTCACTGACGGGGTATTAACTCGCACCAGTGTTTACCAACAAGCCTTGATATTGGCCTTGGTTCCCATTAAGCATGAAATTTATAAAGAGCTAAACCAAGTAGAAGATTAATTATACTTAAAATAATTAAAATTGCATGTGCGATTAAACACCACTCTTTTCACACTAAAGTATGGGAAACCATACTTTTTTTGTGCCTATTTATTTGAAATATGACGAATATTTTAGAGGAGTTGTTGCTCCAACCACTCCTTCACAGGAATAGGCGCTGATTTCAAACTATTCGAACCTCGAGTGATAGTCGCAATTCCCACGCCGAGCTCATTTTTCAGTTCTCTTTGGCTCATTTCGCCGCGCATCAGTTCTTGCACAATTTTAACGCGAGTCGCTAACGCTGTACGCTCATCTGGCGTGAGTAATAACTGAAGAACTGGCAGATGAATATCTTGTTCAAATGCCAATTGTAATAAATTCACAAAGCGCAGCCAGTCAGCGTTCTCATCGGCTGTTAGAGCCGGATCTTGGTGTTGATTTGCTGTCATCGTTTATCCACCCATACTATTTAACTAGTACAAATAATAACACACTCTTATTAGAAATCATCAACCAAACGCTTTTCAAGCTTCAATAATACAAAAAATAACCAAATTTCATTTAGTTAGCTAATAACGCTTTAGATAGTTTGAATAATATCTAATCGACCGATGTGGAAAGTTAGAAATAAACATTTCCCATACCCACCAACACGCTAAAGCATTCGTGCTGTAGCAAGGCGGCAAAAGAGCTAGGCCCTAGGAGCATACATAAGTATGTGACTAGGGCTAGCGAGTGCAGCCAACACCGCTACAGTGCGAAGGATGACGCGAATTAGTATTTCATATTCCACTCATTAGAAAGCAACACCTTACTATTTTTCTGCCCCATAAAGTGCCGATAGAATAAGTCATATGACAACACGTTTTTCACATAGCCGCGAGTTTCTGAGAACGGGATACTTTCCACAAATGCGACCGCATCAATACGCCCACCACTATTGCCTAACCAACGAGTCACACGGGATGGGCCTGCATTATAAGCTGCACTGGCTAAAATGCGGTTATTACCAAACTGCTGATAAACATCTTCCAGATATGCTGTTCCCAGCTCAATATTGGTCGTAGGATTAGTTAATTGACTAGCATTTACGTAGTTAATACCTTGTTTTTGCGCGGTATGTTTTGCTGTTGCTGGCATCAATTGCATCAAACCTGTCGCTCCGACAGGTGAGCGAGCTTGTGGATTCCATGCACTTTCTTGGCGAGCGATTGCCATTGCATAGCTCTTTTGAATATCTTTCGATTTGGTATATAAATTGAATTCTTTATCCCACGCTAATGGGAAACGTTCTTCTAGGTGATCCCAAAGTTTAGCAGTGATAGTCGCCTGCACGCTGAGATCAGCCCACTTATTATCAAACGCATAACGTGCTAATTGCTCTTGCTGGTTGGTAGGTAGCGATGCCACTAAACTCACCCATTCAGAACGAGCAAGGTTATCTAGCTCCCAATACATTAATTCTCTAACACGCTGAACTTCTGGGAGTTGACTGACGCTTGAGTCTGGTTTAACAGCCGTTTTAACGTATACAGGGTAATCTACTTCTAAGACTTGTGCTGCAACCATTGGGTAGAAACCGCGTTTTTCAGTTAATTGGCGAAGTAACGTCTCACCTTCTGCTTTTTTACCTGCATCAATTAACGTGATGGCCTGCCAATATTGCCACTCTTCTTTATTTTTCACTTCCGCTGGCAAGCGATTTAACCATGAAGCGACACCTTTCTTATCGCCAGCCCCTAATGCCAAACGAACACGACGCTCTCTCAATGAAGATGAATTGCTTTCTTGAATGGTCTCATCACGCCATTGAGCCTGTTCAGGGGCACATCTCCCATATATTGCCAAGCAATACTGTCTTTAAGTAATTGCTTTTCTGCCATGTTCATTTTTTGTGCAGAACTTATGCTATTAAGTACCGTACGAGCCGCATCAGGGGATTGACGTGCATAACGACTAAAAGCCGCGATGGTAGCTTGGCGAGTAAAATCCGTTGGCGTCATCGTGTTGGCGAATGTCACGACTGAGGCTGGGTCATTTTGTAATTTCACTAACGCATCACCAATCGTTTTATAACTTGGTGGTAAGCGTTTAGCTAAATAACTCGCAATCGAAGTATTGCCCTCTTTTATGGCTAAATTGATGCGCTCAAGAGTCATTTCAGGGGTTAAATAACCCGCTTTTTCCCATTCATTAAATAGCTTATCACAAGCACTCGGCATTGAACGGCCATTTAACCAGGCTTTTTCTGCCCCTTGCCATGCAACTTGTTTATTTCCCACAGCCCAATTAGCAAAATAAAAATTACATTGTGCCTCTGCGGGTTTTGGGGCTTCAGGGCTAAACTCCAGCAATGATTTCCACTCTTGACGACGGGCTAACTCATTCACAAATCGAGTTTTTAAGTTTTTAGCAACGGGTAGCGTCGGGTAAGTATTAATAAACTCCTGAACTTGGCGAGGTGATACAATATCTAAGTCTTGAGTTAGCTCACGATAAGCGAGATAAGGGTAAAGTGGATAATCATGCAAGGTCGGCAGCAAGCGCTCGACTTCATCCATTTTATTGGCATCCCATGCAACCTTAATTGCTTGATAACGCTCCCGCTGTGCCTGTAAGGAATCCGCCCATACTGTGCTGGAAACCAGCAACATTGTTACAGGTACTGCCGATAACCAACCTTTCATATTCACTCGCTCCATCGCTAAACTAAAGTCAAAATACAGGAAAACCTTAACCTATATATACCCCCAAATAATTCGAGTTGCAGGTAGGCGACAAGCGAAGATAGACGGGGGAGCATAGATAAACTATGTAACTCGGCTAGCCTAGTGCTGTCACTTACACCTCAACGAAAAGCGCTACAACTTGAAGGATTACGGGTATATTAAACATATATCAATACTATGAATGCTACCGAAAGTTTTTATTTAGTAACAGCGGAGAGTTCTTGAATTTTTCGACTTTACAGTCTTTTACTTTATATTTATTAGGTTTTTACTCTCGAGTTAACGCAGATAGCCTAGACCATCACATACGCAATCAGGTATAGTTCATACCAAAATATTTATTGTTGTTTATCCAATCGCAGTAGGTCATGTATTCCTACTACATAGAAACAGAAAATTAAAATTCCCTTTATAAATCAAAAGGTAAATAAATTGGCTCAATACGTTTATAGTATGTATCGGGTTGGAAAAATTGTTCCACCGAAACGTCATATTTTAAAAAATATCTCTCTGAGCTTCTTTCCGGGGGCTAAGATCGGTGTTTTAGGTCTTAATGGTGCAGGTAAATCAACATTACTGCGTATTATGGCAGGTATTGATACCGATATCGAAGGCGAAGCACGTCCACAACCTGGTTTGAAAATCGGCTATCTTCCGCAAGAACCTAAGTTAAACCTTGAGCATACTGTCCGTGAAGCCGTTGAAGAAGCGGTTAGCGAAGTCAAAAATGCATTAACTCGTTTAGACGAAGTTTATGCAGCTTACGCGGAAGAAGGTGCAGATTTCGATAAACTCGCGAAAGAGCAAGGCGAGTTAGAAGCGATTATTTCCGCACAAAATGGTCATAATTTAGATAACCAATTAGAGCGTGCGGCGGATGCACTGCGCCTACCCGCTTGGGATGCTAAAATCGAAAACCTCTCTGGGGGTGAACGCCGTCGTGTGGCAATTTGCCGCTTACTACTCGAAAAGCCTGATATGCTACTGCTCGATGAGCCAACCAACCACTTGGATGCCGAGTCTGTTGCCTGGTTAGAGCGTTTCTTACACGACTACGAAGGGACTGTTGTGGCTATCACGCATGACCGTTACTTCTTAGATAACGTCGCGGGTTGGATCCTCGAACTTGACCGTGGTGAGGGTATTCCTTGGGAAGGTAACTACTCTTCTTGGCTTGAGCAAAAAGATGAGCGTTTGGCGCAAGAAGCCTCTACAGAAGCTGCTCGCCGTAAGTCTATCGAGAAAGAACTTGAGTGGATCCGCCAAAATCCAAAAGGCCGTCAAGCTAAAGGTAAAGCGCGTTTGGCTCGCTTTGAAGAACTCAATAGCGTTGAATATCAAAAACGTAACGAAACTAGCGAACTGTTTATTCCACCTGGACCGCGTTTAGGGGATAAAGTTATCGAGGTTGAAAACCTAAGTAAATCTTATGGTGACCGAGTTCTGATTGATAACCTGAATTTCTCAATCCCGAAAGGGGCAATAGTCGGGATTATCGGCCCTAACGGTGCGGGTAAATCCACCCTGTTCCGTATGATTTCAGGCCAAGAGCAACCGGATTCCGGCTCAATCACGTTAGGTGATACCGTAAAAATTGCTTCTGTTGACCAGTTCCGTGATGCGATGGATGACAGCAAAACTGTCTGGGAAGAAATTTCTAACGGCCAAGATATCATGCGTATTGGTAACTTTGAAATTCCAAGCCGTGCCTATGTGGGTCGCTTTAACTTTAAAGGCGTAGACCAAGGTAAACGTGTTGGTGAGTTATCAGGTGGTGAACGCGGCCGTTTACACTTAGCTAAACTACTGCAAGTGGGCGGTAACGTACTGTTACTCGATGAACCAACCAACGACCTCGACGTTGAAACTTTACGTGCGCTGGAAAACGCCCTGTTAGAGTTCCCGGGCTGTGCCATGGTTATTTCCCATGACCGTTGGTTCCTTGACCGTATTGCAACCCATATTATTGATTACCAAGACGAAGGTAATATTACGTTCTTCGAAGGTAACTTCTCTGAATATGAAGATTACAAAAAACGGACGTTAGGCGCGGAAGCGTTGCAGCCACATCGTATGAAGTATAAGCGTATGACCAAATAATCCCTGTCATAATTTAGAATTATAGCGGTGTTGGCTGCGCTCGTGAGCCCTAGTCACATACTGGTGTATGCTCCTAGGGACTCACTCTCTTGTCGCCTACCTATAATTCAAATTATTTAAGGGATCGATATCATATAGATAGAATCAAAACGGCATCATTCGATGCCGTTTTTTATTGGGTGACTTTATTTATAAGTCATCCAACATCAGTAACTGCTGAACAAGGGTGACACACTCTAAGAAGCGTGTGTCATAATCTGAGGATTCTACACGCACAAATTCAATATTGTTTTTCTTGAGCATTTCAATGAGTAAGCCTTGGAACGCTTTCCGGTCTTTATCACTCCCCAAGCTTCTTAAACCATCAGCCACCCAAGGAGTGTTATTCTCTAAAACTATGACTAAATCGAATCGGTATTCGTCTATCAATGCCTGAACAAATGGGTGCTCTTTGCCTTCATAGCGCAAACAAAAGGCTTGAGTCGTGACAAAGTCGGTATCAATAAATGCGACTTTATTAGCATATTTCACTGCAAAATCAATATATTGAGCGTGTCCCAAGGCGATTTTGTCGTAGTCAGAATATTGCAATGCCATCTCATCACCACCTAAGTGGCTAAACACATAGTCACGGCCATATTCCCATGCGCTGGATGTATTGAAAATATTCGCTAACTTATTGACTAACGTAGACTTACCACTCGATTCACCGCCTAAAATCGCCACTTTACGCACAAAGAAGGGTTTAACTTCCGTTGGGATATATTCCCAATAACGAAACGGCGCTTGGCGAATTTGGTTACCGCTAATATTCATAAAAGTACGTTCAGGGTCAATCAAAATGGTTTCGATACCTAGATATTTTTTATAGCGCGGAGCGTCATTCGCTTCCCCTGAATAAATAAAACTTGGGTTAATATTATGCTTTTTCAAAAAGCCTTTCATTCCATCACTCCACACTTCCCAACCGTGTGGATACGGCTCTATGCCATTTTCATCAAATGAGTGAATATGAATATTTTTTTGATATTTAAAGGTTTGTAATAACCACCGTAAACGGTCGCTTACTGTGGGCTGTTGAGACATAGAACTGTTAATAAACAAGTCCTTATCACGGGGTTCATCGTGGCAGAGAATGACATGAAGCTCATCCACTTGGCTGCACGCCCGTTGAATCAAATAAATATGCCCAGTATGTAATGGATAAAATTTGCCGAACACTACCCCAATCGTTTTTTGCTGGTTGGGGTATTCAAGACCTAAAAAGCGATGAAGAGCCGCAATTTTTTGTGCGCTAGGGCTTTTAATTTTGTCGTTAATCAACTGGCTGAGATAGCCTTTGGTCATATCTGTCGCATCCGCAACTTGCTGGAGCGTGTAACCCGCCCGTTTAATTGCGTTTTTAAGATAGTCAAATTCAGCCATGTATTTTCCTTTTTACCCTAAATTAAAAGCTTATAACTCATCCAAAATACTTAATGCGTCTGCTAATTTCTTCACGCCATACACTTTCATGTCCGGAGGTGATTTTTTGGGCATATTCGCATGAGGGACAATAGCGCGTTTAAAACCATGTTTTGCTGCTTCAGAGATACGTTCTTGCCCACTTGGAACTGGACGAATTTCCCCTGCCAGCCCAACTTCACCAAATACCACAAGGTCTCTAGGTAACGGACGATCACGAAAACTAGAAACAAGGGACAGCAATAGTGCTAAGTCAGCACTGGTTTCGGTGACTTTAACGCCCCCCACGACGTTAACAAAAACGTCTTGGTCTGACATTTGCAAACCACCGTGGCGGTGTAATACGGCCAATAAAATGGCTAAACGGTTTTGTTCAAGCCCGACCGCAACACGCCGTGGATTCGACATCATAGAATGGTCGACAAGCGCTTGGATTTCCACCAGCAGCGGTCTTGTCCCCTCCCAAACTACCATGACCGAACTACCTGATGTGATTTCATCACCACGGCTTAAGAAGATTGCTGAGGGGTTACTGACTTCTTTTAGGCCTTGCTCCGTCATCGCAAACACGCCTAGTTCATTGACCGCCCCGAAACGGTTTTTATGGCTGCGCAAAGTACGAAAGCGGTTATCCGCATCGCCATCTAGCATAATAGAGCAATCAATACAGTGTTCGAGGACTTTAGGGCCTGCCAATGAGCCATCTTTGGTGACGTGACCGACCATAATGATGGCCACACCACGGGTTTTCGCAAAACGGGTAAGGTAAGCCGCGGTTTCCCTAACTTGTGCCACACTGCCCGGGGAAGATTGGATATCCGCCATATGCATCACTTGGATAGAGTCAATCACCATCAATTTGGGCTGCTCTTGCTCCGCAGTTAAGCAAATTTGCTCAATACTGGTTTCTGACAGCATATTGAGGGAATCTGTTGGCAACCCCAAACGATGAGCACGCATGGCCACTTGTTGAAGAGACTCTTCCCCTGTGACATACAAGGTTTTCATTTCGCGAGATAACAAGCACATGGTTTGCAGCAATAAGGTACTTTTACCCGCTCCCGGGTTCCCTCCAATGAGGATGGCGCTACCAGGTACGACTCCGCCACCGAGCACACGGTCAAACTCTTTAAACCCTGTAGTAAAACGAGGCAGTTCTTCGAGGCTGATTTCAGATAATTTCTGAACCTTACTGACCCCAGCCGCATTTCCTGCATAGCCCGTTAAGCGGTCAGTACGCGATGAAGAGCTTGTTGAGGCCAGACGCACTTCCGTAATGGTGTTCCATGCATGACAAGCACTGCATTGCCCTTGCCAACGCGGATAATCTGCCCCGCAATCATTACAGACAAACGCCCTTTTAACTCCTTTCGCCACAGCAAACTCCTCCTAAAATTCAATTTTGTTCTTAGTTCTTATTTTCCATAACATTTTAGCCGTAATACTCTAAATAGTTCATGTTGTGGCAAGGCGGCAAAAGAGGATGTCTTGGGGAGCATACAAAAGTATGTGACCCAAGCAGCCGAGTGCAGCCAACACCGCCACAACACGAAATATGAAGAATATTTAGCGTTCTTCGTGCTTCAGCCCCCCGCTAAGCACACACATCACCCCCATCAGATCTGCATGACGAATAGCGACCTTCGCCCTTGCATACACCTTTGGTTTCGCATGATACGCAATACCCAGCCCCGCTTTACGGATCATCTTCAGGTCATTTGCCCCATCACCGATCGCCACCGTTTGTTCAATGGGTAGTTCCAGTTTTTCAGCCAATTTAACCAAGGTTTGCGCTTTATATTTCGCATCTACAATTGGGCCTTTAACTTTGCCCGTTAACTTGCCATTTTTGACTTCAAGTTGATTAGCAACCGCCGCCACAAGTTTCAATCGCTGTTGCAAGTTATTAGCAAAGAAAGTAAAACCACCGGATGCTATCGCAATGTGCCAATTCATTGCTTGTAACTTACGTACGAGATTCGTTAAGCCTGGCATTAAAGGCAATGTTTCCATCACTTGATCAAGAATAGCGGCATCAGCGCCTTCAAGTAAGCTAACTCTTGCTCGTAAACTTTCCGTAAAATCGAGTTCCCCTAACATGGCTCGCTCGGTCACTTCTGCAACCTGCTCTCCCACCCCTGCTAAACGAGCAATTTCATCGATACATTCAATCTGAATGGCTGTCGAGTCCATATCCATCAGTAATAGGCCCGGTGAACGCAAACGTGGTATTTGCCCTAATGGCACCACATCTAATAAACATTCGTCAGCGAGTTTTTTAATTCGAGGTGTAATACTCCCGGCAATTCTGACCACTTGGTAGTCATCAATACGCCACGAGGAGACAATTACGATAGCGATCCCTAATCGCTGTTGGAAATTACTGATCCGCGCTTTATCTAAGCCACGGCCATATAGTAACCACCCACTGTCACCTGCACGATAATCCAATGGCATCACTTCTTCACCACTTAACGACAATGGCAACCCCGGCCATTTTTGGATTTCGTCGGGTAGATAACAATAGGTCAAACTCGTTGACATGAAAATTAGCTCCTGTAATCGAAAAAACTTTTTTATAATGATAAGTTGCGAGCAGCCAAACGAAGCCACTATACTCAATTTTAAGGCTTTGTGACCTTATGTGTTTACTGTTAAAACTGAAGTTAACCTCATACTACCTGAAGTATAACGACATTTTTATATTCAAAATAAGTCGAGAGCACCAATAAAGCAATGAAACTTACCTTTAGGCTCCACAAAACAGTGATTATCGTTATCTGCATTGCGCTGGTAACCTTACTGATGCATGGTATTTCTTATTTAGGAAATAGCCAAAACCAAGGCAGAATTGAGCAATTTAAACAATTGACCTATGTTCTTGCTGAACAAGTCGCCTTCAGCTTATCTGATTATATTGTTCCAGGCAGTAAAGATTTTAACTTAGAGCGCATTAATGCCAATTTAAATAACGTGGTGAAAGATAGGTATATTTTAGATGCCAGTATCTATACCGCTAGCGGCACATTGGTCACTCAAGTTGGTGAACCTACCACGGTAAAAGAACGGCTCGCGATAGATGACAGCTCATCACTACAAAACTTTCAATACCAGCTTGTTGTTCCCATTCAAGGAACAAAAGAGCCAAAAGGCTATTTACGCTTGACGATTGATACAGAGCTCCTTTCAGCCGAAATTCAACAAGCAGATAACAGTACCAATGTATTACGAATTTTTATTCTACTCTCCTTGTGTATTGGTTTCGTTTTAGCAAATACATTACTGCGTTTAAAGAAAAAGAAAGGTCACAAACAAGCCCCTCCGTTAGTCATTAATACAGAGGAAAATCAAGATGATAATGGAGATGACAACAGTAATGAAGATGGCAAGCAAGAGAACAAAGGGACGCCAGCTACTAATCCAGCACGTTTGAAACGAAAGAAAGAACCTCGACCTTATCGCCCTAAACGGCCTGCCTCAAAAAATAAGTCAGGCTCATCTGATAAATAGCCCTAAAAAGGGCTATTGAGTTAAATTCAAATAGAGGTTGTGTCGAACACGATTGGCGCAATAAACTCGACCCGACCATCGACTAGCAATGTTTCTGGCGGGGTAGGAAAAGGCGCAGCACGTGAAATGGTCGCCAACGCTTCTTTATCCAATATTTTCGTACCGGATGAATTCAATAAACTGGCGGCAATCACTTGGCCCCGACTATCCAAAACTACTTTTATATGAGAAACCCCTGTTGAGCGGTAACGCAGTGCAGCACGCGGATAGCGTTTGGTTTTTGCTATCCGCTGATGAACCTCACTTTGCCAACCTTGGTGCCCACTCACTGCTGCAGACGCATTACTGGAAAAATTCGCACTGCTACTGGATTCGCTGCCTGATGCAGGGCAGAAGTTACCGTCGACTCCTGCGTGGTAACAGGTGCTTCGTCGATGACTTTTTTCTCTTGCGGAATTTTCTTTTTCGGTGGTCGTTTTTTCTCACTGACTTTCGTCAATGTGCCATTATCTACAATCGCAGTTTCAGGTAATTTATCCATCTTTTCAACGACTTCAGGTAATGATTCCTCACGTGTCGTCATTTGTTGTTTAGGGGCATGATTGATTTCAGGCTCAGTCTGCTGTTCAAGCTGATAAACACCCAGCTGCAACGAGATTGCTGGTGGTAATACCCCGGTCTTAGGAATTGAAGAGGTAAACCATCCAATAAAAATGATTGCCAGTGTTCCATGGAAAAGACAACTTAAAACCAAACCGCCTAGTGGACGGAAAATCGGGCGCTCTAACTGACCCGTCATACTGCTCATATTCTGCCTCACGACTTTATTTTTTGCAGATTATAGGCATAATACAAACAAAAATGATATTCATTATTATTAGTAAAAACACAATTATTAAAATAAATTATTGATTTAAATAATAAAGTAATCTGAGCAGATTATTAATCAGCACAACTGTGCTCTTTTATGACATTAACACCAGTAAAATGACTATTGATAAATCTCTTGCCCGTAAAATTAGCGGTGCGTATCAGTCAACATATAGCCAACTTGTGCGCTTTTTCCGCAGTCGGCTAGATAACAGCAACGATGCTGATGATTTATCACAGGATGTGTTTACACTATGGCTAAACCGTAAAGAACAAACGCCTGTAAAAGAGAGCCGCGCTTATCTGTTTAAAATTGCGAATCATGTTTTGATTGACCATTGGCGACGTAACCAACGCCAAACTAAATCAGAGACATCCATTGATGACGTTACTCATGAGCCACATTTTGAACAGAGCCAAGCTGATCCCAGTGAAATCTTGGAACATCAGCAACGGATCCAACGGCTGAGCGAGGCACTTGAAACGTTACCCCCCCGTCGACGAGAAGCTTTTTTGCTGTATCGTTTTGATGGCTTATCTCAAAGTGAGATTGCTGAGCGAATGGAAATTTCAATCAGTATGGTGGAAAAACATATTGCAGCAGCACTTGTTCACTGTAAAAAACACCTTGATAATCAGGGCAATAATTCGTAATGACACACGACTCTTTGCAAACATCAGATGATGAAAGCCGCATTGAAGAAGAAGCCGCGCTGTGGTTTACCCGCATGCATAGCCAACGCATTAGTGCTCTTGAAACTGAGCAATTCAAACAATGGGTTGCAGCATCACCTGAACATGCAAAAGCGTATGATGCCATTGCTGAGCTATGGCGCGATTTTGATGATATGCCGCGCCCTGCTAGCACAATACTTCCGAAGGAAAAACGCCCTTTTTTTCGCTTATGGCGCCCTTTGGGCAACACTTTAGCGGCATTTTTTATTGCAGCTATTTTGTTTTTGCCCTACAGCCACTTGCCTGCGATGTTACTCAATAATATGACCTTAGTAGCAACGGATACGCCTAAAGAAGTCACATTACCCGATGGTTCCCAGCTGTTTCTTAACCACAATACCCGTATTCATGTTGCCTATGAAACTCCAGTTCGTAACCTGTACCTAGAACAGGGAAATGTTTACTTTAAAGTCAAATCCAACCCTTATCGGCCTTTTATTGTTCAAGCTGATAACCGGCGTATTCAAGTAGTAGGAACCGAATTTGAAGTCAACAAAGTGGCTCAGCAAGTTGCTGTGAATGTCAGCCAAGGCATTGTCAGCTTTGAAGATGCCGCAAGCAAACAACCCGTTTTCCTACTTGCCGGTGACAGAGCAGTCAGTCAATCGCCGAATAGCCCAATCGCTCGCCAACACATCAACCCGCTAGATGTGGCTCGTTGGCGTTTTGGTGAATTTGTTTTTGTTGATAAACCACTTTCAGAAGTCCTCGACGAACTTAAAAACTATTCATCGATAAATATCGAGCTTTCTCCCGCTCAATTAGCGAAGAGTAAAATCTCAGGTCGCATCAATACCCATCAGCCAGAACAGTTTTTTCAAGCTCTTCCTTCATTACTTCCGGTACAAGTCGTCTATCGAGATAAAAATAACGTATTGATTATTCAAAATAAAAAAAATAAATAAAAAATATTTTCATTTGCAGGTGAGGATAATTCTCATTTCACCCTCTTCTTAACTAGTCATCATTTTGCTGACCTATTTTCGCACACTTTTAGTGCAGCTTAAGAATAAGGGATAACCATGTCTATTCAGTTTACTCAAAGCCGATTAAGGCCGCTCGCCCTTGCTATTGCGGTGAGTAGCGCCATTGTTTGTCAGTCTGCATCAGCACAAGAACTCGCATTTTCACTACCAGAACAATCACTGGCTGCCTCAGTGGCTGAAATTAGCCGCCAAGGTCAAATTCAATTGATTTATGATAAAGGTCAGTTAAATGGCTTACGAGCACCTGCCTTGTCTGGTAACTACTCCGCACAAACCGCATTACAAAAAATACTCATCGGTAGCGGCTTAGAGTTAGTCAATGAAAATGGTGTTTTCGTTATTCGTCAGCAAAATTTAAGCCAAGGCACATTGGTATTACCGGAAACTCAAGTCTCTGGCGTTGTTCAGAATCACCCCGCAACAGATGTTATGTCAGCACCGCAATATGTGACGTCTGAAGAGATTAGCCAGAAAAATACCGGTGATGGCAATATCACCGACTTGATGAAAACTAACCCTGCTGTCCAATTTGCTAACAATGACAGCAACTCGATGAACCAAGGAGAAATCAAGCCTTCCCGCATCTCAATCCACGGCTCAAGCAGCTATCAAAATGCTTATCGCCTTGATGGTGTTAGTTTTAATAATGATTTTGACCCCGCAGACAGTGGTCTCGGTGAAACAGCGACCCGTCTGAGCAGTAGCGACCAAGGGATCTACATCGATAGCCGTCTGATCGACAGCATGACAGTGTATGACAATAACATTCCTGTCGAATTTGGTGGGTTTACAGGGGGAACCGTTGAAGTCAATAGCCGTCGCTGGCAAGGGGAAAATAGCGCCCATGCCTATTACCGCTTAACTCGCTCCGGTTGGAACAACTTGTTTCATGACTCCACACAAGGTATTGATACTACTAAAAATGATACCGCCAACCCTGCTCGCTTTCAAAACCGCTACGATAAAAATGACTTTGGTGGCTGGTTTGAATTAGGGGTGAGTGAAAATTCAGGGCTCGTATTCTCGGCCTCACGTCGTAGCTCGACTATCCCGATGACAGTGACGGGTGGCGAAGCATTTGTACTGGAAAACAACCAAATCGAACCTATTTTTTCTGATTCAGGTAAAAAAAATCAGCGCCGTACCTCAGATAATTACTTTTTAAAATATTCACTGGATTTATCGGATAAAAGTTCATTAGATTTATCTGCTAACTACGCCTCTTACGATAGCCGCTTATTTTCTTCGTCCGTCAGCAACTCGGGTTATGATTCAACCCATGATGGATTAGGTTTTACCGCTGTATTTAAACATCAGCTGGATTTAGGCCAATTTGAAATCACTGCTAATACTCAAGACTTAAAAGATAACCGTAGCAACGACCAAAAATACTCACTAACCGTTAGAGCGATTGAGTTTGATGAGGATTGGAATTACCTCGGCGTGACAGAACGTAATAGTGGTGGCCTTGGTGATTTAGAATCGAAACAGAAAAGTCATGGTCTAAAAACAGTGATGAGATTTAATTCTCTCGAAGATAGCTTAGGGATAACTCATCAACCAACGTTAGGGGCCGAAATAAACTATACCAAAGGGACGTATGTCCGTGATCATGATTATCTCCGCTACACCTATTCAGGTAATCTAATCAAAGATGATTATAATGGTAGTCTGACAAATATTAATCGATTTAAAAAAGGGTCATATTCCGCAGACTACACTAACTATGCAATTTTCTTGGATGATAACATCCAGTATGGCAATTTAACGCTACGACCAGGTATTCGTCTTGATCGTGATGATTTTGTAAACCGCACTAATATCGCACCACGTTTATCCGGTAACTATGATGTATTCGGTAATGGTAAAACGCAAATTATAGCAGGTGCGAACCGCTACTATGGCCGCTCCATGCTGACTTATGCACTGTACGGTGCGCAAAATGGCGGAATGCAAAATTGTAATGGTAGTGAATGGGATCCTTGCTCCCTAATATTAGAGAATAACAATTGGGATAATCAAAAAGATTACGAAGGGATCGATTCACTAAAAACGCCATATAATGATGAGCTTACTGTTGCTCTGCAACAAGAAATCCTTTCAACCACATGGCGTCTACAATACGTACACCGTGAAGGGTATGACGAAGTCAGAACTCGTACCAAATATGACACTCGTGATGCCGATAAACGTAGCATTCGGATGTACGACAATGGCGGCCGTAGCTCACACGACACCGTAACCCTTTCAGTTAATAACAGCCAACCTTGGGAGTGGGCAGATGCTTCCCATGTAATGACAGCATCACTTACATGGCAGCAAAGTGAAAGTAATACCCCGAAAGATTCAGGTTATAACTCATTTGACCCAGCCAATAAAGTCAATCTAAACAAAGTTTGGTATGACGGCAAAATTATTGATGCATCAAAATTGCCTTCAACCAGCTTTAACTCTCCGTTCAAATTTAACTTAGAACTGACCAGTGTTTGGGATGATTATGACCTAACTTGGTACAACCGCCTGCAATGGTGGGGTGCTCGTGACCAAGCAGTTCGCTACGATAACGCCTACGCAGTCGACCCTGAATATGGACAAGTTCGTAAGTACACCAAGCAGCATTTCTCCAGTAAATATACGTGGGATACCCGTCTTGGCTGGAAACCTGAATTCGCTCACGGTTTTGGCTTCTCAGTCGAAGTGAACAATATCCTTAACAATAAAAATGTTGCTGACCGCTTTGTCTTTGAAGACCGAGTATTGAAATCCTACGACCCGGGCCGTCAGTTCTGGTTACAAGTCAATTACGACCTGTAATCCACCAGCAATGTGAGCAATTTAAAAAATATAAGCCATTAAAATAAAACAACAAATGAACAAAACGTCATGAAGACACTGAAACAATTTTTCTATTTAGTAAAACCTTTTTGGGGGCAGCGTGCTGCCCTTTTGTGCTGGATACTGCTGTTTGCCTCACTCGGGCTCACGTTGTCCTCAGTTTGGTTCAACGTCAAAATGAACATGTGGAATGGGGATTTTTATAACGCCCTACAAAAACTCGACGGCCAAGCGCTGTATGGCTTATTGCAATACTTTGTGATTTTAGTCAGCGGGCTAATTTTTGTCGTTGTTATGGGTAATTACCTAAAACAAATGCTGATTATCCGCTGGCGTAAAGGCATGACGGAGCAAATACTTAGCCGTTGGTTATCGCCAAATAGCAAACATTACCTATTAAGGCTGACATCACAAGAGCCAGATAACCCAGACCAACGTATTGCCGAAGATATTCGTTTACTGATTGAATCGACATTAAATTTAGTGGTGACATTCCTCCACTCAATGTTAACTCTGATTTCATTTGCGACCATCCTTTGGACACTTTCCGGTAGCCTGTCGTTTAATTTTGCCGATAGCGACTGGACCATTCCTGGGTATATGTTCTGGGCTTGTATTATTTATACCCTCATTGGTATTGCACTTACCCAATGGATTGGTTTCCCACTTCGCCGTTTGCATATGGATAAACAACGCCGCGAAGCGGATTACCGTAGCTCATTAATTAATTGCCGCCAACACGGTGATGCCATCGCAGGGCAGCGTGGTGAAACTCAAGATAGAAAAGAACTGATGGGGCGCTTTGGTGAAATTATTAGCAACTGGAACCGCTTGATCCGTTGTGAGCGGAACCTCTCTTTCTACACAGTGGGTTACCAACAAGTTACCGCCTTAGCGCCTGTATTACTCGCATTACCTAAATTCCTTGCGGGTGAAATCATGTTGGGTGGCTTAATGCAATTGCGCCAAGCCTTTACCAGTGTTGCCACTTCACTCGGCTGGTTTATTTTTGCCTATAAAGAAATCGCCGCATGGCAAGCCACAGTCTCCCGTTTATACAACTTTGTGGTTTTATTGGAAAACGATAACAAAGCAGTGGTTACTATCGACGAAAAATCGCCACCTCTGATCGCTAAATTATCCGTTTCTACCGCAGACAACCGCTGCTTAATTAATTCCGTGAATATAACCGCCAAACAAGGCGAATTAACCTTGATTAGTGGCCGTTCTGGTGTTGGTAAATCCACCTTATTACGCACGCTAAGTGGGCATTGGCCTTTCTTCAACGGCACTATCAGCCGAACAGAAAAAGTTATGTGGATCCCACAACGCCTCTATTTACCAATTAGTCGGCTTGATAGCTTATTGGCTTATCCCAAAGCGACATCCCAATTTAGTCAGCAAGATTTTCAATATGCTTTGATGTTAGTCGGGTTAGAAAAACTGCATCACCAACTCGCACTCGAAACCGATTGGAGCAACCGTTTATCTGGTGGGGAACAGCAGCGCATTATGTTTGCACGTTTATTGCTAAACCGACCAAAACTACTGTTATTGGATGAGACCACCTCCGCCCTTGATGAAAACAGCGCATTAGAGCTCCTCGCTCTATTGAAAGCTGAGTTACATGACAGCGCCATTGTTTTGGTTAGCCATCAGAGCTTCGTTGCTCAATTTGCGGAACAACAAATATTGCTCGTTGAACCTGCGAGTGAAAAATCCTTAAATACAGGAACACCTGAATATGCTTCGTAAAATTACCTTCGCCACACTGGTAAGCATTCTGCTCGGTGGCTGCGCAGGCAGCACACCTGTGAGTCAAAATGCAACCTCGCTGTTGCCCGTACGCGGTGACCTGCAACACTATCAACTCGAAAATGGACTGCAAGTTTACCTTCTACAACGCAATCAACCTGGAGTTGAACTGCGTTTGTTGGTCAGTAGCGGTTCATTGCAAGAAAATGAACAGCAACTTGGTCTAGCGCACTTTACTGAACATATGGCGTTTAAAGGCACCAAACATTTTCCGGGAACCACGGGGTTCAAACAGCTTGAACACCAAGGGCTTAAACTCGGTAGCCATGTTAATGCGATCACCAGTTTAAATTCCACGCTATATAAATTATCACTCCCTGAAGCCACGACAGCACAAGTCGCCACGGGCTTACAAGTGATGGCTGATTGGGCATCAAATATGACATTTGACCAAGACGCCTTTGAAAAAGAGCGTCCTGTCATTGTTGAAGAGTGGCGCTTACGCCAAGGGATAGGCTATCGCATCAACGATAGTTTAGAAAAATTACGCTACCACGGTAGCCGATACGTCGATCGCAACCCAATTGGTTCATTAGATGTGGTACGCAATGCCCCGATTGAGCAAGCGAAAAGCTATTACCAAACATGGTATCAACCTCAGCGAATGTCACTATTAATTATTGGTGATTTCAATAGTTCATCAGTACGCAATCAGGTTGATAATTTATTTGCGCTCCCTAAACCCGAAAAAGTGGCAGAAGATAACCCGCAATGGAAACAATTTGCCCACTCAACCAATATGTTAGTGCAAGGCGTGTTTGATAAAGAGCAAGGGGCGCGTTATGTGCAATTTGCCTTACAAAAGGATGTTAGCGCACCGCTAAATACGCGCTTAGGGCAGTCCGAAGATTTACTCGATAACCTCTGGTTAGCCATTTTAAACCAGCGTTTCTCCGTCATGGTGGATAACGGCGTTTTGCCATCCATTAGTATCAATGAACAAGGAGCAATGTTAGATAACCAGCGCTTACAACAGTTGATGATCATCCACCCTAAAGGCAATGATTACCAAGGTGCGACTGAGATTTTATTTACAGAGCTACAACGCCTTGCTACTGAGCCGGTTACCCAAGAAGAACTTGATTCTGCAAAGCAAGCCATGCTGAAAAAATTTAGCCGGCAAGCCGCTTCAGAACAACGTTATAGCAATGAATATTTAGCGGGGCAACTCACTACGGCACTTGAATACGACATGCCGATGTGGAATAAGCGCCAGCAGTTAGATAACAGCTACCAATTGATAAAGTCTGTCAAACCGCAGGATTTACAACAACATGTCGCTAAATTCCTACAAACTGCCTCCCCGCGTTTAGCATTAATTGGACCGGATACAGATGCCGCGACAATGGATAAGTCCACATTTAATCAACAATGGCTTAAAATACGCCAAAGCACACCCGGGCCATTTACGCTGCGCTCCAAAGCAATTCAACTACAACTACCTCAAGTTCCCAAAGGGGATATTGTTGAGCAATCTAAGCTACCAGTTGAAAAAACAGAGCGTTGGACATTAAGCAATGGTATTCAGGTAATTGTTAAAACAGATAAAAATCTGAAAGATGACATTCAATTTAACTTGCAATTACCGGGTGGCCGCTCGTTAGAAACACAACAAACGGCAGGTTTAACCGATTGGGCATTGAAACTTCCTGAAAGCAGCGGTTATGGGAATTACAGCGCTCGTGATCTGGCTTTACTGGCAAAACAAAACCAAATTAGCGTTCGCCCATACAGTGAATTACTCACGCATGGTTTTCGGGGAAAAACCCCTGTCGATAACCTCGAAACGGCTCTACAACTACTCAACTTGAAGCTAACAGCGCCTCAATTTAGTGGTGAAAAGTTAGAGCAACAAAAACAATCTTTTGCTTTAAACTTATCCAAAACTCCCGTAGAGCGCACATTCCTTGATAATATCAATAAAGAAAGCTATACCCATGGTGAATTTTTAGTGATCAATCCACAAGGTAGCTGGCAACAATTTACTGCTCAACAGTTGCAGCAAGCCAACCGCCAATTACTCACGTCAACAGCAGATATGACACTGGTCATTACAGGTGCAATGAATAGTCGTGAGCTAAAACCGCTGTTAGAGCAATGGGTTGCATCACTGCCGCAAAGTAACCAAAAACTGGTATCTCGTGACCAAGGGATCATGCCAAAAATGGCCAGCTTTAATAAAACATATCCCATCAGTAGCAGTGATAAAAGCATGGTCAGCATTCAATTCGCCTCACCCGCCGTATGGAGCCAACAAGATAGCTTAGCAATTCAACTTATTGATACCATTGTGAGCCAACGTCTGCGCGGCGAATTACGTGAAAAAGCCAGCGGGATCTATGCATTAGGTTTTTCACAGATGTTAGCGAAAAAACCGCAACCTTATTACCTCTCTCGCTTGAATTTCACCACGTCACCTGAGCGTGCTGAAGAAATGACGCAAATCGCCCAAAAAACGATTGGGCAAATTCGTCAAACAGGTGTGAGTGAAAAAGAGTTAACTGAAGCAAAAAATATTTGGCTCACTGAAAATTCACAAGTGACGGATAGCTCAAGCTATTGGACCGAAGCTTTGGCACAGATTGCTGCAGATGATGGGCAATATCAGCGTTTAAATCAAGAACAAGATATTATTCGCCAACTTACGGTTGAGGATATTAACCGCTTGGCTCGTCAGTATTTAGGGCAAAATTCGAAAGTGTTTATGATGACGCCTTAATATGAGTAAAGATGAGCCCGTAAATACATTGGGCTCATCTTTCTACTTTCCACCCTATTGACATAAATGAAATTCATGATTAATTTCAGCTAAATATTCTTCTTATTTTATTGATAATTCGATTGAATACGTGTGAAATTATTTTTTTTAAACTCATATCCTTCATTATCTCTTCCGGATCTCTATTTTTTTCAGGTTCCAATAACTCTGTCTTACTTACAACACTGAATTTTTCATTTCCCTTCAATTCGTTCACTCTATCTACTGAATAAACGTCTATGAAATCATTAATCTGCTTAGCAATATTTTCATGAGTATAATTTGATATTTTCCGCCTTAAGTCTGATTTATATTTATCAATATTCTCAACAGGCTCCATTTTCAAACCATCTATAATTGCCATTTTAAACTCATTGAGCTTACGTGGCGTAACATCTTGTAATCCAAACACGGAATTTATAGCACACCAAATTCGGTTTATTGGACTTCTATTTTCTCTAATATATAATTCATGTTCATCTAAATATTGATTAATAATTTCATTTATTTTCTTACATACCAATTCATTATCGTATTCTTTTAGTATTCCCTGTGCACTTAACATTTCGCGCTCAAAGAGTTCAGGGGTTTCACTTGACTTCAACTTATTAAATTTTTCCTTAATTTTAGCTTTAATCAAATTTAATGACTTATTCGAGATCTCATTAAAAATCACTTTAATTCTAATCGCTTCCTCTATCGTATGGCGAGAAAGGATTTTTTGAGACTTAGGTTCCTCCTCACTCTTGCCCAACTGATTTAGTTTAATTTTTTTTATTTCCTCACTAACTACTTCATTCTTCTGTTTTGTAATCACACCGTTGCAATGTTCCATCTTTTCTATAATTCTATCACTTTCAGAATTACTCTTTATTGGCATTGAATTATTAGATAAATCGTCACTGTGTGATTTTCGAACAATTGATTTTTCAAAACCATCTTCTTTTTGCTCTGATTGTATTTCTTTAGTAGGAAGTGACTGTTTAGGAGGACAAAGAAAATAATTTTTACTTGCTTCGATGCCTTTATTAAAATACTTATTAATTTTATACTTCGCTTTTTCGTTAGCCTTATTTACTTTACCCCATGCCTCTGTTATTTCCTTCATTCCATCAGCATTACTACTATTCTTTAAACTAACTATTTTATCTATTATCAGATGGCTAGATCCCTCATAGAAGCTATCTTTTCTGATAATGTTATCTACCATATCACTCAGTGAAATTGATGGGTTCGTTTGCTTTGTAGCATGATCGTGATGGCTTATGGCTTTAAAGATCTTCATATTAGGTTTCCTATTTGAGGTAAGACACACAAAAATAATATATAAGCCAATAAGCTTTCGATATCAGATAGCGATTCCCTCAATAATTTTTAAATACAATCAGTAAAATTTAATGCTACTACTAGATTTATATGACTTTGTTAAGTTGACATAATATATTTTTGATGTGATTAATATATTCTAGAAACGACAATGATGAGTAAAGTAATGAACAACATAACCATCCGCAGAGCAACACTGGACGATGTGCCTGCAATCACCCAAATGCACGCTGACTATTCCGCGTATGCGAATACTTTACAACTGCCATACCCAACAACAAATACGTGGGAAGCTCGCCTAAGTGCTAATGACCCGCTAGTCACACAGTTTGTGGCCACTATTGATGATGTCGTTGTCGGGTTACTCGTTATTCATCAACCAAGCCAAATACGCCGCCGCCATGTGGCTACCTTCGGGATTACCGTTAGTGAAGCCCACCAAGGCAAAGGTATTGGTTCACAACTGATGCAAGTGATGGTGGATTACTGTGACAACTGGCTGAATGTCCATCGCATAGAACTAGAAGTATTCGCCGCAAATGGCAGTGGCGTCGGGCTGTATGAAAAGTTTGGTTTTGAACTAGAAGGCCGCATGAAAGATTATGCATTCCGTGATGGGCAATATGTTGATGCCGTGATGATGAGTAGAATCAAAAAATAGCGATAAAAAATGCCACACAATAGGTGGCATATCAATTTATTAATATTTTAAGGGCATTCAACACCGACTAAACTACGTAATGGGATCCCGAATTGATAATGTAAACGACGGATCATTGGCAACGTCAAATTACGTTTCCCATTTAATATCTCATAAACCCGATTAGCTTTTCCTATCGCGGGTTCTAAGTCTTTTACTGTAAGACCTTGTTGTTCCATACGAAATTTAATCGCTTCGATTGGGTTTGGCGCTTCAATAGGGTAGTGCCTTTTTTCGTATTCTTCGATCAATAAGCACATCACCTCAAAATAATCCCCTTCCGGGGTATTTAATACAGGCTCATTATCAAACATCGGTGAAACCGCTAATAAAGCCGCTTCATAGTCTTGTTCTGTTCTAATGGGTTTAATTTTCATGATCATGACTCCAAATCCACCGTTTCTGCATCAACTCGGTCATACTGTTCATGAGTTCCAATGAATTTAACGAATATCCACCCACGCTGATACGCAATAGCGACAATCAATCGATAACAATTCCCTTTTATATTAAATACCACTCGCTTGTTTTTTAAAATACTTGCGCTGCGATACATTCCTTTGATATCTGAAGGGGTTTTTCCATGTTGCCTTGATAGCTTCATCCAACCATGCCTTCAGCGGTTGTTCTGACTCTGGATATTTTGACCAAAAGTCTTTCAGCGTTTTTATGGAGATGATTTTCATTAAAATAGCCTAGTCCCATTTTAGGACTAAGTCAATCATCAAGTCCCAGTTTAGGATTCACTATTATTATAATTTTCTCATAAAAAATGCCACACAATAGGTGGCATTTTAGCGCATCATGAAAACGTCTAACGACTATTTGTCGCCTAACAGCACGGAGTCCAGTGCAATTTCAATCATCTCATTAAACGTGGTTTGACGTTCTTCTGACGTTGTTTGTTCGCCAGTTTTGATGTGGTCAGAAACGGTACAAATCGTTAATGCACGAGCACCAAACTCAGCGGCAACACCATAGATACCCGCAGCTTCCATTTCAACACCTAGGATGCCGTATTTTTCCATCACTTTGAACATATCAGGATCTGGTGAGTAAAATAGGTCTGCTGAGAACAAGTTACCCACACGCACATTCACGTTTCTTGCTTTTGCCGCTTCAACCGCATTATGGACTAAGTCATAGTCTGCAATCGCTGCAAAATCATTTTCTTTAAAACGTTGACGGTTAACACGTGAATCAGTACAAGCACCCATACCAATCACAACATCACGCAATTTGACGTCATCCATTACTGCGCCACATGAACCCACACGAATAATCACTTTTACACCAAAATCAGTGATCAGTTCTTTCGCATAAATGGAGCATGAAGGGATCCCCATACCGTGACCCATAACAGAAATTTTACGACCTTTATAAGTCCCTGTAAAACCTAACATGCCACGCACATTATTGACTTGGCGAACATCCTGAAGGAAGGTTTCAGCGATGTATTTTGCACGTAATGGGTCGCCTGGCATCAGAACGACATCAGCGAAATCACCCATTTCTGCATTAATATGTGGAGTTGCCATGATTATTTCCCTTTAAATGATTAAATTTTTTTAAATGAATAAAATGGTTTCCCCACCTTATTCTTAAAAAAGATGACGGCAAAGCCTTGCCCATTACCTTTAACTGCGCACAATTACCCTAAATAATTTGAGTTGTCGCTAGGCGGCAAAGAAAATCATCCCTATGAGCATACATAAGTATGTGATTAGGGGGATTTTATGCAGCCAACACCGCGACAGCTCAAAGAATGACGGCAAAGCCTTGCCCATTACCTTTAACTGCGCACAATTACCCTAAATAATTTGAGTTGTCGCTAGGCGGCAAAGAAAATCATCCCTATGAGCATACATAAGTATGTGATTAGGAGGATTTTATGCAGCCAACACCGCGACAGCTCAAAGAATGACGGCAAAGCCTTGCCCATTACCTTTAATTGCGCACAATTACCCTAAATAATTTGAGTTGTCGCTAGGCGGCAAAGAAAATCATCCCTATGAGCATACATAAGTATGTGATTAGGGGGATTTTATGCAGCCAACACCGCGACAGCTCAAAGAATGACGGGTAATGGGTGTTAGAGCATTGGTTTACCATACTCCATCGGCGACAAATCAAAGTACTTAGCGACTGTCTGCCCAATGTCCGCGAACGTTTCACGGTGACCTAATGAGCCAGGTTTAACTTTTGGTCCATAAATCAGTACTGGGATGTGCTCACGGGTATGGTCTGTACCTGGCCAAGTTGGGTCACAACCGTGGTCAGCGGTTAAAATCAGAATGTCATCTTCTTTAACTAATTTCATTAGTTCAGGTAAACGACGGTCGAACAATTCTAATGCTGCGGCATAACCAGCCACATCACGGCGGTGGCCGTATGCTGAGTCAAAATCCACAAAGTTAGTGAAAACGATGGTGTTATCACCCGCCAGTTTCATTTCTTCTACCGTTGCATCGAACAGTGCATCAATACCTGTGGCTTTAATTTTCTTAGTGATACCAACATGAGCGTAAATATCAGCAATTTTACCGATAGAAACCACTTCACCTTGTTTTTCATCAACTAATTTTTTCAATACTGTTGGTGCTGGTGGCTCTACCGCTAAGTCATGACGGTTACCTGTACGTGTGAAGTTACCGGCTTTATCACCAACAAATGGACGCGCGATAACACGGCCAATGTTATAACCACCTTTGGTTAACTCTTCACGTGCGATTTCGCACAGCTCATACAGTTTATCTAAGCCATAAGTTTCTTCGTGGCACGCAATTTGGAATACGGAGTCAGCAGAGGTATAGAAAATCGGTTTACCGGTTTTCATGTGCTCTTCACCCAGTTGATCGAGGATAACTGTACCGGATGAATGGCAGTTACCTAAATAGCCCGGCAAGTTTGCTTTCTCGACTAAAGTGTCCAGCAGTTCTTGTGGGAAGCTGTTTTCTTCATTAGAGAAATAACCCCAATCAAATAGCACAGGTACACCCGCAATTTCCCAGTGACCTGACGGGGTATCTTTACCCGAAGAAATTTCGCTCGCATAAGCGTATGCGCCAATAATTTCTGCATTAGGATCAAGGCCTGCAGGGAATGAACCGCTTGATTCTTCTCCTGCTTTACCTAAACCTAATTTTGTTAAATTCGGTAAATGCAGAGGCCCTTTACGACCAATATCCGCTTCGCCACGTGCGCAAGCATCTGCAATGTGACCCAGTGTGTTTGAGCCTTCATCACCAAATTTATGTGCATCGTGTGCAGCACCGATCCCAAAGGAATCCAAAACCATAATAAATGTGCGTTTCATATTTTTCTCCTGCGGTATTTTTAAATACGATATACCACTAAAATCTTGTGTATTACTCGCTGATTTGGCGATAAACCATAGGTGTAGCTTCAGGTGCTTTATCACCAATCACCATCGCTTCACGCACTTCCTTCGCGGCTTCTTCCCACGCTTTTTCACTATTTGCATGGATAATTGCCAGTGGCGTTTGGGTATCCACTTTGGCACCTAACGCAGCGATATCACTCAAACCAACACTATAATCAATTGGGTCTGTCGCTTTACGACGACCACCACCTAAAGTCACGACAGACATTCCCAGCGCACGTGTATCCATTTGCGTGATAATGCCGTCTTTTGGTGCATAAACCGCTTTGCTCAGCACTGCAGTCGGCAGGTATTTGTTGTAATTTTCAACAAAATCAGCTGGCCCTTTTTGCGCTGCAACCATACGGCCAAACACTTCTGCCGCTTTACCATTGTCTAATACTGCCTGTAATTTTTGACGTGCTTCTTCGCGGTTTGCGGCTAATGAGCCAGATACTAACATTTCTACGCATAACGCCATGGTGACTTCATAAAGACGTGGATTACGGTATTCACCTGTCAAAAATTGTACAGCTTCACGCACTTCAACGGCGTTACCGGCACTGGATGCCAGTACTTCATTCATATCAGTTAATAATGCGGTGGTTTTACACCCTGCGCCATTCGCGACTTTAACAATAGACTCAGCTAGCTGTTCTGACTTCTCATAAGTTGGCATAAATGCACCTGAGCCAACTTTAACGTCCATCACCAGAGCATCAAGGCCTTCTGCCAATTTTTTACCTAAGATTGAAGCCGTAATTAGCGGAATTGAATCCACTGTCGCTGTGATATCACGGGTTGCATAAAAACGTTTGTCTGCAGGTGCTAATGAATTGGTTTGCCCAATAATTGCTACCCCGACATCTTTGATAATGTCACGGAAACGCGCATCATCTGGGAAAATATCGAAATTAGGGATCGCTTCGAGTTTATCTAATGTGCCACCGGTGTGGCCTAAACCACGGCCTGAGATCATCGGTACATAGCCACCACACGCTGCGACCATTGGGCCGAGCATTAATGAAGTGACATCACCCACACCACCAGTTGAATGTTTATCAACTAATGGGCCATTGAGATTGAGTGATTTCCAGTTCAACACCGTTCCTGAATCACGCATAGCTAGCGTTAATGCAACGCGCTCAGGCATGGTCATATCATTAAAATAGATAGTCATTGCCAATGCAGCAATTTGACCTTCTGAAACTGAGTTATCGCGAACTCCATTAATAAAGAAACGAATCTCTTCTTCGCTTAATGGCTTACCATCACGTTTTTTACGGATAATTTCTTGTGCCAGAAACACAATATGCTCCTTTAAAGTCGAATTTATCGGCTAACAATATTGCGAAAATTAATAGCTACTGCTTGATTTTTTAACGTCAAAACCCAGCGTATTTAATAAATTTGCTAATAAACTAGAAGCACCAAAACGGAAATGGCGGCTATCTGCCCAATCATCACCTAAAATCCGACCTGCTAACGCTAAATATTCTGCCGCTTCTTCTGCGGTACGTACGCCACCAGCAGGTTTAAAACCAACAGTTTTTTCCACACCCATATCATGAATGACTTGCATCATGATTTCTGCGCTTTCTAATGTTGCATTAACAGGCACTTTACCTGTTGAGGTTTTAATAAAATCAGCACCCGCTTTAATGGAAATTTCAGAAGCTTTACGGATTAATGCCGCATCTTTTAACTCACCGGTTTCAATGATCACTTTCAACAGCACATTGGCTGCCGCGCAAGCGTCTTTACAGGCTTTCACTAAGTCAAAACCAATTTGCTCATTACCGGCAATCAATGCGCGATAAGGGAATACCACGTCAACTTCGTCCGCACCGTAAGCAATCGCCGCTTTAGTTTCAGCTAATGCGATATCAATATCATCGTTACCGTGAGGGAAATTTGTGACCGTTGCAATACGTACATCTGGAGTGCCTTGTTCACGTAATGTTTTACGTGCAATTGGAATAAAACGAGGGTAAATACAGATTGCTGCTGTATTGCCTGCAGGGCTTTTCGCCTGATGGCACAGTGCGATGACTTTCGCATCAGTATCGTCATCATTTAAAGTGGTTAAATCCATAAGGGACAGCGCGCGTTGTGCGGCCGCTTTTAAATCAGTCATATAACTCTCCAACGTTGTTAATTCTTCAGAACGACACGTTCTTTGTTGGCGAGCGGGCTTGGTTCCTTAAAGATGCTAGTCGGATGCTTTCCGAACTGAGCAGCTGAGATCCTTCTCACCGCATCATGCCCTAGAGTCCTAGACTCTGAGAACTAGCAGTTCCATAGCAGCTTACTAATGCCTATTTGACCATGGAATGATGCCATTTTATGTGCTACAAATCACATTAATCGACTGAATGTTACATTATTAAAATAAAAAATGTGATCACAGTCTAATTATATCATCTCTCGCCATCCATTTTTCTCTCAAATGGCTTTTCAATATATTCTTCATCATTAATTGACTAAGTTAAGAATAGTTGAAAATTTACGATTGATATAAAAAGTCACAAAAGAATATAGCGAATCAAAATGAAAACGGAAGGACTATTGCCCTTCCGATTGACTTATTTGAGTTTGAGATGGTATTAATCTTCCCACCAGACATATAAGTTAAATGACTGCCGCTGCGCCTAACGTCAAGAAAAAGCCTGCAATCGTTGCACTCATTAAGTTAGACAGGGTACCTGCCATAACCGCTTTCATACCTAAACGGGCAACATCACCGCGGCGATTTGGCGCCATTCCGCCTAAGCCACCGAGTAAGATAGCGACGGATGAAAGGTTAGCAAAACCACATAATGCAAACGAAATAATCGCTTTAGTATGGTCAGAAAGTACTTGTTTACCTGCCGCCAGAACTTCAGCATCCGCTTTCATGTATTCACCAAAATTCATGAATGCAACAAACTCATTCACGACAATTTTTTGGCCGATGAAAGAACCGGCAATTGTCG
Organism: Providencia rettgeri; assembly: GCA_900455085.1. Taxonomy (NCBI): domain Bacteria; kingdom Pseudomonadati; phylum Pseudomonadota; class Gammaproteobacteria; order Enterobacterales; family Morganellaceae; genus Providencia; species Providencia rettgeri. The sequence continues at coordinate 687,465 of UGTZ01000001.1, read as the reverse complement.
CTTCACTCCACGGCACACCAATTAAGTATGCGATTGGGGCAAATAACCAACCTAACAGTAATTCCAGTGACAGCTGTGGATAATCAAACCAGCCACCAATGCCACCTAAGATACCATTGATCAATGCAATCAAAAGCGATAAACGCCAATAACATTGCACCCACGTTCAGCGCTAGTTGCATCCCTGATGATGCCCCAGAAGCGGCCGCATCAATGATATTGGCAGGGCGTTCATCTTCAGCGACTAAATCTGTCGCATCAACCCTATCTTTTACATCTTCTGTTTCTGGAACCATCAGTTTGGCAAATAACAAACCACCTGGAGCAGCCATAAAGGAGGCAGCAATCAGGTATTCCATTGGTACACCCATTTGTGCATAGCCCGCCAAAACTGAACCCGCGACAGAAGCTAAACCACCACACATAATGGCAAATAACTCTGATGTCGTCATTGTTGCAATATAAGGACGAACAACCAATGGCGCTTCCGTTTGCCCAACAAAGATATTTGCTGTCGCAGATAACGATTCTGTTCTTGAGGTTCCCAATATTTTTTGCAGGCCACCACCAAGTACTTTAATCACTAACTGCATGATCCCTAAGTAGTAAAGGACAGCAATCAATGAAGAGAAGAAAACAATGATTGGCAAAACGCGGAAAGCAAAAATAAAACCACCGCCACCAAACAGTTCAAACATTTTATCGGAAACCAAACCGCCAAAGATGAAGCTCATCCCATCTTGACCATATCCAATAACTTTAGAAACCGCGTCAGACATCCCTTGGAGCACACTACGCCCCGCTGGAACATAAAGAACAAATGCACCAATGGCTAATTGAATTAAAAATGCGCCGCCAACTGTGCGTAGCCTAATTGCTCGGCGATTGCTGGAAAATAGAATAGCTATCGCGATAAGTACCGCCATTCCGATAATACTCATAATGAGCTGCATGGAAGGATCCCTGTTCACTTTATTTTAGGTTGATATATAAGGAAACGTGTAAGTCGCCTTGACTCTTAGTTTAATGATTATACCTAGTCAACACCAATAACCCGCAATACTCATCACAAATACATACTGCAATAAACAAAAAAAATTCAAGTAATGTGATAAAAATCACAAAATCAACTCAGTTTAGTCTGAAAAGGCACTAAAGTCCTAATTAGCCACAATAAAAACTAAATAGATTTAAATAGCTAATTAATGAAATTATATAAATATTATTTATGATTATGTATACGGTTTTACTGAGGAAGATTAAATAACGACAAACTATTGTTGTAAAGTTGTTGGGCTATTTCTGCAGGGGATTCGTGGCGAAGCTCACATAATGAACGAAAAACCCACTCGATACGTTCAGGACGATTTGGTTCGCCTTGAAAACCCGAAACTGGCATATCGGGGGCGTCCGTTTCGAATAATAATGAAGTCAAAGGGAGTTGTGACATCACATAGCGAGTTTTATTCGCTCTTTCATAGGTAATTGTCCCACCAACACCAATATAATAACCAAGTTTAACAAAGACTTGCGCTTGAGATAGGCTACCAGCAAAGCCATGTACGACTCCACGAGCAGGAACATCAAAACGACGCAACATCGCCGCTAATGGGTCATGACTTTTACGTGAATGCAAAATAACTGGTAAATCAAACTGTTTCGCTAGCTTTAATTGGGCGGACAATACCATTTGCTGGCGTTCAAACTGAGGGTTTTGCATATAGAGGTCGAGCCCTATTTCCCCTATCGCCACACACTTTTTATTTTTTTGGTTAAGATAATCAACCAAAATATCAATGTGTTGCTCTTGAAACTGGCTCAAATATAACGGATGAAACCCCATAGCAGCATGTAACTGCGAATACCGCTGTGCCAGTTGCCAAACTCGTGCAAAATTATCCACACTCACGGTAGGAATAACAATATCACTCACGCCACTTTGTCGAGCAAGCTGCAAACTTTCAGCGAAGGAATCACTAAAAGGAGGGAAATCAAAATGGCAATGGGTATCGATAAATTGATGTTTAGCCATCACGATTTTCGTTTGCTGATATTGCGGCCAAAGGCATTGACGTGACAGGCTCTGCCACCAATTCCGGAATGAGTTCGTTCGGTACTTGTGGCTCAAGCTGAATATCTAATGGATTAGACTCAATTTTTTGTGCCAAGGTATGGCTAAAGCGATTTGTGTTGTGCTCAAAGGCATTACCCAGTGCAGCAATAAAATAACGACCACACCGGCGCCCCGTATGGTAATCTTGATTAAGCGAAGACACCTTACTGCCCAGTGCACTGCTTTTCAGTGGAACGGGTGGATAAATCTCAAAGACCTGTACATCTTTTGGTGGGTTTTCAATAAATTCTTGTGTTCTACGGTAGCTTTTCAGATGAACTTTCAGCATCGCAGCCATACGTTGTAGGCCATTCTTATCCCCTTCCAGCCACCGAGTCATTCTTTTCACCCATTCAGGGGTAAAATACATTTGGGAAGGAACGGTACGGATCACCACAATAGTCTCTGCACCGCGGCGGTATGCCTCTTCAACTGGGATAGCAGCACTAATGCCACCATCTTGGTAAAGCGTACCATCAAATTCGACACCTGCCCGGTAAAAGCCAGGGATAGCGCTGGATGCGCGAATAATATCGAGCCAATTGTCAGCGTCAGGTTTTAGAAAAGCGGCTGAAAAATCATCACTGCGGCTTGCTCCCATATAGAATTCACGACCTGAATTTAATAAATCGAGCCCTGCTTGTATACGTAATGGGAATTCTTTTGCTGTGGTGTCGACGAGCCAATCTAAATCAATCAGATGGCCTCCACGGATAAAGCGCAGTGGATTAAAAAATGCCGAATTAGTCGTATAGCGAGTGATCACACGGCGCGCATAACCCGCTTGCCCACAAATATACGCAGACAGGTTTTGAGCCCCTGCTGAAGTACCTATCATCAGATCAAAAGGGTTGAAGTCAGAAATAAGAAACTCATCCAGTACACCCGCTGTAAAAATCCCTCGTTGGCCGCCACCTTCACAAATCAGGGCAGTTTTTCCCGAGTTGATATTATCAAAGAATGCTAACGGCTCAATCGTGCCGAGTGTAACCGAAACGTGTTTTCCCATAATGCCTCTGGATAGCAGAAGTTCATTTTAAATAGCTCAAAAGCAAAATGAGCTTCCTTTTGAAAGCCCATTCTATCGAGATTGTACAATAAATACTCAGCAATATGAGCTATTGAGACATTTATTTATAGATTAGTTAGCAATCACTAAACCATTTTGTACTGATTTCACCCCGTTAACTTGGGATGCAACTTGGGTAATTTTATCCATCTGATCGGCTGATTTTACGAAACCGGATAAGTAAACAACACCATTGACGGTTTTGACTGATACACTGTTACTCGAAATGCCTTTCGTACCCAGTAATTTTCCTTTTACATCCGCAGTAATCGCTGAGTCATCAATATACTCACCGGTATTTTTAGCGCCACTCGAAATGGCATTCCCAGTGTCTTTACCGGCCATTTCCACTGTCTTAGATGCACTGTCCCACGTTTCTGAAGCTTGTTTTTTCAAAGCACTATCCGATGATGAGCTACAAGCTGCGAGCGCCCAGCTCAACCCAATAACTCCTAACACGCTCAATAGTTTTGCTTTTTTCATAAAAACCTTCCTTTCACTGCAATGGACAACGAATAATATAGCCTAAGTAAAAAAATATAAAAAATAAAGAGAAAGGTAATAAAGACAGAATATTCTTGATGATAAGCACTAAAAAACAGAAAAAGAAGCTTTAAATGAAGTTCGAAATAAGATGACCCACTGACTATTGTTAGCCGTGGGCCATCAACGCAATTAGTGTTCGCGTGTTTTGCGGAATTTAACGTCAGGGTAACGTTCACTGGTGAGGTTAAGATTCACCATAGTCGGTGCGATATAAGATAAGTTATCGCCACCATCAAGGGCTAAGTTTTGCTCATTTTTGCGTTTAAACTCTTCGAATTTCTTCGCATCATCACACTCAACCCAACGCGCAGTAGAAACGTTAACGGCTTCATAGATAGCTTCAACGTTATATTCGCTTTTCAAACGCGAAACTACCACGTCAAACTGCAGCACCCCTACCGCACCAACAATTAAATCATTGTTAGTTAACGGGCGGAAAACCTGTACCGCCCCCTCTTCAGATAACTGAACGAGGCCTTTTAACAGTTGTTTTTGCTTCAGTGGGTCACGTAAACGAATACGGCGGAATAATTCAGGGGCAAAGTTAGGAATCCCCGTAAACTTGAGTTCTTCACCTTGCGTGAAGGTATCACCGATTTGAATCGTGCCATGGTTGTGTAACCCAATGATATCCCCTGCATAGGCATTTTCGACCTGAGAGCGATCCCCCGCCATAAAGGTTAAAGCATCAGAAATAACCACATCTTTTTTGATACGCACTTGGCGTAGTTTCATGCCTTTTTCATAAGTACCTGAAACAATACGCATAAATGCAACACGGTCACGGTGTTTCGGGTCCATATTCGCTTGAATTTTAAATACGAAACCGGTGAATTTTTCTTCTGTCGCATTAACTTGGCGTAAATCTGTTTGGCGTGGCTGCGGCTGTGGAGCCCATTCAACTAAGCCATCTAACATATGGTCAACACCAAAGTTACCTAATGCGGTGCCGAAAAAGACAGGGGTTAATTCACCCTGCAAAAATGCATCATGGTCAAATTCATGGGATGCCCCTTGAACCAATTCCAGCTCATCGCGTAACTGCGCGGCTAGTTCCTCACCAACAGCGGCATCGAGATCGGGATTGTTTAACCCTTTAATTATACGGACTTCTTGAATCGTATGCCCTTGGCCTGTTTGGTATAGGATTGTTTCATCACGTAATAAATGATAAACACCCTTGAATAGTTTACCGCAACCGATAGGCCATGTGATTGGACAACAAGCAATTTTCAGCTCATTTTCCACTTCATCCATTAATTCCATTGGATCACGAATATCACGGTCCAATTTATTCATGAAAGTTAAGATTGGAGTATCACGTAGACGGGTAACTTCCATCAGCTTACGTGTCCGGTCTTCAACCCCTTTACCGGAGTCAATCACCATCAAGCAGCAGTCAACCGCCGTTAATGTACGGTAAGTATCTTCGGAGAAGTCTTCGTGCCCTGGGGTATCCAGTAAGTTAACAAGACAATCATTATAAGGAAACTGCATGACAGAGGTAGTAATCGAAATACCACGCTGCTTTTCCATTTCCATCCAGTCAGATTTAGCGTGTTGATTAGAGCCACGGCCTTTTACCGTACCTGCACGTTGAATAGCATGCCCGAACAATAACACTTTTTCAGTGATTGTGGTTTTACCCGCATCGGGGTGGGATATGATAGCAAACGTTCTGCGTGTGCTAACTTCATGGAGAAAGTTCTGATCTGTCATTTAACCGTTCTTTTCGTTTATATACAGATTTGTATAAGCATTCGAAGAGGCTCAATGTGGCTCTTGGCGTCGCAAATCCGTCTTGTTAATCAAAATTGGCGGATATTTTCGCAGATCTTGGGGGTATTAACAATCAAAGCATCGAGGAACAGGCAAAACAGTCCCCCGATAGCTCACTAAATTGGCTCAATAAATACCGCCTTTAGGCACTGACTAAACGGGTAATTTCATCCCCTAGCGCCTGTGTACTAGCATTGCCTCCCATATCGCGAGTCAAATGTTGACGTTGTTTAATCGCGGTTTCTACTGCGGACATGATAGAATCATGCATCTCGGGACATCCCAAATGCTGCATCATCATGGCTGCAGCCCAAATCGTCCCAATCGGGTTGGCAATATTTTGCCCTGCGATATCAGGTGCTGACCCGTGAACAGGCTCAAACATCGATGGGAATTGTTTTTCTGGGTTAATATTGGCCGATGGCGCAATCGCAATAGTTCCCGTACAAGCAGGCCCTAAATCAGACAAAATATCACCAAACAGGTTTGACCCGACAATCACATCGTAGAACTCTGGCATTCTCACTAAGTTTGCTGCAAAAATATCAATATGAAATTGGTCAACTTTAATATCTGGGTATTGCTTCGCCATTTCAGCTACACGACTATCCCAATAAGGCATTGAATGAAATAGCCCGTTAGATTTCGTCGCTGAACTTAAATGTTTTTTCTCGCGTGACTGCGCCAAATCAAAAGCATATTTTAAGATACGGTCGGTACCTTTACGGGTAAAAATACTTTGTTGCAATACCATTTCTTCATCCGTACCTTCGTACTGAATACCGCCAATCGCAGAGTATTCCCCTTCAACATTTTCACGCACGACATAAAAATCAATATCTCCCGGTTTTTTATCTGCTAGTGGGCATTTAATGCCATCAAATAAGCGTACAGGGCGTAAGTTAACATATTGGTTAAAAGCGCGGCGGATGGGTAATAGCAGCCCCCATAATGAAATATGATCAGGTACACCAGGGAACCCTACCGCGCCGAGGAAAATCGCATCAAATTTTTGCAACTGTTCTAAGCCATCTTCAGGCATCATGCGCCCAGTACGGTGATAGGTTTCGCACGACCAATCAAAATGGGTAAAGTTAAGTTTTACATTGTGTTTATTGGCTGCCGCTACTAATACTTTTAATCCTTCAGGGATCACTTCGGTACCAATACCATCACCAGGAATAACCGCTATGTTAAATTGTGACATTGTGAAAACCTCTGATAAATGAATTATGTCTGTTTGTTCTCCAGTTTAGGGGTTGCTGTGATAAAGTATAGATATGAAGTGTAATCCTTAGGTTTACAAACTATGAACAAGCTTCCTTCGTTAGAGGATATCCGCGTTTTTGTCACAGTTGCCCGCTTGATGAGTTTCTCTCAAGCGGCTTCACAGCTGTTGGTGTCCCCAGCTTATGTTTCTAAACGCATTAAATTGCTAGAAGAAAATTTAGGACAAACTTTATTTTTTAGGACTGCTCGCTCAATTAAGCTAACTCACGAAGGGCAAATTATTTTACGTAGCAGTGAAGTGATGCTAGCTGAATTGGAACAGATGCAACAGCAACTCAACGCCTGTCGCGAAGAGATCCGCGGCAATTTACGTATCAGTTGTAGCACAGGGTTTGGCAGTACCTATATTAACCCGTTTATCCTCACATTACGGGGGAGTCATCCTTTATTAGGCATTGATCTCACTTTGACCGATAAGTCTGTCGATATTATTAGTGAAAATATTGATGTTGATATCTGTATTGGCGGTGCAATAGCAGAGCAATTTATTGCAAGGCGAATTGCACAAAACCAACGAATTTTGTGCGCTTCACCAGCCTATTTAGCAACACACGGCTACCCAAAATATCCACAAGAGTTAGAACAAAAACACTTTTGTATTGCGATTAAAGAGCGCAACCAAGCTCCCGCCGTATGGAAGCTTGAACAACAGCAAGAAAGTATGACGGTCACCCCCAATAGCAAATTAACCGTCAACAATGGTGAAGTCGCGAAACAATGGTGTTTAAGTGGCGAAGGGATCCTATTGCGCTCCCAATGGAGTGTGCAGCCTGAGTTACAGTCTGGCCAATTAGTACGAGTGTTACCGCAATGGCACCAAACCGCAGATGTTTATGCTGTATATTCGAGAAGTCTCCGAACGAGTGCTAATCTTAGAGTCTTTATCGAAAATCTAGAGCAATACCTTGCTACTCACTTATCACATGGTTTTTAGTTAACCCCATAAGTTATAAGGTAAACATGAATTGATGACAGAAACAGAGACATTCAAAGAACGTTTGTTGAAATTGCTAAAACAGAAAAAAATGAGTCAATTAAAAGCAGCTGAAGCCCTTGGGGTTTCCCGAACGGCGGTTAATAAGTGGACAAAAGGCGGTATGATTGATGAAGATAATCTTGAAAAGCTCGCCACGTTATTGGATGTCGACAAAATATGGTTGAAATACGGTGAATATACCAATAACCAAGTTACTGTTAGCAATTCAGGTGTCATGCGCAACATCAACGAAGTTCATCTGCAAGAATCGGCAGATATCGTGACATGGGAGTGGGACTTATTAACTGGAGAATTGAACTACTCGGACAACGTTGAAGCCGTTTATGGCATTAAAATCACCAGTAATGAAGATTTCTGGGCCTTAATGAGCCATGACTCCAAAGAAAAACTGGTCAATGGATATTCTAAAATTATCCGTGAAGGTGGTGCCCATGAAATGGATTTTAAAATTAACTGGGAAGGCGATTACCGCTGGATCACCTCCCGAGCGACAGGGGTCAAAGGCCCGAATGGCAAAGTGACAAAACTGGTTGGGATCAGCTTAGACAACACAGAACGTAAAAATACCGAACTGCGCCTGCGTAAAATCAAATGCTATTTCGACGTCTTATTGTCCCATTTCAATCATTTAGTCGTATTTACCGATAAAGCAGGTGAAATATTAGCCAGCAACTTACACAACCAATCGACTGAAATAGATTACCTTGAACTACAACGTTTATTGTATCAATTAGTGATCAACCATAAGCCATGGTTAGATGAAGTATTTCGCACTGGGCGGGGGCAAATCGTATTTCAAGATAAGCAAATTACAGCTTATCAACACTTTAATGATGAAAAACAGCCTTTTTTAATGTTTGAATTAAAAGATATTTAAAACCGCTATCTTGCCCCACTTATGGCTAAAGCGGGGCAACTTTGGTTATAAATCAAGCACCAATCGTTTAGATTTAGCTCGCGAAACACACAACATCATCGTTTTTTGCTCGGCTTTTTCATCATCATCAAGGTAGTGGTCACGGTGGTCGGCCTCTCCCTCAAGTATCGCCGTTTCACAGGTTCCACAAACCCCATTACGGCATAAACATTCCACGTTAATGCGCTTATCAGCTTCGATCACCTGTAAAATAGACTCATCTTTACCCACTTCCAAACTAAAGCCTGAACGTTGAAAATAGACCTCAAATGAATCCCCTTCACTGGCAATTTCACCAAAATTTTCAAAATGAACCTGTGATTCACCAAGGTGCTGATAACCCTTTTCAATCACCTCATTAATTAATGATTGAGGGCCACATACATACAGATGGCTATTACTCGCTTGTGCTTTAACCAATTGTTCGACAGACATTCGCTGCCCTTGGCTGCTGTCATAAAGAAATAACCGCGAGCTAATACGCTGTTGTAAATGTTCAAGAAATGCCGCTGTTGCACTATCACGAAAACAGTAATGAAGCTCAAAATCCATTTCATTTTCTTCTAGTTCATAGAGATACGAAAGAAAAGGCGTGATCCCAATCCCACCTGCGATCAAAATATGCTTACATTGGTTATCCGCAGCTAATGAGAAAAAATTCTGCGCTGGGGACAAATATAAACTATCCCCAGCAGATAGGTGCTCATGCATAAATGCCGAACCGCCTTTCGAATTTTCATCACGTAAGACTGAAATACAATAGCTTCCACATTGCTGTGGGTCACTGATTAATGAATATGCACGTTGCAAACCAGCCTGCTCACCCATATGAACGGTGACATGACTACCTGCGCTAAAAGGCATTAGCGCGCCCTCTTGTGCAACAAACTCGAACATTTTGATATTTGGGCTAATTTGCTCAATTCGACTGACATTGACTGCAATTTTTTGTTGGTTCATCACAGTGCCCCTCTCATTATTCAATATCTAAACACAGATACTTAGTACTTAAATAATCCTCAATGCCATATCGAGAGCCTTCTTTTCCTAAACCTGATTGTTTTACTCCTCCAAAAGGAGCAACTTCATTAGAAATTAAGCCTGTATTGATACCGACCATGCCACTTTGCAGTTTTTCAGCAACGCGGTAAACACGGCTAACATCACGAGAAAAGAAATAAGCCGCTAAGCCATAAATCGTATTATTGGCACGAGCAATCACTTCATTTTCATCACTAAAACGAATTAATGTTGCAATGGGACCAAAGATTTCTTCATGAACAATCCTCATTGAGTCATCAACATCAACAAGGACTTTTGGATTAAAGAAATTGCCATACTCCGCCACTTCGCTACCTAAGGTTAATTGGTGTGCCCCTTTCGCGAGTGCATCTTGCAGTAACTCATTCATACCATCAATGGCACGTGTTGTTATCATAGGCCCAATATCCGTTCCTATTTCAAGGCCATTACCGACTTGCAATTTGGCGACTTCTGCAACGAACTTGGACTGAAATTCATCGAAAATAGCATCTTGAAGATAAAAACGGTTCACACAAACACAGGTTTGCCCGCCATTACGAAACTTCGCTTGCACCGCACTTTTTACCGCTTTATCAATATCTGCATCATCAAAAACAATAAAAGGCGCATTTCCCCCCAGTTCGAGTGATGTTTTTTTAATTGTCGATGCACACTGCTCAGACAATACTCGGCCAACTTGCGTTGAACCGGTGAATGAAAACTTACTAATAAGCTCATGTTTAGTTAGACGTTCACCTAGAACACGAGAATCCCCAGTAACGATATTAAATATCCCTGCGGGAATACCCGCTTCATCAGCCAGCTGAGCGAGGGCAAGTGCCGTAAAAGGCGTTTCAGTCGCTGGCTTGATGATGATACTACACCCCGCAGCCAGTGCTGGAGCCGCTTTACGGGTGATCATCGCTGCGGGAAAATTCCATGGCGTAATCGCACTGCAAACACCGATCGGCTGCTTGATTGTCGAAAGACGATTACTTCCCACCGTTTGAGGGATAGTTTCCCCATAAACACGTTTCCCCTCTTCCGCAAACCATTCGATAAAAGAAGCCGCATAGCGAATTTCACCTTTTGCCTCATGTAATGGCTTACCTTGTTCAAGAGTCATTAAACGCCCAAGATCGTCAACATGGGCTTCAATCAGCTCAAACCAGTGGCGTAAAATGATAGAACGCGCTTTAGCAGTAAGCTTACTCCAATCTTCCATTGCGACATGCGCTTGTTCAATAGCGTCATCCACTTGGGTGACTGACAGGCTGGGAATTGTTCCCAGCACAGATTGGTCAACAGGATTAGTCACAGGGATTTTTTTATCTGAATCAACCCATTGCCCATTGATGTAGCATGACTGACGAAATAGCGCAGGGTGAGTTAAATGATGCATTTGTGACTTCTCCTTTTGTTTTTTTATGGATAACGTGATTACTCAGTGTGTGCGCCAGCAACAATTTTGTGGAAATGGGCAACCCCATGTTCACTAATTCCACTACGCTGTCTGTCAGCCATAATGCGCCCTTGGCCTCGGTAACCTCGTGATCGCAATCCTTTTTGTACACTTTCCACCAAGCGCAGATCTTCTGGGCGGAATACGGTACGATACCATTCAACTAAGTTTTTCTGATATTCAGTCAGTTCTTCATTGAGGAAATAAATATCATAGTGCTGCAAGGTTTCCCCTGCGTTCACTGGAAACTCATAAATCACCGTCATGAAATCCCCGCCAGGAGGCATATTGAACATGGTGCTTGGCCAAATCCAAAAACCAAAGAAACGAGGGTCTAAAACAGATTCATCAAACTGATAAGAGGACTCAGAGGGTTTTGCTTTACCAATTTGAACAGTCCAATTATCCAATAATTGGTGTTCGTATACGTTAACATCTACGGAACTTGCAAAGCTCACATGGTTAGTTGGACAGTGATAACACTCAATATAGTTATCAACGATGGTTTTCCAATTGGCTGGTGTATGACTAACAAAACGTGCAGCCAATTTTAAATCGCTAATCACCGCACATGCTTCTTGCATTTTTTCGGCTAAGCCTGGAAGCTGCTCTTCAATAGGTTGTGGTTCACCAACTGTCATATTCACATAGATAAACCCTGCATGTTCAATAACATGGAAGCTACTCAATGACATTGCATCTGCTTCAAAATTGTTCACATTCTCACAATTGGTCGCATGTGCTAGTTGACCATCTAACTTGAATGCCCACGCATGGTAAGGGCAAGTAATCACATTTTTGACTTTACCACTTTCACCGCTGATCAACTGGTGCCCACGGTGCGGGCAGACATTATAAAAACCACGCAATACATCATCACGACCACGAACAATCACGAGGCTTTCGCCAATGAGCTCACGAGTGATATACGAATTTTTTTCTTTTACCTCACTAACATGAGCGACACAAACCCATGAATTAGCAAATATTTTTTCTTTTTCATACTCAAAAACATCATTAGACGTGTAATAACGAGCAGGGATTGTCCATGCGTTATCAATATCAAGGTGATCATTAATCGAAATGACTTTAGCTGCATTGCTCATAATTGCCCTCACTTATGTAAACTTATAGTTAACATCTTTTTCAGGAATGTTAATGCAGATCGCATTAATGATCAAATGAAATATTGATAAAAATTTAATCAATAACATTTATTTGTTTTATAACAATGAATTGCATTAACAATAATTATTGCAACTGTTAATAATTAGTTAATTACTTGTTGACTACGTAATCTTTGCATGGCTATTCTCTGTAAACCAAAAGTAGCATTTAACAAAAAAGTACCCTTAAAAACAAAACGAGTATTCCCTGCAAGCCAACTCTCATAAAAGAAAAAAATAAGTGAGCAACTGGAGAAGAGGTATGATGAATCACAAAAAATCCGTATTTTACGTGTCGCTAGCCTTTAGTCTGGCGTTAATCAGTTTTGGGGCATTTATTCCTGATAAACTGGAAGCTTTTTCACATTCCGCCTTAAGTTTTATCTATAACAATCTAGGTTGGTTTATCCTAGGTTCCGTTTTTATCTTTTTCAGCTTTTGTATGTTTCTTGGATTTTCCAAATTTGGTCACATACGTCTTGGTGATGACAATGATAAGCCGGAATACAGCACAGTCACTTGGATTGCGATGTTATTCAGTGCCTCAATTGGTATCAGTTTGATGTTCTGGGGAGTGGCAGAGCCTGTTTCCTATTATATCAGCCCACCAGTTGGTCAAGGTTCAACAGAACAGTCGGCCAAAGCAGCCATGCAATATGTCTATCTACACTGGGGGGTTTCCGCATGGGCGTGTTATGCACTCGTCGGCGTGGCTTTGGGCTATTTCCAATTTAGGAAAAAGCTCCCGTCGTCACTTAGTTCTGTTTTCTATCCCTTAATTGGGGATCGGATCTACGGCTCTGTCGGGAAATGGATCAATATATTGGTGATGTTATCCGTCGTTATTGGTATCGCCACATCATTAGGTTTTGGTACACTACAAGTTAACAGTGGTATGAATTACTTATGGGGATTGCCCATTAGTATTTATGTACAAATTGGTTTGATTGCTATCATTACTGTTGTTTATGTTGCTTCGACAATTTCCGGGCTACAAGGGGCAATAAAACACCTATCAAACTTAAATATCATACTTGCTCTAGGATTGATGGCATTTATCTTTCTATCTGGCCCAACCCAAACTATCTTAAAAGTCTTATTCCAAGGCATAGGAGACTACGTCCAAAATTTTGTCAGCATGTCATTTCGCACTGAACCCTATAATGACGGTACTTGGATTGCTAACTGGACACTGTTTTACTTTGGTTGGTGGATAGCATGGGCACCGCTAGTTGGCAGCTTTGTGGCTCGTATATCGAAAGGAAGAACAATCAAAGAATTTATGATTGGCGCAGTATTTATTCCTGTATTAAGTGCTTTTGCTTGGTTTGCAGTCATGGGTGGGTCAGCAATCCATCTTATTCAAAATCTAGGCCAAACAGCACTGGCTGATGCCGTAAAAACCGATGTCACATCCGCATTGTTTAAGTTCTTAGACTATTTCCCTGCATCGACATTTATTAGTGTTTTAGCCATTGTCTTAGTGCTGATTTTCTTTATTACTTCTGCTAACTCAGCGGTATTTGTACTGGGAATGGTCAGCGAAAATGGGAACCCAAATCCGTCTCATGTCACTAAAACTATTTGGGGAGTCATTATTGCAGCAATCGCGATCGTGCTAATTATGACAGGTGGATTATCAGGTTTGCAATCCGCACTGGTTGCTATGGCGGTGCCATTATCCATCATGATGCTAATTATGTGTTACTCCACCTATAAAGGCCTCAATGAAGAAGTCAATGCACAAGCTGCAGCCAAAAAAGAGTTAAAAGATAATATCCAAATAATTAGTAAACCTATTCTTCCTGAAATTGAAAAATAATCGTCACTAAAAGCACAAACCCCAGTATGTCTGACAACATATTGGGGTTTAATTATATTAGTAATAAATTATTTATTACTTAAATTTATTCATCGGAAAATAGAGTTAAAGCAAGTACTAAAGCATCTTCTCGGCCTTTTTTGGCAGGGTAGTAATCTTTACGTACCGTTACTTGGTGAAAACCTAGCTTATCGTATAGATGCAAAGCAGATGCATTTGATTCTCTCACTTCTAACCATAATGTGAGAATGCCTTTCTTTATGAGTTCCTTGATAAGCTCTTCTAGCAACAAGCGGCCATACCCTTTCCCTTGGTAATCAGGGTGGAGAGCAATATTGAATAGGGTCGCCTCATCAAGAACACATTGTGTTATCGCATAACCAATAATTTGATTATTAACAGAAATTTTTAAGTTATGATACTTTTCCCCTTGATTTCCATAAAAAACTCGCTCAGTCCATGGAAAGTCATGGCTTAACTTCTCAATTAAGTACGCAGTTGCAAGATCAGATTGCTTTAGTGTTGAAATTTTCATCATATTGATAAATTTGTTTCCATAGTGCCCGTTTAGCGCTACAGCTTGTACTTAGCTCAGACAAAACAGGTGAAGTAAACATGACTTTTGAACCTTCAGGCTGGATTTCATCACCTAATACCCAACATGGTGTTATTATTGGTGTTGGGATTAAACCTAATTGCTCTGAATTGACACAAACCACATCGTCCTGTGCAATATTCATGGAAAGAAAAACATCTTTTAGCAATTGGCTATTTAAATCAAGGTTCTCATCAGTAATAATAATAAGCTTAGTCGACGCTGGGATCCTTACACCACGTTCACCACGTAACACAGCAGGATTTCTCACCATCCATTGAGTGATCCCCATTTGTTCTAAAAGCCTGTCACGTCGTGTCATTTGATTTTCCAGTCGCAATTTTACAACCACATCTTATCAAAGGGGATTAATAGCGCCAACAGAGCAATGCTATTTCTCTTATCTTTGGTAAGATGTCATCGGTTTTTTTATTATTTTAGGAGATTGACAGAATATGTCATTACTGACACCTGCCAGCGAAGTTATTCAACGCCATCTCGAACATTTTACAGATCGTCATGTCATTTTGGCTGGTGACATTCAGGATGAGCTCGCTGCAACCTTAGAAGCAGCTAGTGTTCGCGTCATCACCAACCAGTATCATCACTGGCAACGCTTACAACCGTTAATGGGTGATATGGCGTTATTCTCTGCCATAACCCCAGCAGAATTTATCCAGCCTTGCGATACTCTCATTTATTTTTGGCAAAAAAACAAGCAAGAAGCCTGCTTCCAACTCGATGACCTTTGTACTCACCTTGCTGCGGGTAGCCAAATTTTTATCGTCGGCGAAAATCGCAGTGGTGTTAAAAGCGCCGAATCCATTATGGAAGGGATCGCTAACCTACAAAAAATCGACTCTGCACGCCGTTGTGGTTTGTACTATGGTGAATTAGAACAACCCACAACCTTTGATATTGCTCGCTGGTGGCGTCATTATCAAATTGATAATGTTAGAATTAACGCATTGCCTGGGGTATTTAGCCATAATGAGCTTGATATCGGTAGTGACCTACTATTGTCGACGCTAACTGACCCAATGAGCGGTGATCTGCTTGATCTCGCCTGTGGTAATGGCGTGATCGCTGCGGTGATCGGCTCACAAAACCCAGAGATCAAACTCACCTTAAGTGATGTCAGTGCGTCTGCGCTTGATTCCGCAGCATCCACTCTTGAGGCCAATAAACTGGTCGGCAGAGTCATCGCAAGTGATGCCTACTCTGATATTAACGATAATTTTGATTGGATTATTTCAAATCCACCATTCCATGATGGCCTAAACACCAGTTATCGTGCGGTTGAAAATATGATTTACCAAGCCCCTAAATACCTGAAAAAAGGTGGACGTTTGCGCATCGTGGCTAATGCCTTCTTACCATACCCTGATTTACTTGATAAAGCTTTTGGTAGTCATGAAGTACTTGCCAAAACAGGAAAATTTAAAGTTTACCAAGCAGTTAAGCGTTAATTTAATCGCTAATAATTTAGACTAAAGCACAATTCATCGTACTGCTCATTGGCTGGTGATCCTTTACCGGCCATTTTTTCATCAATCAAAAAATACTTCATAAAAAAATTATTGACGTTCGTCCAAATTAGCCTAAAATCCGCACCACATTATTGCTGGTTAGAAGCATTGATGAATCAAAGTTTAGTTAGGTATTGCGAGGGTGGCGGAATTGGTAGACGCGCTAGCTTCAGGTGTTAGTGTCCTATGGACGTGGGGGTTCAAGTCCCCCCTTTCGCACCACTAACTTTGTATAAACCACAATAATTTATTATTGACGTGACAGTATTGCGAGGGTGGCGGAATTGGTAGACGCGCTAGCTTCAGGTGTTAGTGTCCTTCGGACGTGGGGGTTCAAGTCCCCCCCTTTCGCACCACTGGTCAGTCATTGTTTATAACACCCTGCCCATTTTGACCTTCCTTGTACGACTAGCGCTGCCCTAATTCTCTATTTTGTTCTGTTACTTACTGATTAGATTATAGAACTAACTTTGTAGAACAAAGGCCATCATAAAACATGCGAGTGAAATAACTGCGGGGACAATCAATAAACGACGAGAACCGCGATTAAATAGCATCCCAGCGGTTGCTACCATCATGGTAATCATAATGATTTTTAGATTATCTAAGCCCATATTATTGAGTATATAAGCAATGCTCAGCAATATCACAGCAAAAACACCCCAAAGGCCAGCACCTATTCGCCTTAAACCTGTGGTTTTTGATATGCTAGTTGGCATAGTGACCTCAACACCCTTAAATGATAATGATTATCAATCATATCTAGTTTCTAGTAAATTTCAATGCTTTTTTATTTCACCACGCTATAAATTAACACTTATTTTACAAAATACAAACTTACGAAAATAGATAAATAAAATGAATATCTTCGGGCTCCAATGCAAATAATTCAGGGTCAGGCTGGGCAATTAAGGAACAACCGAGATGTTGATAAAAGTGCACCGTATTTTCTGAAGGTGTCGCAGAAATATATAAGCCTTTTGCACCTTTTCGCATCGCCATTTCAGCGCATTGTTGGAATAACATCCCTGCTAAACCTTTACCACGATGTGAGTGGCTCACATGCAGGAAAGACAATTGCAGTAAATTTTTTTGTTCGCCGCGCCACACATTATCTAAACTTGCGGCAGCAATTAGCTTGCCCTGCTCAAAAATACCAAGAAATACCGCTCCTTGGTCATAACTTTCCAACAAATGAGGGGTATAAGCTTCAGGTTCGCCTTCTGGCCAACCTTTCATATCAAACCGCTGCTTGGATAGCACCAACTCACCATTTCGATATAGATAAAGGTTTTCAATTAATTCAGTGCGGTCGATAGACCAAACAGATGGGATTTCCTCTCGTTGCAGTTCGCGAACTTCTCTCATAATGTCATTCTCATTATTCGTGCCTATGAATAAGCACATTTATTGTTATTTAATAAATCAATTTATCAAGATAATGAATAAAAAAAGAAGTGCAAATGTTTAGTACGTTCATTGAGGCATGGTTGAAAAATAAGAAAAAAAGGGCTAGAAATAAAAAAACTCCCCGCAACATCCTATTGCGGAGAATTTTTACTACAGGGTTGGTTTATTGCTTCAATCCCATTGCATCGCGCATGGTAAAGAACAAATCAGTTTGGTCAGTCAGACCCATTACGTTTGCCGCATGTGGACCATAAGCTGCCACACGTAACTGAGCACCTGTGTGCTCTTGAGAATCATCTTCTTCAGAGTTACCGTAATTTACCACCATCACAGAACCGTCTTTAGTAATCAACGCTTGCGTTAAACCCGTTGACTTAGTGCCTTCAGGAATAATTTGGCTTGAATGTGAATGGTCAGCAGTCACGATAACTAATGTATCACCATGTTTTTTAGCGAAATCTAAGCCGACTTGTACTGCTTGGTCGAGAGCGACAGTTTCACCAATTTGACCACATGGATTTGCTTTATGGTCTTGCTTATCGATAGAAGCGCTTTCAACCTGCAAGAAGAAACCATTTGGGTTGACTTCTAACAGCTCAATCGCTTTTTTCGTCATTTGAGCCAATGTTGGTGCATTCGGGTCTAACTTAGCATTCGGTTTACATTCTAACGGCGCATTGTTGATATTACCGTAATGAACCGCTTTCGGGCCTTCCCATGCAACAGTCATGTTGCCATCATGGAATAAGCCCAGAACAGGTTTATCTTGATTTGCAACAGTAATGCTGTCTAATGACTTAGCGTCACGCACAATATTATACCCACGCTCAATCGCCTGTTGCTCCAACGTTTTACCTTTGTAGTCACCCGCCTTTGCTTCTTGCTTGAAGCTCTTAGCTCCACCACCAAGGGTGACATCTGGGCGAGTTACTAACAGTTGCTCTGAAATTGAACCACGACCGCCATTTTCTAGCGCGTTAGCCGCACATTTTTCTGCTGTTTCCTCAGGGCCATAACATTTACGAGCACTCACATGCGAAAACTGTGCAGCTGGCGTAGCGTCTTGAATCTCAGAGGTTGTGACGTTACCCGTCGCTTTACCATTACGTTTAGCTATCTCAATTAATGTCTCATGATCGTTGCCAAATACATCAATCCCTAATGCGCCATTGTAGGTTTTTACACCAGAAGACCACGCCGTGGCAGACGCTGCAGAGTCAGTCACATAGTCTGGTTTTTGGGTTTTCTTATCTAACGCATAATGGGTATATTGGCCTGTAATTGGCAAGGCATCGATTCCTTTAAAGAACCCTGAAGCACCTTCTGCATAGTTACGGGCAACGGTTATCTCTGAGTCACCCATACCATCACCAATAAACAGAATCACATTTTTGGCTTGGCCATTGTGAAGTGCCGCTTTCATGATATCAGTTTGCTCTGTCGCTAAACGACGCGCACCACCAAATTTTGTGATATCACCTTGTGCCGCACGGTTTTCTGACACCGCATCATTTTTATCAGCCGCGTAGGCAGGGACTGCACTTCCTAAAATTAAAGTACTTACCGTGACAGCTAAAAGGGATTTCATAAAATTACCAGTCATAACTGTTTCCTTGCCAATCAATAATGAAAAGAGAAAATGTGTATTTCAAATAATGACAGGCATGCTAAAGGAGCTAGATGACAGTTGAATGACGCTTTTATGGCGAAATGAAGACGTTTGTCATAAATGTGAAAAAGCAGCTAAATATAAGCTGCTTGTTGTGAATCAGTGTTATGGCTATTTACCATTGTGACACAAGTTGATTTGTTCCCTCATAAAGCGTTTCACACCAAGAAACATAGTCGTGCCCGCTAGGTAACTCAATAGCATCAACTTGATAACCTTTGTGTTTTAGAACATCCAGTAATCGGTAGTGGTTCTGAATAATTCCCCCCCAACTACCGCGTTGTTCGAATAAGCCGGCCTCAAGGAAAAAACGGATAGGTTGCGTTGGTATAATTTCGATTTCACGAATTAACCACTCAGGGTCTTTATCTTTTGGAGCCCACCAATAAGATCCTGACATACTGATAACATTACCGAAGATTTCAGGATGTTGTAATGCATTCCATGTCGCGCCAATCCCACCATAACTGGAACCCGCAATAATCGTATGGCTTGCAGATGCTTGAATTCCCATTTGTGCTAATTGAGGCATGAGCTCATCCGCCAGCAACTTAGGAAAGACATCATTAGGGGGAAGCTCATCCCCACGACGCTCTGAATTTATGCTATCAACAAATATAATATTCATAGCTGGAAAACTCCCCTGATTCATCCACTTATCAAAGAATTTCTCCATTTGATAGTTTTGCAGGTAAATTTGCCCATCCAATAGCAACAATAACGCCGGTGTTTCCATTGGTACATTAGGCTGATAAACCGTTATTTTTCTTTCGTTTTTTAATATTTGACTCACCAACGTAAAAGTCTCTAAACGGCCTTTAATCTGCCGATTTTCTACATCAGGAAAGTGACACTGGCGTATGTTCGGTGCCAATGATAACAACGAAAAACGATTATATTTATCTACATTTAGGGAAGGAATAACGTGAGAATTATATGGGTCAGACTGCGCGGTGACTAGAATTGCTTTACGTTGGGCAAAACCGCCTTCCGGTACAGAAGGGATATCAGGTGCAATTTTATATTGCGATAACGTATCATTCGGGATGATAAAAGAACGATACCAAATATCCGTTCCCGCCAAATGGGCCATTCTTTCGTGATTACCTGACGGCGCACCTAAAATATAGGCGTTTGCTTTCGCGCCACGCCAAAGGAATGTCACCCGTTTTTGTCTATTTGAAAAATCTTCAACCAGTGGCGTTCCTTGCGCGGCAACGGGTTGCCAAAATGCGCTTGTATCACCATTTTGATAATATTCATCCAGTAAACTTTGCAGCTTGGGACTAACCGGTTCATTATCCTTTTTAATGGCTAAAGGCTGGTACTGGGTGACATCAAACTTTAATTGCCAAGGTTTACCCAGCTCACCATTCAACGCTAAATAATAAACCCCATTTTTTGATACTAAATAATCTGCACTATGAGGTTCTTGTACTGAACCGTACTCTTGCAATGCACGCACTGGCTGTTTATTGGAATCCAATAATAGAACCTTGGAAAGACCTTCACCGCGTTGTTTTATAAAATCTTGCTGCGATACTTCAAAAGATAAGCAGCTATGACCTTCGCTATCATGTACCCCTTCAGCAAAGGAAAGCTCAGATAAACGCATACAGTCAGCGTGTGTTGCCATCACCGCAGAAGAAAACAACATACAACCTAAAAGAGGCAAAGATTTCACATCAAATTCCAGTGAGTCAATTGATAATAATTATTACTATCAAAAAACTCTTTTAAACTCAATGGCTCACAGCACGTTTTTCCACCAGTTGGTTAATTAACTGCAGCGCACTCAATAAATAATAGCGTTGTTTTTTTATTAATCTCAAATAACGACGAGTCGCGGGAATGCGGCTCACCATTTCTGATGCCGTGTAAGGCTCAATTTCACAACGCCAACGACCTCGGCTAAACTCTATCTCGCAATGATTAAATTCCAGCTCTTCTAATGTTTGCCTAATAATTGGGTACTCATTCAGCCATTCAATCACTTTCTGCCCATCCATCTGTTTCGAAACAAAATGGACATGCTTCTTCTTTATAGTCCCACGGGTTTTTACTTCAATTTTTGCATTGATACTATCTGTACATTGGCCAGATACCGCAAAACGGCTATACACGATAAAAGCGAGAAACAATTTTCTTGTCCGTTCAGTCACCTCAATCGTTAATTCGGGTTGAGGCTGCATATGGAGCACTCCGGGTGCCCCCCACTCACATGGATAAGGCGCCATGTCCTTCTCAACACGGTTAAGAGTCAATCCTGTTTGATATCCGGCAGGCAAACGTTGCTGGATAAACTTACCGATTTTCTTCTGCAAAGACGGTTTAGGCGAGGTTACGTAATGGCTCAAGTTGGCCTCCTTCCATTTCTTCATCAGCGAAGGAATTAGATAAAACGTATTCAACATCCACAGGTTTAAATGGGTTCACTTTCTGTACAAAAACGGTCCAAATTAATGCATATCCTGCTGTTAAACCTAACATAATGGCAAAAGGAATATAGATATCCGATTTATTCATGCCTGGTGGAGTGATATACACAATCGCTAAAATAATCCCGACACTCGAAATAATTTGCGGTATAGGGAAAAAAGGCGAACGATAGGCTCGATGTAAGTCAGGTCGACGAATACGCAATAACACTACTGAAATCGTTACCAGCAAGTAAGCCGTACCCCAAGAACACACCGCCGCCAGTACCAATGGAATGATACGATCAAGGTCGCCTTGAATAGCAAAAGCGTGCAAACATGGGATCATCACAGCTACTAAAATACCGAATACTGGAGTTTTAAAACGAGGGTGCAAATAAGCAAAGATGCGTGGTAATGCCCCATCAAGAGCCATTCCATAAAGAATGCGAGGAACCGCTGCCATTAACGTATTGATGGTCGCTCCACCAGCCAGTAATAACGCGATACCTATCCAGTATTTACCAAACTCACCCATAACAATTTCGGCGAATGCAGGGATTGCCATCGGTGTTTCAAGTAAACGCGTACCTGTCAGCGGGTCAACGACCACATTTTCCACTTGGTTCGCTAGCGCTGCACCGAATAACACCATACAGAGTGCGACACAAAATAAACCTGTTGTCATCGCACGGGGAATCACTTTCGCGGAATTTTTAATTTCAGGAGCCATTGGGGTTACTAGCTCACAACCAACAAACATGAACATTGCCATACCAACAAAGCTCAGTATTAGTGTTGGGTCAGTATTGAGAGGCTGACCAAACCAGCCGTCCATATCCACATGAAATGGCAACAACAAACCACTCACACTAAAAATTACTAACGTGGACCACATGGCAAATGTCAGTACAACCTCGACCTTACCAAAGGCCTCAATACCAAATGCATTTAAGATACCAAACGTGACAACCAACCCAACACCAACCATCCAAGATGAGTTACTGGTCTCTAAGACCGTGTTGAGATGTTCAAAATTAACGAGAGCCATAATCCCTGACAGAATAGTTTCAGCTGTTCCTGCAAATACATGCACAATCAAGTAAGCCGAAAGCGCACCTGTTATCGCCCAAAAGCGTCCCATCCCACAAGAGATATAGTCATATACTGAGCCTGACGTTGGTAGAATGGCCGCAGCCTCCGAAAATGTAGTTAACTGAGCTTGCATCATGATGAAACTGAGTAGCACCGCTAAGGCAAACGTATCGCCACCGATGCCGAATCCACTCGTGACGGTTAAAATAACAGGACTGGCCATAATCAAACCAGCAGAACTCGCCAAGGTGGTCGGAAAGCCAACTTTCCCTTTTTCTAAATGTGTCGACAATTTTGAGGATAAATTCATCTTGCTTCCCTCTCACTCTCTATCTAGCTATTAATGTGAATTTTTTGTAAAAATAAAGTGGTTTCATATCCACTATAGAAATAAGCTTAAATCCACTGCTATCGTTCTAAAGGACGATACCCAGAGAGAGGGGAAATAAAGTATAGCTCGCGAAAAGTACCCATATTTTTAAAAACAAAAAAATAATTAAAGTAATATCAATATGTAACAAACAAACCACTTGTTAATATATTAATAAATATCTTTCTAAAGATACCAAAAAGCAGCAAATCAATATTCATGAGGTTTTCATGAGTTTTAAATACTGCTATCAACTTCACGTTATTAATATGTTTATTTTATGTTAAATCCATTAAGAGGCATGATAATCATTCGATTAGTACACAAGGGAATATGATGAATTCACCATTATTCGAGCCTCATCAACAAACATTGATTGATTGCTGCCTAAATACCATTGCGCATATTATTCCGGTTTCTGCATTGGTGTATTACCTCGTGAATGATCATTGCCAACCAGATAACTACGTTCTTCACGGGATACCGGCAAAAATGCATGAAGAGTATCTCGCTTATTTTCACCAATTAGATCCTTTACACCCTGACCATTTTCGCAGCGATGATTTACGCTTAGTGAGAATGGATTCTGAAATACGCCAGCAGAATCAAGCTTTTTTCCATGATTTTATGCAGCCAAATAACATGACTGATATGGCGGAAATATTTATTCGTCGTAAAAATAAAATTATTGCGGGGATTTCGGTGCTGCGAGACAGCCCATTTAGCCAACAAGAAATCATGCGATTAAATACTATTTTACCTGTCGCTGAGCTGATGACATTTGATGTACTACCTGATTCCTTAGTGGCTTATACCCCCAAAGAACAAGAAATTATCCATTTAGTACGGGAAGGCGCGAGCAATAAGCGAATTGCATTATTACTGGGGGTTTCGCTATCAACAGTGAAGACTCACTTACGCAATATCTTCACTAAAGCAAATGTGACTAACCGAACCGAGCTTGTTTCATCAGGGTTTATCATTCGCCAAGAAAAATGACAATAAATCTAACGACCACCCGCTGCGGATGAACATCCACAATAGCTTTGTCTTTAAATTGATTAATAAGCCATAGTATCTATCAAATATAAAAAACCCGGCACGATGGCCGGGAAATGTTGATTAATTAAATATAAATTGAACACTAATAACGCACCATGACAGATTTTAACTCTGTGTAATACTCAATAAAGGCACTACCAAATTCACGACCAATACCTGATGACTTAATGCCACCAAATGGCACTGCGGGTCAAGGAAGGTATGCATATTCACCCATACCGTTCCCGCTTCAATGCGTGAAATCATACGCATTGCTTTACTAAGATCATTTGTCCATAAACTCGCAGCTAAACCAAACGGAGTGCTATTCATCATCTCAATAAGTTCTTCTTCGTCATCGTAACTCAAGAAAGTCCCTATTGGCCCAAATGTTTCCTCTTTCATCAATACATCATCTGGGCTTTTAGCACGAATAATGGTTGGAGGCACAAAGTACCCAGCGCCTGCAATGGGTTGGCCACCATAAATAATTTCACTACCCTCTTGGCGAGCTTTTTCAAACAAACCTAAGATTTTTTCATAATGCGCTTTATTGGCCAGCGGCCCCATCTCGGTTGTTTCATCCAATGGAGAACCGACTTTCATCGCAGACAAACGCGTTTTTAGTTGCGCTAATACTTCATCCATCAATTTAGATGGAATATAGAACCGCTCAGCAGCCGCGCAAATTTGCCCTTGATTTAGATACCCCGCTTCAATAATCCCATTAACAATTTTTTCAACCGGAAGGTCAGCTAAGAATGCCGCACCATTTTTCCCACCAAGCTCCAGAGTTACTCGGGTTAATTTACCTTCCATTGCTGAACGCCCTACTGCCAGCCCAGTTGGTACAGACCCCGTAAATGTTACTTTAGAACAAAGTGGATGATGAATTAGTGCAGGCCCAACTTCACGACCACCACCATTCACGATATTAATTACACCGTCAGGAATTCCTGCCTCTTTTGCCAATTCTGCCACTCTTAGCATGGTTAGTGGGGTAAATTCACTTGGTTTCAACACAATCGTACAGCCACATGTTAAAGCAGCCGCTAATTTCCAAATGGAAATCATAATAGAAAAGTTCCAAGGAATAATACCAGCTACAACACCAACAGGTTCACGCTGGGTAAATGCAGAATATTTCTCACCATTAAAAGAAGGCAATGAAACATTCAATGTTTCCCCACTAATTTTAGTCGCCCAACCGGCAAAATAACGCAAGAATTGCGCAGATGACCCCACTTCAAGAAAACGAGATAATTGAATGGTTTTACCTGAACATAACGTCTCTAACTGGGCTAATTCTTCAAGATGCTTTTCAAGCAGGTCAGCAAGGCGGTTTAAGCAATTCCCTCTTTCCATCGGTGTCGTGTTTGCCCAACCCCCTTTAAATGCAGTATGAGCCGCATCCATTGCAGCATCAACTTCCGCTAAAGTTCCTTCTTTTACTTTAGCAATAACCTGTTCAGTGGCTGGGTTAACAACATCAAAAAAAGTATCGCCCTTGCCAGAAACCGGTAACCCGTTGATAAAATGACCGTGCTGACGCTTCAAAAATTCACTGACTTCTGGTAATAGGGTTAACTCGCTCATTGTTATCACTCCACTCAATAGAAATTAATTAGGCATTTACACAAGCTAAGTAATGTTTTACGAAGCGTGGTGTATCAATTTCCCATAAAACTTCGGTACCTTTCGCGGCAAACCAGGTATCGCCTTTATGGTATTCAACCGTCACACCGGTTTTCACATCCGTTAACTTCACCGAACCTTCGTGGACTGTCGCCATTTCATCAAATGGATATACCATTTTGAACTTGCCTTTAGTACAAGCAAAAATACCGCAGGTCAGGTTATCCGTTGGTTCACCGTGGATCATTGCAACACTCGCTTGAGGATCGCCTTCAACAACCACAGAGCCTAAATTTGTCACGCTACCAACATTCAATAACTCAGGTAGTGGTTTATTTAACAGTAATGGACTAATCATAATTTTTACCTTTAATCGATTTTAATAAACTAGTTAGGTGGATAACGAATTAGCGACGACCTTGCCAATAACCGGATGTCTGATGCATTATTTTTGCCAACGAAACAATCACATTACGCAGACTATCTTTACCAATAATATTGGCGTGCGGGATAGAACTCATTAAGTCATAACGATGAGAACCTTCCACCATCCCTTCAGCAAGAACTTTGCACACAATCTGGCTTGGCGTAACACCAAAACCTGAATAGCCCTGTGCATAAAACACATTTTTGTGTTGTGGTAATGAACCAATTTGTGGAAATAAATTTGCACTACATGCCATTGGTCCACCCCAAGCTAATTCAATTTTGACGTCTTTGAGATAAGGAAAGACTTTTAGCATTAAATTACGATTCCATGCTTTAAGATCAGACGGAATATATTCAAGAAAATGAGTGGAACTGCCAAATAATAGGCGATTCTCATTCGTCACCCGGTAGTAATCTATTACAGGACGAATATCACTATAAGCACCACGAATTGGGCTAATTTGCTCGATTAATTCATCAGGTAGCTCTTCCGTCATTAATTGATATGCGTAAGTATTAATAGTTTTAGGGTAAATCGTCGGCTCAAGGCCATTTAAAAATGAATCGCAAGCCCACAGCATTTTCTGTGCTTTAACTGTTCCCATCGCAGTTCTGACTTTGATGGTATTACCATATTCCACATTTAATACTTGGCTATTTTCAAATATTTTAGCGCCATATATTTCACTAATCGCTTTCGCTTCACCCAATAATAAATTCAATGAATGAACATGACCGCCACCCATGTGTTTGATCCCACAGGTATAAGCATCAGAACCAATAATCTGTTTTAGTTCTGAGCCACTGTAAAACTCAATTTCTTCATCAGGATCAACTGACTTAAAATCTTTTAGCCAACTGCGTAAGGTTTTTTCTTGGCGCTTATTACTACCTAAGTATGCGTAACCACGGCAAAAATCTGCATCAATATCATATTTAGCGATACGATCACGCATGATCCCTGCGCCCATATTGCTGAGTTTAAAAATCGTTTCTAAACCCTCTGGCCCGACATATTTTTTGATTGCATCGATATCATGGCCAATGCCCGCCATTACTTGCCCGCCATTACGCCCTGAACCACCGTAGCCAAGGTGCCGTCCTTCCAAAATAGCGATATTGGTAATCCCTTTCTCACACAGCTCAAGCGCAGTATGGATCCCAGAAAAACCACCACCAATAATCACCACATCAACATCAAGATCTTCCTTTAGCGTAGGAAAACGTAAGTCATACTTTTTAGTTGCTGCATAGTAAGTCAATGATTCTACTTGGTTATTCATTATGGATACCCTATTTAGTATCTTTCGATAACTCGATTATCTTAACCTTACATTAACAATTACATAGCCCTTTAGGGATATTCGAAACATAAAGTTAACAATTGTGACGTAAGTAGAATATTTAAATAATAATAAAATTTTAAAAAAATAAAAAAAAATTTAAAAATCAAATAATTAGAAAACCATTCTCATATTAATAATAATGATTATTAATTTAATTTTAGTTCATACAAATCATCTAGACAAAAATAAAAAAAAATAATGCAGCAATAAAAAAGATAACAAGCCATAAAATGCTATTAAATCACTAGGTTAAAATAAATATAAAAACACATTATACTTAGCTTAACCTATTCATTAATAAGTTAAATAATTCAACCTGTGAATTAATACTTAGTTTTTGATAGATATTTTTACGATGATTTTTCACTGTTCCTAAACTAATGAAAAGCATCTGTGCAATTTGTGGTGAACCTTTACCTGCTAAGATTAATTCGACAACTTCACACTCTCTTGGTGTCAGCCCAAATCGTGTTTGCATATCAGTATTTTGATGGTGGTTCGACACCGAAGAAGGAGAAACATCTTTATGAAGTTTCACCATACTACGAATGATATCGAAGGCGTCTTTAAGGGGCGCTTGCGTATATTTTCCCGAGAAAAAAGGCCTATCTTCATTACCAAAAAAAATGCCTAATTGCCTGTCAGTTGAAATATCTAATAACAGCCCAGCTTCATCACACCACCCTGTCTTACGATAAAAATTGAGATAATAATCTGTATGGTAAAACCCTTTAGGAGCAAGTTCTTTTAATGTTAATACTTTGGAAGCCCCTCCCTTTTGGATTTCTTGGTAGAATGGATCCATTAAATAAGCACCTCGTTGATAGATTCTATTAATACTATCGCTATTGCGGCGCTCTACTTTAGAAAGAAATCGGGGTGGAGCTCCTTTTTCAAAGGAGTAAACAATCGCATTATCGAATGCAATAAGTGAAGATAACCATGATAATAAATTAGGATAAAACTGGTTAGTTGCAACAGAATCAATGACATCAGGTAGTTTTTCCAGATAGCTCTCCATTCTGCCTCCACAATTATTAACTAATTAATAAAACCCCTCTAGGCGGCTTCATTTATATTGCTTAAAACTTCATAAAGAACACATTATCTTTATAAACTCAACACGATTGTTATTAATATGTTTATCACATCACTCTCTATTAGTAACCCTAATGAATAATTTCATTACATTAGTATTCATAAAAATAGAACTTACATCACATAAAAATAAATTCATCCATATATTATGTTAATTAAAAGTAAATAACCTAATAAAAGGAGAAATAATGTCTAGCAATAAAATTATTATCGATTGTGACCCTGGCCATGATGATGCAATGGCAATTTTCTTAGCATTAGGCAATTCAAATGTAGAGTTACTTGCGGTAACGACGGTTGTCGGAAACCAAACTTTAGACAAAGTTACTTATAATGCACGCGCAATTATGGAATTCGTTAGTGCAAATGATATCCCTATCGCTGCTGGTTGCTCTAGGCCATTAGTGAGAACAATACAGACTGCCCCAGAAGTTCATGGAACAACAGGACTGGACGGCACTCACCTCCCTGAACCCAAATTACCTATTGACCAACGCCACGCTGTGGACTTAATTATTGATACGCTAAAGTCACATCCCTCTAAAACGGTTACTCTCGTACCTATCGGAGGACTCACAAATATTGCTTTAGCCGTGAGGAAAGCACCTGAAATTGTAGAATTAGTAAAAGAAGTTGTTTTAATGGGAGGAGGATACCATACGGGCAACCGTACTGCAGTCGCCGAATTCAATATCCTTATAGACCCTGAAGCTGCTCATATCGTGTTTAATGAAACTTGGCCTATCACTATGATTGGGTTAGACCTTACACACCAAGCAAGGCCAGACGACCAAATAATGGAAGCAATTGCAGCGTTAAATACACCTGTAAGTGACTTTGTTGTTGAATCTCTAAATTACTACACGGCAGGTTACCGTAGACGTAATGGCTATACTGACCACGCCCCGGTTCACGACCTATGCGCTGTTGCTTATGTTATCGACCCATCCATAATGGAAACGATTAAGGCTCCAATTGATATCGAGCTACAAGGCGCTCTAACAACAGGTATGACAGTGACTGACTTTCGCCATCCAGCTAAAGCAGATTGCCACACACAAGTCGCCACAACATTAAATAACCCTCAGTTATGGGATATGTTTATTGCTTCTCTAAAGCAACTAGAAAAATAAAAACAAAAAGGTAGCCTATAAAAACAGCTACCTTTTCAGAAGATTATGATTTGATAATTTCTTTTAACTTAGTGTAGCGTCTAATTAATCGCCATTTTAATTTTACTGTTGTTGCATGCGCCCACACTATTTGCCAATAACCCTTATCAAAAAATAGTTGTACCATTTCCTTCTGTACATCGGGTGATTTAATGGCTAATAGCGCTTGAATCACCCCCAAACCTTCCTTTCCTACCTGCCATAAGCAAGCTGGTGCCTGTTTAACTTGTTCAGGATAACGCTGGTAAATATTTAGCAGCATATCAATAATCTTCAAATACGTTTTTATCTTGCGGACAGAGCGTTCATCACCACTTAATGAGTGCGAAACAGATTGGTTATGGATTAAATATCGGTAGTATTGTTCATTAATAAATTGCACGCGCTTCGCCACGAGTAAGACTTCCGTCGTCCAAGGAATGTCTTGATGATGTAACTTAGGCTCAAAGAAAAATTTGTGTTGGCGCAACATGTCCAAACGATATAAATTCAGCCAAGTTACATGCAGAAACTTGCGTGAACTTAAGCCAATTTCAAGCCATTCAGGGCCTGAAATTACCCCAGTTGACGGGACTTTATTCGGTGGAAAAATTGCCTTTGGTGCATCACCATTAGTATAAACATAAGTTCCATTACAGGTTGCAACATCGAGGTCATTTGATAATGCTATTTCTAATAAACGCCCATACATTTTAGGGCTAATTTCATCGTCAATATCAGGGAATGTAATATATTTTCCCGTAGCCTCTACCATCCCCGTATTACGGGCAACTGATACGCCTTGGTTCTCTTGATAAAGCACTTTTAAATGTACAAATTTATCTGCGTAAGACTTAATGATGTCTTCACTTTTATCTTTAGAACCATCATTAACAACGATCAACTCCCAATTTTCTAACTTTTGCGCGATTAAGCTATCAAAAAACTGAGGTAGAAATTTTTCACCATTATATACAGCAACGACAATACTCAAAACTGGCTGAGAAGACATGTATTAACCCTATACCAATCTATTAAAAATTATTCATAAGCTAAATAATTAAACCAAATATAAAGCAAAGTAGCAGATAGCAATATGTCACTTCATGTTACTTCACTAAAATTAATAATTTAGAAAAGAAAAAATCACATTGGTTCCATTGTCATAAAAATTTAATAATTTAAAATTCAGATTTATCAATCTGCAATGGAATTATCTTATTTGTAAGTATGATTTATATTGTAATGAACTAATTATCCATTAATTGACCTAATAAACATTAATGACACCTTAAAAAATATTGAGGATATTCTTGTGGCTGGAAGTAGCTTACTCACATTACTTGATGATATTGCCGCTGTACTAGACGATGTTTCCGTCATGACAAAAATGGCTGCCAAAAAAACATCCGGAGTTTTAGGTGATGACCTCGCACTAAACGCCCAGCAAGTCACAGGTGTTCGTGCAGAGAGGGAAATTCCTGTTGTTTGGGCCGTCGCTAAAGGGTCATTTGTTAATAAATTAATACTTGTTCCTTTAGCGTTGTTAATCAGTGCGTTTATCCCTTGGGCTATCACACCTCTACTCATGATTGGTGGAGCCTATCTTTGTTTTGAAGGAGCAGAAAAAATCACTCATAAGCTATTGCATTCTAATGCAAAAGATTCTACTCCCCAACACCAATTGCAATTATCAGCAGAAGAACTTAAGGAATTTGAAAGTAAAAAAATCAAAGGAGCTATTCGTACCGATTTTGTTTTATCAGCTGAAATTATTGCCATCACACTCGGCATTGTTTCCACTACCTCTTTTATCAACCAAGTGGCCGTACTCTCTATCATTGCTATCGTGATGACTGTCGGTGTGTATGGCTTAGTTGCAGGTATTGTGAAATTAGATGACTTAGGCTTTTATTTACAGAAGAAAACCTCTTCTTTATTAAAAAAATGTGGTAATGCCTTAATTTATGCGACTCCTTATCTCATGAAAACATTATCTATTGTAGGAACAGCTGCGATGTTTATGGTCGGTGGAGGTATCCTAACGCACGGTATCAGCTATATTTCAGAATGGATTACCGAAATATCATTTACCGCAACCTTAACACCTATCATTGGTAGTACTATGCAGTTTGTCTTACCGACTATAATTAATTTATGTTTTGGGCTAGTAACCGGCCTAATCCTTGTCGTGATAATCTCACTATTCAAAAAATTTAAAAAAGCCTAAAACAAAAAGATAGCTCTATCGATTAGAGCTATCTTTACTCCTACCATTCGATAATTTTTCAGTAACATTTTTCGGTGTATATTATTTTACACATTGATTTTCATCGATATTTAAACTGATCTAAATCAAAGGAAATTCATCTTTAATTTAAGCTATAATACGTATCCCCATTCCAGACTAAACCAAATTTAATCTTATATATCAATAAATAAAAGTACAAAACTTAAAGAGAAATTTTATTTTCTATTTTCTATTTTGTTATAACACCAGAAAATTACTACCAAAGTAGTATATTTAATGTTCGCCCCTTTATGAACAATACTAGAACTATGCATTTTAAGTTCGCTAGCGCGACTCTTTAAGGAAGTGACACATGCCCACACTGTATCGTCGATTTTCAATTATTAACCAAGTAATCGGCCTTATGCTACTTATTGCGATCTTAGGAATTATTGGGATGACGATTTCTAATCGAATGATTATAAGTGTACAAGGTAATGCTCACGCAATAAATAAATCAGGTTCACTACGAATGCAGAGCTACAGATTGCTTTCTCTCGTCCCTCTGAATACTCAAAATCAGCGTTATCTCGACGCATTAGAATCTGACCTCATTAGCCCAGAACTGACTCAAGTTGTAAAAATTGAAAGCTTAACGCCTCAATTTGATGAGCTCTATAATTACTGGTTACATATCTTACGACCTTCATTAATGGAAGCAAATACGCCTAACGATGCAAGGTACGAAGTTATATCATTTGTAAGTAAACTTGATGAATTGGTTCATAATATTGATGAGAAAACAGAAAGAAAGATTGCTTATGTAGCTATGACACAACTGATTTTTATTAGCTTAGTATTCTTATTACTTATGGGAACCATCTGGCACTTAAGAAGAAAAATTTATTACCCATGGGTTAAATTATTATCAATGGTCAATGCGATTGGGCGAAAAGATTTTAGCCAACGCTACCCTAAAAATAATAGGCAAGATGAGTTAAACGCATTAGGAGAAACGCTGAATCAAATGTCAGATGAATTAGCGCTAAGCTATCATCAACTTGAAGAAAGAGTTGCAGAAAAAACTGCAGATTTAATCACAAAAAATAAAGTGTTATCTTATTTATATCAATCAAACCAAATTCTTCATTCATCAGATCCCCTCTATTTGCGATTACAAAAAGTCCTTATTGAACTAGAAAACATTACCATACTCAAAAATCTAAGTTTACGGTTGTATGAAGAAAGTAATGAAGCCTATTTTCATGAAATATGTTGCCATTCAACCGGATTATCTGAAGAGAAGACAACGAAACTAAAACAACAAATTTCAATCGATAAACCTCTCAGCATACAATGGGATTTATCAGACAATATGCATCGTTATGGCGTTATTATTGGTGAGATTGAAGATAATCAAATACTTTCAGACGAACAAAACAACCTCGTTTCTGTTCTAGCAAAACAAATCTCTGGTATGCTCGCGATGGAGCACCAAATAGAACAACAACAACAGTTGCTTATCATGGATGAACGTTCTGCAATTGCACGCGAACTTCATGATTCTATCGCTCAGTCTTTATCTTGTTTGAAAATGCAAATTAGCTATCTGCAATTACAGCCTGAGCCATTACCAGAAAAACCTCAACAGCTTTTAACAGAAATGCGCAGCGAAATTAATACCGCATATAGCCAACTGAGAGAGCTATTAACCACATTTAGGCTTAAATTAATGGAACCTGGCCTACTTCCCTCATTAGAAAGTACCATTAGTGAATTTAGCGAACGTATGGGGTATACAGTAACCTTAAACTACGACCTACCCGCAAAGAGTATTTCACCACACCAATCTATTCATATTATACAAATCGTCCGAGAAGCATTAACTAATATTCTAAAACATGCTAATGCAACATCGGCTGAGGTTTCATTAAACCAGTATGATGGTATTGTTACTATTACCATTATCGACGATGGTGCAGGGATCACGTCAAACACTGATAAACTTAATCATTATGGGCTTATTATTATGAGAGAAAGAGCTTTAAGCCTTAATGGTAATTGTTGTATTACACCTAGGCCTCAAGGTGGAACAGAGGTAAAAGTTACCTTTCCTTTATCTGACGCTTAACATACCGGAAAATCATCTATGGAAAATACAAATATAGTAAACGAAAAATCAACCATTCTACTTATTGATGATCATCCGATGCTAAGAAATGGAGTCAAGCAATTGATTAGTTTGGAATCTTCATTACAAGTTATCGGTGA
This sequence comes from Providencia rettgeri, assembly GCA_900455085.1. Lineage (NCBI taxonomy): Bacteria > Pseudomonadati > Pseudomonadota > Gammaproteobacteria > Enterobacterales > Morganellaceae > Providencia > Providencia rettgeri. The sequence continues at coordinate 652,996 of UGTZ01000001.1, read as the reverse complement.
AGCAGGAGATGGTAAAACAGGTATACAGATCGCTGAAGAGCAAGATCCTGATCTTATTTTACTGGATCTCAACATGCCTGGAATGAATGGTTTTGAAACTCTTGATGAACTTAGAAAGCGAGAACTATCCGGTAGGATTATTCTTTTTACTGTTTCTAATTATAGTGATGACTTAGTCAATGCACTAAAAAGAGGTGCTGATGGCTATTTGCTTAAAGATATGGAGCCTGAAGAGCTTATAGTCGCCCTAAAAGAAGCCGCTAGCGGTAAGTTAGTTGTTAGCCCAACATTAGCATCTGTACTTGCTGAATCACTCAGAGACAATACCACACAAGATGATAATAATATAACTTCATTAACACCAAGAGAAGCCGATATTCTAGAGCTGATATCACAAGGCTTATCAAATAAAATGATAGCTCGTAAACTAGATATCGCAGAAAGCACAGTAAAAGTACATGTTAAACATTTACTTAAAAAGCTCAATTTAAAATCAAGGGTTGAAGCCGCTGTTTGGGTGTTACAACAAAAATAATTTTTAATCTCACAGCTATATAACCTTATGATAGCTGTGAGCTTTGAAAAAATCATGTTAACTAATAAACAGCTCTAATATGCAAACTTATATTTTTAATTATACTAAACTAGTGTAATAATTTTTATGATGGAAAATAGTATAAATGGAAGATGAATTAATTTTAGTTAATGAACATGATGAACCTGTTGGTGTTATGTCAAAATTATTGGCACATCAACTCGGTTATCTACATCGAGCATTTTCAGTATTTATCTTTAATGAGCAAAATGAGCTATTAATTCAACAACGGGCACTTCATAAATATCATTCAGCAGGGCAATGGGCGAATTCTTGCTGTAGTCATCCTAAACCTAATGAGGATACTCAGAAAGCCGCTGAACGTAGACTTCAAGAAGAGCTAGGATTTATCACTCCATTAACGCATGTAGGCTCCTTAATTTATAAAGCTGATGTTCAGGGGGGCTTAATTGAACATGAATATGACCATATTTTTATTGGTTATTATAACCAATATATTCAACCAAATAGGGAAGAAGTCTCATCTATAAGGTGGGTAACTCTTCCTCAATTAAAACAAGAGATCGTTCTTACTCCTGAAATATTTACACCGTGGTTTAAAAAAATATTGGAAGATTTTGCCCTATTAAATATTTTAAATAAATGAGTTTATAATATTTAATTTATAATTTAACTTTTAATACACCATTCAAATCATAAAAAATATTTATATAAAATCACATACCATAAAGATATATTATAGACAAGAAAATAATTTAATTATCAGTTTCACATAAATAAATAGTGCTAGTTTAATCTCAATTCTCAACGTAGGCTAACTAATCTTTTCCATTGAATTATTTTTAATACTAAATATTGTCATTATTATTTATTCATTGAATATAATTGCATTATTAATAAAATTTACTGGTATATTTCTATAGTAAGTAATCACTTAAAACTTACTGCGGCCTTATTCACTATATTTTATTACTTTCTTTTACCCGATATATTTTTAATCCTATAATAAGTGAGCTATTACTCACTACCTTACCCCCTCAATCGCATTCCCCCCTGAATACTCAGAGTGCAACGCCTTGATTTAATTCTTCCCTCCTATCTTCCCATCCCCTCTGTAGCCCAAATAGAAGTGAGCTATTACTCACTACCTTACCCCCTCAATCGCATTCCCCCCTGAATACTCAGAGTGCAACGCCTTGATTTAATTCTCCCCTCTTAACTCCCCATCCCCCTTTGTAGCCCAAATAGAAGTGAGTTGTTACTCACTACTTTGCATCGTAAGCGCTTATTTACGATAGTTATATTCATGACTAATGGCTCTGCGAAGAGGAATAAAATCAAATAAATCAAGCGAGTCGTTAAAAGAAGAAAGAAGTTGGGAAGTTGGGAAGTTGGGAAGTTGGGACCTCAAGGGGCTTCAACGCTAACATCAACAATAAATTAGTTTCCCCCAAACGCAAAAAAGCCACCCAATGGGTGGCTTTCTCGCTAATTTAATGTCTGGCAGTTCCCTACTCTCACATGGGGAGACCCCACACTACCATCGGCGCTACGGCGTTTCACTGCTGAGTTCGGCATGGGGTCAGGTGGGACCACCGCGCTATTGCCGCCAGACAAATTCTGTGTGTTCCCGTTTAATCTCACTTTCGTGCACTAAACCAGAACATCAATCTCGAACAAGCTGCTGTGTCCTTCACCTCTCGGCTTCTCACGCTTATTGAATCAACTCATCTCTCTAAAACACCTTCGGTGTTGTCAGGTTAAGCCTCACGGTTCATTAGTATTGGTTAGCTCAACGTATCGCTACGCTTACACACCCAACCTATCAACGTCTTAGTCTTAAACGTTCCTTTAGGACCCTTAAAGAGTCAGGGAAGACTCATCTCAAGGCAAGTTTCCCGCTTAGATGCTTTCAGCGGTTATCTCTTCCGCACTTAGCTACCGGGCAATGCCATTGGCATGACAACCCGAACACCAGTGGTGCGTCCACTCCGGTCCTCTCGTACTAGGAGCAGCCCCTTTCAATCTTCCAACGCCCACGGCAGATAGGGACCGAACTGTCTCACGACGTTCTAAACCCAGCTCGCGTACCACTTTAAACGGCGAACAGCCGTACCCTTGGGACCTACTTCAGCCCCAGGATGTGATGAGCCGACATCGAGGTGCCAAACACCGCCGTCGATATGAACTCTTGGGCGGTATCAGCCTGTTATCCCCGGAGTACCTTTTATCCGTTGAGCGATGGCCCTTCCATTCAGAACCACCGGATCACTAAGACCTACTTTCGTACCTGCTCGAGCCGTCACTCTCGCAGTCAAGCTGGCTTATGCCTTTGCACTAACCGCATGATGTCCGACCATGCTTAGCCAACCTTCGTGCTCCTCCGTTACTCTTTGGGAGGAGACCGCCCCAGTCAAACTACCCACCAGACACTGTCCGCACCCCGGATAACGGGGCTACGTTAGAACATCAAACATTAAAGGGTGGTATTTCAAGGTTGGCTCCATGCAGACTGGCGTCCACACTTCAAAGCCTCCCACCTATCCTACACATCAAGGCTCAATGTTCAGTGTCAAGCTATAGTAAAGGTTCACGGGGTCTTTCCGTCTTGCCGCGGGTACACTGCATCTTCACAGCGAGTTCAATTTCACTGAGTCTCGGGTGGAGACAGCCTGGCCATCATTACGCCATTCGTGCAGGTCGGAACTTACCCGACAAGGAATTTCGCTACCTTAGGACCGTTATAGTTACGGCCGCCGTTTACTGGGGCTTCGATCAAGAGCTTCTCCTTACGGATAACCCCATCAATTAACCTTCCAGCACCGGGCAGGCGTCACACCGTATACGTCCACTTTCGTGTTTGCACAGTGCTGTGTTTTTAATAAACAGTTGCAGCCAGCTGGTATCTGCGACTGGCTTCAGCTCCATCCGCGAGGGACTTCACCTAGCGCCAGCGTGCCTTCTCCCGAAGTTACGGCACCATTTTGCCTAGTTCCTTCACCCGAGTTCTCTCAAGCGCCTGAGTATTCTCTACCTGACCACCTGTGTCGGTTTGGGGTACGATTAATGATAATCTAGAGCTTAGAGGCTTTTCCTGGAAGCGGGGCATGAGCTACTTCATCACCGTAGTGACTCGTCGTCGGACCTCAGCATGTAGTGAACCGGATTTGCCTAATTCACCTGCCTACATCCTTAAACCGGGACAACCGTCGCCCGGATAGCCTAGCCTTCTCCGTCCCCCCATCGCAATTATCACCAGTACGGGAATATTAACCCGTTTCCCATCGACTACGCATTTCTGCCTCGCCTTAGGGGTCGACTCACCCTGCCCCGATTAACGTTGGACAGGAACCCTTGGTCTTCCGGCGTGCGGGTTTTTCACCCGCATTATCGTTACTTATGTCAGCATTCGCACTTCTGATACCTCCAGCATACCTCACAGTACACCTTCACAGGCTTACAGAACGCTCCCCTACCCAACAATATTTACATATCGCTGCCGCAGCTTCGGTGCATAGTTTAGCCCCGTTACATCTTCCGCGCAGGCCGACTCGACCAGTGAGCTATTACGCTTTCTTTAAATGATGGCTGCTTCTAAGCCAACATCCTGGCTGTCTGAGCCTTCCCACTTCGTTTCCCACTTAACTATGACTTTGGGACCTTAGCTGGCGGTCTGGGTTGTTTCCCTCTTCACGACGAACGTTAGCACCCGCCGTGTGTCTCCCGTGATAACATTCTTCGGTATTCGTAGTTTGCATCGAGTTGGTAAGTCGGGATGACCCCCTAGTCGAAACAGTGCTCTACCCCCGAAGATGAGTTCACGAGGCGCTACCTAAATAGCTTTCGGGGAGAACCAGCTATCTCCCGGTTTGATTGGCCTTTCACCCCCAGCCACAAGTCATCCGCTAATTTTTCAACATTAGTCGGTTCGGTCCTCCAGTTAGTGTTACCCAACCTTCAACCTGCCCATGGCTAGATCACCGGGTTTCGGGTCTATACCCTGCAACTCATTCGCCCAGTTAAGACTCGGTTTCCCTACGGCTCCCCTATACGGTTAACCTTGCTACAGAATATAAGTCGCTGACCCATTATACAAAAGGTACGCAGTCACCCCACCCCAAAGCACATTCACTACTTGTTTTGTTTGTTGGGCGTCGCAAAAAACGCTCCGCCAACGCGTGTTGAATGTCACTTCAAAGTTGTCCTCAACACCAGAAAATGCTTTGGTGGTGGGGCTCCCACTGCTTGTACGTACACGGTTTCAGGTTCTATTTCACTCCCCTCGCCGGGGTTCTTTTCGCCTTTCCCTCACGGTACTGGTTCACTATCGGTCAATCAGGAGTATTTAGCCTTGGAGGATGGTCCCCCATATTCAGACAGGATAACACGTGTCCCGCCCTACTCGTCGAGTTCACAACACTAACACCTTCGGATACGGGGCTATCACCCTTTACTGCCGGCCTTTCCAGACCGTTCTCCTGATGCTAATGTTGATTAAGACTCTGGGCTGCTCCCCGTTCGCTCGCCGCTACTAGGGGAATCTCGGTTGATTTCTTTTCCTCGGGGTACTGAGATGTTTCAGTTCCCCCGGTTCGCTTCGTTTGACTATGTATTCATCAAACGATAGTGCAACGAATTGCACTGGGTTTCCCCATTCGGAAATCGTCGGTTATCACGGTTCATATCACCTTACCGACGCTTATCGCAGATTAGCACGTCCTTCATCGCCTCTGATTGCCTAGGCATCCACCGTGTACGCTTAGTCGCTTAACCTCACAACCCGAAGGTGTCTTCTTATCAGACGACACTTAACGTCATGGCTGCGCGTGGTGAACTTCTTCGTTGGGTAGTGCTCGCAATGCTCACGTACTATTGTACGCTGCGCTTGCTGTGCGCTAGCCGCCTTGAATTTCACACTGCTCGCTCATGCCACTTGCTTGTGTGTTTGAAAAACACTTCAAGTTGAGATTTTTGAGAGACTCTCACATTGTTTAAGCGATAAACAATGTGCGTTGTTTTCAATTTTCAGCTTGTTCCAGATTGTTAAAGAGCATAATTGTTAAACCAACTACAATGTAATTGGCTTAATCATTATTGGGGACATCGTCTTTCACTCGACATCGGCGCAATTGGCGTCCCCTAGGGGATTCGAACCCCTGTTACCGCCGTGAAAGGGCGGTGTCCTAGGCCTCTAGACGAAGGGGACACGAAAATTCAATTGCAAAACACCGTTTTGCTATTTTCATGTAAGTCTTATCCTCTCGAATAAGTCTCCCACGTAAAGCCATTGCTCTACTTTCTATCAGACAATCTGTGTGAGCACTTCACAAAAACACTTCAATGGTAAGGAGGTGATCCAACCGCAGGTTCCCCTACGGTTACCTTGTTACGACTTCACCCCAGTCATGAATCACAAAGTGGTAAGCGCCCTCCCGAAGGTTAAGCTACCTACTTCTTTTGCAACCCACTCCCATGGTGTGACGGGCGGTGTGTACAAGGCCCGGGAACGTATTCACCGTAGCATTCTGATCTACGATTACTAGCGATTCCGACTTCATGGAGTCGAGTTGCAGACTCCAATCCGGACTACGACGTACTTTATGAGTTCCGCTTGCTCTCGCGAGGTCGCTTCTCTTTGTATACGCCATTGTAGCACGTGTGTAGCCCTACTCGTAAGGGCCATGATGACTTGACGTCATCCCCACCTTCCTCCGGTTTATCACCGGCAGTCTCCTTTGAGTTCCCGACCGAATCGCTGGCAACAAAGGATAAGGGTTGCGCTCGTTGCGGGACTTAACCCCAACATTTCACAACACGAGCTGACGACAGCCATGCAGCACCTGTCTCAGAGTTCCCGAAGGCACTAAAGCATCTCTGCTAAATTCTCTGGATGTCAAGAGTAGGTAAGGGTTCTTCGCGTTGCATCGAATTAAACCACATGCTCCACCGCTTGTGCGGGCCCCCGTCAATTCATTTGAGTTTTAACCTTGCGGCCGTACTCCCCAGGCGGTCGATTTAACGCGTTAGCTCCGAAAGCCACTCCTCAAGGGAACAACCTTCAAATCGACATCGTTTACAGCGTGGACTACCAGGGTATCTAATCCTGTTTGCTCCCCACGCTTTCGCACCTGAGCGTCAGTCTTTGTCCAGGGGGCCGCCTTCGCCACCGGTATTCCTCCACATCTCTACGCATTTCACCGCTACACATGGAATTCTACCCCCCTCTACAAGACTCTAGCTGACCAGTCTTAGATGCCATTCCCAGGTTAAGCCCGGGGATTTCACATCTAACTTAATCAACCGCCTGCGTGCGCTTTACGCCCAGTAATTCCGATTAACGCTTGCACCCTCCGTATTACCGCGGCTGCTGGCACGGAGTTAGCCGGTGCTTCTTCTGTCGGTAACGTCAATCGTTGATGATATTAGCATCAACGCCTTCCTCCCGACTGAAAGTACTTTACAACCCTAGGGCCTTCTTCATACACGCGGCATGGCTGCATCAGGCTTGCGCCCATTGTGCAATATTCCCCACTGCTGCCTCCCGTAGGAGTCTGGGCCGTGTCTCAGTCCCAGTGTGGCTGATCATCCTCTCAGACCAGCTAGGGATCGTCGCCTAGGTGAGCCATTACCTCACCTACTAGCTAATCCCATATGGGTTCATCCGATAGCGCAAGGACCGAAGTTCCCCTGCTTTGCTCCTAAGAGATTATGCGGTATTAGCTACCGTTTCCAGTAGTTATCCCCCTCTATCGGGCAGATCCCCATACATTACTCACCCGTCCGCCGCTCGTCAGCGAGAAGCAAGCTTCCCCTGTTACCGCTCGACTTGCATGTGTTAGGCCTGCCGCCAGCGTTCAATCTGAGCCATGATCAAACTCTTCAATTAAAAAGCTTGATGCTCAAAGAATGTTTACTGTCGTTTGATTTCCGAAGAAATCAAATTACCTATTAGTTCATATATATGAATTAACGTGTTAGTCACTCTTCAAGACTTAAAATCAAATATTTTTTTGATAGTGTCCTGTGAGTGCCCACACAGATTGTCTGATAAATTGTTAAAGAGCGTTGCGACTAAATCTTTTGATTTTCGACTTCGAGGTCGTTGTCGCGAGGAGGCGTATATTACGTTTTTTATTTAGAAAGTCAAGAGTTTATTTTCAACTTTTTTCTTTCTCACCTCTGTTATCACTGGGTTATGAAGTTTTCTTCGAACCGGTTTGTCGTGACAACGGATGCGCATTATAGGGAGTCGAAAAATTCTCGCAAGTGTTTTTTTGATTTATTTTACTAAGCGATGATTTATTAAACAAATCACACAGAATAACTACGTTTTGTTGAAATTACGAACTACAAACCATCAAATTCAACAGTGAATTCAGCAACCTTTTCCCAGTTAGTATATTCAATCTCTGTTTTTGGATCGGTTGGGCCATCCGTCATTTTCATTATTAGACGAATCATCATTCTATCAAACCATGTATAACGTGGATAAAACAGCGCTCCGGCAAAAACAGATTTCAATGTAGGCTTCCAAGGACATGCTTCTAAAAATTTTCGCGTATATGCATTGGTCTCTACCGTATTCTTGCCTTCTTTTCTTGCAGTCAAATTTACAGCAAAAAAACCCGTCTTCATTGAGTTCAATTGATTTTGATGAGAAAGCACGAAGCGTTGTAGTTTTTTATTAAAATGCCCATAACGAATGGATGCCCCTACTAATACTTTATCGTAGCCTGATAAATTAAGCTGTTGGTCAGTATTTAAATCACGAATATCACATTCACGACCTGAGTTTCTCAGTTGCTCCGCCATTTTTAGAATAATTTTTTTAGTTTGCCCATCCGTACTGGAGTGTAAAAGTAAGTAGCTCATTATTGTTCCTAAATTAATATCATTTCTATATAGGTAATATTATTTATTAATTGTACCCAACTATTCACGCCAAAAAGTGGGAGTCAGTAGCACTAATAAAGTGAAAACTTCCAAACGCCCAAATAACATCGTGACAACTAATATCCATTTGCCTGTAGGGTTCATCGTTGTGAAATTATCAGCCACAGTCCCTAACCCTGGCCCTAAGTTATTCAGTGTCGTTGCAATTGCTGAAAAAGCAGAGAATTCATCAACCCCTGTAGCAATCAGTAATAATAAGCTGACGACAAAGACCAGTGCATATGCAGAAAAGAACCCCCAAACAGCTTCGATGATCCTTTCAGGTAATGCGCGTTGCCCTAATTTGATTGTGTAGACTGCATTTGGGTGAACTAGGCGCTTTAACTCACGCGAGCCTTGTAAGAAAAGTAACAATATACGAATAACTTTTAACCCACCACCTGTCGAGCCTGCACATCCACCAACGAATGCGGCGCACAATAGCAGCATAGGTAAAAAAAGAGGCCAACCAGAAAAGCTATCTGTCGTAAATCCAGCCGTTGTCGCCATGGACACGACTTGGAAGAATGCCTGATCAAGTGTTTGACCAAAGCTACTATAAACAGAATGGAACATAAGTACTAAGGTACAAATAACCACCAAGACAAACTGGAAGCTAATAAACATTCTAAATTCAGGATCGCGCCAATAAATCCCTAAACTACGTCCAGTTAATACTGCAAAGTGCAAACCGAAGTTACAACCAGAGATAATCAGGAAAATACCAATGATAGTGTTAATCGCAGGACTATTGAAATAACCAATACTAGCATCGTGAGTTGAAAACCCACCAATAGCGATAGTCGAAAAGCTGTGAGAAATAGCATCAAAAACATCCATACCGGCTATCCATAGAGCAACCGCACAGGCAATGGTTAGCAGTACATAGATAAGCCATAATGTTTTTGCTGTTTCTGCAATACGAGGCCGCATTTTATTGTCTTTCAAAGGACCCGGCATTTCTGCACGATATAGCTGCATTCCCCCGACACCCAAAAGTGGTAAAATTGCAACGGCAAGTACAATAATCCCCATCCCCCCAAGCCATTGAAGCATCTGCCGATAAAATAAAATAGCTTTGGGTAGGGAATCAAGCCCTGTTAACGTTGTCGCACCTGTAGTCGTCAAGCCTGAAAACGATTCAAAAAAAGCATCAGTTACCGAAAGATTAGGTCTTTCAGAAAAAATAAAAGGTAATGCCCCTACGCTTCCCAGTACCGGTCCAAAATAAAACAACGATAAGAAAGCCTTCTTTTGCTTTCAGTTCGTGCCGGCTATTACGGGTTGGTAGCCACAAAAAAAGGCCAATTAGCAAAGCAGTAACAAAAGTCTGGCTAAAAGCTCGCCCTGCACCATCACGATAAATGAGCGCAACAATACCAGGAATAACCATGGTAAAAGAAAAGATGATGACAAGCAGCCCGACTATACGGGTTATTGCACGAAAATGCATTCGGCAGGTTCCTTGATAAAACTGTTTACTATTGTGATTCTGACGTGAGCGTTAAGGCTCCACGGCTTATATCGCGTAATTTATCATTGGCTTCCTGCTCAAGAGTAGCAGGAATTGCAATTTGTAAAGAGACAGTTTCATTATAATCACTGTGTAAAACTGTGCCATTCACTTGGACAAGCAGTTGTTCAATCGCATTAATCAATGAATAGTCGCACACTAAATTAAAGATTTTTTGTGGTACTTTTGTCTTTGTTGGTAATATTTTAATGCTTGCTGGGCACCATTTCCATAAGCTTTAACTAGCCCACCAGTGCCTAGTTTTATCCCACCAAAATAACGTACAACAACACAGGTAACCTCCCCTAGATTGCTACCTAATAGTTGCGCCATGATGGGTTTTCCTGCTGTTCCTGTCGGCTCTCCGTCATCAGAGAACCCTAATTTTTGTGAATCATCAGGCCGACCAGCAACAAATGCCCAGCAATGGTGCCGGGCATCTGGTATTGAGCTTTAATCGATTGAATGTAATCTTTTGCCGCTTCAATACCATCTGTATGAGCTAAATACGTAATAAATTGGCTTTTTTTGATTTCTTCTGTAAAAGAAATGGTTTCAGCCGGTATTAAATAAGGTTTCATTAACGTAAATGTAAGTCTCGAGTCATATTCTCAATACGATTTGCATGGATCACGATATTATCTTCAATGCGGATCCCACCGTAAGGTTTGAAGAACTCGATTTTATCCCAATTAAAGTGTTGGCTGAACTCCCCATTTCTCCATTCAGATAACAGAGATTCAATAAAGTAGAGCCCAGGCTCAATAGTTAACACCATTTTAGGTTCTAAAACACGAGTACAACGCAAGAATGGATACATTTTAGGAGCTGCGAGATGAGTACCACTATCATCTTGCATAAAACCTGCAGCATCATGAACTTGTAACCCAAGTGGATGGCCTAAACCATGAGGTAAAAATGGCGTTGTTAAGCCACTTTCCACCATCGACTCTTCGCTAATACCTTTAACAATATCATTTTTAATCAGTATCTTAGCAATCCTATGATGCATATCCACGTGATAATCAGTATAGCGGACACCTGCCTTAATCGTATCAATTAAAGCAAGCTGCTCTGTGTTGACATCTGCAACCAATTCAGCAAATTCGTCTTTACCTTTCGCCGCATAAGTTCTCGTAATATCAGCAGCATAGCCATTATATTCAGCGCCTGCATCAATAAGAAAACTGCGTAATTCGTTCGGCACAGTTTGCTGTAGTTTCGTGTAATGTAATACCGCCGCATTTTCATTCAGCGCAACAATGTTACCATAAGGCACATTGGTATCTCGATGACCGGTAGATTGTAAGTAACTGACATTAATATCAAATTCGCTCATACCTGCACGGAATGCTTCGAGAGCAGCGAGATGCCCATTTACAGCCATTTTTTGAGCTTCTCGCATACAGTAAAGCTCATAATCTGTCTTATAAGAACGATGATAATGATAGTAATCTAAAACCGATTTGGGATTGATATTATGCAAAGAAATCCCTAAAGATTCTGCTCGTGCCGTTGCTGAGCCTATATAGGCAACATTTTCTTTTGATAAGCTTGCGAGAAGCGTTTTGATGTCATCCGCATTTTTTAAGTGGATTAGCTCAATATCTTTGGTCCAAAAACTGTTCGGTAGTGGCTCAACACTATGCCAATAGTCAACGGGGGAATAAAACCATAGCTTAGGCTTATTTATACCATCAACTAATAACCATGAATGTGGAACATCGGTAACAGGTACCCACGCTTTGAAATGAGGGTTAACTTTAAACGGATAGTCGCTATCATCAAGAAAGATGCGTAGGGGTTCACCTGAATGAATCAATATGGCATCTAATTTGCTGCGCTGTAAAACTTGCTGAGTTCTGTTTTGTAACGTTTTAATGTGTTCAGCGTAGAGTGCAGTCAGTTTTTCCATTTCCTTCAACCTTTCAGCATTAATTAGAAAAATTAAGCTTACCACGTTCTGTTATTAACGGATATGCACTCTGTTGCAAACCCTAATTAATTAATTGATATATAATACATTTATCATTTAAATCATTAATTATTTCACTTAATTGCTGTGACCAACCTTCCATTTTTGTCATTAATCATTTGCAATTAATTAACATTCTAGTCACACTCTTTTCATCTGGTCGTACCAGATAACACTACCACGTAGAGGAGAGCAGAATGCTTTATCAAAGTGACACTATCTATATTCAATGGTTGAAACAAGGGATTGCAGAACTGGTTTTTAACTCACCAGGGCCAATTAATAAATTGGACACCCACACCGTTGCTTCACTTGATGAAGCCGTGTCTGTTCTTGAGCAACAAACCGAGCTGCAAGGTGTAATTTTCCGTTCTGATAAACCCGCTTTTATTGTTGGCGCTGATATCAAAGAGTTTCTGTCACTCTTTGAAGCATCAAAAGAAACACTAAGTGATTGGTTACACTACGCTAACAGTATATTTAATCGTATTGAAGACCTGCCTGTTCCAACGATTTGCGCCATTAATGGCTATGCACTAGGTGGTGGTTGTGAATGTGTTTTATCCACTGATTTTCGTATCGCCTCCCCTGATGCCCGAATTGGGCTTCCTGAAACGAAACTTGGGATCATGCCTGGCTTTGGTGGGTCTGTTCGGCTACCTCGATTAATTGGTTTGGATAGCGCATTAGAAATTATTACTGCGGGTAAAGATATCGATGCCTCTCAAGCTTTAAAACTTGGCCTTATTGATGCCGTTGTTAATACAGAAGCTCTCGCACAATCAGCGCTACAAGTCATTGAATCTGCAATCACCGGAGCCTTCAATTGGCAGCAAAAACGCCAACCTAAACTTAGCCCTCTGCAATTGAAACCTATTGAGCAAACGATGAGTTTCAATGTCGCTAAGGGAATGGTGTATAAGGTTGCAGGCAAACACTATCCAGCCCCTATGGCGGCTGTGAATACAATAGAAAAGGCAGCAAATTGTACCCGCGATGAGGCCTTAAAGCATGAAACAGCAGCATTTGTTCCTCTAGCGCATAGTGATGTTGCACGTGCGTTAGTGAGTATTTTTCTAAATGACCAACAAGTTAAGTCAAATAGTAAAAAGATCGCACAACGTATTGAGATTCCAACACATGCCACCGTATTAGGTGCAGGAATTATGGGCGGAGGCATTGCTTATCAGTCTGCCAGCAAAGGCGTACCTGTTTTAATGAAAGATATTAATGTTAAGTCATTAGAATTAGGGATTGAAGAGGCACAAAAGCTATTAAATAACCAATTTGAGCGTGGAAAAATTACAGCTGTAAAAATGGCGGCGACCTTATCATCTATTCATCCTTCATTATCTTACAATGGCATAGAAGATAGCCAAATCGTCGTTGAAGCCGTTGTTGAGAACCCTAAAGTCAAAGCTGCTGTATTATCTGAAGTTGAGTCCTTAGTAACAAGTGAAACTATACTGGCTTCAAATACATCAACTATTCCAATTTCAACCCTTGCTAAATCACTAAAACGCCCAGAAAATTTCTGCGGAATGCACTTTTTTAACCCTGTGCATCGAATGCCATTAGTCGAAATTATTCGTGGAGAACAAACTTCTGATAACACTGTTGCTAAGGTTGTTGCCTACGCCAATAAAATGGGGAAAACCCCTATTGTTGTCAATGATTGCCCTGGCTTCTTTGTTAACCGAGTACTTTTCCCTTACTTTGCTGGCTTTAACTTACTGTTACAAGATGGGGCTGACTTTAGAGAAATAGATAAAGTCATGGAAAAAGAGTTTGGCTGGCCAATGGGACCTGCTTATCTCCTTGATGTGGTTGGTATTGATACTGCTTTTCATGCAGAGCAAGTTATGGCTCAAGGTTTTCCTGAACGAATGGGAAAAAAAGGCAAAAATGCCATTGATGTGATGTATGAACAACAACGCTTTGGCCAAAAAAATGGCCAAGGGTTTTATCAATATGAAAAAGATAAAAAAGGGAAACCGAAAAAAGTTGATGATCCGCGGACGGATGAACTACTTGCTACTATTTGCTCAACAAGACGCTCTTTCACCAAAGAAGAAATTATTGCTCGAATGATGGCTCCAATGATCAACGAAGTTGTTCGTTGCTTAGAGGAAGGCATTATCCAAAGCCCTTCGGATGCAGATATTGCTTTAGTTTACGGTTTAGGCTTTCCACCATTTAGAGGGGGAGTATTCTGCTATTTAGATACCTTAGGTAGTCAATCTTACTTAAAAACAACGGAATCTTTGCAGCACTTGAGTCCTCTATATCACGCGCCTAGCGGCTTAAAAGAAAAAGCGGCTACTAATGCAAGATATTACCCACAGCCACCAGTAGTGGCGATTGATGTCAAAAAAGTTGCGAGAGGTTAATTCTATGGAAAATGTCGTCATTATTGATGGAATACGTACACCAATGGGCCGTTCAAAAGGTGGGGTATTTCGCCATGTTAGAGCTGAAGACCTTTCTGCGCACCTCATGAATGCGATTTTTGAACGAAATCCAAACGCAAGTAAAAAAGAATTGGATGACATCATCTGGGGTTGTGTTCAGCAAACACTAGAGCAAGGGTTTAATGTTGCTAAAAATGCAGCATTACTCACAGATATACCTCATACGGTTCCTGCCGTTACAGTAAATCGCCTTTGTGGTTCATCAATGCAAGCGATACATGATGCGAGCCGGTTAATTATGACAGGTGATGCAAAATCAGTACTCATTGGTGGAGTTGAGCATATGGGCCACGTCCCAATGACTCATGGTATAGATTTCAACCCTAAACTGACTTTACGTGTTGCTAAAGCCGCTGGAGCGATGGGATTAACCGCTGAAATGCTTGCCAAAATATATAAAATTAGCCGAGAAGAGCAAGATGCATTTGCATTAAGGTCTCACCAACTTGCAGCTCTAGCAACGGAAAAAGGGAAGTTCAATAACGAGATCGTTCCAATTAGTGGCCATGATGCCACTGGTAACCTCATTTCGGTAAATTATGATGAAGTGATTCGCTTTGATGCAAGCCTTCAAGGTTTGGCTGCTCTTCGCCCCGCCTTCGATCCTGCTAGTGGTACAGTGACCGCAGGTAATTCATCTGCTCTATCTGATGGTGCATCTGCGATGCTGCTAGCCAGCGAAAGTTATGCCACACAGAAAGGCATTAAGCCTAGAGCTAAAATACGCGCGATGGCAGTTGTTGGCTGCGATCCATCGATCATGGGATTTGGCCCAGTACCAGCAAGTGAACTCGCTTTAAAGCGCGCAGGACTAACTTTAAATGATATTGATATTATTGAATTAAATGAAGCTTTTGCAGCGCAATCTATTGCATGCTTAAAAGGCTTAAAGCTATCAGAAAATCAACTAGATGATAAAGTAAATCTCAGTGGTGGGGCCATTGCGCTAGGCCACCCTTTGGGATGCTCAGGAGCAAGAATTTCAACAGCATTGCTTAATCAATTAGAACAAAACGATAAACAATTTGGTTTAGCCACCATGTGCATCGGGTTCGGCCAAGGTATTGCTACAATTATTGAGCGTGTTTAACAATTTAGTTTTCGCAAACATTGTATTTTGTCTATGTTCCCGCCTAGTCAGGGGCGGGTTTTTTTTGCATTTTTCTGGTCAAATAGCCACGAAAAATTTAAAGATTATCGATAGGCGGTAAGTGAATGAGACCCTAGGAGCATACAAAAGTATGTGACTAGGGCGAATGAGCGAAACCAACACCCCTACAATTTGAACAGATCTGATTTTACGCAAAAACCATGACGAGTTTAACCCTCATAGTTCAGATTGTAGGTAGGCGGTAAGTGAATGAGGCCCTAGGAGCATACAAAAGTATGTGACTAGGGCGAATGAGCGAAACCAACACCCCTACAATTTGAAGTAGGACGGGTTAAATGAATTCGTAAGCATCTCCAAAGAGTTGTTCTGCCTTAGCTCCTCGCTCACTACAAAACCGCTCTCTCGCTATTTTAGCCATTTCAAAGCGGCCTGCGATATAGATATCATGACTGGATAAATCACCAAAATCTTCTAATACTGCGCTCAGGACTGTTCCTGTTCTACCACGCCATAGTTCGTCTGGTTGCTCTACAACTGGAGTGATCTTCAAATTAGGGTAATTTTCACTGAGGGCCTGCAATTCACCAAGGTCATATAAGTGTTCCAATTGGCGACCACCCCAATAGAAAGTGATATTACGATCCGAGTTTTCAGCTAAAGCTGCAAGTAATACAGAGTGGGTATAGGAAAAACCGGTTCCACCTGCAATTAAGATCATTGCGTTACTGCTATTTTCCCGAAACCAAGCTTTACCGTGAGGAATGTCAATATTTATACGTTTCTGGTCTAAAATTCTATCCATGACAGCCATTGCGTATAAATTAATCTCAGAAGCACCAATATGTAATTCAATAGTTTCTTTATTATTCGGTGTAGAAGCCATTGAAAATGGTCGCTTATCTCTCTCATCCATCACGACCATTAAATATTGACCTGCTTTAAAATGAAAAGGACCATCTGGCAACAAAATCACCCGATAAACCGTATCCGTGATAGATTCAACAGATGTTACTTTACAGCTTAAAGTTGCCATGGTTTCCCTCTTATTTTGTGTCAAAAATATTTAACTGTTCCCAAATATCATCAATGCGAGATTTAACGCTCTCTGTCATTACAATAGGACGCCCCCACTCACGATCTGTCTCACCCGGCCATTTGTTGGTGGCATCAAGCCCCATTTTTGAGCCTAATCCTGATACAGGAGAAGCGAAGTCGAGATAATCTATGGGCGTATTTTCCATCATTACTGTGTCACGAGCAGGATCCATACGGTTGTAATTGCCCAGATGACATCTTTCCAGTCTCGTGCATTAATATCATCATCACAAACAATAACAAACTTAGTGTACATGAATTGGCGCAGGTATGACCAGACTCCCATCATGACTCTTTTAGCATGTCCTGCATATTGTTTTTTCATTGTCACAACGGCAAGACGATACGAGCACCCTTCAGGAGGAAGATAAAAATCAACAATTTCAGGGAATTGTTTTTGAAGAATGGGAACAAGGACTTCGTTTAAGGCTTCCCCTAATACTGCGGGCTCATCTGGTGGCCTTCCCGTATAAGTTGAATGATAAATTGCATCACGACGCTGAGTCACATGAGTCACAGTAAATACTGGGAAATTATCTATTTCATTATAATAACCAGTATGGTCACCATAAGGGCCTTCAGGGGCCATTTCACCCGGTTCAATATACCCTTCTAAAATAATTTCAGCGCCAGCAGGAACTTCGAGGTCATTCGATATGCATTTAACAACCTCGGTTTTATTACCACGCAACAACCCCGCAAAAGCGTACTCTGATAATGTGTCAGGAACTGGTGTTACCGCACCTAAAATGGTCGCAGGATCTGCACCAAGGGCAACTGCAACAGGAAATTTTTCACCGGGATGTGCTTGGCACCATTCTTGAAAATCCAAAGCACCACCGCGATGAGATAGCCAACGCATAATAACTTTATTTTTTCCAAGAACTTGCTGACGATAAATACCTAAGTTTTGCCTTTCTTTATGTGGGCCTTTAGTAACCGTCAGACCCCATGTAATTAGAGGGGCAGCATCTTCTGGCCAACAATGCATAACAGGTATTTTTGTGAGATCAACGTCTTCACCTGCCCAAATTTGTTCCTGACAAGCCGCTGAGCTTAACCGTTTAGCTGGCATATTCAACACTTGTTTAAATTTTGGAAGCTTATCAAAAAGGTCACGGAAACCTTTCGGTGGATCAGGCTCTTTCAGAAACGCCAGTAATTTGCCTACTTCATGTAAAGCTTTTATATCTTCTTGCCCCATCCCCATCGCAACACGTTTAGTTGTTCCAAACAGGTTACACAAGACAGGCATGTTATAGCCTTTGGGATTTTCAAATAATAGGGCCGGTCCCCCTGCTCTTAGTGTACGATCTGCAATTTCTGTCATTTCCAAATAGGGGTCGACTTCCATTGTAATGCGTTTTAGCTCGCCTTGTTTTTCAAGTTGCGAGATGAAATCTCTAAGGTCACGGTATTTCATTATCTTCTTTTACTGTTACAGAGGGAGTCCCATTATAAGACGTCCGGCCAAGGTTACAAGTTACTGTCTAAAGCACTTAAAAATCAATCTTTTTCTGGTTTAGTATACCATTTTACTGGCAATCAAAAGGGACTAATTTTTCTAATAGTAATGTATTAAATTGCTCTGAGAATGTTTTATTATGCTGAAATAGTTTAAAACCTTCATCTTTTCCGCTGAAATAATGAAGTTCATTACCTTTAATTTGTAACCCACTTCCTTCCCTGAGCGCAACAACAACTTCATGAGGATTAATCACACAAAATTCTTGTAATCGCTCATCACGAGTTTCTCCCATATGACCAGAGATGTGAGCATCAATATAATGAGGATTAATTTGTAATGGGAATAGCCCTAAAGATGGCATAATTGCTGCGTTACTCACAGGCATATCATTCGTAGTACGAATACTTGGTGTCGCTACATTACATCCTGCGCTCCAGCCGATATATGGCACGCCACGTTCACGAACTGCGCGTTGAATCGCAACGATCAACCCATTCTCATGTAGGCATTTATTCAACCACCAAGTATTGCCGCCACTTACAAGAATGCATTCTGCCTGCTCAATCGCGTCCACTGGGCTAGAAAAATGCTCAATTGATGTAACTTTTATTCCCAACGCTTCGGAAAGCTGCTCTGCTCTTTCGTCATGTGAGCCACGAAGAACTGCATAAGGAACCAAAACCGCTGACTTTATGTTCTTACGAGCAATCATTTCTTTGATTCGAGTAAAGCGTAGCTTAGCCATACAGGGTTGCCTGGTAGCTTGCCGTTACTCAACAAAAAGATATCCATTATGTCTCCTACTGATTTGGTTTTTGCATTACAGTTATCATAAGACTATATTCGATTAATATAGACTGATGAATATCAATGATATGGTGCTGTTATTCATTAGTCACATTGTTATGTCGTAATTTGTTATCATAAACATAGTTTTGTCAGATGGAATTCAAAAAAATGGAAAAATGGTATTTGCTTTATTGCAAACGAGGCCAAATTGAACGCGCTATGGAGCATTTAAATCGACAGAATGTTGTTTGTATGACGCCCATGACTGAAATGGAAAAAGTGGTTAGAGGAAAAAGAACGACTGTGCAAGAAGCTCTGTTTCCAAATTACTTATTTGTGAAATTTGATCATAATGAAATTCATACGACAACAATCCAGTCAACGAGAGGGGTCAGCCATTTTATTCGTTTTGGCCAATTGCCGACGGAAGTCCCTGAAGAGATTATTGAACTCCTACAACAAACCCCTATTAGTTATTCCGTCGCGCCAGATATACCAAAGCATGGTGACCAAGTGACTATTACCGAAGGTATTTTTGCGGGGGTGCAAGCTATTTTTGCTGAACCTAATGGTGAGTACCGTTCTATTCTTTTGCTGAATATTTTAAATAAAAGCGTCCCCAAAGTAGTTGATAATAAACAGTTTAAAAAAAATACAGATTGAGCATTTTAGGTAATAAAAAAGCCCTTCTTAGAGGGCTTTTCATCATTCTGTATTGAATAACGATAGGTTAACGCAAATTAGGACTCTTCTTTTTCTTCTTCCTCTGCGCCTTCTTGTCGATTTCTACCTTTGCCAACATAGAAATTGGATAGTAAAACACCGAGCTCAAAGAGCAAATACATAGGAACAGCAAGTAAAGTTTGAGAGAGAACATCAGGCGGCGTTAAAAACATCCCAACGATAAATGCCCCGACTAAAATATAAGGACGTTTACGTTTTAGGGCCTCAGGTGTAGTGACGCCTGTCCAACACAGTAAAATAATTGCAATAGGGACTTCAAATGCAGCACCAAAAGCCATGAATAATGTCATGACGAAACTAAGGTATTTACTGATATCTGGGATAAAGTTAACGCTATCTGGGGTTGTTTTAACAAAGAAACCAAATGCGAGCGGAAAAACAACGAAGTAGGCAAATGCCATTCCCAAATAAAACAAGAAACTACTTGAAACAAGCAAAGGCAACATGAGTTTACGTTCATGCTTGTATAAGGCAGGTGCAATGAAAGCCCATATTTGATAGAGAATAACTGGGATCGATACAAAAACCGAAACCATCATTGTCAATTTAATTGGGGTAAAGAATGTAGACGCCACATCCGTCGCACTCATTTGCGAACCTACTGGCAGCTTATCAATCAAAGGAGCTGCAACCAGCCGATAGATATCATTTGAAAAATAAGCAAGCGCAGCAAAAACAATTAAAACTGTAATTAAACAGTTGAGTAGCCGTTTACGAAGTTCAATGAGGTGGCTAATAAGTGGTTGTGTATCATTTACAGCCATGTGTTATTTTTCACTTTCAGTTTGATTAGAGTTTTTTACATTAGCATCGAGTGATTCTACTGTTTTCACAGCGGCTGAACCTTCCGGTTTCTGCTCCTCCTCAACAACTGCCGCCATTTTAGCTGCATGTTCAGGGTTTGGATCAGACTCTTCAGGTTGCTGAGTATTATCTTTCGCTTCCTTTACAGCACTATCGTAACTGTCAGTGATCTCTTTTGCTTTGTTTAACTCTGTTTCAATATCATTAGTTGTCGCTTGGTAATCGCTTTTAAGCGATTGTGCCGCTGTACGCAGTTCTTCCATAGACTGCTTAAGTTCCGGAGAAAGCGCTTCTAAATTAGCTTTTTCTTCCACCTTTTTCAGCGTTTCTTGTAGCTCTTGCAGCTTTAATTCTTGCGATAACTCGTTTTGTACATTTGCAGCCATAGAGCGCATCGCACGGATCCACCCAGCGACAGTTCTCACTGCCACTGGTAACCGCTCAGGGCCTAATACAACGAGACCAATAACTGCAACAAGCAACAGTTCACTAAAACCTATGTCAAACACGGTTTAACCCTGCTCTTTGTTTTTGCTCTCAACTGGGCTTTCTTTCTTTTCAGCAGCCTGTTGTTCAGTAATATTTTTAGGTGCGAAGTCAGCATCTTGCTTTTCTTGTTCTGCTTTTGCTTTTTCGTCATCATTCATTGCTTTTTTAAAGCCTTTGAGTGACTCCCCCAAATCCGAGCCTAAAGAACGCAATTTTTTTGGTGCCGAAAATTAAAATAATAAGCAAAGCAATGATAATGAGTTGCCAAGGACTACCGAAAGCAGCCATTGCAATAGTTGATTCCATTGTTAATACCTCTATAGTTTTGGGATCAATTGTTGTTAGATCTATTATATACAACCAACACAAAATACGGAAATGTTCACAGCCTTATAAACTTGTCGCAAAACAAAGTTTACTTAATTTCCGCCTGTTTTACACCAACCAAACAACCAAGACAGTGCTCCTGCCACCATAAACACAATACCAAACGGGGTGAGATTCGAAATAAGGAACATACTCCCACAAAGAATAAATGTGGCACCTATACCTAAAAGGTACTGAGATTTACGTTGTTTATTACGCTGACTTTTCAGTTGTTGCGTTAGTTGGTCTATGTTTGATTGTAAGTACTTATGTTGCCGTAATGCACCATAAATTAAATCAGGAATTTCAGGCATTTTTTCTGCCCAATACGGTGCCTTTTCTTTTAATGCTTGAGTAATTGCAGGTATCCCTACTTGGCTATGAACCCAATCCTCAAGGAATGGTTTTGCTGTTTTCCAGAGATCAAGCTGCGGGTAAAGCTGCCGACCTAACCCTTCAACATACAATAATGTTTTTTGTAATAATACCAACTGTGGCTGAACTTCCATGTTGAAACGACGTGCTGTATTAAATAAATTCAATAACACTTGCCCAAATGAAATTTCAGCCAATGGTTTTTCAAAAATAGGTTCACATACCGTACGGATAGCAAACTCAAAGTCTTCCACATTCGTGTCTGAAGGAACCCAGCCTGAGTCAACGTGTAGTTCTGCTACTTTGCGGTAATCACGATTAAAAAACGCAATAAAGTTTTCTGCCAAATAACGTTTGTCTTCTTTGTTCAATGAACCGACTATTCCACAGTCTATCCCTATGTATTGAGGATCTTCTGGATGATCGTAGCTAACAAAGATATTTCCTGGATGCATATCTGCATGGAAAAAACTGTCGCGAAAAACTTGTGTAAAGAAGACTTTAACACCACGCTCTGCCAGCAGTTTCATATTGGTTCCTTGCGCTTTAAGCGCAGCAATATCAGAAACTGGGATCCCGTAGATACGCTCCATGACCATCACATTTTCACGACAATAATCTGGATAGACCTCTGGCACATACAGCATGGCGCTGTTTTCAAAATTACGACGAAGCTGAATGGCATTTGCTGATTCACGGAGCAAATTAAGCTCATCAATCAACGTTTTTTCGTATTCACGCACGACTTCTTTTGGTCTTAACCGCCGCCCATCTGGCAACAACGGAACCCAATTGGCAATGCGGTACATTAATTTAATGTCAGCTTTAATAATTGGCAGAATATCAGGGCGAATAACTTTGATGACAACATCTTTGCCATTTTCTTTTAACGTTGCGGTATGAACCTGAGCAATAGATGCAGAAGCTAAAGCTTGTTCATCAAAATCATCAAACCATTGTTCTAAAGGGCCTTCGAGGGATTCTTCAATATAGCTTCGTGCCAGTTTGCCATCAAAACTCGCCACTTTGTCTTGCAATAGCGAAAGTTGATCTGCGATTGCGGGTGGGAAAAGATCTCGACGAGTCGATAACATTTGACCAAATTTGATCCAAACCGGCCCGAGTTCTTGTAGAGCGAGACGAAGCCTTTCACCCAATGCTTTGTCTTTATGCTTATTTCTGATCCAAAAGAAACCTAAGCGACCAATTCTTAATGGTAACGTTAGTTTAATTTTGGGGATTAACTCATCTAATCCGTAAGAGAGAAAAACCCGAATAATGAAGTAAAGTCGTTTTATTTCACCGGGTGTCATGCTTCTCCTCCAACTGGCTTAACCGTTGCTCAAGCGCACTCATTGAATATTCCACTTGCTCGACCTCATCACTAAAATGAGCGAGTTCAAGCTGGCTAGGTGCCATTTTCCATTCTTCAACAATGGCGTCTTTGATATACGTTTTTTGCCGTTTTACTAAATGAGATGCAAGACAAACACCTTTATTCAGAAACTTACTAAGGCCCTCTGCTGCAACATCACCAATGTAAGGAGACAGATAATGAGCAGGGTTCCAAATTGCTAGGTCAAGCAAAGAAGACCAGTGCTGTACAATTTGCATATCCCCTTCAATCACGATATCACCACGATTGATAAGTTGAGATAATTGCTGTTTGTCTTTCAATTTAACGAGCGTGAAGATGGATGTTTTAATGGTACAGTCCGCAGGCTCAACCCACTGGCTTAACACATCAACATGATTTTCAGCAAAAACGAGCGTCAACGTTTTATTCAGTTCTTTAAGTTCAATTGCCATAACTTTGCCTGCCAAACGCATCCTAGCCGGCTGTAGAACTTTTTCTTTGAACAACATGTGGTTAAGAGAGGTTTCCATCAATGCTGTGATCAAAGAATACAAAACTGTATTTTGGTTTTCGGTATGTGTTGATGGTGCTTCCATCTTAGAATTTAAACCCTTTATGCAATGCGACAATTCCACCTGTCATATTGGTGTAGGAAACCTGTTCAAACCCTGCATTTTCCATCATAGCTTTTAGTGTTTCTTGGTTTGGATGCATGCGGATTGATTCAGCTAAATAGCGATAGCTATCGGGATCATTAACGATCGCTTGACCAATACGAGGGAGTATATGGAATGAATAGGCATCATAAGCTTTATTCAGTGGCTCAATAACTGGTTTTGAGAACTCTAATACCAATAAACGCCCACCTGGCTTCAACACTCGGAACATAGAGCGTAGCGCTTTGTCTTTATCGGTGACATTACGCAGACCAAAAGAGATAGTAATGCAGTCAAAATAGTTATCAGGGAATGGCAGCTCTTCCGCATTGGCTTGCACGTAATTAACATTACCGACAATACCAAGATCACGTAATTTCTCACGCCCCATTTTTAGCATTGAATCATTAATGTCTGCGAGTATGACTTCGCCTTTTTCGCCCACTAAACGTGAAAATTTAGCGGTTAAGTCACCCGTTCCACCCGCAAGGTCAAGTACTCGCTGATTACGACGTACTCCGCTCGCCTCAATGGTAAAACGCTTCCAAATACGATGAATACCAAACGACATCAAATCATTCATTAAGTCATATTTTGATGCTACTGAGTGAAAAACATTCGCTACTAGGCCAGCTTTATCTTCTTTGCCGACAGTACGGAAACCGAAATCAATGGTTTCTTTAGTTGGTTCAGTCATTTCTCTTATGCCTGCTTATCATTCAAACTTTTGTAGGAAGTGTAACAGTCTTTGAGCCAAAACCCTATCAGAAGTCTAAGATTCCGCACAATTAGGCGTATCAGACTGCTCAACCAATTGAGGCTGGATAGGTTGCTTTATTTCGACCCCTAGCTCTTTAAAACTTTCCGCCTGGCTAATTAAATTTCCACGCCCTTGAGCAAGACGCTTCATTGCCGATAGGTAAGTATTATTTGCTTTATCAAGACTGGTGCCTAAAACCTGCATATCATCTACAAACAAACGCAGCTTGTCATACATTTTTGCTGCTCTATTTGCTATCTCCTGAGCATTTTGCCCTTGGCGTTCATACCGCCAAATATTATTAATCGTTCTCCACTGCGACTAGCAATGTTGAAGGACAAACTAACATAATATTCTGTTTAATTCCTTCATCAAGTAACTCGGGAGCTTCTTTCAAAGCCAGTAAATACGCAGGTTCAATAGGGATAAACATTAAAACGTAATCCAGTGAACGAATTCCCGGTAACTGGTGGTAATCTTTACGACTCAACATACGCATGTGATTACGGATAGATGCCACATGATTTTTTAACGCTTGTTGCTGTTCATGTGGATCTTCGCTATTGAAGTAATGTTCATAGGAAACCAGCGACATTTTTGCATCAACAACCACATCTTTCCCTTCTGGAAGGTGAATAATCACATCCGGTTGATAACGGCTATTATAACTTGTATTGATACTAACTTGGGTTTCAAATTCACTTCCCTCACGTAAACCTGAGACTTCGAGGATCCGAGTAAGAATGGTTTCCCCCCAGTTCCCTTGAATTTTGTTATCCCCTTTCAGCGCTCGTGTCAGGTTAACGGCCTCTTTGGTCATTTGATTATTGAGCTGCTGTAATTGCCGAATTTCATAGGCTAAAGTGTGGCGCTCTTTGGCTTCCTCACCAAAACTTTGTTGAACTTGCTGACGAAAACCTTCTAATTGCTCGCGAAAAGGTGACAACATCGCCAATAGGCTTTTTTGTTGTTGCTCAGATGCACGACGCTCATTCTGTTCAAAAATACGGTTAGCTAAGTTTTCGAATTGTGCTGTCAGCCGTTGTTCACTATTTTGTAAAATACGCTGTTTTTCTTCGTTGGCTAGCTGGTTCTGTTCAAAACGAGTGATTACCTCGCGAAGCTCTGCTTCTTGTTCTCGGTTAATATCCCTTTGAGTACGCAGCTCTTGATCTAGCCTTTCGTATTCTTCTTTCCATTGCGCAAGGTGAATATTTTTTTCGTCACTTGCCGCAAGTTGGCGGTTGAGTTGTTGCAGTTCCTGATCTTTTTGCGTAATTTTTTGGGCAATAGAGAACCACGTTGCCAAGCCACCAACTAAAACGCCACTCAACGCACCAATAACAGCATATAAAAGAGAGGTATCCACGGTTAAATCCTTACTTTACAAAGTCTAGTGTAAGGTAATGGGATACTGTATAAGTGTCCAGAGGTAATTTAGCCATGGAAGAAAATTTTGCGAAGCGCTTCGCAAGCTTAGCCTATCCAGCTCGCAAACCATTTCAAGCCTAATGCCCCAGGCGCTAGAATACCAAATGCCCAAATCATCGCAGAAGCGATATTAGCGAGTTGGAAATGCCGTTGTGGCATGGCGCAAATCCCTGCAACCAAGGGAACAATGGCTCGCAAAGGCCCGAAGAAGCGCCCAAAGAAAATGCCCCAAATACCCCATCGGTCAAAGAAACGCTGCCCTTTATCAATCATTTGCGGGTTACGAGAAATCGGCCACATATGGCGTACATTTTCTTTGTAATGATAACCAAACCAATAAGAAAGCCAGTCCCCAAAGAAAGCGCCGAGTGCTGCTGCTAACCATATTGGCCAGAAAGTAATATTACTTTCACCAATCAAAGCACCGAGTGCGAGTAAAATAACCGTTGCAGGTAACAGAAGCGACAAAAATGCCAGAGATTCCCCAAAAGCCAGAAAGAAAATAATAGGAAGCGCCCATACTTCATGTTCGCGTGTAAAGTCCGTCACTATGGTGACAATTTCATTGAGTGTCACGGTCAGTTCCTTTCATTAGGGGATAATCAGAATACTGTAACGAAAAAGTGGTAAATCAAAGTTAAACAAAGCAAAAACACCTTTGGGAAAACCGAGTTGTGGATAAAGAAAAACGGATTATCCGACAACTCATATTCCAATTAGAGCAACTTAGTCCAGAAACTGGCTTTGCAGTACTTCTCGTTGCTGCCTTCCTAAACCAAAGTCTTTTTCTAGCCATTGGTCAACATTGCCATACAGGCTTTCAATACTGTTTAGTGCTGTTCTCAAGAAGTCTTCACGTACCGAATAGACATACTCAAATTTTTTCACGATGCTTTCGTCCATCGTTTTTGCATGCTCTTCAAGTAAGTGTTTGCGGTAAGGTGCAAGTGTTTCATTAGTCAGTAAGTAATCTTCCATTACGGTGTCTAAATCTGCACCTAAAGCAAATAACACCAATGCGGACCCGACGCCCGTACGGTCTTTTCCTACAGCACAGTGTTGTACTATGCCACCTTTTTCTGGTTGTTTGAGTAAATTGACCAATTGATGATAAGCGGGGTTGTTCAGTGGTAACAATTCATATAAACGAAACATAAAGGCTTGCGGATCAAATTGTTCCAATATCTCTGGCGTTAATTTATCTAAATTTGCGGTGACTTCTTTGGCTAACGGATTTGCTGGCGCATGCACATAATGCGCTCCTTGCCAAATGACATCAGGCTTATCTAAGATTTCAGCTTCATCACGATAGTCAATGATTTGGAAAAGATTTTGTGAACGCAAAACCGCTTCGTCTTCCTGTGTTAATCGGTCTAACGCACCGGAACGAAACAGGACACCGGGCTTAATTTTGCCACCGTTAGCAAGTTTTTTACCACCGAGGTCACGGAAGTTAATACCGCCCTTCAAAGGTAGAACAGAAGGATGAAGATAAGGTGTTGTTGACATAATAATTCCTTTTCGCCCTATAGCTTTCATTCCTGTTAGCCATAAAATAAACGTAACCTGAATAATTTAAGGGCACATAATATTGATAATTGTTTTTATGACAATAACAGATCTAGCAAATAAGAGGATCAGAATATTTCCTGTAAATTGATTAGTAATTGTCAAATCTATCGAGGAAATAAAGAGAAATGAAAAATGGATAAAGGGACTAAGCCCGCTTACTTTTTGTCCACAACCGAGTGAAAGTCAAGTAAACGGGCCAGTAAATCACGGACTACAGTAAGCGGCGCGCAGCTTCAACCACAATACTTAATACGTTACCTTCCGTTTTCTTCAGTAACGCTTCATTTGGAATTTCTTGTTGGGTACGATTCACGATAACACCCGCAACCATACCAGCACGTAACCCTTTACTACTAGAACACATAGTCAGCAATGTGGCTGATTCCATTTCATAGTTCATTACGCCCATGTCTTGCCACTCTTTCATCGAACCTCTGAAATGACGCATCACACGGCCAGTATAGGTATCATAACGCTCTTGACCTGGGTAGAAGGTATCAGATGATGCAGTAACACCAACATGAACGGTCGCACCTGCGTCTTTCGCTGCAGCATAAAGCGCATTAGTACAGTCAAAATCAGCAACAGCTGGGTATTCTAATGGTGCGAAGTGTTGACTAGCACCGTCTAGGCGCACTGCCCCAGTTGTCACCAGAACATCACCGACATTGATATCTTCTTGGATTGCACCTGTTGTACCAATACGTAAGAAAGTACGGATACCAAGCTGTGCAAGTTCTTCAACTGCAATTGACGTTGATGGACCACCGATACCGGTTGAACAAACAATGACAGCTTTTCCGTCAAGCTCACCACGCCAAGAGGTGTATTCACGTAATGACGCAAGGTGTACAGGGTTATCCATCAGACGTGCAATTTTTTCAACACGGTTAGGATCCCCAGGAACAATCGCTACGGTCGCACCCTGTAAGTCACTTTTCTTTAAACCTAAGTGGAAAACGTCAGACATTTCAAACTCCTTTACACAATGGCATCATTAAATCAGTCAATACTGATTAATCGTTATTTGTAATATAGCGAGAAAACGATATTTTTTTAGTGATGAATATCACTTTTAATGAAAACAATAAAAGATTGATTTCATTATTTAGTGATTTACATCACATAAATTCATGAATTTTATTTCTCTTTGAATTCCATTGCCATCAGTATAGATGAAAGTTTGGTATAACGACAAAAGCGCCCCTAATTGCTGGGCGCTTTGATTATTTGGCAGAACTAAAACTGATAACGCTATGTTAGAGAATTACATCAAGAACGAGGACACCAACTAGACCTATCGCCCACGCAATGGTGGTCGGAATAGACCAAACAATCATTTGTTGTTTAACATCCTTAATTCCCATCATTCTGTTCACCACCCAATATAGGCTGTCGTTGAAGTAACCGAAGAACAGAGACCCCATGGTTGCCGCTTGCGCCGCGACCAATAAGTTAATATCCGGTATTTGGCTAATGATTGGCGCAGAAATAGATGCTGCGGTAATCATTGCTACCGTACCCGAACCTTGAATCAAACGAACCAATGTCGCGATGATAAACGGAATCAATACTGGTGTAATCGGCAGATTTGCAACATGTTCAGCAAGAATATTTCCTGTGCCACTATCACGCAGTACCGCACCTAATGCACCACCCGCTCCCGTAACTAGCAGGATAATACCCGCTGCTTGTAAGCCTTCTTCCATACGGTCGATGACTTCTTCTTTTGTTGCTTTTGGCATTAATGTGTAAACAGAGATCAACACACTAATTGATAATGCAATAATTGGTGCGCCTAAGAATTCAAATGTTTGGAAATACCAATTACTTTCCATACCTTGGAAAGATTCTGTTTTGAGAATTAATCCATTGATAGCATTGATAAAAATTAACAAAATAGGTGTGATAATCGGTAAAAGCGATAAGAACAGGCTTGGTAATGGCTTATTCGCTTTTTCTTCCATATAACGAGCGTGAACTTCTTTCAGGTCTTCGCTGCCCGTTTCATCTGGCATAAATTCAGGGTACTTAGTCCCTAACCATTTTGCGTAAAACACAATACCGATAACACAAGGAATAGCCAGACTCATACCCGCTAGGATCATGGCGCCAACATCGACACCAAAAATCCCTGCCACGCCTAAAGGCCCTGGTGTTGGTGGAACGGTGTGGTGTGTCACCACTAGCCCACCAGCGAGTGCAACGCCTAAAGTTAGTATGCTACGTTTACCATTTTTGGCTAATGCTTTTGCCAATGGGTATAAAATCACAAAAGCAGAGTCAACGAAGATAGGAATACTAACAATATAACCCGTAATCGCTAACGCCCATTCTTCACGCTTTTTACCTAACCATTTGATAAAGCTATAAGCGATTTGTTCAGCAGCACCTGAAACTTCCAGCACCCTTCCCCATCATTACCCCGAGTCCGATAACAATACCGATGCTACCGAGTGTTGACCCAAAGCCTTTTGTAATGACTGTCACTGTCTCTGCGGCGGTCAAACCACCAGATACACCAGCGATTGCTGCAGCTATTAGCATGGCTAATAACGCGTGAACACGCGTTCGTAATACTAAAAAGATCAGGACAAATATGGCCACTGCGAGGCCAATAACAGGAATATAGGACATAGGCTATCTCCTACTTAGACGAGCCGTGGTGAGTGATAAACGAACGGATCGCATCACCAAATGAGCCATCGGCACGGAAACCGAGATCCAATGCACGGCTGATATCAAATTTACCCGGCCAGCTCGCCACAATGCGGTTAATAGCTTCATCTGGTTCAAAACGAATAAGATCCACCGCTTCTTGGCCTGCAACATCACGCAGGGCATCAATCATGCCTTGAACAGTAACCGTAATACCTGGTAGGTTCACAGTGCGAGATTTACCGAATTTCTCAGCAGGGATACTGACCGCATGAATAAAGTTGTTAATCACGGTTTCAGGGCTAGATAACCATAGCGCAAGGTCAGGGGAGACAGGGCAAACACTTTCAATCCCATTTAATGGCTCACGAATAATGCCGCTTGCGAATGAAGACGCCGCTTTATTGGGTACACCAGGACGAATACTAATGGTGGGTAAACGCATCACACGGCCATCAACAAAGCCTTTACGTGAATAGTCATTGACCATCAGTTCACACATCGCTTTTTGAGCGCCATAGGACGATTGCGGGTTAACGACACACAAGTCTGTGATGACATCCGGTAGCTCACCACCAAACACGGCAAGAGAACTGGTGAACATAAATTTGATTGCTGGGTTCTTGGCTCGAGCGACTTCCAATAATTGGCGAGTAGCTTCGAAGTTAACCTTCATACCCAAGTCAAAGTCACTTTCAGCGTGACTACTTACGATAGCGGCAAGGTGGAAAACCACGTCGGTTTGTGCATCGATCAGTTTATCAGCCGCGCCTGCTTGCGTTAAATCTAACGCAACGCAACTGACTCTGGCATCTTCAACCGGTGATGTAGGGCATTGAATATCGGCTAAAACAAGGTGGTCAAATTTTAAACCCTGGCTATTTTTAAGCAAAGCAGCGGCTAGCTGCTGGCCCAGAAAGCCTGCGCCACCAGTAATAATAACTTTCATTGTAATTCTCCTTGCTATAGCCTTTTAGCTGGCTATGCAGTTTTAGGTAAGATTATTTATGTTTTATGTCTTGATTAAATGAAGTTTTATGTTTTGTTCTGTTATCCGCTGCACCACATCAGCTGGCAACTGGTCATCGCAAATGATGTCGTGCAATTGATTCAATGGGCAAACACGAAACATGCCATATTTGCCGAATTTGCTACTGTCTGAAACCAGTACACAGCGACGGGCAACATCTAATAGCGTTTGTTTTATCTGAACTTTTTCTTCATGTGGGGTAGAAACCCCGTGCTGTAAATCCCATGAGCTAGTGCTGATAAAAGCAATATCAACATTGAGTGTTTTCAGCATCATCGCGGCCGTATTTCCTACACTAGAATGGTTACGTTTATCCACCAATCCCCCGGTGTGGTATAGGTTTAGCTGCGATTTATTCATTAAGTACTGCATAATCGAAAAATCATTAGTGACAATCGTTAAGTTAAAACGCTCACCGAGTACGCGCGCTATCTCAAAAGTGGTGGTTCCTGCATCGAGATACACCACTTGCCCATCTTCAACTAATGAGCTGGCAAACTGACCAATTTCACGCTTATGGCGATGATGCAACCGCGCCTTTTCACTCCAAGGTAGCTCTTGGCGCAACACATCATTTAGCTTAACTCCACCACTGATACTGAGTACCTTCCCTTCTTCTTCTAACATCCGAATATCACGTCGCACTGTCATATGAGAGACATTCATTAGCTCAACCAAATCACTGATCGATACGGTTTGATGTTCATGCACGTAACGGTAAATAAAATCACGACGCTCAGAAGGGAGCATAGGTTCTCCTAATTATGAATTTGCTTGTTTAAGCCAGCCTAATCCATCTTCGGTGCGGCCTGCAGGATGGTATTCACATCCTAACCAGCCTTCATACCCCATTTCATCCAACTGCTTAAAAATCCATGGGTAATTGACTTCGCCGCTATCCGGTTCATGACGATATGGAACTGACGCTATCTGAATGTGACTAAATT
This sequence comes from Providencia rettgeri, assembly GCA_900455085.1. Lineage (NCBI taxonomy): Bacteria > Pseudomonadati > Pseudomonadota > Gammaproteobacteria > Enterobacterales > Morganellaceae > Providencia > Providencia rettgeri. Next base: position 620,897 of record UGTZ01000001.1, on the reverse strand, counting down.
TACCCCATAAACGCTCAATTGTTTTCAATAAATCACCTTCCATAATTTGGCAGTGATATAAATCCAACTGGATAAATACATTTTCACGATTAATTTCAGGTAGTAATGCTTCCGCTTGTTTTTGCGTCGTCAAAAAATACCCGGGCATATCGCGGGTATTGATGGGTTCGATAAGCACACGAATACCGTGCTCAGCCATCACATCTGCCGCATATTGAATATTTTTGATATAGCACGCGGTTTGCTGTTCAAGTATATAATTTTCATTCACTTTCCCCGCCATCGCATGAACTTGTTTACAACCTAATGCTTTCGCGTATTTCAATGCAGTTTGTACACCTTCGGCAAATTCGCTCTCACGACCCGGGAGCGAAGCCATACCACGCTCTCCCTGAGCCCAATTTCCCGCAGGCATATTAAACAGGGCCTGTGTTAAATGGTGTTTGCTCAGTTCACCCGCAATGACATTGGCATCTTCTTCATAAGGGAAGAGATATTCAACACCGTTAAACCCCGCATTTGCAGCACGTTCAAAGCGCTGTATAAAAGGCACTTCGGTAAACATCATGCTTAAATTTGCAGCAAATTTAGCCATTTTCGCCTCGCTACTTTTGTGGATAACGACTTTCGAGCTGTTCAACTTGCTCTTGCGTTAATGTTGTAAAGCCATGTGGGCGCAATGTGATATATAAACGAGCGGTATCTTCTAACTCTTCTGCATTGAAGAACGCTTGTCTTAACGTTTTGCCACCCACGACCGGACCATGATTCGACAGCAATACCGCATTATGTGTCGGTGCTAATTTTGCAATTTCCTCACCAATTCGGTCATCCCCCGGTGGCAAGTATTCAATCAATGGCAGTTTCCCCACTCGCATCACATAATAAGGTGTGATTGGAGGTAAACAATTTTTTGTATCTAACCCCGGCAAGCAAGACAACGCCGTTAACCAAGGTGAGTGAAGATGAACAACCGCTTGGCAATCAGGGCGTTGCAAATACATCGCCATATGCATAGAAACTTCTTTTGTCGGTTTATCTCCCCCAATCCAATTTCCTTGTGCATCAAGTTTACTCAGTTTGCTAGGGTCTAAATCACCAAAACTGGAGTTTGTCGGTGTCACAATAATCGAACCATCAGGTAACCGAGCACTAATATTTCCTGCACCACCGCTGCTGTAACCACGGTTAAACATTGATTTAGCCCAATCGACTAACTCTTGGCGCAGCGCCTTTTCATCACTCATTAAACATCTCCTGTGCAAACTGGAAGAAATTTTCTTGGCCGAAATTACCTGATTTCAACGCTAACCAGTTACCGCTTGCTAAGTCTTGTACCCATGGCACACCTGGGGCGATTGGTGAGCCAATACTTAATTGTTCTGTCCCAAGGCTTTGAACCACTTTTCCGGAGGTTTCACCACCCGCAATAATAAAGGTGTCATATCCTTTCGCTTGCAACAGCGCGACGACCTCACCAAATACCTTCTCGACCGCGAAACTCGACTCCGCAGCACCGTATTTCTCTTGTGTTTTTTTCAGTAATTCAGGTGATTGAGTGGCATAAAGCATTGGCGCCAAACCCGTTAGTTGCTGTGCTTGCACCCAATCTGCCAATGTTTTGGCATACTCAGGGTTATTTAAACACTCACCCACATCCAACATTTTTGCAGGAGCAACTTGCTGATAAGCCTGAACTTGTTTGTTAGTCATTACCGAGCAACTTCCCGATAAAATAACTGTTTTTCTGCTTTTACCTGTTGGCTTTTCACCTCGTTGCGTTGTACCGTCCCATGGACATTGGCTATCCACATTGGCCAGTGCAGCACCGAGACCGGAACCCCCTGTCAACAATGGCATCGCTTTAACCGCTTGTGCAATAGGGAGCAAATCATCCATTGTTAAGCTATCAACAACCGCGTAACTCACACCTTGTTGGGCTAACTCGGTCAGTTTTTGGCTAACAACCTCACTGCCTTTTTGAATATCTTCAAGTTTGATTAGACCGGCTTGACCTTTTGATTGTTTTTCCATCACACGCAATAAATTTGCGTCGGTCATTGGCGTTACAGGATGGTGCTGCATGCCACTTTCATTAAGTAGCTGGCCATTCACAAATAAATGTCCATGAATCACCGTTCTACCGTTAACGGGTAGCGCGGGGCAAACTAATGCTAAATTTGTACCCAGTTGCGCCATTAATGCATCCGTAACGGGGCCAATATTGCCTTTTTCGGTTGAATCAAACGTCGAACAATATTTAAAGAAAATTTGCTGGCAATGCGCTTTGTGTTTCAGCCAATTACATGCATTGGTCGATGCACTGACGGCTTCATCGACAGGACAAGAGCGGCTTTTTAAACTGATCACTATCGCATCAACATCTTGTGGTACTGGTGTGCTCTCATTGGGTTCATTCAATAACTGAACAACCTTCCAACCGTTTTGCACCATAAAGCCTGCAATATCTGTCGCACCGGTAAAATCATCTGCTATTACGCCTAACTTCACTGTCATGCTTTTTTCTCCGGTAAAGTAATACCTTTAAATGTTTTAATCACCGCGCTGTCATCCTGTTGACCAAAGCCTTCATTGCTCGCTGAAATAAACATTTGATGAGCTGTTGAAGCAAGTGGTAATGGGAAATTTAGTGCTTTTCCAGTTTCCATCACTAGCCCTAAGTCTTTGACAAAAATATCTACTGAGGATTTTGGCGTATAATCACCGTCTAAGACATGTTGCATACGGTTTTCAAACATCCATGAATTTCCAGCTGCATGAGTGACAATGTCGTACATCACGTCAAGCTCAATACCCGCTTTGGCGGCTAAAGCCATACTTTCTGCCGCAACAGCAATGTGTACCCCAGCTAATAACTGGTGAATCGTTTTGACGGTTGAACCTAAGCCAACTTCATTCCCTACTCGATACAAGCGCTCAGAAATAGCGTTAAATACGGGTGAAAGCTGCTCAAATAGAGCTGGTTCACCTGAAGCCATGATGGTCAACTTCCCTTCAGCGGCTTTAATTGAGCCACCTGAAATAGGCGCATCTACAAGGGGTAATTGATATACAGCAAGTCGCTGAGCGATATTTTTAGTTTGTTCCGCAGCCAAGGTACTGTGCAGCACAATAACTGTGCCGGGGCGTAATTGTTCAACTAAAGGCTGTTCCCCCGAAAACAAAATGGCTTCAACTTGACGACCATTAACCACTACCAGCAACAAAGCATCAATTTCATGGGCAAATTCCGCTGCATTTTGCCCCACTGCAATTGCTCCTGCATTAAATAGGCTTTTGCATGCATCTTGGTTTAAATCAAATCCATAGGTGGGAATGTTATTTTTTATAAGAGATTGTGCGATCCCCATCCCCATAGAACCTAGGCCAATCACGCCAATTTTATTAACGAAATTTCCCATAATGACCCCTGATGTTGTTAATCTTCGTGACTGTTGTGAATTTTCACACAATAAAATTCACAAACACATGACTAACATCACATTTGAGATAATATAAAAAACCAACAAACAAAGTATAACCAGTTGAATTAAAACAAAATAAAAAGCACCGCACCTCAAACACACTTTCACAGGATAATGTGATAAAAAATGTGATGCACATTATGTTTATTCACGTTTAATTCACAAATGCCAAACCGTGGTTTTTTTACTGGGCTATATTCAATGCATCATTTCTATTGACCTAAAACTTAAATTGCTGAAAATAGCCGACTACAATTTTTTGAATAATGCTCCATACTATGAATGAGAGCATAAATTGGCAGATTGCCTAGGAGATAACATGGGGTTGTTTGAGCAAATGATGGGTATGGTTGCAGGCGATAAAATGCAACAGTTTCAATCAGTAATAAACTGGGTTGAGAATCAAGGTGGCCTTCAAGGTGTTATCGAAAAATTTAATGAACAAGGCTTAGGTGGTGTTATTGCCTCGTGGATCAGTGAAGGGAATAATTTACCTATCGATGCCAGCCAATTAATGCAAGTTTTTGGAAATGCGAATATCCAAGAATTGGCTCAACAGGTAGGCTTAGAACCTCAAGCAACCTCAGAAATGATTGCTAAATATCTTCCTCAGTTAGTTGACAGCGCCACACCAAATGGCGAAGTTCCAGAAAACCTCGATTTGGCTTCTATCGGTATGAACTTACTGAAATCCAAATTATTTGGTTAATATTTTCTAAAAAGGCAGGTTTCCCTGCCTCAGACTGCTGAAAACATATTATGTTTGGCGGCAAGTCGAATAGGTTTTGAAAATAAACGAGGAAAATCAATTTATTGATTTTCGGCTGATAACACAAAGCGGGAAAAACCACGCTTTTATCCCGCTTTGTCAACAACCTCAGGCAGGTTTCCCTGCCTTTTTGACACACTAACTAGTCGCCATTTTACTGCTCATTTCTAAGCTGTTTCGCTGCCTCAACCATGTTGGCTAATGCTTGGCGAGTTTCTGGCCAGCCGCGAGTTTTCAAGCCACAATCTGGGTTTACCCATAAGCGCTCAACCGGAACACGCTTCGCTGCCTTTCTTAATAGCGCAACAATCCATTCCACATTAGGTACATTTGGTGAGTGAATATCGTACACTCCTGGACCAATTTCATTTGGATAATCAAAATCTTCGAATGCATCTAACAAATCCATATCTGAACGTGATGTTTCAATCGTGATCACGTCGGCATCCAATGCCGCAATGGAATCCATGATGTCATTGAATTCGCAATAGCACATATGGGTGTGAATTTGTGTGTCGTCATCCGCAATCGCAGCACTGAGTTTGAAAGCATCAACCGCCCATTTGAGGTAAGCCGCCCACTCGTCTCGACGCAATGGTAACCCTTCACGCAGTGCAGGCTCATCGATTTGAATAATACCGATACCTGCTTTTTGTAAGTCGTCGACTTCATCACGCAAGGCTAGCGCAATTTGTTTCGCAATCGTTTCACGGCTCACATCTTCACGCGGGAATGACCAACATAGAATAGTGACTGGGCCGGTTAACATCCCTTTGACCGGTTTTTCCGTTAAGGACTGAGCATATTTTGCCCACTCTACTGTAATCGCTTCTGGGCGACTAATGTCACCAATGATCACTGGGGGTTTTACACAACGCGAACCATAACTTTGCACCCAACCATTTTGGGTAAATACATAACCATCAAAGTGCTCACCGAAGTATTCCACCATGTCATTACGTTCAGCTTCACCATGCACAAGGACATCGATATCTAAAATTTCTTGTTCTTTAATGGCTTGCTTAATATGCTCACTAATATTGGTGCGATAGTAGGTTTTATCCACATTCCCTTTTTTGAAGTCTAAACGTAATGTTCTGATTTCACTTGTTTGAGGAAATGAGCCAATCGTGGTTGTCGGCCATAATGGTAAGTTAAAGCGTTGACGTTGGCGTGCTGCTCGCTGTGGATAGGGGCTATAACGTTCTGTATCCCCTTCGCTGATTGCTGCTAAACGCTGAGCTACTGATGCATTATTCACACGAGCTGATGTTCTACGCGCTCGAATAGGTGCACTGTATGTATCTAATTCAGCAATATGGCTGTCTGTTGGCTGATTTAACGCTTTTGTTAACAGAGCAAGTTCTTCACATTTTTGGATAGCAAAAGCAAACCAGCTTTTCACCTCAGCATCTAAACGTGTCTCATCATTTAAGTCAATTGGGCTGTGTAGTAATGAACATGACGTTCCTACCCATATATCACGCTGGCCTAAGAACGGCTTCACCTGTAAGAATTTTTCCCCTAAGTCAGCCTTCCATACGTTACGACCATTAATAATTCCTAGTGATAATACCCAGTCTGCTGGCAGTATTTGGTGTAATTTTTCAATATCATCAGCGCCTGCAACCACATCAACATGTAGACCTTGCACAGGGAGTTGCTTAATCAAGTCTACATGGTGACTAATGCCATCGAAATAGGTGGTTAACAGTAATTTTATTTGGCCTGACAGCGCTTGGTAAGCCTGCTGATAAGCTTGCTGCCATTGCTCTGGTAAATCTAACACTAATGCAGGCTCATCAATTTGCACCCACTCAAGACCTTTTTCTGCTAAGCGCGACAGGATCTCCTGATAAACAGGTAATATTTCATTCAATAATGATAAGCGGTCAAACGGTTCACCTTTCACTTTACCTAACCAAAGGTAAGTAATAGGACCAATGATAACCGGTTTCACATTATGGCCTAATGCTAATGCCTCATCGACTTCATCAAACAGTTGTGTCCAAGACAGCGAAAATTGTTGCCCTTTTTGAAATTCAGGCACGATGTAGTGGTAGTTAGTATTAAACCATTTCGTCATCTCGCCTGCTGGAGCAGGTTTGCCCGTTGGTGCGCGACCGCGAGCAACACGAAATAAAGTATCCAAATCAATCGAACCATCTTCATTTTGATGGCGTGGCGGTACATTGCCCAATAGCAAACTGGTTGTCAGCACTTGGTCATACCAAGCGAAATCACCAACAGGTAATAGCTCAACGCCCGCATTTTTTTGTTGCTGCCAATGGCGCACACGTAACTGATAACCGGTTTCTAATAGTGTGGCCTGATCAATTTTACCTGCCCAATAATCTTCTTGTGCACGCTTGAGCTCTCTTTTTAGACCGACACGTGGAAATCCAAGTGTATGATTTATAACAGACATATTGACCCCTTAAAATATTTAGCCGTCTAGATGTTTACACATCCATAATCAACAGGTACTGTATAAAGCACAAGCGCAAATTATTCATTGTCACCGTGAAGGTTTCTCATGATCGAATTAAAACATCTAAAAACATTGCAAGCGCTCAGCCAATACGGTTCATTAGCGGCAACAGCAACACACTTGCACCAGACACAATCTGCTCTATCACACCAATTTAGTGATTTAGAGCATCGATTAGGTTTCCGGTTATTTGTTCGTAAAAGCCAACCATTGCGCTTTACGCCACAAGGAGAAGTCTTATTACAATTAGCACAACAAGTTCTGCCATTAGTAAAAGATGCCATTCGAGTATGTAATGAGCCTGGGGTTTGTGCGTTACGCATCGCTATTGAATGCCATAGCTGCATTCAGTGGTTGACCCCTGCATTACAGCAATTCAGACAAACTTGGCCTCAAGTTAGCATCGATTTTAAATCTGGGGTGACGTTCGACCCACAGCCTGAGTTACTTTCAAGGGAATTGGATATTGTGATGACCTCTGACATTTTGCCAGATCAAGGCATCCACTATACGCCAATGTTTGATTATGAAGTGAAGCTGATTGTGGCGAATGACCATCCGCTAGCCAAAAGACCGCATATTGAGCCCCATGATTTGGCGGATGAAACGTTGTTTATCTACCCGGTACAACGGGATCGCTTCGATGTTTGGCGCCATTTTCTGCAACCTGCAGGCGTGTCACCTAATGTGAAAAATGTTGATAACACATTAATTTTAATTCAAATGGTCGCAGCTAAAATGGGCATTGCCGCACTGCCTCACTGGGCAGTTGATTCATTTGAAAAACAAGGGTTGATCAAAACCAAAACCTTGGGTAGCGGTTTGTGGAGCCGGCTGTATGCCGCTTGCCGTGAAGGAGAGCAGCGCCAGCCAGCTATTGAGGCGTTTACTGAGACGACGACGGATCACGCTGTGGAGAACTTGTCTTATGTGAAGGCCGCGAAAGGATCCAACGCTTATGCACCCAAAGAGAAGCAACTATTAGGCTCGATCCTATGGTAAAACTCAGCCAATCCGGATGTTGTTGCCAGATAGCAAAATTAACTAATAACCCCGCTGGGACCATCATGTTATTCATAATAGCAAGGGTTCCAGCATCCACTTTGGTTGCGCCATAGTTCCACATAAAGTAGCCAATGCCTGAAGCTGCAATCCCCAACCACAGTAAGACACCCCACTGGAGAGTTGTTGTCGGCATCATCGATTTATTACCAAATAGCAACCACCCTAGTAATGCAATTAACGTTGCACCAAGGTAAAACCATGAGAAAGCCTGATGTTGAGGGATTGGATGCACCTCCATCAGACGCTTATACCCCACCTGCCCAATCGCAAAAAAGATATTTGCTAGCTGCACAAAAAGCAAACCTAACCAAAAAGATTCGCTCAAGTGGTCATAACGAATAATTGCCGCGCCAATTACCGCCAATAGTGAGCTAAACAAATAACCTTTACGCAACTTTTGCCGTTCTAGTAAGTCATAAATTAACGTGACATATAGTGGTGTTAATACTGTAAAAAGCAAAAATTCGGCAACGGTAAGGTATTGATAAGCATGGAATACAAATAGGTACATGATGCCAAGTTGGCAAGCGCCCACTAGCATATAAAGTGCAATCACTTTAGCGCTAAACTGGCGCCAACGTAGGAAAGGTAAAAAAACTAGCGAAGCCAGTGCCACCCTTACAAGTACTGAAAACCAACTATCTACTTGGCCCGCAAGGTATTCGCCGATAAGACTAAACGACGCTGCCCAAAGCAGCGTCGTGATAACAAGTAACCACATAATGCTGTATTTCGCCCCAAACTTTACAATGTCGGCTAGAATACTCGCTTTTTGGTTTTAATGCTCTTTTTCGATCAAAACGGCTTCTAATAAATCCAGATCAACCAACAGCGTTTGTAACGTTTCATTACTGATTTTCTTGGTTGCACGTAAGTGATAAAGCTCACCACGCTCCGCACGTAATGCCGTCAAACGAAAACGTCGTTCAAGGTCTTCAACCAGCAAATTATGATCAATTTCATCTTGCCCTGCCGTACGTCGTCTTAGATAACCTGTCACACGGGAAGCGACTTCACTGATATCTTCTGAATCGAGTTTTTCATCAACGTCAGCAGATAAACGTTCCTGCATCTTATTTAAGCTAACAATTGCCACTTCTGCCATTGCGGCTTTTGCCATTCGAATTTCATTGGCATCGGCTTCTTTGTCTCCCACGGTAAAATTACGTAGCAGAAGCGGTAAAGCGACCACACCTGCAAAAATGGAAAATAAGATAACCCCTGCGGCAATAAATACTAGCTGATAACGCGCTGGGAATGGTGAACCATCGGTTAAAAATAACGGAATAGAAAGCACACCGGCTAAGGTAATCGCACCGCGTACCCCTGCAAAAGAGGCTAGCCAAAGCTCACGTACGGTATAGTTAGCAAATTGCAGTGGTTTTTTCTTTAAGAATAAACGGCTAAACCTTTTCATCAGCCATAGCCAACAGAAACGCAATAGCAGTAGAGCAAAATAGATAATGGCTACTGCCGCAAATAGCATCCAAGTTTCTACGCTTGGGTCGAGATCCGCTTGGATAACAGACGTTTCCCAAATACCGGGCAATTGAAGCCCTAACATGATGAAAACCAACCCGTTAAAGACAAATTCAAGCATAGACCAAACGCTATCAGCGCGTAGTCTCATCGCTAATGGAGCGTTACGGATAACCCCAGACTTTGTGATAGTCATACCGGCCGCAACAGCGGCTAAAATACCTGAAAAACCAATATGTTCCGCTATCATGTATGAAGCAAATGGTAGCAATAACATAAACACAATTTGGGTTGCTGGGTCATCACCGCTCCAACGGCTCATTAGACGTAATGATTTACTGTATAACCAAGTCACGATAATACCCGCGAGTAGCCCACCAATCGCGACCTTGAAAAATTCAATGGTGACGCCAGAGGCACTAAATACCATCGTCCCCATGGCAATTGCTACTGCAAATTTTAATGCTACCAGACCAGAGGCATCATTCATCAATGCCTCCCCTTCTAGCACACTCATCATTCGTTTAGGGATACGCCCCTTTCCGACAATGGATGATAAGGCAACGGCATCGGTTGGTGATAACACCGCCGCTAGAGCAAATGCTGCAATCAATGGAATACCTGGCATCAGCCAGTAAATTAAATAACCAATCCCAATCACTGTAACCAGTACAAGAACCAACACTAAAATAAAAATTTCTCGACCGTTTTGAAAGAATTCGCGTGTTGGCGTTTTCCACCCATCAACAAACAACAAAGGTGGAATTAACAGAACCATAAAAAGTTCTGGGTCAAAGGTGACATGTAGGCCGAATTGAGGCCATGCTAATAGCGCACCAATAGCAATTTGAATGAGAGGAAGAGGAATACGAATAGGAAGAATTTTAGCGGCAACCCCTGAAACAGAGACAGCTAAAATCAAAATAAGAATAGTAAAGAAAATTTCCATGTTGCCCTTACTGAATTAACCTAGCGACTAGAACCTAAAATATTGCCTGCCGCCGCATAGTAAGAGATAGCACCGTCCAGACCATGATTATTAAAACCCAGCCATTCACCAGTGGAAATCATGCACATCCACTTGATTAACCGCCTTCTCTCTATTTTATCCTTAGCCATCCATTTTCGGGGAAAAAATTGAGACTTTACGATTAATTAATACAATAAGTTAAAAAGGTGGCAACATTAGCCACCCTATTGAAATAATATACTTTAGATTGCCAATCCTGAAGCGTAAAACGCCACTAAAAGTACCGCAATAATGACTGTGCCAATATTCAATTTGCGCCATTCACCTGCACAAATACGGCCGATAACCAAAGCAGCAAAGCCCAACATGATACCCGTGACGATATTACAAGTCAGAACAATGAATACCGCACACAATAAACCAGACATTGAATCTACAAAGTCATCGAAATCAAGCTTAGAGACATTACTTAACATTAAAAGCCCAACATACATCAATGCCGGCGCCGTTGCATAGGCAGGCACCAAATAAGAAAGTGGCGATAAAAAGAGAATGAGTAAAAACAGTACGCCGACAACCACTGCGGTTAAGCCTGTACGACCACCAGCAGCAGTACCCGCTGCAGATTCAATATACACAGCAGCAGGAGATGCGCCAATCGCCCCCGCAAAGATACTGCTCACGGAGTCTGCGGTTAACGCTTTACCACCATCAATAATTTGGCCGTCTTTATCCAATAAATTGGCTTGTCCCGCCACCGCGCGAATAGTCCCCGTTGCATCAAAAACAGCGGTCATCACTAATGCAAGTAAGCTTGGCAATACCATTGGCTGTAATGCGCCCATGATATCCATATTGAAAACTAATGAAAGCCCATCATCACCCAATGAAGGCAACTTGAAAAAGCCTTGATATTTAACCGCAGGATCAAAAATTAAACCAATAATTGAAATTGCAATAATAACAAGTAATACGCCACCCGGAACGCGGCGTTTTTCTAAACCGAAAATGACCGCTAACCCAGCCAATGACATTAATACAGGGAAAGATGTAAATTCACCTAGAGCAACAGGCAAACCTGCATTTGGGTTTTTGATCACTAAACCCACCCCATTAGCAGCTATTAATAGTAAAAATAAACCGATACCAATACCTGTGCCATGTGCAATACCCATTGGCATATTGCGTAAAATCCAACTACGAATACCTGTCACAGAAATGAGGGTGAACAAACACCCCATTAAAAAGACAGCGCCCAATGCCACAGGAATACTAATTTGCTGCCCTAAGACCAAACTAAATGCGGTAAATGCAGTCAGTGAAATAGCACAACCAATCGCCATCGGTAGATTGGCCCATAACCCCATCAATAAAGAACCAAAACCAGCCACTAAGCAAGTTGCAATAAAGACCGCTGTTGGTGGGAACCCTGCTTGCCCTAACATGCCAGGTACAACGATGACAGAATAAACCATCGCTAAGAATGTGGTTAATCCTGCAATGATTTCACGGCGAACTGAAGAGCCCCGCGCTGTTATCTTGAAAAATGAATCCAATTTGCAACTGGATGAAGCCTGTTGGCCTGACATGGTATACCTCTGCTGTTTAATGGAAAACGACGACTTTCAAATACTGCTAACGACTAATTTATACGTTGACGTAAACGATTACGTTTTTAAGAAAAAACAAACTGGCTGAGAAAAAATCCCAATAAAAACAGTTGCGCAATCGTTTGGTTTTTAAAATAGAATAAAACGTATCGTGAGGAGAGCAATTATCATTCTAAACAGGGGGAATGATCAAGCATTTTTAGCATTTCTTACCCGTTTGTTCTTTCCCCCCCCCCTCCCAGATATATAGTCTCTTAAGCAATGAACATTATTTTCAAATAATGATTCTTTTTAGTTACATTTATTTTACGTAAAAATAGCTAAATACCTTTCATATAATGTCTGTTTAAAGTGGAAGGTTATTTCTTTGATACAATCCAAGAATATTTGCTTACAAAACCAATAGCTAAAAACTTATTTACTGGTGGTAACATGCGTCTGTTAAAAATGTGGCTAAAAATACATTTCTTATTGTTTTTCATTAAAAAAATATCATTCACTGAGTAAATATATATTTAAGTATATAAGCTCAATTATTATCAACCGCAGTTATAGTTTCAATTTAATCAAGTAAAAAACACATAAAACGTATTAAAATGTCAAATAAGAATGCACCATTAATCATATTACAGCGGAGTATTTTACTGCTTTTTATTAGTTTTCTTGCTCTGTATTTATTACCAGGAATATATAGCCATAGCCCTTGGAAGCAAGATGAAAATTATAGTTTTGGTATTATTCAAACTATGTATGAAACTGGTAAATGGTTAGTTCCCACAAATGCGGGTGAACCATTTATGGAAAAACCCCCGCTTTATTATTGGGTTGCTACGATTACCTCTCATTTATTATCAAGCTTGATGCCACTTTATGATGCAGCCCGTAGTGCAAGCTTAATTTTTTCGGTTATTAATTTTTCATTTTTTATCCTTTTGGCGCGTCGTTTTTTCCAAGCCACAGACTTCACTGATACTCGGATGTGGGTCGCTTTTGCACTGTATGCCTGTGCTCCCGGTATTATCAGACATAGCCATGATATGTTTACCGATGTTGCACTAATGGCAGGAACAACTATTGGCTTATATGGGTTATTGGGGCTGATACAACAACAAAAAATGCGCATGTCTGCACTTTGGTTATCTCTTGGGACCATCGTCACCATGTTGTCAAAAGGCGTTTTTATTCCTGGCGTTCTCTGGATTTGCCTATTTTTATCACCTATTTTTCTTACTCAATGCCGAACTAAGCGGTTTTGGCTACACAGTTTAACGGCGGGGTTAATCGCGCTTATCGCCATTTTGCCTTGGCCTATCCAACTGTATCTTCAGCATCCCGATTTATTTCTTGTGTGGTTTTGGGAAAACAATATCGGCCGCTTCTTTGGTTTTTCGGTTGAAAAATTAGGGGCAAAAGCTAATTTAACTCGCATTCCAGCGGCAGTTTCCTTATTTGCCTTTCCTTCTGGTTTACTGGCTGTCGCTTATTTTCTAAGGCACCCGATTAAACGTTTATTTAATTCAAATGAGTTTCTGCTGGCGCTATTTCCTTTATTAGGTATCATTTTTTTACAGATTTCAGCTTCTGGTCGCGCGCTATATTTACTCCCTTTTGTTGCCCCCATGGCCATATTAGGAACCCAAACACTACTCAGTTTCCCTGAAAAAATTCTTAATGGTATCGCTCGCTTTGCGGCTATTTTATGGTCTGTACTCATTCTTTTTTTATGGGTCTGCTATCTTATCGCCTTGATTGGCCATCAACACGAATGGCTAACCCCATTTAGCCGCTGGCTTCCTATGAGCTACCAAATGCCCTTTTCTTCCATTGCATTTATCAGTGGTCTGTTGATTACATTAGTGTGGTTTTTACGCAATAAAATTATTCCAAACTTTATCTCACCGGCTTTTCACATGATGAAAAATTGGTTATTAGGTCTATGTGCCGCTTGGGGGATAATTTTAACTTTGTTTTTGGGCTGGATAGACTACGCAAAAGGTTTCGAAGGGGTTTTTGTCGATTTAAACCAGCATTTAGCAGGCCAATTTACAAAAAACGATTGTATGGCTTCTGATAATATTGGCGAATCTGAAGCACCGATGCTCTACTATTACACTGGCGTATTACACCAACGCCAAGACCGCTTTGAAAAACCTGAACAATGCCGCTGGTTAATTGTACTCTCGAAAACAATCAAACCTGCACCGCAAGGCATGGAATTATTCTGGCACAATCATCGGCCAGATGAATTCCGAGAAAACCTTGTTGTGTATAAAGTTATTGAATAATCTATTTGTGGTGCTCTCTAGCTTAAGTAGGGCACCACAAATGCGCTTTATGGGCTGACTTGTTCAACCATTTGAGCGCTATATTTTTCTCGTGTGAACCATAAAAATACTGCCACAGACAGAACCAATAGCACCGGTAAGCCCACTGGTGAGATTGAAGTCGCCACTCCCGCCAATAATGGCCCTGATAAATTACCAATTCCCCATAGCATGGCTGCCGCTGCATTAGCGATGATCAATTCATTCCCTTTGAAATATTGGCCAATTTGTACCAAGGCAATCGTATAAATTGCCCCTGCCGTGGCTCCTAAGATAAATAACAGAACCCAAATCAGATAAGGTTGAGTAATAAGGAAGGGTAATAATAAGCTAGCTGCGAGTGTGATAATACCGCAAATTCGGTACAGTTTTTCTCTATTCATATGGTCTGCAAGCCAGCCAAAAGGTAACTGCATAATGGCATCTCCAGCAAGGATGGCGCTAATCATTAATGCAGCAACCGCCTCTGTATGCCCCATTCCCATACCATAAATTGGGAACATCGATAAAATGGTTCCGTCAAAAAAAGCAAAAAATAAAATTCCACCACAAATACCCGGTGCAATTTTTACAAATTGAATAATTGAAAAATTAGATTGCGCGGCATTTTCAGCTAAACGGTCACCAACTTTTTGATCCATTAAAATAAATAGCACTACAGAGATGAAATGGATCAACGTACAAATCAATAAAGGCGATTTATCTTCCACACCATAATAAGCAATAAATGAAGGCCCAAGTAGCTGACTTACTGTGAACACGGTAGTATAGATTGCTAAGATCCGACCCCGCTTATTTTCAGGGGATAATTCATTAATCCACGTTTCTCCCAAGCAAATCATCACGCCACTCGCTAAACCCGTAACTAACCGTAATGGAAATAACAGCCAAAGTGGTAACGTACTCAATAATGGCAATAAGCTAATGGCAGAAACGAGGGTTGCCAATAGCATTGCCTTTCGCTTACCTGACCAACGCACAATACGTTGAACCATAGGGGCAATTAAAAACATACCTAATGCAGGAGCCGCAGAAATAATGCCAATATACAACTCATTGAAACCATAATTATTTAGCCTAAGAGCCACCATTGGAATACTTAGCCCAATAACGATACCAATGACAGCAATACTCATTGTAATGGTAAAAATAGCAAAAGATGGGGAACGTCGAAAATTTTGTAAACGCTGATTATCAGAGCTCATGTTGAAATTAACCCGTTTCTTTTTAGCAAAAGAACAGATTTTAACTCCATAAAATAGATTATTATGAAAAATAAAAAACCGCATCATTACTAGTAAAACTAATAATGTTCGTGGTGATTGTAACACGACTCATATATTCTGCTATTTATCTTTATAAAACTATTTTTAATATTCTAAATACTTAAAGGACGAAAACATATCGATAAAGCAGCACAATACCTGATAATAAAATTATGACGTTAATAACTTTTAAAAAACTTTCACGTGAAATTTTTAATGTTATATGCCGACCAACCCACGTACCAATTAACATGGCAGGGGAAAATGCTAAAGCAATCAATAAAATATCTAGATTGAGATACACACCCATTACTAAAAATATCACCACTCGAGTCAGCGTACTAAAGCCAATTAACGTCATTTGAGTGACACGAAAACGCTGTTTATCTTCAATTCGGCTAGATAAATACATGGCATAGATAAAACCACCACTGCCAAATAAAGCACTAAAAACACCGCCCACTAAACTAAATGGGACAACCAACGCTTTTGAAAAAGGTGATTTTGATTTTTTAGAAAAAAAAGCATGTAAGACATAACCGACAACAAATAACCCAAGTAATAATACGAGTATATCGGGACGCGTTTTTAATAAAATCGCAGCACCAACTAAACTCCCGATTATCATTAATGGAATTATCCATTTAATTTCCTGATAATCCGCATTTTTACCATCTTTAAGTAAATTTAAAACTGCAGCGGTTAGATCTATTAACGCAAGGATTGGAACAATCATGTTTAACGGCAAATACATGGCTAATACAGGGGTTGCAATAAGAGCAGAACCAAAACCCGCCATGCCAAAAACCAAATAAGCAAACAACAATGTCGAGAAACAAATCGCCATTTCTGGTGATAACAATTCAAACGGCATGACCTTAACTCCAGAAGTTTTTTAACTTCCTCACTATAGATTTTTTCAAATACAGAAAATAGTTTTATTTTTGTAGGGTTTTAAATTTCAAATCTATATCAAAAAACAAAATAGCCACTTTAAATACAATATACAACTAAGAGTGTATAATTTACTTCTCTGAGTGATACAGAACTAGCACAATAAATTAAAATTCAGGTAAAGACACATTGTGGATAAAAAAATTAATTTAAAAATAGGGCAGAAAATTCGTTTACTTAGGCAAGCAAGGGATCTCTCGCTAAACGAACTATCTCGTTTATCAGGGATTTCGAAAGCCGCTTTATCCAAACTGGAATCTGGTGATTCAAACCCACGCATCGACACATTAGAGTCGATCGCCATTGCTCTACGCTTTCCTCTCAGCGATTTGTTTACGCGGCAACATGAAGCTTATCCCTACTTGCTTAAAGCCACTCCCAGTGAAAAAGAGTATTCACAACAGTTTAAATTTCGCATTAGCATGGGAAATATCTCTGAAATCTGGCAATTAACCATGAAAAGAGGCGCTATCATTAATAGCCCCGCCCATATGAGTGGAACTCACGAGCACATTATGGTGAATTCTGGCTCACTCATGTTGCGGTTACATAACGACCAAAATATCCTTTTGGAGGCGGGGGATTTCTATGCTTTCAGTGGTGATTTCCCACACAGTTACCTATGCATGGAAGGGGATCTCCAAGCCACCATCGTCATGACATACTCTCATCTTAGTGATAGTGTTTAAATTATGGCATGTTGTGCATCATAACTAACGCGCAACGTTCCCTTTTTAAATTTCATCGACTTAATTGAAAAATGCTGAATATTATCTAGCGAAGAAACATGCGTTCCACCACAAGGCATTTCTTCAGTTTGGTCGATGTAACTGATCCGCAAATCCCCCTTTTGCTTTATTGCAACGGCTCGCCCACTGCGAATGCTTTGGTTAACAATATCTTCGATATATTGGCTATCAAGTTTATCAAAAGGAGTGACATCCCCTTCCATCATGCTAAATTCTACTCGAGATTCATCAGGAAAATGATGGCCTTTTTGTGCCAGCCAGCCAAAGCGACGCAATTCCCAATTCAACAAATGGCCAGCGGTATGTAGCGCAGCGTAACGCTGACGTTTTTCCTTATCTACCCTTGCAACCACATTATTTTCTTGACTAAAAGTAACGCCTTCAGGTAGGTATCCTACAATTAAACCATCCTGTTGTTTCTTAATACGAACAGTAATATCATTCACCCAAGCTGTATCCATGGGTTGCCCACCACCTTGTGGGTGGAAAATATTGTCTTTTAGAGCCACCCAATGACCTTCATCATTATTCCCTTGTGCCAGTATGGTTGTTTCAATTTCATATTGATAAGTGTTCAATAAATAGATGTTATTTTGCATAAATTTATACCTGTTTATTATTCAATTTACCAAATGCAAACCTGTAATGCATTCAAAAAATCATTATTCAGCAACTGAATTTATACCATCTTTGTTCGGTTTAGGAAACCCTAATTATCGCTATGATTAAACATAAAAGAAAATAGCCCATACTGTTGGTATGGGCTATTAGGTCATAAAATTTACCTCAGAATTACTGCAAATAATTTTGCATTGTTTCGAAAAGACGCAAATCATCACTAAAGCGTACTTCCCGAACATCTTCTAATTTTTCAACTTGGTTAATCATTTGCGGCAAACGCTCATCTTTTTGTACTAATAGCCATATACGGCTTTCATCTTTATCTTTAATCGGCATACATAGAATGCCATCAACATTAAATGCTCTGCGTGCAAATAAACCACAAATATGTGACATTACACCTGGGTGATTACGAACAATTAGCTCTAAAGCAATCGGATGATGTTCAAATACCATAATTACGCTCCAATCATATCAATGTTAGCTGCACCTGGTGGAACCATTGGGTATACCTTCTGATTCACATCAATCAAGGCATGGATCAAACATGGACCTTTGGTATTCATTATCGCTTCTAATGCCATTTCTGGATCTGCTTCATTATTTAAATCGCAAGTTTGCAAACCAAACCCTGCCGCAATCTTAATAAAATCGGTTTGATACGGATAAGCTGCAGCAAATATGCGGTTTTCAAAAAATAAATCTTGTTGTTGATGTACCATCCCTAACGCTTGGTTATTCATTAAAATAATTTTGATATTCAATTGGTGTTCCGCTGCGGTGGCCAATTCCTGAATATTCATCATCAAGCTGCCATCACCGGAAAAAACACACAATGGTTTTTTCGGGTTTTGCCAGCGCTGCACCAATGGCAGCAGGTAGCCCAAAGCCCATGGTACCTAACCCGCCTGATGTCAGCCATTGACGTGGGCGAGACAGAGGGTATGCTTGAGCCGCCCACATTTGGTGCTGCCCAACATCCGTTGTCACAATCGCCTCTTCACCAGCCGCACGTGCCGTAGACAGCACTAAACCATAATGGTTCAGCGGGTTATCAGCCTCGCTAAAATTCAATGGATATTGCTCTTTTAATTGATTCACTTGCGCCATCCAATCTGTGCGCTCATTGCGTTCTACTAAAGGCAATAATAATTCCAATATTTGCCCTGCATCTGCATGAATAGCGATATCTGGACGCTTAATTTTGCTGATTTCTGCTTTATCAATATCCACATGGATGATTTTCGCGTTAGGGCAAAACTTCTCTGCTTTACCTATCGCCCTATCATCAAACCGTGCACCAATCACAATCAATAGATCCGATTCTTCCATGATCATATTAGTACTTGCGGCAGCGTGCATACCTAACATTCCTAAATATAATGGATGGCGCATTGGAATAGTGCCAAGTGCCATTAACGTCATGGTTGTCGGTAATGAAGCCTTTTCCGCAAAAGCGATTGCTGTTTCTGTCGAATCAGAACTAATTACCCCACCACCAAAATACAGTACTGGACGTTTCGCCTTATTAATCATTTCAGCCGCTTGCAGAACTTTTTCCACATCAAATGCGGGTGCTTTATCTTTCGGTAATACTTCTGGTATTTCAGTTAGTTCAATAGTGGCAGTTTGCACATCTTTTGGAATATCAATCCAAACAGGCCCAGGGCGGCCTGACTCTGCAATACGAAAAGCATCACAAATCACTTGTGGCAATTCATTGATATTACGGACCAAATAATTATGTTTGGTGACTGGAATCGAAATACCATAGGTATCAACCTCTTGGAAAGCATCTGTGCCAATCATTGACGAAGAAACTTGAGCCGTAATACAAACCAGCGGGATAGAATCCAGTTTTGCATCAGCGATAGCGGTCACTAAGTTTGTTGCCCCAGGACCACTTGAAGAGATACAAACCGCGGCTTTCCCCGTGGTACGTGCAATTCCCTGAGCAATAAAACCTGCACCTTGCTCATGGCGAGCCAATATATGGCGGATTTTCTGGCTTTGACCTAATGCATCATAAAAGGGTAAAGCCGCTCCACCTGGAATGCCAGAAACGATGGTAATACCGTGTTTTTCCAGTAAATATACAATTAATTCTGCGCCCGTAAAGCGGGTTTTATGTGGTGCTGTGGTGCCCGATTCGCTCATCATAATTATCCTTTGCTAGCCTGCGGATCCGAGCGAGAGGTGATAAAAAACCCCGCTCGGTTTGCGCCGGCGGGGTTTCTAAATCTGCGTTGATTTGTACCCGTTACGGCGCTAAGCCCACGACCACCACCACACGCACGACCACCGCGGCACGTGGCGCGGTTAGTAGTAGGTTTAAGTGATTAGTCGTCATGTTCACGGGTTCTTCCTGTTTAGTCTGTCTAATTTATTGATTATTGTTTTTCAGTTTCTTTTATTAAAAGAACATAAATTTCCCAGCATGACAATCATTTTTTCTTGTTTTATCCCAAAGGAATAGTAATTGCGACACTCATCACATCTCGCACCAGCAGCAATATTATCCATTAAAACAAAAAAATATAGCATTAATCACTACTTAAAATACCATCGCAGACCTTGACTTAAAGTCAACTTTAAGTTGTATCCTTTGCTGCATTCAGAGGGATTATTCCCTCAATGTAAGAAATATAACCAATTGATTTTTACTTAATAGACAGAGGGATATATGCCAAAATCCGTTTGGTGGTTAACTATCACACTTGCATTATTTATCACAGGAAATGCGATTGTCCTTTCTGTAGCAGTAGTTATTGGCGAAAAATTGGCTACCAACCCAACTTATGCAACTATTCCACTGGTAAGTCAGTACGTTGGCTTAATCTTAGCAACTATTCCGATCGCATTTTTAATGCAAAAATATTCGAGAAGGGTGGGCTTTATTATTGGTAATATCGGTGGGTTAATCGGTGCAGGCTTCTCTATTCTTGGTGTGATAGAAAGTCATTTAGTGTATTTTTCCATCGGGTTGTTTTTCACTGGGATTGCTATTGGTACTGCACAACAATTCCGTTTTGCTGCAATTGAAGAGGCACCAATTTCTTTACGAGCAAAAGCTATTGGCCTTGTTATGAGTGGAGGCATTGCTGCGGCCTTAATCGGGCCAACATTAGCCATTACCACCCCAACGCTTTTTTACAGAATACCCGTTTGCAGGGCCGTTCATCACGTTAGCCGCCATTTATGTGATCGCATTTATTCTATTACTCGTTGTGCCTTTAAAGAAAATAGTGAAAACGCCATCGGATGAAGCGTTAG
The DNA here is from genome assembly GCA_900455085.1 of Providencia rettgeri. Lineage (NCBI taxonomy): Bacteria > Pseudomonadati > Pseudomonadota > Gammaproteobacteria > Enterobacterales > Morganellaceae > Providencia > Providencia rettgeri. The sequence continues at coordinate 599,842 of UGTZ01000001.1, read as the reverse complement.
TCAAACGCAACTACAGTGCATTGTATTCCACAACCTATTTTAAAATTAATCGCTATTGTCAGTGCCGCTGGGTATGCCATTGTAGTTTTTACTTTTGCCTCCGATACCGTTATCTATGAAACAACATGACTTCGCCTTTTCCTCTATTGCGATTGTATTTCAATTCCATGTATTAGGTATGTTTGCACCGTCATTCTTCACTGGAACATTAATCCATCTTTTAGGGGCAAAACGCATTATTTCCTGCGGTATCGTACTGTTAATTTTATCAGCAACTATGAACCTGCTAGGTAACCATTTTTACAATTATTTGTTGGCGGGTATATTTGTGGGTGTTGCTTGGAATTTGCTTTTAATCAGTACCACCAACCTACTGCCCCATACATATAAAATGCATGAGCGAGCTAAAGTACAAGGCATGACTGATTTTCTTATCTATTTTTTCGGTGGAATAGGCAGTTTAGGAGCAGGCGTTCTTTTCTTCACTCTCGGATGGCAAGCGATGAATATTCTATCTGTAATCATTTCCGCTACAATTTTAATTAGTTTTTGGAAGCTAAAAAAATATATCCCCAAACACCAATGAAAAGTGATATCACTGTGCGATGGTTTTATATTCAGAGAGCGTAATAATTTCATCTATTGTTAATCGATATGATGAATATATCTCCTTAAGATAAACTCTACTGGCTATAAACTAATTAAAAATCGGTATTTTGTCTGTTTTGCCAATTAACAAACTGAATTCAACTTCGTTTACTATTTATTTATTGGCTATTGACTGAATGAGGGATAAGATTAAAAAGTAACTAATAGGAAGATATTATGTATAAAGAAATCCCTGTCCCCTATAATGGGAAGTACACAGAATTTCAATCTACAGTTGTTAATGAAATATTAGTTTGGATTGAAATGAACTTAACCAGTCGTCTATTACTTGATGATATTGCACTAAAATCAGGATATACAAAATGGCATTTACAAAGAGTATTTAGAAAAAGTTGTTGGTATGCCTTTAGGTGAATATATTCGCCGAAGGAGAATCTGTGAAGCTGCTAAAGATCTATGCTCCACTGAACTTCAAGTTATTGATATTGCATTAAAATACCAATTTGACTCCCTGCAATCTTTTGCAAAGCGATTTAGAGCTTATTTAGGTACGTCACCGTCAATCTACCGCCTGTCCGGTGAAAGCCAAAATGATCCATTACTACTGGAACCTAAAGTAGCTTGATACGCTAATATGAAAATAAAATTTATATTTCTTTTTTTTATAACACTACCAATACAAAAGCCCCATGTAATTTAATTGCTGGGGCTTTTTTTATTTATTTAAGAAATTCTTAATTTAGAATTAATAAACTCTTAATGTTTCGGTTCTGTATTTGTTTTATCATTCCAATAAAAAATAATATTTTCTAGATATATATTATTAGCATTTATATTTATTAAAAAATAAAGACTTCACAAGGAAGCCTTTATTTTATTTATACATTCTAATCAGTAAGAATTAGAACGGAATATCGTCATCAAAATCCATTGGTGTTCATTGGTTTGTGGTGCAGGTGCTGATGGGCGTGCGGCTGGCGCTCCACCACCACTGAATTGTTGTGCCGCTTGAGGCTGCTGTGGTTGGCCCCAACCACCTTGACCGCCTTGACCTTGTGATGGTGCATCACCGCCACGGCCACCTAACATTTGCATTGAGCCACCGATATTCACAACAACTTCTGTCGTATAACGATCTTGACCACTTTGATCTTGCCATTTACGTGTTTGCAGAGAACCTTCGATATAGACTTGTGAACCTTTTTTTAGGTATTCACCTGCTACCTCAGCAAGTTTGCCGAAAATAACGACTCGGTGCCATTCGGTTTTTTCACGCATCTCACCGGTTTGCTTGTCACGCCAACTTTCAGAAGTTGCCAGAGTCAGGTTTGCCACAGCTCCGCCGTTAGGCATATAACGGATTTCTGGATCTTGTCCTAGGTTACCGATAAGAATTACTTTATTTACGCCTCTGCTGGCCATTTATTACTCTGATGCATTGAATTTTAATCTCTGGATTAGCCGTGAAGTTTACCACGACAGAGCTGATTTGCACCAATATTTGAAATTGAGCTTGTTAATTTGCGAAACGCTTTCCAGCTTTTAGTGAAATTTCATAGTGCTTTTGTCAGTATAGACACAAAATAATGCACACCGCATCTATCTTTTCGATAAATTCAGATCGCTGTTTTTCTGTTTTTCTGTTTTTCTGTTTTTCTGTTTCACAATTAAAATCTTACTCTAAATAGTTCAAGCTGTGGCTAGGCGGCAAGCGAAGATATCGTAGGGAGCATACAAAAGTATGTGACCTGCGTAGCTGAGAGAAGCCAACAACGCCACGGTTTGAAATATGACGAGCAGAACCTATTCTAAATAGTTCAAGATGTGGCTAGGCGGCAAGCGAAGATATCGTAGGGAGCATACAAAAGTATGTGACCTGCGTAGCTGAGAGAAGCCAACAACGCCACGGTTTGAAATATGACGAGCAGAACCTATTCTAAATAGTTCAAGCTGTGGCTAGGCGGCAAGCGAAGGTATCGCGGGGAGCATACAAAAGTATGTGACCTGCGTAGCTGAGAGAAGCCAACAACGCCACGGTTTGAAATATGACGAGCAGAACCTATTCTAAATAGTTCAAGCTGTGGCTAGGCGGCAAGCGAAGGTATCGCGGGGAGCATACAAAAGTATGTGACCTGCGTAGCTGAGAGAAGCCAACAACGCCACGGTTTGAAATATGACGAGCAGAACCTATTCTAAATAGTTCAAGCTGTGGCTAGGCGGCAAGCGAAGGTATCGCGGGGAGCATACAAAAGTATGTGACCTGCGTAGCTGAGAGAAGCCAACAACGCCACGGTTTGAAATATGACGAATAGGAAATACTGTATATCCATTCAGCCATAAATATGTGATAATAGTCTCTTGCGATTGTTCAATATCAAATCATCCGGGAAGTGGTAAATGGATAATATCGAAGTCCGCGGCGCACGTACGCATAATCTGAAAAACATCAATCTCGTCATCCCTCGCGACAAACTCATTGTTATTACTGGGTTATCTGGTTCAGGGAAATCATCTTTAGCTTTTGATACCCTGTATGCAGAGGGTCAGCGCCGTTATGTTGAATCTTTATCTGCTTATGCCCGCCAGTTTCTTTCTTTAATGGAAAAACCGGATGTCGATCATATTGAAGGGTTATCCCCTGCTATTTCGATTGAACAAAAATCCACTTCACATAACCCTCGTTCGACGGTCGGAACCATCACAGAAATTCATGACTATCTGCGATTATTATTTGCCCGTGTTGGTGAACCTCGCTGCCCTGATCACGACATACCGCTTGCAGCTCAAACTGTTAGCCAGATGGTCGATAATGTTTTGGCTCAACCCACCGATCGCCGAATGATGCTACTTGCTCCTGTCGTTAAAGAACGTAAAGGGGAGCATGTTAAGCTACTCGATAACTTGGCCAGCCAAGGCTATATCCGCGCCCGAATTGATGGGGAAGTTTGCGATCTCTCCGATCCACCAAAGCTCGAATTACAGAAAAAACATACGATTGAAGTCATTGTTGACCGTTTCAAAATTCGTGATGATATTGCTCAGCGTTTAGCCGAATCTTTTGAAACCGCGCTAGAACTATCTGGTGGTACTGCAATTGTCGCTGATATGGATGACGCAAACGCAGAAGAACTGGTTTTTTCTGCGAATTTTGCCTGCTCCGTTTGCGGCTACAGTATGGTAGAACTTGAACCTCGCCTATTTTCTTTTAACAACCCTGCTGGGGCCTGCCCAAGCTGTGATGGCTTAGGTGTTCAGCAGTTTTTTGATCCCGAAAGAGTCATCCAAAATACCGAAATCTCACTTGCCGGTGGCGCAATTCGCGGTTGGGATCGCCGTAACTTTTACTATTTCCAAATGCTAATGTCATTAGCTGAGCATTATAAATTTGATGTGGAAGCGCCTTACGACACCCTGAGCCCAGCTATCCAAAAAATTATTTTATATGGTTCAGGCAAAGAAACGATTGAGTTTAAATACCGTAATGACCGTGGCGATATCACTGTACGCCGACACCCTTTTGAAGGCGTACTCAATAATATGGAGCGCCGCTATAAAGAAACGGAATCAACAGCTGTCCGTGAAGAGTTAGCGAAATACATCAGTAACCGTCCATGTGTCTCTTGCCATGGAACGCGCTTACGTAAAGAAGCGCGCTTTGTCTTTGTTGAAAATACAACGTTGCCGGAAATCGCAGATTACAGCATTGGCCACGCAATGGAATTTTTTCAAAACCTAAAACTCACTGGTCAGCGTGCTCAAATCGCAGAAAAAGTCTTAAAAGAAATTGGCGATCGCCTGAAGTTTCTCGTCAATGTTGGGCTTAATTATCTGACTCTTTCACGTTCTGCCGACACCTTGTCCGGTGGTGAAGCACAACGCATTCGTTTAGCAAGCCAAATTGGTGCAGGTTTAGTGGGTGTGATGTATGTCCTTGATGAACCTTCAATTGGCTTACACCAACGTGATAATGACCGCTTACTTGAAACCTTGATCCACCTACGCGATCTAGGAAATACCGTGATCGTGGTTGAACATGACGAAGACGCGATCCGCGCCGCAGACCATGTGATTGATATCGGCCCTGGTGCTGGGGTGCATGGCGGGCAAATTGTTGCCCAAGGAACATTGGAAGATATTGTCGCAAACCCAGATTCACTCACGGGTAAATTTTTAAGTGGTGAGCGCAGAATTGACATCCCGCAAAAACGCGTTCCAATTAATAAAGATAAAATGCTGACCGTGTTTGGGGCAAAAGGCAACAACCTGAAAAATGTGACATTAAAAATCCCAGTCGGGTTATTTACCTGTATTACTGGTGTGTCTGGCTCGGGTAAATCAACACTGATAAACGACACGCTATTCCCTATTGCTCAACGTCAATTAAATGGCGCAACCACCATCACGCCAGCCCCTTATTTGGATGTAGAGGGCTTAGAGCACTTTGACAAAGTCATTGATATTGACCAGAGCCCAATAGGCCGGACACCACGCTCGAACCCTGCCACCTATACTGGTGTATTTACACCTGTGCGTGAGCTATTTGCTGGTGTACCTGAATCTCGGACTCGAGGTTATAACCCAGGACGTTTTAGCTTTAACGTAAAAGGTGGCCGTTGTGAGGCTTGCCAAGGTGATGGAGTCATCAAGGTTGAAATGCACTTCTTACCTGATGTGTATGTCCCTTGTGACCAATGTAAAGGTAAACGCTATAACCGAGAAACATTAGAGATTAAATATAAAGGTAAAAATATCCATGAAGTTTTGGATATGACTATCGAAGAGTCTCGTGAATTCTTTGATGCCGTACCTGCACTTGCCCGCAAGCTACAAACTTTGATGGACGTTGGTTTATCCTACATCCGTCTCGGCCAATCAGCGACAACACTCTCAGGTGGTGAAGCACAGCGTGTGAAATTAGCCAAAGAGCTGTCTAAACGCGGAACAGGGCAAACTATCTATATTTTGGATGAGCCAACAACAGGCCTGCATTTCGCTGATATCCAACAACTTTTAGTCGTTTTACATCAGCTTCGTGACCAAGGAAATACCATTGTGGTGATTGAACACAACCTTGATGTCATTAAGACAGCGGACTGGATTGTCGATTTAGGCCCAGAAGGTGGTAGTGGTGGCGGTGAAATTTTAATTGCTGGTACACCAGAAGAAGTGGCTGAGTGTGAAAAATCGCACACTGCAAGGTTCTTGAAAACGATTTTAGAACGCGGCTATTAAGTCGAAAGGCCATTAAAAATAAGTAGAAAGACCATCAGGGAGCATTTTGCTCCCTGATAATTATTACGATAGCTAAAAATTATTGGCTAACGGCGGCAAATGCTTCCACAATACGTTTAACATTATGACGATTAACACCTGCCATACAAACGCGGCCAGTTCCAACCAAGTAAACCGCAAACTCGTCTTTCAGGCGAGCCACTTGCTCTTTAGAAAAACCCGTGTAGCTGAACATACCGCGTTGCTTTAATAAGTGGTCGAAATTTTGGTTTGGTAGTGCCTTTTTCAGCTCATTAACCAGTACCGTACGCATGTCTAAAATACGTAAACGCATCTCTTCCACTTCCGCTAACCATTTAGCTTTTTCAGCGCTATTGGTTAATACCGCAGCAACAATTTTTGCGCCATTAGATGGTGGGCTAGAATATAAACGGCGAACACCCGCTTTTAGCTGACCTAACACACGGTCACGTTCATCTTGGTTTTCACAGATCACCGACAGGCCACCCGCACGTTCACCGTAGATACCAAAAATTTTAGAAAATGAATTACTGACAAACACGGGTAAACCGGCTTTGACCATCGCTCGGATAGCATAAGCATCTTCATTAATGCCTTCGGCAAAACCTTGATAAGCAATGTCTAAGAATGGGATCAGTTTGTGTTCTAATGCCACCTTAGTGACTTCATCCCATTGTGCAGGAGTAAGGTCGGAGCCTGTTGGGTTATGGCAACACGGGTGCATTAGGATGATGCTATTTGCTGGTAATTTTTTGAATGTTGCTAGCATTTCATCAAATTTAACGCCTTTGGTTTTTTCATCAAAATACGGGTAGTAATGCACTTTTGTCCCCGCGCCTGAAAAAATAGAGGCATGGTTTTCCCAAGTTGGGTCACTGCACCACACTTCGGAATCGGGATAATATTGATGTAAAAAATCGGCACCAATTTTTAACGCACCAGAACCACCAATAGTTTGGACAGTAGCGATACGTTCCTGTGCAATTAGCGGGCAATCCTCACCAAAGACTAATTTTTGTAATTCAGTACGGTAATCTTTCAAACCTTCCATAGGCAAATACAGTGATGCGCTTGCTGGCAGTTTATTTAACGCCGCTTTTGCCGTACCGACTGTTGCCAGTTCAGGGGTTTTTCCTTCACCATCATAGTAAAGACCGATACTCAAATTAATTTTATTTTCACGAGTGTCTTTATTAAATTCATCCATTAACGACAGAATTGGGTCGCCCGGATAAGCATCAACATGTTCGAACACAGGACATCTCCTAATCATTGTTTTACGCTAAATAAACCAAGCGATGATTTGCCATATTTAGCGCCATTTTTTTACGTTGTTATCTGAAAATAACCCTTTGCTGACTATTCGTCTACATATTCCATTGCAACTCTAGAGGTTAACTTCGTCAGTAACTCATAGTTTATAATGCCTGTTTGCGCGGCAATTTCTTCAACTGGCAGTTGATTTCCCCATAAAATAACGTCGTCACCCACTTTATCTTCCGCATTTAGTCCCAAATCCACCACGGTCATATCCATGGAAATTCGCCCAACAATAGGCACTTTTCGCCCATTAATTAACACCGGTGTGCCTGAAGGAACGTTACGTGGATAACCATCTCCATAGCCGATGGCAACAACACCAAGCCGCGTATCTTTATCACTGCACCATGTTTCACCGTAACCCACACATTGCCCTGCCGAATGCTCCCTAACCGCAATTAATGTTGATTTTAATGTCATCACAGGAAATAAACCGAAATCTTTTGCGCTTTTCCCTTCTTGTGGGGATGCACCATACATCATGATCCCTGGGCGAACCCAGTCATAGTGAGCTTCTGGCCACAGCAAAATTCCGGCGGAGGCGGCAATGGATTTTTCCCCCTCTTTACCAGCAATAAACTGTTTAAAACAAGTAATTTGTTTTTCAGTTGTCGGTAAATGAGGGGCATCTGCTTGGCAAAAATGGCTAACAATATTAATAGGAAGCTGAACTTGTTGGCAGCGTTGTAAACGTTGATAAAAGTCTTCGGCATCTTTCGGCAGTACACCAAGGCGGTGCATGCCTGTATCCAGTTTCATCCAAACTTTAAGAGGATAAGGTAATTTGGTGGCTTCTAACATTTCAAGCTGTTCAATACAATGGATCACGGTGTCAATCTGGTGCTCTGCCATCAACAGCAAGTCAGACTGCTCAAAAAAACCTTCTAGTAAAACAATCGGTTTTATCACGCCGTGCTGTCGTAAAAGTAGCGCCTCATTGAGTCTTGCCACACCAAAACCATCCACCAGCTCTTCTACTGCCTGACCAACCCCTACTAATCCATGACCATAAGCGTTTGCTTTAACAACTGCAATCATTCGGCTATTTGGTGCAATTTCTTTCACCCGTTGCAAGTTGTGTCGCAGAGCGCGGCGGTTTATCAATGCGGTTGCCGCTTTCATTGTTTCCTCGTTCTTTTTTCTATAAAGCCGCTAAAAATTAAGCTGCACATTGGCAGCTCAATATGTTCTCTATTTGTTATACGCTAAAAAAAACCAATTTCCATTCGATCTTGGTCGTTTAGCTTTAATACTCTAAATAGTTTGCAATATCGCTAGGCGGCAAGCGAAGATATCGCGGGGAGCATACATAAGTATGTGACTCGCGTAGCTGAGTGCAGCCAACACCGCGACCGTGTAAAATATGACGAGTATTTAGTCTTCGTCGTTATACGCAGGCCCCGCGTAATTATCAAACCGCGACCACTGCCCATTAAACGTCAACCGTACTGTACCAATCGGCCCGTTACGTTGCTTACCGAGAATGATTTCCGCAACGCCTTTGAGTTCGCTGTTATCGTGATAAACTTCATCACGGTAGATAAACATGATTAAGTCCGCATCCTGCTCGATAGACCCTGATTCACGCAAATCCGAGTTAACAGGGCGTTTATCTGCACGCTGCTCAAGACTACGGTTTAACTGTGACAACGCCACTACGGGAACATTAAGCTCTTTTGCTAACGCTTTGAGTGAGCGTGAAATTTCAGCAATTTCTAACGTTCGGTTATCAGAAAGAGCAGGAACTCGCATCAATTGAAGGTAGTCAATCATGATCAAACTTAACCCACCATGCTCACGATAAATACGACGCGCACGTGAACGTACCTCTGTGGGAGTCAAACCTGACGAATCATCGATGTACATGTTGCGTTTTTTCCATCAAAATGCCCATCGTACTTGAAATTCGCGCCCAATCCTCATCATCAAGTTGCCCAGTACGAATGCGAGTTTGGTCGACACGAGATAGTGACGCCAACATACGCATCATAATTTGGTTGCCGGGCATCTCTAAGCTGAAGATAAGTACCGGTTTTTCTTCTGTCATCGCCGCATTTTCGCACAAGTTCATCGCAAAAGTGGTTTTCCCCATCGATGGACGCGCGGCCACAATAATTAAATCAGAACCTTGTAAACCTGCGGTTTTTTTATCGAGGTCTTGGTAACCTGTTGAAACCCCCAGTAACGCCGTCCGTGCGGTTGTTGGTAAAGTTGCTCAATTTTTTCAACAGTTTCAGACAAAATGGCTTCAATACCTTTTGGCCCTTCGTCTTTATTCGCTCTTGACTCGGCGATTTGGAATACTTTGGTTTCGGCTAAATCGAGGAGATCTTCACTGCTTCGCCCTTGTGGATCATAACCTGCATCTGCAATTTCATTAGCGACTGAAATCATATCGCGAACAATCGCACGTTCGCGGACGATGTCTGCATAAGCATTAATATTCGCCGCACTTGGCGTATTTTTAGATAGCTCAGCCAAATAAGCAAAGCCACCCACGCTATCCAATTCACCCTGTTGTTCTAGTGATTCCGATAACGTTATAAGGTCAATGGGTTTGCCTTGCTCAAGCAAAAATTGCATTTGTGAGAAAATGGTGCGATGGGGTCGGCTAAAGAAATCAGCGTGAGTCACACGTTCAGAAACGGTATCCCAGCGCTCGTTATCTAACATTAACCCCCCTAAAACAGACTGCTCCGCTTCGAGAGAATGTGGTGGAAGTTTTAACCCTTCCATTTGGTGGTCTCGTGGGGCATCCGTTTTGAAATTTGATGAGGGTTTTTTAGCCATACATTAATATCCAAGTCTATAATTAACGATCTGCGCTTAGTATACGCCAATCTTATTTTTTTGTGGTTTTCTTTGCGTCTTTGCGCAAAGTAATCACAAGATAAAATACATCACTGAAAGCACAAACCTATAATTCTTCTGATTGAAACATGGCGTTATGATAAAACGATTGTTATTGTAATTAAAATGAATAGTCCTTATTGGAGATTGTCATGGCAAAACGTATTGAATTCGCGCAACATGGCGGCGCTGACGTACTTAACTTAGTAGATTATTCCCCAGCAAACCCAGCAGATAATGAAATTCAAATAGAAAACCGTGCTATCGGGATTAACTTTATCGACACCTATGTTCGCAGCGGTTTATACCCTGTTGCTAAGCTACCAAGTGGCCTTGGTACAGAGGCGGCAGGTGTTGTTGTGAAAACTGGTGCCCATGTCACAGGTTTCAAGCCCGGTGACCGTGTCGTTTATGCGCAAGGCCCTCTAGGTGCTTATAGCGAAGTCCATAATGTCCCTGAAAGTGCCGTGGCACACCTTCCTGATGGTATTACCTTTGAACAAGCCGCAGCCAGCTCATTAAAAGGCATGACGGTTTATTATTTATTCCATCAGACATATCAACTGAAACGTGACGAAGTCTTTCTGTTCCACGCCGCTGCAGGTGGCGTTGGGTTGATAGCTTGCCAATGGGCAAACGCGCTAGGCGCTAAGATGATAGGCACGGTGGGTTCTGCAGATAAAGCGTTAAGAGCCAAAGATGCCGGAGCATGGGAAGTCATCAATTACCAAACAGAAGACATTGCAGCTCGCGTGAAAGAAATCACTCATGGCGAGAAAGTGAATGTGGCGTATGACTCTGTCGGTCAATCTACATGGCTTGCTTCTTTAGACTCACTCAAACGTCGCGGATTAATGGTGAGTTTTGGTAATGCATCAGGCCCTGTCACCGGTGTAAATTTAGGGATTTTAAACCAAAAAGGCGGATTATACGTCACTCGCCCATCACTGGGTGTCTATGTGACTAACCGTGCTGAGCTAGACCAAGCTAGTAATGCCTTATTTGATATGATTTTAAGCGGAAAAGTGAATGTAGATGTGCCGCAATCACAAATTTTTGCTTTAAAAGATGCACAAAAAGCTCACCTCACTATCGAATCAAGAAAAACCCAAGGTTCGAGTTTATTGGTTCCATAATAAGCGACTCAATATGCAAAAAGCGCCAAATGGCGCTTTTTTCCCCACATGATAGCTATTCGCCACGCGTCACAAACTCGAGAGCTTGCTCAACAACGACTAAGTCAGCCCCTTTTTTATGCGCATTTTCACTTAAATGACGACGCCACTGACGTGCGCCGGGGATACCTTGGAAAATCCCTAACATATGGCGGGTCATATGGCCTAAATAAGCGCCTTTCGATAACTCTTTTTCGATGTAAGGGTACATCGCTCTAACAGCGTCAACACCATTAGTGACAGGAAAGTGCTCACCAAACAATTGGTTATCAACCGCCGTTAAAATAGACGGGTTTTGATAGGCTTCGCGCCCCCACCATGACGCCATCTAGGTGTTGAAGATGCTCTTTTGCTTCTTCCAGCGTTTTGACTCCACCATTAATCGCCATGGTCAAATGAGGAAAATCACGTTTTAATTGATAAACTCGCGGGTAATCAAGTGGTGGGATTTCGCGATTTTCTTTTGGGCTAAGGCCGGACAACCATGCTTTACGTGCATGGATAATAAACATTTCACAGCCGCCTTTATCAGAAACAGTTTCAATAAAATCACATAAAAACGCGTAGCTGTCTTGCTCATCAATACCAATACGAGTTTTTACGGTTACAGGAATAGAAACCACGTCTTGCATGGCTTTCACACAATCAGCAACAAGCTGCGCATCTCCCATTAAACAAGCACCAAAACGCCCATTTTGTACGCGATCTGATGGGCAACCTACATTTAGGTTAATTTCATCATAACCACGCTCTTGTGCCAATTTGGCACATTGCGCTAATGCGGCAGGATCGCTACCACCAAGCTGTAACGCAACAGGATGCTCTTCCTCACTAAAAGCAAGATAGTCCCCTTTTCCGTAAATAATCGCCCCTGTTGTGACCATTTCGGTATACAGCAAGGTGTTTTTGCTTAATAAGCGATGAAAATAACGGCAATGGCGATCTGTCCAATCGAGCATAGGCGCAACGGAAAAACGATTAATGTTCTTATAGCCTGTCATACCTTGAAAATCCTTGTTTTCACTGTTTTTTATATTTGTCGTGTTTCCGTGCATTTTGACCTATTTTAGTGTATTTTTGCTTTATCAGGACACCAGTGAGGACACCTTGAATTTGGTGTCCTCAGTGTCTAAAACTGTCATGGAAAATATTAAGATGGCTTATTATAGCATAGACAAAAGAATGAGAGCAGATGGTACTGTGCGATACCGCTGCTCGGTTAGTATCAAAAAAGACGGTAAAAGAATTTATAACGAAAGTAAAACATTCACAAAGCAAGCCCATGCTAAAACATGGGGCTCAAAGCGCGTCATTGAATTAGAGCAATCAGGGATCCCCAACCCTAATGATGTTAATAAAATCACTGTTGGTGAACTTATTTATAAATACATCAATGATCCTAGCTTAGGTGGAAAAGCAGGCCGCACAAAAACCTATGTTTTAAATATGCTACTTGATTCAGATCTATCAAAATTACTTCTAAACGAATTATCTATTAATCATATTATTGAACATTGTCGCTATAGAAATGCTGCTGGCGCAGGACCATCTACCGTAAATCATGATGTCAGTTATCTAGGGTCAGTGCTGCAATCAGCTAAACCTGTGTATGGAATTGATTATACTAAAAACCCAACCCTTGAAGCTAGGCCATTACTTAACCAAATGGGATTAATTGGAAAATCCAATAGAAGAAGTCGCAGACCTGTTAATGATGAACTAGAAAGGCTAGAAGAAGCGTTAAAAAAACGAAGTGAGCATAGAGGGGCACACATCCCATATTTGGACATTCTAGAGTTCTCTATTCTTTCATGCATGCGTATTGGTGAAGTCTGCAAAATAAGATGGGAAGATGTTGACTACAATACACGCTCCGTCATTGTTAGAGATAGAAAGGATCCCCGTAAAAAAGCTGGAAACCATATGTTTGTTCCATTACTTGGTAATGCATGGGAAATTTTACTCCGGCAAGAAAAGAAAGATGATCGTATTTTTCCATACAATTCAAAATCTGTTTCAGCGGGTTTTCAACGTGTTAGAAATAAATTAGGAATTGAGGATCTAAGATATCACGATTTAAGGCGAGAAGGAGCTAGTAGGTTGTTTGAGGCCGGATTCAATATTGCTGAGGTTGCTCAAGTAACAGGACATAGATCTTTAAACGTACTATGGCAAGTTTACACTGAACTTTTCCCTAATACGTTGCACGGAAAGTATGAAGAACTTATCAAAAAATAATTTTTATCACCCTAAATATTGCAACTCACTTCATTACTGTATATGAGTTCTGTATAAAAACACAGTCAAAAGGAGTTGCAATTATGCCTCGTATTGAAATTCTCTTTGATAAAGAAAATAGCAATAAGCCATCTGAAAAAGTACGCAATGCCCTACGTGAACGAGTGATACACAAGATTGGTGACAAATACGGCCCGCTAAACGTCAGGGCGGCGTTAAGTTCATCAACATCATTAGTGGTCACAGGTGCTAAAAGTGAAGGTGTAACCAAAGAAATAAATGAAATTATCGAAAATATATGGCTTGATGACGCATGGGGTCTATATAAATTAGTAATTGGACGTGCTGCTTTTGTAGCGGCTATGTTTCTTCAATAGCCTTCTATTATTTGTTACTATGGATGTCATAGACATATAAAGTTAATTGACACATAAATCGGGCGGGATATGAGTAGTATAAAATATAGAAAAGATATAGATGGTTTAAGAGCCTTAGCTGTTGCTTTGGTGGTGATTTACCATGCATTCCCATCTGTATTGACAGGAGGATTTATAGGAGTTGATGTATTTTTTGTAATCTCTGGTTTCTTAATTACGTCCATAATATTCAAAGAAATACAGCATGATAAATTTACTATAAAAGAGTTCTACAGGCGAAGAATAGACAGAATCTTCCCAGCACTTATTATTGTACTAGCCTCAGTATACATATTTGGATGGTTTACATTATTACCTGATGAATATATGCAGCTAGGAAAGCTTCTTGCAGCAAGCTCAGTCTTTATAACAAATATAGTGTTATTTAAAGATGTAGGTTATTTTGACATATCATCTAATTTAAAACCGCTGTTACACCTATGGTCATTAGGTATTGAAGAACAATTTTATTTAATATTTCCTTTAATTCTGTTTTTTCTTTATAAGAAAAAGCTCAATGTTTTTTTGTGCTTATCAGTTCTTTTGGTGGCTTCTTTTTTACCAAATTTATTTACTAGCAACCCAGATAGAGCTTTTTTTCTGCCACAATATCGGTTATGGGAGCTATTCTTTGGTGCATTACTAGCCCTTGTGCACTACAAATTTAAAATAAAAAATAAAAAATTTAACAACGCCTTATCTATACTTGGGATAGCTTTTATTATTATTCCAGCTTTTGTTTTCACTCACGACATGGTTTTCCCAGGTTGGGTAATTTCCATCCCTATACTTGGCGCAATTTTATCTATTGGTTTTAGCGAAAATTCACTTATAAATACAAAAATTTTATCATCAAGGTTATTTGTGTTTTTAGGTTTAATTAGTTTTCCTGTTTATTTATGGCATTGGCCTTTAATTTCATTTTCTTACATCATTAATGGTGAAGCTGTTTCAACTATAACAATGTTGTTATTGCTACTATCATCTGTTTTTTTAGCAGTACTTACGTACTTTTATATCGAAATTCCCTTAAAAAAATATCGTTCATGGAAATTTAAAACAATACCTCTTTTTGCTATTACTATAATCATCGGCGGTATTGGCTTAATTACATACAAACAAAATGGTTTTGAAAACAGATCATCGATGGAGGGGGTGCGTTCTGCAAATATGCAGTTAACAGGGCCAATGTGGCAATATGCACAAAATAAAAACTGTAGGATTCGATATCAAACACCTCTATCTAAAGAGTTGCCGTGGTGGTTTTGTATGCTGAAAGAAGATGCTTCCCCTGATTTGATTCTTGTGGGTAATAGCTATGCTAACCACCTATATCCTGCATTTGCATTTAATAAAAATTTGAAAGATCTAAATGTATTATCAATTGGTATATCTGACCCCACCAAAGGATTAGGAGTAAATAGTTCAGATAATGATAAAAGACAAATGTCTCTTATAGATAACATAATAAAAACAGAACCAAGGCTTAAGTATATAGTGATAAGTGGATTGTCAAATAATCCCAATGATGATTACATTAAGTTACTAGTAGAAAGAATAAATAATATAAAGTCTGATGACGTCAAAATAATTGTATTTTTACCTCACTTAATAATACAAAAAGATGTAAAGAGTTGCTTGGGTAGGCCATTAAAAGAGGTATCAAATGAATGCAATGTTTCCTTAACAAAACTGGATGAATTAAGAAATAATTTTGATAAAGTGAAATCTTCACTTACCCGTGAATTTCCTTCAATATTATTTTTTGATCCTAATGGTATTTTTTGTGATGAAAATGAGTGTTCATCTATAAAAAATGGACTACCGCTATACAGAGATGAATACAGGCACTTATCTCCATATGCTAGTCAATTGGTAGGTGATGAGTTTTCAACATGGGCAAAAGATAATATCCCTGAAATTTTAAATTAAGTAATCATTGCTCACATTGAATGATGAAACAATGTGAGCAAAGTTAAAATAGAGCACTAGCTTGATGTTTTTTCAGGCCAATCAATATCTGGGGCAAGTGAAGTATCGACACGATTTAACAAGACCCAGTATCGTTTCCACGCTGTTAATTGCGCTTTCTCTTTGTCAGTTGCCATGCCTAAATCGACAGCGTCTTGTAAAGGTGCTATAGCGCTATTCGATTCAGCTAACAATGATTGCTTTTGTTGTTCAGCCTCCGTGATTAACTGTTCTTTTGAAATTGGCGGGTTGATATAGGCATCAACCTCCTCTTTACTCATCTTTGTTAATGAGTTTAAATTCTCTTGAATATCAAAGAAAATCGGTAAAATACCATCGTATTCACTTTTAATGACTTGATACTCAGACTCTGTTTTTTCAAATGAAATTAGTGATTCCTGATATTTTGCGGTTTTATCATCAACATTCTGAACTAACAACTTAACATCATCATGGCTATCAATATCAATTGACTCATCCATAGACAGTTCAGTTATTCGTTGCTGTAATGCCAATTTTGCATCATGGAGATCTTCTTCCGAATGCTCAAGTTTATTACCCGCTGTAATAAAATCAGGCTCTTTTTCTTGAAGTAATACTTCTAATTCAGATATACGCGATACTTGAGTAAGCTGCTCAATGCTGTATGCAAAAATATCGCCTGTATTTTTATTAATATAATGTTTCATTAAGATACCTCAAACCATTTTTCAAATCCGTTAGCTGAGTATGTAGCTCCCGGCGGGACGGGAATTGTTGCTGATGTCAAAAAACCTTCAGCACTTCCCGCAACAGCCCATCTGACAACGACACCATTGACTGTATAGGCGGCATTCTGATTTGTAGATGCTTTTGATTGAAGAACAATAAAGATAGGGTGACTATTTGTATTAACGTAATTAACATTATTACTTCTTGATGTTGTGACATCTTGAAACTTAGTTACGAAGCTTGGAATTTCAGATTTCAATGCTAGTTGACTACCATTAAATCTGACACCGTCACCTTTAATGGTCACTGAGCCATTTTCTGATACATTTCTTATTGATAGAGTACTATCAGCGCTTAACTTACCGATGTGATGTATCGCTTTTGCATTTTCATCAGAAATCTGAATATACCCAGAGCTACTAGCTCTTGTTGCGATATCAATTGCTTTAGATGTTGCACTAATAACACCTCCAGTCTTATCGAACTTTTTATTCAACTCATTAGTTACAGAGTTCTGACTCATAATGTCTGTTGCAGATGAGCCAGTGGCATTAACGACATTAGGAATATCAGTAGTCAGTGCTATTGTTCCGCTTTTTTCATGGATAGGGAGATAGATTGTTTTTTTACCGGCTCTGTCGTGGAAGTAAAACCGACCATTTGTATTATTATTAACGATTGCAACTTGAAGTGCATACCCAGTACCATCACCCCCGAAGTTTAAAAAATCATCTTTCGATGGATTCAGAAGGTTCACTGTTCCTTTAAAAGAGAGGTCATTAACATCTCTTTTTTTCTTCAATTCATTAGTGAGTTTCTCGTTTGTTGCGTATTTATCGTCAGACTCAGATTTTGAATAGCTGTAACCCGTAGGAAGATAGCCAGCACCAGCAACCAGTTTTGTAATTGCTTCAGCAAGCTGGTCTTCTTTCGTTGCGGACTGAGGTATCCCTGCTTTAGCTAAAACATTTAAAATTTCGCGCTGAACCGAGTTAAACCATGCTCCCATTAATTGAGTGGGTGGTGTACCTGCTGCGACGTTACCGTCCGTAAATTCGCCGTTTTTATCGGCGGTGTTGGTGATATCACCAATTTTTTTCATGACTAATCCTCACTCAGTGAAGGTGATAAAAATAAATAGGAAGAATTTATTGGAGGTAGCTAACTTGAAGAATAGTGTGTGGTGGGGATAACTTGTTAAACATACACTCTAAATATCGGTTGCCCCAAGAACGTAGTGGATCACCGCAATAGCTCACTCCCGATAATGCATAGCTGATTACTGTATCCCCTGCATTCACGCGCCAAACAAAAGGCCAATCCTCACCATTGAGTGGGTCACCACACGCTGACATGCCACATCGTGCAGGTCTAAATTCAGTAATGGTAATGGTGTAACCGAGTTCAGCTGCATAATTGATAAAATAAGCTTTTGATTGTCCACCTGAGCTTACTAATTTAGAAACTACCGCTCCTTGTCGTTTAGGTAAGCTATCCATTTCACCTATTGCACAATCATCGGGAAGGCCTAGTGTTTTCTCCCATTCAGGCAACATCACTGTCGCTGTTTTCGGAAATGCACCACTGAGAAGTTGAATCGCGTCAAGATCAGAACTTTGATAGCTACGCGCAAGTCCTCTAAGTACAGCATGCATCACTGAATTAGGCTTCCAATTCCACGCTAATCCCTGTGGGGCTAGGCTAATTAACGCTTTGGTATAGTCTTCAACCGTATAAGGGATCATTGATAAGTAACCTCCCCACGAACGGGTATTTCACCAATACCTAATATAATTTCAGCACTCGGTGAAACGAGGCGATACCCCACCAGCCCTAATGCAGCAAAAATTGCACGATCAATATCGGCAGGGTTAATGATGTTCACATCTGAAGGGTTGCTATTTTCATAAAAGAAGCCATCAATAGCCCCTTCAAGTTTACGTTTAGTTTCTTGATCAATATGGGAAAGCCCACTGAAAACAAAATCAATTTTCTTTGCTATAGGCGAACAGACCCACACGAGTGCAGTGACTGATTGCAGATCATAAAGATAGTCAGCAACGCGAAGTTGATCGCCTGTTGCATGAATTTGATACACTTCTTTTGTTGCTGGACCATCAGTTCCGATAGGAAAACCATCATTAGTATTAGCATCA
This sequence comes from Providencia rettgeri, assembly GCA_900455085.1. Lineage (NCBI taxonomy): Bacteria > Pseudomonadati > Pseudomonadota > Gammaproteobacteria > Enterobacterales > Morganellaceae > Providencia > Providencia rettgeri. The sequence goes on along the minus strand of UGTZ01000001.1, from coordinate 581,143 downwards.
CACATAATATAGATGCCTATCGAGCCTGCTCCAAGTAGCCGACGCCTGACCCACGCGCGCGTAATACCCGGAACTTCTTTAGCCCAAACAATATAATCTGATGCGTTGCCGCCTTGAGAAGGATTTTGATAGGCTTCTAAAATACGGCTACGGAAGGCTTCTTCAGGCTCAATATCTGTTCCCCCGACAATGGGATCAATAGCTAAAAACTCAGAAGCAACACCAACAATACTGATATCTAAAGTGAGTTGGGTTCCAGATGGGCTGTTACCTAATAAACCTCCACCTTCTGGGTTTTTATTGATATCAGGTAAAATGGCAATAATCGAAACTAGCACCTCACCCTGAATATTGATTGTCGCTTCACGTGTTGTTTCATATTGATAACCGTCACCACGATTAAGTTTGCAACCTTTCGGAATTACTGAGCCTGATAACCCTGTCGCTTTAACCGATTGACTCTGAGCCCGCTGAGGTGCTTTACGGAAAACACGTTTTAATGCTCCCCAACCCGCTAGCCACTCTCCAGTTGCAGTAAACGGCGTTGTTTGTTTCGCGATATAATCCAAGTACCCATAATGCATATGAGCCATACCCGCATCCATATCTGCCAGTATTCGCATATTCGAAAATCGCAGTAATGCACCAGACTCTTTTAATTCAGATCGTAAAAATTGTTCATTTTGCTCTCGTAATTCTGAGAGTGTTTTTCGTTTAAAGGGCATTGCTACGCCTCCCAGACCCAAAAGAACCGTAAATCTCGCTCATCACCGGGGCGATGATAACGAATAATCATGTTTAATCTATTGGGGTAAATAATCTGAGTACCCACTTCGATATAAGATACAACCCCATCATCCGTTAACCACTTTAGCGCTTCTCGCGCGTAGTCTTCGGCTTGTTTCGCAACACTCACCGTTAATTTTTGTCTATTTAGCAACCATAATCGTGAACCAATGTTATAGTCAGAACCGAGATCCCCCCACCAACCACGACGATAGTTCTCATCAATATTGTCATCCGAACGAGCTAATCCATCGGTAAACAAGCTGATAATAATGGCTGACTGTAAATCATCCCCTGATAGAACATCCCCAGAGCCTTTTAGCCAATCCGCATGGTTTTCATCAACTTGCCACCACGTTGAAATATCTGACATTAGACTTTCTCCTTGATAGCTTCGCTGGTGATATTGCTACCGCCTGATTGGACATTTTTGACATCATGATTATGTTTGTTATAGCTATCTCGTAACGCTTTTAACGTCGATTTATTACCTTCGCAATTATCAATAATATCGCCCGTCACTTTTAATATTGGGGTATTTAGAAATACTTCAGTTGACGCATTCACCGTGACTTTATTAGCATTGTTTACCGTCACCTCTTTATCTTTTGCCTCAATCACAATGCCTTCTTCGGTCATTAAAATATGCAGCCCCCATTGGTTATAAAGCACGCTTTCGCCTGATTTCAGGTTTTGATGCCTTGATGAAGGATGGTTACTGGCAAAGATAATTGCATTTGAGCGATTACCATTAAGGTAAGCAATTAAAACATCAGACCCTGCAGGAAGAGAGGAAGAAAAACCAAAATCGGTGTAACGAATTGTACCGTCTCTCACTTCCATATTATTATGGTATTGGACTTTTTGAGTATTACCACCATCTTCTGACAATGTGGTTTTGCCGAAGCCAATCATCATTGCTATACGCGTTTTGATGTCTCTTAAAATCTGGCTCATCATCACATCCTAATCGTTTGATAGAATTCGTATGGCTCAACAATAAAGGCTTCTGGGGGCATTAACGTTAGAATCGCCTTGGTTCCATCACTGCCCCGAATAAAGACGACTTCAGACAATAACCATTGTTTATCTTCAAGGCCAAATATCGGGATATTGATAGGAATTAACGTATTGGGTCGCCATAATTGATCATCAACATCGCGCCAACTATCAATCACAACGCGTAACTCTTTTGAGCGCCCATAGCGACGGTTCATTTCCCAGTTAATCGCTTCCTGCTCTCGCCTTGCCGTAATAAGGTTACTTTCAACAATTGTGATGTAATTGCGGTACCGCATTTTATCAGCTTCAGGATCTTGTGCTCTCGCATTCTCAACGGAAGAATAGTCACCATTCATTGGGGATATTGATAAAGAAACACCAACGTATTCCGAGTATCGATTACTCATTGAATCTGAATAATTGGCCTCTTCAATATTTAAACCTTGAGAAATACCACTTGCTGCAACCTCAGTTCCAGCTCGAGATAAAAATAAACTCCCATCAGGGAGTTCATAATAAAGTAATGCAGACCAACGGCATGTTCGCTCAATGACTTGTTGTGAGGATTCCCCCCAATTAAGCGTGAATTGAGGGATGTTTTGAAATTGCCCCTCTGGAATATCGCTAATGACGTTAATGTCATACCAGCTGGCCAGTTTCTTCGCTATCTGTAACGCATTGGATTGACTAATAACATTATTTTCCCAATTGGCGCTACAGTCGACTAAATCTTGGCATTTTCCACGTCCTGAAACGCGGATCTGATGCTGCGTTTTATTAATGGCAGGATTCCAACTATCGATATAGCCCGTAACGACTTTATCCTCACCAATCAATACCTCACAAGCATCACCCGCTTTAACTAATTGTTTTTCATCCGTTGCAGGATAGTAGTCCATTAATGACAATTCGAAGTCGCTGGGGAATCGCTCAATACCCCGAGTAATTCGTATACTATCCCATCCCATAATACGCTTACCATTAATCAGCAAAGAAACTTCATTCACATTTTTTTCACTCATTTTTTCAATGCCTTAAATTGGTTTGGCATAAAAGCAGGGTGCCTTGGTTCAACCTCCATCACCAACTCATCACTGCGGCTAGCATCTTGATAAAGTCGATTAGCAATATGTAAGGCACTCAGTGTTGATGGTAGCGAATACAGCGCTAACCGTCCTCTTTCAGAGCCTTTATGGACATACTGTGTCACAACCGATCTACGCATCTCATTAACTAGTTGATAAACATCGTCAATGGCAAGATCACCTACTTGTGTGAGTGCATTATCAATCACTGCACATACCTCACGTTGTTGGTTAGCCGCCTCATTACTACTGCTAGGTAATGTTTGTGTCGAAAGGGTTGCTACCGCAGCAGCAGTAACAACAGATAAATAAGTCACTGTTAATTGGGTAATTCGGATGCTTTGACTATCTTCTTGATGGTTGGGGTACTCAAATTGGGATAACTGAGAGAGCAACAACATGCGGCGCTCAATGCTGCTGGCCATTTCCATGATTTGCAAAATGACGTCTTGAATACTTTGACAAAATTGCTCAGGATCCTTTGCCAATAGCACCAAATTTAGCTGTGATTCAATATTTTCACGATCAATAGTTACAGCAGTTAACTGTTTTTCAATTAAGGCATTATCATCAGAAGATAAATCTGTCATGACTTTCCTTCCCGTCGCACCTGAAACCGCACCACCTAGAGTCCCTGTTTGATAACGACCATATTGATCAGAACCGAATATACTCCCTAAAGAGTCGCTAAGGTTGGTTGCCTCATTAACGGTTTTAGTAGCCATCATCACCCAAAAATCAGCTGTATTTTTGATAGTTTCGATGGTTTGGGTAATCGTTCGCATTTCGCCTTTAACTGATGCAATGTATTTTGCCGCTGTCGTAGTTGCTGTTTTTAACCAATTTTTAGACGTCAGTAATCCCGTGCTTTCAGCTTCAGTGATCGCAAAAACCTTTAAACCCGATTCAATAACCACCAGCTCAAATTCAAAAACACGACCATTTTCAGCATTTTCATTAATACGAAGTCCACTTTCAGTGATATTGACTGTCAATTCACCAAGCGTGGGATGAATTAATGTGCCAGTATTTCTTTCTTCACAAGCCGCAATTAAATTATCACGCTGGGTAAATACATCAGGTGCGTCATAGACCAGGCTATCTTGAATTAAGAAACCTTTAATTGTAATTCGTCGGGTACTGCGACCTAAGTCTTCAACCCACGCCTGATCTCGATAAGGGTATTCATGTACTGCAACACGACGACCAAAAACACCTTCACCTGACATGACACCAAAGGGAACACCACGAAATGAAGCTTGTCGTAAGTGTTCAGCCCATGACCATGAGCTATCCTCTCCCAATAAAGAAGATAATGCGTTTTTAATTAATGCCATGGGAACTCCAGAAATGAAAAAAGCCGTAAACACGGCTTACAATAATTTATCTACTGCATATCCATAGGGACAGTGATTTTACCGTTTGATTTAGGTGTCAAATACTGTGTTGTTTTTTTATCGCCACTCACAACAGTAATTTCCAACTTAGTATTTTGCTGTAGCGCCTCAGATAAGGCATTAGTGATCATATCAACGGCTTGAGTTGCTTGATTATCCGTATTTATTGATGGAACAATTTGTGAGCGTTGCTCAGATTTCTTTTGCTCTTCACGCAATGCAATCATGTCGCGCTGTTCCATAACCTTAGTTGGATTTCTAAGCCCTTTCCATCGATCATCAGTTATCGAATCCATAATACCTTCTCTTATTTGCTCGTAGCTATAAGGTTGCTCAATGTTTTCTACTTTAATCATATGAGGGATGATTTTGGCTAGAACATCAGGATCATGCATATTGAGCTGTTCATAAGGACCAAACCCTGTCCCTTTTGAAACTCTATCAATGTAACCCTGAGTATTATTACCTGATTTTGATGGGGCATATTTTTGCATATAACCATCAATCGTATTCAGCCCTCGCTCTGCATCCAACATTAATTGTCGCGACATAGCGGCAATACCATCTCGTGGGTTAGCAAACTGTGCATAATAATGATTATTACCATAATCTCGCCCTGTTGCATTTGGGGCTGCAATTAAGTTACCAGGATTGTTATTTCTCAATCCACGACGATTAGGGTTATATTTTTCATCTTGAACAAAACTATCAGGTACTTCTCCATAATCAGGTACGGGCTCTTCTATTTTTGGAGGCGTATGCGACTTTTGCCATTTATCGTATTCTTTCTGAACACTTTCGGTCATAAATCCAAGGCTAACCGCAGCCTGATCCCCCCAATTTAACTTGTCATAAAATTCAGGGGTTTCGTATGCCCAACGTAATATTTTAGATTCGTCACCATTAATAAAACCCAATGTTCTATTGATTGCTGCACTATCAGGCCCATAAGTCATCAGTTCTTGTATACCACCAAGCCCTTCAACAACGGAATCATCAGAAAATACATTATTGACCTTATCCTTACCTCGTGTTTTTAAAACCATCCCATGCAGCACCCAACTCATTCAGTGTTGTATCTAACTTACTCAGTTTTTCAACCACTTCAGTATGACGAGTTAAACCGAGCTGATCCGACTTTTCTAGACGTTCATCAAATTTGCCTTCTCTCATTAGCCCCCAACATATTGTTATCAAGGCCAACTTTACTCTGCAACTCCCAATTACGGCTTTCAGGCATTTTCGATATTGCTTTTTCAAGGCTCTGCAATGTTTTAGTAACATCAACCGTACCATCTTGTTTTTGATAGATATTTGCACCAATTTGGCGAATAGAAGCAAGAAGTTCATTATTCTGACCTTTAACCGCTTTATCCAGTTCAACATAATATGCCGACATAGACTGTCGGGCTTCTGGTTCATCAATCCCGCGTTGCTGAAGAGTGCCCGTTAATCGGGTTTCTTCTTCTACTGTCATCCCCATGCTTTTCGCACTAGTTGAAACTTCTGTAGCTTTTCGCCCCTCATCGCGGATCTGAGCAGCCATCTGATAGCCCGCATAACCAACAGCACCAATCCCCCCAATCTTCTTAGCAAGTCCGAGGTATTTACTTGATAATTCGCCAAAATTTTTTAACGGGGGGATCATATCACCAATGTTTTGTACGCCATTCTTGGCGACATCGGAAATATCCCGTAATTTATCCCCTACAGCCCCCATGCTAGATACTGTGTCGTTACCCCCTAAACGTAAGTTTTCTTTAGCATAGCGAACACTTGGGCGTAAACGGCTGAGCTCCGTTTCTATCTGACGGATAACGCCACTCGCTTTATCATCTGCAACTAATTCAAAATCAAATGTGTTGTTACCCGCCATTTTTACCTCTATTGATTATTCGATTTGCATTATCTACCCACCACAGCAACCGACTTTTAGTGAGTGACCACGCTTCGTGTGGCCCCCATTTATAAAAATACGTTGCTTCAGCTGCTAGCTGTTGCCATTCGCTGAGGGCTTGAACTCCAAAAAACCTTGTAGATAATCTCGGCAAACCGCAAAGTCAGTAATTGACATTTTTTTAATTAAAGCGTCAGGGATTCCACTAACTAAAACGATCAACAATCTCATTGCTGGCAACGAGCTAGTCGATTTCGCCTGTTCTGCATAAAACTGCTCAACTTGAATTAAAACAGGCTCTTTAAGGTTAATTTCTTCATAACGCTCAACACCATCATTGGATTCAATCGGTGTCGTCAGTCTAATTTTTCTTGTTCTTTCAATTTCCACTGTTAATTCTCCGTTACAGAACGCCCTTCCCAGCGCACTTCAAATTCAGCATCTTCGCTTTTGACTTCCTGCGTGTTAACCGTCCATAGCCCTTCCCCAATGATAGTTTTTCCATTGGCTAATTCCGCAACAATATTCACATTTGTTTGATTGTTAAAATCAGCGACGGTGGTACCACCAGAATCACGCACACGCATTGAAATAAAACCCGGGTTTGGCTTTTCTTTGTAGCCGTGTACAAAGTCCATACCTGATAGTGTTTCACGCTTAACCTTTGATGGGCTATAGGTAAAATCACCCACAACCATAATTGAAATCCCGTTGACGGTAACGTATGCCGTCCCCGCCAAACGGTTAGTTGTATTTGACATAGTCTCCCCTTAAATTGAGGGTTGTAAACGGAACTGATTCAGTAACGCAAACACACGAAGCTGATTAATGAGCGTACCTGTCCAGAGCACATCAAGGCGATTTGGATTCTGGCTATTTTGCTCCACCAGCAGCCCTTTGATAAAGGCATCCGAGTCTTGAACGTAACCATTGAACTCCAACGATTTGTATTGCGCGATTAATTCAGCGCGTACAATATTTGGGGTAACAATCGCAGCACCAGGAGCAAACCGCGTCCCATCATTGGCCAGCTTCATACGCCCAAATTTGCTTGTGATCTGAGTGCGCATAAAGCGAGACACAAATATTAGCAAGAACAAAGTTTCTACCTGAAGGTAACTATCGTCATTATCGCCATAAGCATTTTTCTGGTACGTGGTAATGATATTTTCGACACGCACAGTGCCATCATCATCAACAGTAAATGTAGAAATTCCACTATGTAGCAGATTATTACGCTCTATCAGACGAAGTTGTGATGCTGAATCAGGTGCAAGCACACCATTGATAGGCAGAGTTTGTAAAGGGCGACCAGGATCATTACGCAGGCTTTGTGCGATAGCACCAACATAAGCTGCTGCCCATAAATACAGGGGGGAAGGTGATTTAGGGACACCTAACAGTGAACCATGCTGATCGTTACGTTTTTCGCCAAAATCGGCTAATTGACCATACGTTCCTGTTATTGCGCTAAAGCTATGACCATATAACTGCTGATCCCAAGACCAACGACCACCATTATCAGAAAGAAAATCTTTAATTGCATCGAGAGAAGCGGTATCACTGTATGGGTTCGCAATAAAATCAAAACTACGGTCATTAAGATTCGCTAAGCCATCTAATAAATCAGGGGCACCACTGCCCCCTTTCATGTCGGTAATAACAAGCTCTAGGCCTGATGGTGTCGCCTCTCCCCCCATTAACCCTCGGTAGTTGAGTTGAATGTCAATACCGTTGCCTAATGCCCCCTTATTTTTTGCAGTTAATGTCAACGTATCCGCTTCCACTTTTGCGGTAACAGGTAGCTCAGAATTGCGGTTAATCACATTAAGTAGCGCTGTTGCAACCATTTGAGGAGTATCTGTGGCAACAACTGTGATTTGTACACGAATACCCGCAATATAAAGAGAAATAACACCCGTTGCATTCGCTGGACTATTCACTTTTATGGTGCCCGTTGCGGCAGTCATCGATGCCGTATCAGTATGAGGCAATATCCAAACTTCGCCCGCAATGTCATTACTAAAATAAGCCTTTGCCATGCCATGCAAAATTGAACCACTACCAAAACGCTCGGCGGCTTGCGGTGCTGAGGAAATTCGCTCAGGGATAGCATTTTGTGCTGCAGCCCCTGTTAACATCTGCCCAATAAGTAATGAGCGCTGTGTCGCTGAAGCACTGTTTGCCATTGAGTTATCAAACTCAACATAAAAAAGTGGTGCACGAAGATTATTAGGAATACGTGAAAATGGCACTGTCATGCTTTTTTCTCCTTGGATTGTTGTATAACAAGCTCAACATCACCATCGTTAAGCCGCGCACGCCAATAAACATTATTGGGTACTTCTTGCCCTGTTTCAGGCAAAGGAGAACCCTTGACCGGGCAGCGTACGCTGCGGCCATTAATCGGTTTTACAAACATAAAGACTCCTGATTAGGTCAGGTCAATATTAATGTGATGCTGAGGTGTGCCATCCGGTTGTTGAACATTGATATCAATATCCGTTAACGGATCTGCCTCAATAGGATAAAACTCTTCGGGGCCTTGATAATATTCGATATCTAAATCCATCAATAACTGTGCAAGATGGCCTTCACCACCTGCACTGATATCGATTTGAGAACGAATTTCAATAAACTGCTGAATTTGGCGCGTCAATTCATAACTATTAATGACAGCACGCTCAATTTCTTCCCGTAACGCTTCCAATGCGAGTTCGGCTTTCATGGCTCCATCGAGGTCATCACCATCAAACTTTTCTAGTCGTCCCGTCACACGCACTGTCGTGATGGTATTGAATTGAGGTACGTTACGGCCCAGTGATTTTTTGTGATCAAACGGTGTTTGAACAATAATACAAGGATAATCCGCATGCACTGTTGACCAATCCATTGGTGAATAAACACGGTTTTCTGCGGCTGTTTTCCCTTTTAAAGAGTTAACAACTAACTCGCGGGTCTGTGCTGCATTCATGATGATGCCACCTTATTTAAGATGAGATGTGTTCCACCATGACTATCAGGCTGAACATCCCCAACCACGAATAACGTACTCACGCTATAAATAAATACCCTATCGCCTTTTGCAGGCTGGGTTTTGAAAATAGCATCTCGCACACCTAAAATAGGTCGAGTGGTGTTAATGCCACTCTCCCCATCGAGGGACTCATAGTTTTGGGCATAGGCTCTATCAAATATTCCCTCAATATCATAATGTTCCCCTTCTTTAGGTCGCCAGTTCGCCCTTTCAGCAAAAACATTATGAAGTGGATTTAATAGATGCTTATCCCAATCAACCCCCACTGATGGTTACCGTGCCAGCTGGGTTGGCTTGAACCAACTTTTCACGCACTCTAGCCAATGACATAACAACACCGAGAGTAACAAGCCGATTGGCATCAATCTCATCCAATTCAATTTGTTGGCTTTCAGTATAGAGAATACCGTTGTGCTGGACTGAGCGACCTTTTACAACGACATAAATATCATCAGTTTCATCATCGTTATCTGGTTTTGGCTCAGGGTCTGGTTTTGGATCTGATTCAACAGGCGGTTTATCATTTAATTCATCTGTTGGAGCAACATCTTGTTGAGTATTAGCATCAACCTGTAACTCAGGGGGTAATCCCCCCAAGTCATCAGTTTTATCCTGCTGCTCTTGGGGTTTCTTCGCCATAATGCCTCCGTTAGACTACCGTTGCACACAATGCCGCATTCACACGGCTAGGAATAACCAGCGGTGAAGATTGCATCATTAAGAAACGCTGCGCCGGGTCATGCTCTAGCCATGATTTTGGTGCGAATGCCAGCGGACCATAATTGAATGCCGGATCAATAATTGCGCCAAATGCACGCGTTCCCATTAAATCTGCACCAGACATAATTACAGAGCCATCTGGGATCATCGGTTTTTCAACGTTATCAATCGGGTCAATGAACCAGTCGTTATATAACCACAAGTCATAATTACCCCAATGGCCTTTATACACCGCACCTTTTTGAACTTGTGTACCCGCATTAATTTGATTACCAAACGGACTTAACGCAGGGAAAGTGATCGCATTATCTTTAATCGTGGTATCTAAACGGAATGCCTTCCATGATTTAGTGGTAAACACGATATCAGTTGAAACCGCCCCTGAGTTTTTCAAAATACGCTGTGCCCAATCTTCAATATCATCACTTGGTTTAGTGTTAGTTTTTCCTGCATCAACCTGAGTTGGCCATTTATCACTGCCACTTAATGTGACTGTCAATTCAGCGGTTCGACCAAAATTAACAACTTTCGTGTCGTAACCCTCACCCGCCACTGTGACCGTACCTGAAACCAATGCGCTAGATGCCATCCACTCTAAGCGGCGGTTGATCATATCGATTTGGTCAGCCATTTCGAACTGGAGGTTTAGCATTTCTCGCTCTGCTGCAGACAACTGTCCACCAATACGTTCGCCGATTTGACGACGGACAGGCTTACGTAAATCAGGGGCACGTTTGTCTTTGATGTACGCAGGTTTAAAGCTGTTAGTTTGGAACTTACGAGCCTCGACCAGTTTACCTTCCACTAATGGCGAAACAAACGGCGCCATACGACGTAAGCCCACATCTACATCGATAGAAACTTCTTCAGTATCAGACTCAACCACATTTGGGAAGAATTTATCTAATAACCAGTTTTGGCTAGTCATTAGGTTTGGCACGACTTGAACTAAAACATTCGTATCGAAAATATTCATACTTTTTCTCATTTAAAAGACGTCAAAAACCCTACTATTGCTAGCATTCAACGTCTAAGTGAATTAATAGGGGATTAGGCTTGTACGCTATCGCGAAGGAAAATAGAGAATTGACGCAACTCGTCAGTCAGTTCAGGGATAGTCCAAGTCGCATCATAAGTTGTTTTATGATGATTAAACTCACCCATGAGATATACGCCACCTAAAACGCTATCTTCTGTTGTGTTGACATCATCGACTAAAATAGCACAGGGTTTTTCACTGCCATCTGCCGCATCTTTTTTACATAATACGTACTCACGAGAAGCGGTAATTTTACCAAGAATGGTACCACGTTTTAAAATACCTGCTTTCGCAATAGCTACCGTATCAGTTACAACTTGAAGCGGGCCTGAGATTAATTGGTCAGGATTAAAAACCGCTTGGCGCACACCCGGTTGAAATGGGTTTTGTGAAATCTGATCCATTATTTACCCCCTTTGTTACTGTTGTACAGGCTTGTCATTTTGTTAACAATCGATGCCGCAGAACCTGCTGGCGCTACTTCTGCATCTTGACCTAAACGTACTTGCTCTTCTTCACGCATACGAGCATCAAGAGAACGACGATTGCTTTGTGGCGCTGGAGCCCCACCCATGGCTTTCAGAGTGCTAATTGCTTCACTCGATGACAAATTAGTATTAAATGCCAAATGAGCAGCCATATCGGGACGCGCAGCAGCAGCTTTACTGCCAAAAATACGAGCACAACGCTTACGTTCAGCACGTCGGCCTTTTTTCACGTCTTTGTTGTCTTCATCATCTTCGGCATCTTCATCGTCACCTTCTGCATTTTCATCATCTTCTGCATCAGGGTCTTCGTCATCATCTTTTGCTTTTTTACTTTTCGCCTTCTTTGCTTTACGGCCTTCTTTTTCGTCGCCATGATCTTCCGATTCAGGCTCATCGTTTTCAGTATTTTCTTCATCATCGTCATCTTCTGCACGACGACCTTTCGCTTTGCGTGTTTTTTCATCATCTTCTTCAGTAGCTTTAGCCTTGCGACCAATAAGATGAGCAAAGGTAAATTTAGACATATTATTTAACTCCAGAAACTTTCATCAGTTCGTGAAATGCGACATCAGGACTGGCAACAACATCCGCAAGCCCCATTTGTACGCCCTCATCAGCCAAAAAACAGGCTGCTTGTGTATTGCGGATTATCTTTTCAGATAGCCCACGGTTACGGGAAACAGTGCTCACAAACAGACGCCCCATTTCATCAACATCGTGCTGGATAGCCGCTTTCGCTTCATCACTAAGCGCTATATACGGGTTACTCTCCGCCTTGCGATCGCCATAAGTAATAATAGAGACCTTTAACCCGTCCTCTTTTATGCGTTGTGACCAATCACAATGAATAACAATCACCCCAACTGAGCCGACGCCACCTGTACGTGGCACATAAATTTTGTCGGCTGCGCTGGCAATCGCATAAGCTGCTGAATAAGCATTTTCAGAGAGAATGGCATAAATCGGTTTTTTACCTCGTAATTCATAAATCAAATCAACAAGATCAAAACACCCAGCCACCTCTCCACCAGGAGAGTCTATATCGAGACAAATGCCTTTGACTTCAGGGTCGTGAATGGCTGACAAAAATACTTGTCGTATGCCGTCATAACCTGTCATACCACTGTAAGGTCGCAGTGAACCAAGCTTTTGTACTAGCGTTCCCTGTATGGATATCAGTGCAATCCCTTCTAAAATGTCATACCCTACATCGGCCTTTTTCTTGCGTGAAAAGCGGTCATCATTGTAATAATCATCTTCCATCATCGTGCTACGAATTTGCGTAATACCAAATCGTTCCATGACGGCACTTATCACGACCTCTGCTTTTTGTGGATGAATGGCCAGAGGGGTATTAAATAGCTTTTGCGCTAAGTGGGGTAAATTCACTTGGCCTCCGGTTGTTCTATTTTATCCGGTGAGAATTGTTCAGCTTGTGCCCATTTAGGCGGCTCCAATCCTCGTTCTTTGAACGTTTGTAATTCATAGGCACGCTGGTCCACGAGTTCCTCCCAATCTTCACCAACATTTTCAGCGGCTTCCATTTCAAGGGTAGATAAACCCGCTTCCATACCTAAGATGGCGCCTTTTTTCTCTGCAACAGGATCAACCCAACCACGCCCTGGTCCCATCCACCATGCTCGGCAATAAGCTGTTTTAGCCTCTAAAAAATCTGGAGCATTATTAGGCATGGGAAGGTTTTCAATATCGTGAATTTCCTCAATAAAAGCACTTGCAATTGGATCGGCAAAACCTGCTGCAAAATCATCGCGACGACGAGTTAGCGTTTTCCATGCTTCCAACATTGCTGCACGTGCCGAAGAGTAGTTAACTTTTGACCAATCCTGAGTTAATTGCTGTGCCGAAAGACCCGTTGCAGCGGCAATATTACGGAGTGCTGCACTTTCGAACCCTTCAAAATTACTATTTGGGCGTGTCGCATTCACAGTATCAATACTTTCACCGGGGTAAAGGGTTGGAATTCTCGCGCCATTATTTAAGCTAATACGACGGTCGTTGTGAAACTCCATTCTACCTTCCTGATAAGCACCTACCTCAGTATCATCAAAAGTTTCTCCCATAGCAGACTCAACCATTTTAGGATCATAAGGTGAGGTGATATATGCGCTGAATATGGCATTTAAAATCGCCGCTTCTAACTCTGACTGATCATACTTAATCAGCATTTTTAGTCGCTGAACTACAGGTGTTAAAATCCCTATGCCCCTGTGTTGTGAACCTCGCTCCATATCAAAGTCATGAACAACAATAGGCCGACCCCATGAAGTTTCACGGGCTATCCGCCTCCATGTCATGGTTTTTTGCGCAGCCCACCAATCCCCCATGTGAGCTTCTCTAATATGATAAGCAATAGGAGCACCATCATCGTCAATTTCAACACCACCGCGAATATTGGCCATATCAAAATTTTGTTGAGGGTTGCTTAATCTATCTGGATCTACTATCTGAATCGTTGTTGCATAATTAGCTTTACCGGCTCCCAACCTATCGGGCCTATACTGTAAAATTGCCAGAGCATCACCATCGAGTAATTTATGCCGGAAACCAAGGCGTAACATTTGTGATACCGTTTGCTTACGCTCAACATCACAATATCGTCCTTTATCATTAGCCCAAGAACGCCAGTGTGCAGTTAAGACACGGCTATATTCAGCAGCCCAAACAGCATCAAACGCTTTATTTCCTGAGATGAAATGCAACAAACGATAATCGGGCTTAAACACAGGCCGATAACTCGCACCCACTGCGTTATCAAGTACTCGAGTAATAGTCCCTGATGCCCATCCATCATTACGCGCTAAATCTCGGACACGGGATACAATCTTGTCACGGTAAATATTGATTTCATTATCAGGTGACCACAGTGCCGGTTGCCAATTTGCTAGTTGGTCACTGTAGGAATTACCAGCATCATAAGGAACACGGCTACCACCTACCAGAGCATGAGGTTTAGACCTTTGAACTGATTGATATGGCTTGCCGTACCTATCAAGTATTTGAACTGTCATCAGAATTTAAACCTTACAGGTCGCCTAGCGCGAGGAATTAAACCAAGCTCCGCTTGTAACATCTGTATTAATGCTAACAAGTGTGAGAGTTCTGTTTTTTGGTAACTCACAGATCGAGTTCCATCACCCTGAGAATAAGAAAAAGAAACCCCTTTCGTGCCCGAAGCTAAATCTAAATAAGCTTGTTGGGCTGTATTTAGAGCAGCCTTTAGCTGGTCTCGACTCATTCCCATGAGTAAACCTGTTTTGTGATACATAGGGATCCCTTATGCTAATTTGCTGGAAATACGTTTACGCTTAGGCTGTTCCTGTTCTTCAGGAAGAATTGCTCCCGGTAAGCGCAGGTCTAGTTTTTCTTCTGGCTCAGAAGATGGGGGTAATAAACGGTCAGGGTTATTATCAATAGCAATTGCCAAAGCATTTAGTTTCAATCCTAAATGAAATAATCCCGCTAATGCTGCATAAGCATAAACACGACAGTCTAATGCTTCATTTGCCTTGCCATGAGGAAGCTCCCAAACACTATAACGTTGCCCAGCAGCCTCTTTCATTATTAATCTTTCTGATGTTAATTGGCTGAAATACCCCATATCCCTATCGACAGGGAAATGCATATATCCTGGTCCTCTTTCTTCAATATGTAGGCGAGATCTAATGGAGTCTTTTGCTGAGTTAACACCGATGATAATGGGTTTAAATTGAGATCTATTCTTGGGTGTTGGTCGCTTATTAGGCCAAATGGGGGAACGCTTACCATTAGTCGCCGACTCACCTTTGATAGCCCAAATACGTCTACCTAAGCGTTCTTTAGCAAATTCATAAACTTTTTGGGTATGATTACCACCAGAGTCATGACAAGCCGCCATAATAGTAAATCCACGACCATCAGCTCGGCGCCATATTTGTTTAAGATAAGCGTCTAATCTAGTCCATGGTTCAGCTGTTTCTAAATCACCCTCAATAACATCAAATGAGATAGACCAACTTTCCTCATCTTTCCCCCAACCAACAACTTCAATTTCAAGCCTATCATTTTGGGTATCGATTCCTGCTGTTAATACCACTACCCCCATTGGTATTTCTGCATCATAAACTTCCCTTCGGGCCAATAGAACATCAATGGGCAGTTTCTTACCATAATTGGGGCGATGAGGTAATCCCATTTGGGTATTCCACCAT
The DNA here is from genome assembly GCA_900455085.1 of Providencia rettgeri. Taxonomy (NCBI): domain Bacteria; kingdom Pseudomonadati; phylum Pseudomonadota; class Gammaproteobacteria; order Enterobacterales; family Morganellaceae; genus Providencia; species Providencia rettgeri. The sequence goes on along the minus strand of UGTZ01000001.1, from coordinate 565,484 downwards.
GCCAGTTCTCTATCTGGATCTCCCTTTGCCTTTAAATATTTCTGTGCAATATCAGAAGGTTTATCTTTTTGCCATGGGCTAAACAATTTAGATGCTTGATAACCTGCATGAATATTACTAACCCCAAGCCCTCCGCAGTCTGGGCAAATAGCTCTATAAACAGCATGTCGTTCAGACTCTGACCATTCCCACACTTTATCTACTGCGGCTTCATCATCGTTATGCCATGCTTGATCATAATCATTTAATGGTGAGTGTCGGCTGCCACAACATTCAAAAGGTTTAGTTTGATGCCATCTGATGGTTCGTAAAGCCCTTAGTCTTTCACCCTCAGACCAACCAGATCCACAACTTTCACAATATATTAAGGCAAGGTGTGGTTGGTGTTTATCACCTTCTTTAGGCCAATGAACATGCTTAAAAAAATCAGGGAATTGACGATGACCGCAGTGAGGACAAGCTAAAGATGCTCTACGCTGATCCGAATCCTCATAACTTGCCGCTATACGGCTTTCATCCTCAACAGTTGGAGAACATGCTCTTACTGATAACCAATTAAGACCAAATGTTGCCGTTCGTTCCTCTGCTAACGTGATAGGGTCACCTTCTCGCGTAATTGGATATTTATCAACTTCATCGGCTAGTAATACACGAATTGGGCGGCGGGCTAAGTTATCAGGGCTACCAGCACCAGCCAAAGCTAAAAACCCCCCGGGAAATGATTTATATAGCAACGTTTCTTTTGATGTTTTTTGTTTATTCGCACCAACAATTTTTCTTAATACAGGGGTAACCCGAATCAATGGCGTAATTCGTTCTTTTGAAAATTGTTCAGCTGCATCCTCTTTTGGTTGCAACAACAACATAGGACATGGATCTAAATGAGCAAAATAGCCAAACACATTTTCAAGTAAAGCTGTTTTCATCAACTGAGTACAGCACATAACAGTAATCGTATGGACACCTGACTCGGTAACGGAAAGCATTGGGCCTCGCGCAATTTCCACCGTATCGGTCTGCCATGATCCTGATGTACTCCCCGCTTCTTTTGCTAACTTTCTATAACGGTCTGCCCAGTCAGGAACACTAATACGAGGTGGTGGCGTCCATCCTTTTTTAACACTAGCTAATAACCTATCACGCTTCGTCTGTGTTGAATTCAGGCTCCCCGAGACCAGTAATATGTTTGTGGACATGTTCGATTAACACCTCAGTCATCCTGTCAGCCGGAACGCCCAAGTCAGCAGCCATAATTGGTGCAACACGAGATGGCCAATTCATCCAAGCATCACGTTGCTCTCTGAATTCAGCAAACAAGATTGATTCTGCAACTGAAAGCTCAATCAGTTGTCCGTCCTCTTTTTCGTATTCCAGCTTAGTAAGTAGCGCAAGGAAGTTTTCTTTTATTCTTCTAGCTTCATCAAAAGACATGTCCGCGCCAATTTCACGAATTAGCCTTTCAGCTGTCTGTGTTGGTGACTCATCCGTTAATTCATTATTGGGCTGTTTTTTTTCTTTTTTAGGTTTAGATTTATTTGCAGATACTGAGGGGGATTTTCGGTATCGTTCTATATTTTCATTTGAGGCATCAACATCAATTTCGTCACCATCCATGACTAGCCATCCACGAGATTTCCACATCGTAATAGTTTTACGACTGACACCATGCAGTTTTGCAAAATCTGACTGATTCATGCTGTTACCCTAAATGTTACCTTGAGTTGTTACCCGCTCTGTTACCTATTAACTAAGGTAACAGAGCGGGTAACATAAAAATGAAGCAAAAAAAATAAATATTTATTTTTAAATTCATAAAGATAAACGTAACCTCAGAAATACCGATGTGTTACCTGTTACCCAAATTTCAAAAATTTTTAGCTGGTGAAACTGCACGGCGCGCAATGCCCGTGAGTTATAAAGGTGCTAGGAAGGACCCAAAAAATTCTATAGATGATCCACTATGAATACTGACATTCTGCCCAGATTTTCCAATCGAAATCACATTCACATTTCCCATTATTATCTTGATATTCAGCATCTAGCCCACAATCAGGACAGCAAGGTATTTCTACAGTTATTTTTGTTCCTACAGGCCAGCGGTTTGCGTGAATAGCTAATTCATCAGTTGTATCTGATTCCATATCACCATCACAAAGAACTTCAATAAATGGCTTGTGCTCATCACAATTATCACCAGCATATATGTCAGTTTTAACTTCACCCCACATAGCTGTTTTAAAGTTCATACTCATTTTGCTGTCCTCATAGCTTCTTCAAGTGCCCGGCTTATTTCCTGTGGTAATAAAGCCTGTGCCATTCGTTGTGCCCTATCCTGATATCCAAGTACAGGCTGAACAGCTAACGCATCACCAAATCGAATGAGTAGCTTAGGCGGTCTGGATGGCATACGTTCACGCCGCGTTCCGTTCGGTGACCGCTTTAATCTCTTCCTATTTTTCTTCACCTTCTTGGCTTTCTTTCGTTCCCATACACCACTGACGTTTTTACCGTAGCGCGTCGATAACTCGCCGATAAACACATTATCCTTGGTTTTCAGGCTACTCACTTTATTACGAGGTAAGTTACCGTACTTATTTAGCTTAATGTTCTTAGGGTTAAGCAGTGCAGAGCCATTCAGTTTATGAATCCCACCTTCTTCAAACGGCTCTAAATACGTTGAAGCCGTTTTCATAACAAACACTTTAGCCCGTAGATCACTTTTACGTGCTCCACGGCTTTTAACACTCTTAACAGTAAACGGCGTTGGGCTTTCTAAATGACGTAGTAATGCAACCTTTTGCGCATTCTCTATTTTACGGGCGGTACTTGTCAGTGCCTGGGCTGTCGCAAAAGGGATTTGCTTACGAATAGCTCTAAGTTGATTAGCTAAATCAGTTAAATTAGCCATAATTTACCCCAGAAAATAGCAACCAATTAAAGCTCTATCAACGCCACTCAAAGAATGGCGTTTGTAGAAGCTTAAAGGTATCAAACATGCTTAATACTTACTGAATAACAAAATCACTATTCACATCTGCATAGGAATTTGTTCTCACCCACACGGTATAATCCTCATTGAAGTTAACCGTGCTTGAAACTATTAAACCATCGTCACTCTCTGTAGGCTCGGTATCTCCGATATGCAGATAAATCGTGCCGTAGTGAACCTGCAAGATGTTACCTGCCTTTACCGTCAGCTTTTGCCATGCTTTTGTTGCGGTGTATTTCATAGTTTTTCCTCCAAGACAAAGGCTTCTGATACTTTCACGCTTGTATTACCTTTATATGACCATGTAGAACCAAATGCGCCCCCCATTGGGAATGGGAACACCTCTCCTTCTTTTGCCGTAACTTCCGTTAGTGGTGTTGTGGACGCATAACCTTGATAGAATTTTAATGATGCGCCTTCACTGTTGCGCTCAAGGACAAACTTGTACTCATGCTCGTCATCGTCTTTCAAGGCTCCACAAGAAAACTTCACATCCAATGTTCCGTTAGCACTTACGCCGCTTACGTCTCTTGTCACCGTTAATACCTCCAAGCTATTGTCAGTATTTCTGAATAATGCAAGACAACGATGTTCAAGTTGAGTTGCTGCCTCAACACCATTAAATAACATTATCCCAAGCGCACCTGCTTTTGTGATTGATGCCTTAAAGTACAGTGTTGACCTTGAGCTACCAAAACCAAGCCCCCAAAAATTACTCCCGTCAGACATTAATGGTGATGGGAATAACTCACGCGTTCCCGTCACCGTCGAAACTCGGTGATAAATAGGAGCCAAGCTTCTTGCATTTTGTGTTCCAGAAGGCAATGACTTCCATTGAGGATAAATCGACAAGTAACCCCAAAAAATACCAGCACTCACCTTTTTTGTAGGAAAATGTACCTTAACTTTGTGTAGCCCGTAAGTTACACCGCTAAGAAATACAGGCGCACTCCCTGTCTCCCCAGTTGTTGATGTCGGCTTAAAACCTTGATTCGGTGATGCGCCATTGATTAAAACCGTATTTCTTGATATATCCGTCAATATTGTATTTATTTTGTTACTGTCACCAATACCTTCATTGCGAACTGTGTTGTAAACAATCCCAGCAGAGGCACTTCGTACTCGTAACCAGATAGTTAGCATGACTTGGCCTGTGTGCTTGTTTGCAGTGGCAGCATTTAAGTACAGGTTGTGAAAAAGGGTGGTGCTCGTTTTATATTGCTCCGAATACCCAAAGCGACTATTCACTCGGTTATCCATGAAAGGCAAGTGCTGTACATCTCCCTTAATATCAATCACACCACCGTACAATTCAGCAGCAATCAAAGAGGCTTGCGCTTGATGTCCGATATCACCAAAGTGTAATCCATCTGGCTCCGCATCAACCCAGCGAATGAGATGACTATTATGTTCTAGCCACTCAGTTAACATGAGTGATTTGTCTATTAACGGAATGCTACGCTGTGCCGCGATATCTTTTTTCATTGTGTTGATTTCGAGTAGCATTTCATTCTTTCCTCTACCACTCGAATCTGAACGATAGGCAGGGCCTGATGTTAATAGAACAGGTAACGCTCCTGTCTTTTCTATCTCATCAATGAGCAAATTCGTCTGCTCAACCGTTTCATTAAGCTGAGAGCCTGCGGTCGGAATATCATTCAGCCCAAAATCCACAAAAACAATGTCGCAAACACCGTAGTTAGGATTGTTTGTGATGGCGGTAGGAAAATTCCTTACCGCCCAACCATCAGCTATCGTGCGTCCTGAATACCCTGCGTTGTACACATGGATATTTTCGTTGGTATACATGTCTCGAAGAATATCTTGTAACTTCTTAGGCCACGCATTGAGTGCTGTGCTTTCGTGATTGCTATCTCCTATTGCTTCATTCTTATTTGTGATAGGATTTTGTACCCACCCAGTCGTACCTAAACCATCCGTTGTTGAATCCCCATAGCACGCAATCTTAACCGTCTCACCTGCTGCCATGCGTGCCATGTAGTATTTGAGTGTCTTATTGGTTTTTACGGTAACTGTGGGTGATGAAGGTGGCACTTCTGTACTGGCATTAGTTGATGACTTACCAAGGGTTAACTGTTGTGAGTCATTGATGACTATCATGCTTTCCTCTTTAAACAAAATAGCCCCTGATTTCTCAGAGGCTATTTATTCGCTTATTGATTATCAAATTCGTATTTCATTTCATTATTTACAATTTGAAATAGCTTACAGACAAAACTATTTAATATACTTCAACTATTTAATTTTCCAGCAAGCACTTTACGCTTATCGGTGTACTATTCACCGCGTCCCAACACTAGGGGGATAAGTAGTAAACTCTCTATATTATGATTTATTTATATGCACTTTGTTGTTATGTGTTTAGCCTCTGCAAAAGAGGCTTTTTTTTACTTTCTCAGTTTATCTACTTTAGCTTGCAGTTTTTCATTCACACCTTTTAATTGCTGAACAATTCGCTCTGCCTCTTTGGTATGTTTACGATACACCAATGCCCCTGCGGCAAAACCTACTATAATCGCAATTAATATATAAAGAACTGTCATTTTGACCCCTTAATTTATTTAGCTGATTTTATCTATAGGATATATATTTTTCTAAAGCCATTTAACAACAATCTAAATAAGAAAATCGAAAAATCATTTAAACCTAACTATTTTTCATATAGTTATTTCTATTTAACCTTTGTTTATATTGTATTAATTATAGTTAAAGAGTCGGCTCCGTTCCGGCTACACACATAAAATATATTTAACCTAGTGATTAGCCCTTTCCCTCTAGTGACTGGGCATTTTTTTTATTCCATGCTCTAACTCGATTTAACCTTTAACTCGAAATACATCCCACATCACAAAGTCAGTCATATTTCGTTTCTTTTTATTACACACTGAAATACGTTAATCTACTATTCTATCTACGTTAGTATAAGGTGTTAAAAATAATGATAATCAAGATGTGTACTGGTACTAGTTAGCTCGTTAGCCTTCCTGACACGAGCTATTTTTTTGCCCTTTGCGCTTCAATTCTCCATATTGCATCCTTAGTAACCCGAAAGCATTATCAAACTAAAAGTATGTATATCGCAAAATCCATCACCAATACACCATATGAAAGTCAAAATTAGATGCCAAAATATTTGGATTTTCAATATTTAACTTTGTTTAGACTTTATTTAACTTTATCTAATTATAGTAATTCAATACTCATTTCATTGTGAGTCCTGCTCTATATCGAACTTTTAGCTCTTTCCTCTTCGTTAGAGTTTTTATTGTTTCGTATCGTTTTCTTATTATGATTTTGCCTGACCTCCCCAAAAAGGAAAATCACTCATTTACAAGATATAAAACATATGTATAACCATCCTATTGCAGCGATTTTAATTATTAGCCTCCTTCTTTTTTCCGTTATGTTTTTTTTAGTTACGGATAAAAAAACCTGTTATTTATTTAAGTTTTTCATTTACTTAATTACTGCGATAGCTTTTTTAAATATCTTTTTTTTCATCAATACTATTTTTTTTATTAACTAATACAAAAACTAAAATTCTGTACTAGTGAGTTACATTATTGACCCTAGCTGATTCAATCTCTCGTATCGCTTTTTTGTCAACGTTGCACTTTGCTATTGAGTTCATGGCGTCAATAAGCAGTTGTGGCATATCACCCCAATCTACATTCTCGGGAATATCTGGCTGAGGACAATCAGCGGTTAGGTGTGCCGGTATCAGTGGCGACTGAACGGGAATCAATACCTCTTTTGTATTTCCGCAACTCACTAACAACATCATCAGGCACAGCAGTATTAGCGCACTCATTGTCTTTGAGCACTGTTTTGATAACAGTCTTAACTTTGACATGTTCTGAGTCCTCTAATTGCCTTGCTTTGATATTATCGAGTGAGATTTGATAGCGAAGAGTGATAGCGGATTGGGTTACTTTGTTTAGCAACAGGCTTGCTGATAGTTGACTATTTAGTGATTCGTTTTCATTTGTGAGCTTCTGATTTTCAGTCACTTGCCAGTTAAGCACCCCACCCAAGAGAATGACACCGACTAGCACTATCGTTGTTGCTTTCCAATTCACAACAAACTCCACGCTTTTTCAAACGTAGCCTCATCATAGGGCTGTGAGCCGTTTTCATGTCGAATAATCGCTTTAGCCAATTTGATTGCGGTTGCTTTATCATCAAGACTGACAATATCAGTAGGCGATACACCCAACTCCTTAGCCACGCCATTAATATATGCCCCTGTGTTGTTTTCATTCGTCGGAGCCCATCGATTAATCAATCCTGATACAGTTTTTAATCCGTACTTGCGCTGATAGGTTCGAAGTAATGCGATTAATGCACGAATGCCATAAGCAGGACTTTCGAATCGACAGAAGCGAGACTCAATACTTGGGTTATGCGGTAATTGACCTTGCCAATTATTCACCTTGTTGTAGTCAATATTGCCTGGATTATTATTGCGAATACCGCGAGTTTGCTTAGTCATGACGTACCCCTGCTTTACCTTTTAAAATTTTACTCAGCGTCTCAACGCCCAGATAACCAATGAAAACACTCGCTAAATAGGCAAAGTCAGGATTCACGCCCACAAATGCCAGTAAATCTTTAGCGAACCAACCAAAAAAGGCGCACATGACCCCATCTAGTAATGTTTTCTTCCAACCCCCACCGTTGTACATACTACGCAGCACGGCAACCGTACCTGCTAAACCTGCCAGTATGCCTTGCTCTTTATACTGAGAGAGTAAATTAAATACCTGTTCCCAAAGCTCAGGGGTGTCTTTCATATTTTGCATTCTCACCCCCATAGGAGGAATTTAGTGAATAGATAGCCGCGCACAGTCTCTATGCGTCAATTTTCGTTTGGTTGATTAGAATTCTGTGGCGGCGTATACGAAAAAAGGCCGCACTAGGCGACCTCTTGAATGTGGACAATCCGGAAATTCCACAATGATAAGTACAAATACCGAGCCAGTTCACCGTGTGAGGGGCTTATGACGCATCAACCTCGATTGTTCCAGCAATCTGTCATATCTGTGCTTACCATTATAGAAAAAGCCCCAACAGGGGCTTATTAAAAATTTAAGACTATTTATTGATAATAGTTACACGCTTAACATCAATCTCTAGTTCCATCCAATCTTTATCAACTTCACCATCTAAGCGAACTTTAGTGTCAGGTTTGACAACCTGTCCGCGCCAGCGTTTATCATCAATGTCTACAGCAATTGAGCCAGTACTATCTCTAAATTCGTAAAGTTCTTTACCAATCTGCTTAACAATATTACCTTCAAGTGAAACCCATGCATCATCAGGCAACTCTTTCGCTTGAACCACAGTTGTCACTGCTTGAGTTGTTGCAACAAACCCACCTCTTGGACCGACAGAACCATCATTAGAAACAAACCCACCAACATGATTGTTAGCTAACACGCTAAATGAAGCTGCGGATAATACGAGTGCAATAATTGCCTTATTCATAATAATTCCTTTTTTCTGTTAAGTTCTCTATAGCATATCTACTAAATCTTAACAGGATCTTAAGGTGAATATTTAATTTATTGTACTTTTATCTGATTAAGGCCATCCTATCTTGACTGTCCAATATTGATTATTTTCTATTTAAAATTAATGAGTTATATTTAACTTGAAAATCTCTCGATTAAAATAACAAGGTGATTTTATGAAAAAAACATTATTTACTAGTATTATTGTCATGTCTTTAATGTCTGCATCCGCTTTCGCTGCTACAGACGCAAAACCTGTATCACAGTGGACATGTGAAAATTTCTTAGCAATCGATGATGCATTTTACCCAACAGCAATTGGTGCCGCTGAAATTATCACCCAAAAAGGTAAGGTAGAAGACCCTACTTTAGATATTAGCGGTATCGAAACATCCACTCCGTTAATTGTCGAAGCTTGCGAAAAAGCCCCGAAAGAATCATTTATTCAAAAAGTCGAAGCTCATTTGAAAAAAATGTAACCGAAAGCCCCACCCGCTAAGGTGGGGTTTTCTTTTATTGCGCATAACTACACATGTAACTCTGACCAAAGACAGCAGCAAGCCTTATGTTTATTTCAGGCATAAAAAACCCCGCATAGCGAGGTTTCATTCTATAAGTTCGGTTACGACGTATTTATTCTTATCACAATATATTGGGTTTTGTAATTACGCAACCCCATATATGCATTCTTTTCTAACTTCCCTATCCATTTCTAATGTTATTTCAGCTATTGCCAAACAACCAGCAACGAACCCTTCGGCATGTTGCAAGCGCTTTGCTACTTCGTTATGAGATATTCCTAGTTTTCTTTCTAAAGTTCTTAGTGTGCAGTTATTAACGTAATACAAAATAACTAGTTGGAATAAATATGAATTATTCTTTTTTAATCTATTCACAGCAGCATCAACCGCTATTCCATCATCATCACAACAGCTTTCTCTCGTTTTTTTGGTACTCGGTATCAGCCCCTTGAAACCAGCTGCAATTGAAGAATAATCAACATCACTATTCCCGTCATATGCCCATGCCCCCCATTTCTGTAAAACTAACTGAATATCTCTCATGCAAAAAGTCTCCAGCGTTCCGCACAACGCATTAACCAAAAACACCTAGTGCCGCAGAACGGTCTAGGAATCGAAATAACAAAACCAACTGGCTTCCGTGCTCACGCTCCCACTCATTAGGATCCTTATGCAATTCGCCATGGTGAACTCTACACAATGGAATAGTGAATAAGTCATGGGCTTTAGTGCCCATTCCACCCTGACCATGGCCGATTAGGTGATGTGCATCGTCTGATGTGGCACCACAAACACAACATGGCTGTGATTTAACCCACTGCAGGTATTTATCATTAGTCCAGCGTTGCAACTTCGGTTTTAACATCAAGCTAGCTGGTGGCTCAGGATCTACAGTTAGTTTTAATATCTGTTTTATATCTTCAACATAATTAAACTCGTCGCTGAGGAATGATGAAGAAAGAGAGATAGGCCCTACTGATTTATCGTTTAATGAATTAGGTACCGGAATAATGAGCATGCGCCCATTGAAATTTGATAACTCACTCACTCCTGGTCGAAATATTACTAACCCCAAATCTGGTACCGTATTCGCTGTAAGTATGGAAGCCTTATGCATATGCTTTGTGCTCCATCCATTTGCCAGCAATCCAGTTAACCCCCTTAGCAGTGAACCTTGCCTGAGAAAATGAGTAAGCGGTTTCTTTTGTAACGCCTGTTTTCATTTCAAATCGTCCAGCATCAATATGCTGCTGATACGGGGTTAAAATATTATTAAGCCGATATGCAATTTTGTTATCCAGCAAAAAACATCTAAAGTCATTTTCTTTCGCTCCCAGCAACTTACATACTTGCCTAAAAGTCATTGAACCAGTTGCTTGTACGTAGCGATCAACAAAATCAACCTTAGGTGCTACCTCTATTAATTTTGACTCTAATTGCTGCTTTTCCTCAGCTAAATCAGCCGCCAACCTTAATGCTTCGGGTAATGTTTGTGGTAATGAGTTCTGGTTTTCTAACTCTTGCCAGCGATCCACCAGCCTTGCTGTAAATTCGGGCATTAATTGAGCAACAACGATAATGCTATCGCGCTTACCTTTTTCACCTGAAAACAAATAAAATGATACAGGTCTCCCTTCTGTAGGCTTCTCCCCCATTGGGGGAAAAGCGATAACACCGCGCTTCGCAAGGCGTTCTATAGATTGCTTTACTTTGTCATGCCGCGATTCGACTAATTCAGATATTTCTATACTCGTCACGGTTAATTCTTTCACTGATAACTCGTTCATATCTATACTCCCACCTGTTTACGCAACCGCATTTGCGCTTTTAGATACTGACAACTCGTTCATTCCATACTATTACTGCTGTAGGCTTATCATTTACCTCTGGCCCCTTTTCACCACAGCTGTGGCACTGAATGTAAAACCATGTTCTATAACTGTGGCTCTCGATGGTTATGTTTTCACTTCCACAATGAGGACAAGGGTAAATTTCGGCTATTTTGCTTTTCATCCAACCTTCCCCTCATGCTGAAGTTTTTTATTTTCAATAAACGCTAAATCTGTTCTGGCACTACGTAATCTGGCTTTAGTGTTCTTCTCTTCTCTCAAAAGCCCATCAACTGATTTACGCAGTTCGTCACGCTTATCAAGTAATTCACTCATTCCTCGGATTACCGACTCGGCATTATTTGCCCTAGCTAACAGAACATCGAAAGCCTCAACAACACAGCCACAATCGTTGCATTCAACTGTCCTATGCTCTTCATCGATAATTAGTGAATGATGCTTACAGTACATTTGCTGCCTGTTTTTTCTTCCCTTTACTTCCGTGTCGATGGTAGGAACTGCATCACTAGGCGCTTTAAATTGAATAACATTGTCATCTGCACTCATTACCTCACCCCCGACAGCAATGCATTGAATTTTAATATCAATGGGTTATGCGTTTTCATTAACTCTTTAACATCACACTTAACATGCCGATTTGTTTTTGCTCTATATCTCTTGCTTTTATTGTCTAGTTCGACTGTTTTCTCATAAGCGTCTTGCTGAAGCACATAAATACTAAAAGCTCCTTCTTTTCTTCCTGTTTTCTTTATCGCTTTAGCTCTGAGCAAAAAATCTACCGTGATTTTTGTATGACTGTTAGATGATGCATATATGCTTCTGATTTTCTTAGTTGTTATTTCGTTACCCGCTTTGAATTCGCTCGCGATTCTTAGATACAAAGGAGTCATACCACCTCCCCTAAGATTGCCTTGCCTATCTCCATCAAACGATTTTTTGAGACGTGTGTCCCAATTGCCTTTGGCTCTACAAATGGACGCCAGATAAGAAGAATTGAGCCTTTACTATTGCCCTTTTTCTCTTTTCCAGTATTGGGATCAACAAAATTAATACGGCCATCGATAATAGTTCGAACTTCATCAACGCTTTTTAGCGCCAATGAGTACCAGGATGTTGATTTATCCGCTGGCAATAACATCACTATTGGCTGGTTTTGCTTTGTGCATTGCTCTGCGGCTTTAGCGATCCATGGTTTTATCTTGCTGTAAGGCGGGTTACACCATATAGCGCCACGGCTTACCCAATCACTTTGTAATGCATTCTGTTCTATGGTTAAGAAATATGGACACAAGGCATTTTGCTCATTTGCAGCAGCATCTAACCAAAAACCAAACTCAAGCGTTAAAGCTTCAAATAACCATTGAGGCGTTTGCCAACAATCTTTATCTTCTGGTGCGGTATTACTTGAATAAACAGCCATTAGATAACACCTCGCTGCTGGTGGTGTTTGGCAAATTTACTGACAAACTCATAGCGTTGCTGAACATTGAAGCTGTCAATATGGTGGTTTAAGTGCTTGAACTTTCGACACGTGACTAAAAAGTATCTATCTTTTTTCCAGTAGTCGCGTAACCCACGTATAACCCACCAGCGGCGAATTTCTTTTAGCATTGAAATGATGCCCAACACGTCAACACCATAAATTTCTTTAGATTCACTACGCATCATGCTGTCACCTCTTTCGCTGCTTGCTCTACTGCTTGTTGCCAAATACCCATCCATGCTTTACGACCCGTAAAATCTGACATGCTACGAACCCCTTGTTTTCCTGCTAATTCAGCTGCAATTTCCTCAGTGCGGTTTTTAGGTGTTAACCTAGAACCAATGATCCGCGTGTAAGCATTGTCACGTTCTACGGGGTCTACACTCACTCTTTGTCCACTGGCAAATTTAACAATGACCTTTTCCCACTGCTCACGAAGTTTGGATGGACACAAAATGACTGAATGCCAGAAATCATCGAGGGTAATACGCTTGTAGAGTTGGCAAATTTCCTTGTGGCTGCGCCCGTCAATTTCACGCATCAATCGAACTGTATTCGCCCATTCAGTAAAGTTAGGCTTATCAGGCTCACCAATGCCACGCTCTTTGAATAGCCATTGCTTCCGTTCAAATAGCCATTGGGCACACTCTAAGTCTTTTTCCGTTCCCCATTTTTTGAAGTTAGCGCTGTAAATCACCGCCTCTGGGTAACGATTTAAAAAATCAATTTTTGACTGGTCGCTGGATTCGCTAGAATTCTGCGACGAAAGGGATTTATTGATCTGTAAGTTATTATCTGAGTTAAGATCTGTATAAAGATAGGAATCCGCATTTTCGACGTTTCCATGATTCTGCATTTCTGCGGTTTCCATTCCGCATTTTCGACGATTGGATTCGTCGATTTCGACGTTTCCATTCCTCATTTTCGACGTTTCAGAAATTGCAGGAAAAATCATTGAGATAAGTGCATCACCATCTAATCGATAGTGCGTTACTGGAGTACCGTTTACTTTCTTAGTCTTAGTTTCAATGATGCCGGGGAAGTATTTTTTACGTAATTTATCCACCAGCCTACGCGATTGCTCTTCGCCTGATAGCCCTTTAATTTCATCAGCAAGATCTTCATGGCTCTTATAAAACCACCCCTCTTCTGCACTCGATGCAACACCTGACCAAAATACCAATTGATTCAGTATTGCAGCCAAAGCATGGGCTTGCTGATCACCCTTAAAAAACTCAAGGTAAGGCACAGGTATAACAATTACGTTTTTATGCCCTGACATTGCTTGCACAACATCAAATGTGTTAGTTGCCATACCTATCACCACTTTTAATCTTCGACTTCTGTGTAATCACGCTGAAATAACCAAAGTGGAACAAAGCACCGATGTGGATAATCGCCCCACATGAAGATGACCCGCTTTTGGTACGGATCCCACTCAATGACTTTAACGACGATACCGCGCCTATCTCGGAAGTAACGGTTAAGGTTTTTATGCTTTTCATTGGACATGTCCCCCTCTCCCACTACGGAAATAGTATTCAGCCCAACAACGTTTGAATTCACTGCTATCTTTGTCTACCAATTGTTGTTTAGTCTGGTAGTTGCCTGATTCATCAGCTAACGTTATGATCTCTACATATTGAATTGAGTCACTTTTAGAAGTAAGCAAACACTTAAATTGCTTTCTTGGCTGTAACTGATTTAAACTGTTCATAGCGTTCATTACTCCACACTTTGTTTTGACGCTCGGCGCTCGGGACCGCATATCCTGAGCGCCACCCTCTCTTAGTGAAATCATGGTTTCTCAGCCCTATATACAGTTTTAAATGATTCTAAAAATCCCTTTGAATACGAAAATATTTCACCTAAGTCCCTCTCCATTGCCCTTAGCTTTTCATCCGTAGCAAAACCAGCAGCAACACACTTTTGCATCAATGCGTACAGCGAACCGTACTTAGCGTCTAAATTCATTCGAATTTCGAACAAATCCACCTTATCTAACGGCTCGGCCTTGATTTTTCCTGCTTCAATCTGATTTCGTTTTCCTTTGAGATATTCAAATAGCAACGCTGTTCCTGATAACATCTCCATTTCTTCTAATTCTTGAAGTTCAAAGAAACGACAGCCATTTTTTTCATATAATTTGTTGTTAAATGTGTTTTCTGACATACCTAATGCGCCAGCCATTCCTGCACGTCCGTTCGGATATCCTTTGCACATTCCTTTAACAACTTCTTTAAGTGTTTGATTGCACATATCTACAATTCCTTTTTTTTCTGGTAGTTAACTTAATTAATTAGCTTTGATATTGTTTTGATAAAGACTGGGATCGAATTTAAGCTTTCCCTTTGTAATTTTTTCAATTTGGTAGGCTCTTCCTTGAGGGATAATATCTCCCCAACCGCTAACTGATGGATGTTTAATACCCAGCGCTTTAGCGGTATTACATGAACCACCAAAGTAAGAAAGAACATCATTTTTTTTCATTTTCGTACCCCACGATATATTGTTTAAACATAATGTAGGATATCCAACATAATAATGTCAAGAAACTTACATAAAATCATGGTAGGCTATCCTACATGAGCATGGGAGATAGAATTCGCGAAAGGCGAAGAGAACTAAAACTTACACAAGAAGCACTAGCTAAAACCGCTGGTGTAAATCGTGTCACTGTTACGGGATGGGAAAAAGATGATTACCAACCCAATGGTGCAAATCTACAATCCTTGGCTGAAGCCCTAAACTGCAACCCTATATGGCTAGTTGAAGGTACGGGAAGCCCTGACGCTCATTTTATAAAAGGCACATCAGTTAAAATTCGTGAATTACCTGTATTATCGTGGGTTCAAGCTGGTTGTTGGACTGATACTGAATCAGGTATTTGTCCTGATGATGTTGATGAATACATCACGACAACGCTTAGTCTCTCTAGTGAGGCATTTGCTTTACGTGTTAATGGAACATCCATGACTACAATAGTTAAAGAGGCATCTATCCCTGATGGATCTATTGTGATTGTTGAGCCAGATATTAGTCGATTTTCCTCTATTAATGGAAAAATTGTAGTTGCTTATATCCATGGAGGGACAGAAGCCACCTTAAAAAAATTCGTAGAAGACTGGCCTAATAGATACTTAGTTCCGTTAAATCCGCTATACAAAACAATTGATTTTGATGAAAATTGCCGAATTGTTGGTGTAGTTAAACAAGTCCTTATTGATTTTTAAATCAAATAAGAGGATAGAGCCATCCTGTCCTCTCCTCTGTATTTCCCCATATGAATTCCTCATTTTAGTAGCACAAACTATTTCTTTGCCATTACTCTCTTTAAGATAAAAACAAATAAATGTAAGTTTTCCTACATTTTTGCTTGACATCTTAATGTCGGATATCCTACATTAAATAAAACAAAGAAAGGGAGCTAATCATGCAACTCAATTCAAACGAACCAATTGTCACTTTTAGTGTGCCAATGTCGCAGGAAGACGCTCAGGCTTGGATTCTAAAAAAAAGCCGCTGAATTCAAAACTCTTGAATCTCTTAAAGCTAAACAAGCTCAGTTTGAACAAGACAAGGCCGAACTGCAGCGCAAGATTGAAAAGCTTGATGATGAAATCTTCGATCAGCAGGAACGCTGTAAAGTCACCATTAGCGCCTAACTCGTGGGGTATTCAGGATGAAAGTCACTGTAATAGATGAGCAAAATACTGATATTCGCTGGGAGTTCAAGCAAGAACCAAAAAGCGGACGTATGGCAGTTAAATGGCTAAAGGACGGAACGCAAGATCAGATTGTTACTGCCCTTGATCAAGCATTAGAAGAGGCAAAAAACCAATATTCAATGGTTAGTTCAACCACTAGCAATTTGGTAACTATTGATGAGCAGTTATTTAAAGACCTTATTTATCTAGCCATCAATAATACAGAATTTGTAAATAAGCTTTGCGATATGAAAGTAAATTCTGATCCTGACAATAACGTTACGATGGAATTTAAACCTAGTGATTTTCTTTTTCGCTTATCTGAGGCAATTAAAGAGCCCTCACGCGCTGCACCAATAGGCGTTGATAACAAATTAAATTCACTAAATGCTTGGAAACCAACTATACAGCACATTTTACACCCTGAAAAATATCCGGCTTCATGGATTATTCAGCTAGGTAAGAATGAAGTGCAATTTAATCGAGTTATCGACGGGAGAATAGAGGAAAGCTACGCCCCCGTTAATTATGCAAAAGCCAATGTATATGCGGCAGCTATTTTGAATGGTCTTCAACCACCAAGAGATCTTCGGTTGTCCGATAAACCGACTGATTAAATTCAATTTGAATAAGATTTTCGCCCTGTTGATTTATGCGGTAAAAATCAAGGCCACCGAAATAAACACGGGTTTCAAGGGGATAACCTTCAAGTTGTCGAAGTAGATCACCAAGCTCAATAGTATGGCTTTGAACTATATCTTTAAATGACATTATTTATACCTTCTTGGTTGTGTAGGAACTTCCAAGAGTACCACAGCCGCCTGATGTGGCTAAATAACCAGGCACTAATTTTCATGTGGAGTAGTGGAGAGGGACGTATGCTTATTTTGACACGTAGAGTCGGGGAAACCCTAAAAATAGGTGATGAAATTGAAGTTTCTGTTCTAGGGGTTCGCGGTAATCAGGTCCGAATAGGTGTTGAAGCACCAAAGAATGTGGCTGTACACCGTGAGGAAATTTATAAACGTATTCAGGATGAAAAAAACGCCAGTGCTAGTAAGTAGTTATTGATAGTTTTGGTGGCGACCTGAATCTTCCACACTACGAGGTTGATGATAATGTTCTATTCAGTAGCCACCCTTTTTCATAATACATAAGACCACTGATGTTCAGTGTTCATACTAGGTAAATATATTCATTATTTGTCAGTGGTCTTATTTATTACGTGTGGAGTTAATTATACTTGAGGAAAAAACGAATGAAACGTTTTCCAATAACTAGCTGTGTTATTTTTAAGGCTGAATTACCTAGCGCTGAAATTTTAGAAGAGCATTTAAAAGAATTACCTTTTGTTGATATTTTAGAATCACATTCTATTAGCTACGGATTTATTCCTAATAAAATCACTGGTGAATTAGTTACGCCAATTGAAGGTGGCTATATTATTACTTTTCGTATTGATGAAAAGATAATTCCTAAATCGGCTATCGCATTTGAAGTTAATAGACGTATTGAGAAATTGAAAGAGCAAGGCGCTAATGACTTAAATGAAACGGAAGTAAAACGAATCGCTATAGAGGAGATGCTTAAAGTTGCTTTAACTAAAACAAAAATCATCACCGCCCTTTATCACGTTAAAAAAGGTTTTCTTATTGTATCGAGCACTCGCAAACCAGAGCACCAAGCTCTTGTTAGATGCTTAATTAAGGCTTGCGGTTCGGTAAAAACAGAAACAATCCATGTTGATGATGCTAAGAACGGTATAACAACTCGCCTGATTAACTACATAAACAATGAACCACCAGCAGACTGCTTTGGCGGGAAGTTATATCCTTGTAACTTCTACTTGCTGCAAAGAAAAGTGGAGAAAAAATTAGAGTCTGTTAAATACGACGCTGAACTGCACTATGTCCAACGCGAATTAAGTGAGAGTCTATCAAATGGATTTCGTGTCAGCCTATTGGAATTATCAACCCTAGATATTGTCTTTAAATTAAGTGATAACTTCGAATTCAAGGGAATAAAACCAATTAGTGAAGTTGACTGTGATGGTGATAGAGTTTTCCGTCATCGGCATGTTAATTCTTTATTTATGTTTTATATGATAGACACCATTGAGTTATTAATTGAATTATTAAAATACAAAGAAGAAGCAGAGTAACTATTTAACCAACACCAAGGAATTTAATTCTCTTTATTAAGAGACGGGCTCTTATTATCTAAATTGTGTGGAGTATTAATTATGTCTAAAGAACTAACATTAAGTGAATTATTAACTCAGCGTTGTGTTGAGTTTGCAAATAGCGAACAAGCAGTAGAAATTATTGATAAAGGCATCACTAAATTATTTACCAGTGTTGTTGATGATGCCTTTCGTTCCTATGGAGATTTCGGTAAGGCTTTTAATAAGGCAATGGAGGGTGCATTACCTGCGAATATAGAGGATGTGGTTGATTTGAAAAAATACAACACGCTGGTTGCTGAGAAAATGCGTAACTCTTGGGAAAACTCAGGCATTGAAGCTGATTTACAAGAAAAGGTTATTGCTTTAGTAAAAGATTTCACAAGTGACGAAGAGTGTCCTAAATACATCAAAGCCTCTGATCTGTGGGAAGCTTTTATTGAAGATAATAGTGAATCAGCAATGGAAAACCAATGGGAGTCACCGCAAGTCTTTATTAATGATGAGCATGATGGGTTTATTCAAGTCGGCATACATCCAGAAGAAAGATCAACATCAAGATACTCGTCTAATTCAGTTAGCGCATATAGCTGTGATTATAGTTTCCATTTGAGTATGCAACGTACAGATGGTTACAAGAGTGAACCTCTACTGCAGGATGGTAATAATGTTTATGAGTTAATTGGGGTAAGGTAGATGACAGGATTTTAGGTAAGAAAGTAGTTAAAGCATATTCCCGTTTCGACAAATTAGTCTTAGCGCTTTATTACGGTGGGAGTCTCTTGGTGTGGGATGAGTCACCAGAAGGTATTTGTTATAGCAATGGTTGGGATTAATGAGAGGCTGATTATGTCCAATGAAATTAAATTTGATGCAGATATATTGCTCGAATCAGTTAACGCCAATGGTGCTGATGGCCATGTTTATAATGACACAAAAAAACGCTTCTTTAATGGTGCTCAAATACATACATCACCAGTAGTTAATATCGATACTTATTTAACTGATGGTTATATACAAACAGTTAATTCAGTTTACAGAATTATTGTGTAGGAGGTGCATATGTCTATTAAACCTGAATTAGTGGAACGCGATGAACTTGGCTACTGGGCTCATTCACAAATCCCAGTAAGTGAAGATGTTGAATATTTAAAGCAATGGTTTGATAACAACTGCCTTGAAATCTGTAATGTCTATATGGATGGTGATATTGATGAAAACCACCCAACATTCAAACTCTATTTTGAAGATGGCCAGTGTGATATTTCAGGGTGGGTACCTAGCAAACCTCAAGGTGATGGCTGGTTTATTGGTGGTATTTCTGAATCAGAAGATGGTCCCGTTTGTTCATGGCTAAGACCAGATGCAGCAAAACTAAAGGCGAAATTCCTCAAAGCGCATAAGGAAGCTGAAAAAGCTGCATTTGAATATTTCTGCGCCTGTGATGTTGGTGATGAACGGATCCAAGCTAGTGAGGTTTATGAGCGCATTAGAACTGCTACACGCATAGGTGGCTGACATGAAAGAGCGCGGAATTATTTTTAATACTGAAATGGTACGCGCCATCCTTGATGGCCGTAAAACTCAAACTCGTAGAATCATGAAACCACAGCCAAAACCAAATAAAACGGTGGTATATGGTGGCCTAGTAATATATGTCAGTCCATGATTAATATCAAAGATATGATGCAGGATAACGATGGTGTATGGGCTGGCATTGCAGGCATTGCCTGTCCGCACGGTAGAGTTGGCGATCGCCTTTGGGTTCGTGAAACTTTTGCATTACTTGGTAATGAAGATGGGGTTTGTGTCGATTGGAATAACAATATTCTTAAAGCTGGTGAAGAACAAGCAGCAAGAATTTATAAAGCCTCTTGTGAGCAAAAAGACGGTGATTATGGCCTATGGTCAATCCCTGATGATGCTGACTGGAAACCTCATACTGATAACCACAAATACGAAGGAACATGGCGTCCATCAATACATATGCCTCGCTGGGCCTCACGCATAACACTAGAAATTACCGATGTTCGAGTGGAGCGCCTACAAGAAGCTAGCGATGATGATTTTAAAGCAGAAGGCTATCCACTGGAGAGAGAATTAACTGGCGGCAGTACTGATGCATTTTGTTGGTTTCGTCACTTATGGGATTCGGTTAGTAAGCCTGACTGTAATTATGAAAGTAATCCGTGGGTGTGGGTTATTGAGTTTAAGCGAGTGTGATTATGAATAATGAAATGCTTGAATTAGCCAAAGAATTGAAAGCAGATGCGTTATTAACCCGTAGATATCAAATTGCAAAATGTTCTGTATGGAGTGACCAGTTAATTGATCTGTGTGAGCATGTTGAGAAAATATCTCAAGCAAACGAAGATAGCACTAAATTGATAGAAGCCTTCTGTGCTGATGATGCGGAGTGGCACAAGTTACTTGATACAGTGGAGCAAGAAAACTCAAAACTAATCCGTTTAGTAGTTAAGTTAGCGGATAAATGCTCTGAAATGAAACAAGAATTAGAGCGTATTAATAAATTGCAGCCTGTAGCTTGGATGTACCCTGTTTTTCATGATGAGAAAATGCAATTCACAACTGATGCGATTGCATCTGAAAATATTGATATCCATTTTCAATCTCATGGTTCACCACTTAAAGTCACACCACTATATAAATTAGATAAATAAGGCCCAACAATGAAATATAAACACTTAATGGTAGATCTAGAAACTATGAGCAATAAAGGTAATGCCGCTATTGTTTCTATTGGTGCGGTAGCTTTTGAGCCGTCAACGGGTGAAATTGGTCCTACTTTCTACCGTACGGTTGATTTAACGAGTTGTGAGCGCGTTGGGCTTCATATTGATGCCGATACCGTTCTTTGGTGGATGAAGCAAAGCAGTGAAGCAAGAGCCGCTATTGTTGATGAGCGCGCAGAGCCTATTATGTATACGCTTACATGTTTGTCTATGTTTGCTGAAGAGCATTTATCGAATAAAGTTTGCGTCTGGGGTAATGGTAGTGATTTTGACAATGTTGTTTTAGCTAATGCCTATAACGTATGTGATTTAGAGCCATTCTGGAAATTTTATAATAACCGTGATGTTCGCACCATTGTAGAACTTGGTCGCAGTGCTGGTATTGATCCTAAGCGTGCGCTCGAATTTGAAGGAGAACAACACAACGCATTAGCTGATGCAATCCATCAAGCTAAGTATGTGTCTATTATCCACCAGCATTTAATTAAACCAGTTAACGACGATATTTAATTTTTAAATCTGTATGCGGCAGATAGTGGAGATAAATATGAACACAGTGTTTTTACTTATGGCTGAATTTGAAACCTCACAAATACCGCTTTCGATTGTCGCTGAAAAATTTTTAAATCTAACGCCATCATATGCGGACAGACAGGCAACTTTAGGTAAATTACCCTTCCCAACATATAGAGATACTCGAAGCCAAAAAACTCCTAGGCTTGTTCATATCAGTGATTTAGCTGAATGGATAGACAAACAAAGAAATGAAGCGGCTAAAGAATTAAATGCTATAAAATGAAAAAGCCGGCAACAGGCCGGCTTCTTTTTTACTATTATTCAACGTATTAACATGTAGCAAGATAGGAAAAACTAGAACCTACACTGACACTCTTTTTCAACATTTCATTTTTTCTACGCTGTATAACGATAGCAATATTTTTTACTACAGACTTAGGTGCACCACTAATCTTGACTTTCTGCAATACTGCTTCATGACCGTATTTAACAGTTAATACGCCAAATAGTTCATCAGCGTAAGATTCAGATATAGATTCAACCTCTGATAGGTCTAAAAAAACGGTATTACTACCGTTGATTGCTTCTTCGATTTGGTAACGTCTTGGTATGGCTAATCGACGCGAAGCCAAATCTCCTCTTGGAAGCTTTATATTAACGTTACTCATTTTAAATATCTCCGCTCTGAAGTAGAGTCATTATTTGAAACAGTTCATCATCGTCTGCCTCAACATCCATTTCATTTTTATTATTAGATAACTCTTCTAAACTTAGTCTACATGAAATTGCTACACCTTTCCAGTCCACAGGAAGATCTACATAATTTCTTTCGTGCCCATTTATCACAAGACAAACGTCACCGGATGCTATCTGTAACTCACCATTATATTTTTCAACTAGTTTAATTAAATGTGCTAAACCTAATCCTTGGTGATTGTTATCATCATCTCTTACACTAACAGATGAAGAAAATGCATACCCATTAAAATCACGAGGAACACTCTGTTCCCATCCATCATATAGATCGGCATGCTTAGAAGAATTACCTTCTTTCAGACACCAATCTAAAGCATCTCTATGTGAAACTATATTAAAACGCTCAGTTAATTTTGAACGCTTCAGTTCTGATAAAAACCCATAACCATGATCCGCTAGGGCAAACTCGATTATATAGTCATTTCTATTCAAAGGATTCTTTGTTTTTTGTGCTAATGAAAAACCAGATGCTTTACCATGCGACCATACATTGTCATGTAATTCACCAACAACGAAAAGTAATTCCTGAAGCCCTGGTGGTGGGGTTTTACATCCTTGAATAAAAGCCCTAATACAACTATTAATACATGTTGTTGCCGAGTCAACCTGCTCTTCATTATCTAGATGAGCCAAACCGCTGTAATTCTTTCCTTGATTTACTCTTATTGGGCCGTAATTATCAATACCCCATAATGTTTTATAGTACTCAATCGCTCTCAAATAACCTGATTGATCTGGACCTGCAGTATCAAAATCTCTTTCAGATATTTTATTTTTTTTACAAAAAGCTGCGAGAACCGTTATAAAACCAGGGAATAAATGATCTTGGGGAAGAGTGATGCTGTTATATTCCTCATCATAGTACTCTGTCGGAATGTCTCTTAACGCATCTAGCAACATCAAGCCCATTATAATCCCCATATTAATATAATTATAAAGTAAATTTAAACCATTATACTTCATTAATATATCAATAAAAACCCAATACATAAGGGCACCAATAGCGCACCATAACTTTATAACTTATTGATATTTAATTGCAGTGCATCCCATCGAGCATAGGGGCAACGGAAAATCGGTTTAGGTTGGTATAGCCTTGTTTTGAGGTATTTTGATGCATGGTGTTCTTGTGTATTAAAATCAAATGGATAGCTCCAAAAGCAAGGAGCCAAGCAAAAACAATAGGCTATTATAACATAGAGCGAACTAAGTGCGATGATGACGAAAACGAGTGGCTGGACTTGGTTAAATTAACGAAATAACCCCCGATATGAGCAATGTCATACCGAGGATTTATAAACCAATTATGTCATTTTAATACTCAGTCACGCACTATTTTTTCGCAGAAAGCAGTGCATAGCTAGTCATTAAGTTACGGTAATCAGGGATATGGTTTGAGAACAACGTTCCTAAACCTTCCACATCATTACGCCAATCACGGTGTAATTCACAAGCAGCACCAAACCAGCTCATCAGTTGAGCCCCTGCTTTTGACATTCTATCCCATGCGGCATCACGTGTTATTGGGTTAAATGTACCTGAGGCATCAGTAATAACAAAAACTTCATAGCCTTCTTCCAGTGCAGATAGTGCAGGAAATGCCACACACACTTCTGTCACAACACCGGCAATGATTAGCTGTTTTTTACCTGTGGCTTTAACCGCTTTGACGAACTCTTCGTTATCCCACGCGTTGATTTGACCTGGACGGGCAATGTAAGGCGCATCTGGAAAGGTTTCTTTTAATTCAGGAACTAATGGGCCATTAGGACCATCTTCAAAAGATGTCGTCAAAATAGTTGGTAAGTTAAAATACTTTGCCAGATCGGCTAGCGCTAACACGCTATTTTTGAATTTGTCCGGATCTTGGTCACGAACTAGCGATAACAAACCCGTTTGATGGTCAACAAGTAATACAGCTGCATTATCTTTATCTAGGCGGTTATATTTAAAGCTCATATCAACGACTCCTCAATGATTAGAAAAGTACTCTATATTGGTTCAGATAAAATAAAAGTGGCATTTAATCTACTTACTGATCCTAAAACACCACTTTTCATCAAAAATATTTCAATAAGATGAATTCACACAATTTGTTATTTGGTTTCAGCACTCATTGTGACAAAATTCCCCATACGAGCGCTGGTAATTGTATAGCTGTCTGCACCGGCTGCTTTAGCTTTAGCTGCAATTTTTGCTTCTGTTGAAGCCAGCGTATCACCTGTTGCAGTGATTGTTGCTGCTGATGCACCAAATGCAACGAAAGATAATACAGAAGCTGTCATCAAAGTTTTTAACATGTTCATAGTCTAATTCCTTCACTTAGTATTCGATGAGACAACCCTTGTTGTCTGCGATGAAGGTATCTTACGGGTAATGACATTTAGGTTAAAGCTAATAATATCGCTCATCTAATTCAATTAAATTGAACAATATGAATATAAGAGGAATAAGAAAAAGATTTATTGATGGCTAAGTGGCGAAATACATCGATCCAACCATCGATGATGAGTTAGCTATTCAACAATTCAATAATTTGCTCAGCCAATTCTGGAGTTGCAGCTGATAGCAAGTTCCACATTGAAAAAGAAACTAAGCATAACGGACAGGCTAATGGAATAACGGTGCTAAAATGCCTTATCGAGAGGAGATAAGGCACCGATACAACCTAAATTTGCTGAAGAGAAACCTCACCAAATGTCATAAAGATCAAAGTATGCCCCGCAATTCCACGGTATACCCCTTGTTGACTATTGAGTTCGCAGGTTAATGCCGTTAATTGCCATGCATCATACTCTTCGATTTGACTAATGCGGGCGGTTAATAATGTGTTGTCTTTCCGCTCGCCATAAGCTTTCACCGCGATTGCATCTTGCGTTAAAGCGTTGTCGATAGAACTGTTTGCCCAACTCCACATCCAACTACCTTGGCTTTGGTCATATGTACCAACAATTTGCACCGGCGCTGTTGCCATAAGATTATCAGGTGCATGAAATATAATGGTTCCTTCGTCTTGGTTTACTGACCAATCTGCTTCATCTAATTTCCATGTATCACAATGAAATTGGTTTTTGGCCTGTAACGCATTCATGCTACGTTCAATTAATGCCTCATAAGGCATTTGTTCTATTTCATTATCCATTGATTACCCAATATTTTTTAATGCCTTGATAATTAACTGCCAGAATTTATGATGGTCTAATTTAACGGCAACTTGAGTATGGTAATTTTCAGGAGCCGGATGGCGGAAATCAGCCACTGTCATGCCTAACGTGTGCGTTCCGGTCAGTTCAATATTCACTGGGACTTTTTGTGTGGTCATTACGCTAGGGTCAATAACATAAGCAACCGCACAAGGGTCATGTACTGGCGGCGCATCGAAGCCTTGGGCCTGCTTGTACATTTTCCCAAAGAAATCCAGTAGTTCGACGACAAACTGCGAACAATCACTGCCAATCGCAGCAATTTCATTCACCACATCAGGAGTTGCTAACGCTTGATGGGTAAGGTCTAAGCCCACCATGGTTAACGGCCATTTCTCATTGAAAACAATATGAGCCGCTTCTGGGTCAATTTTGATATTAAATTCAGCTACCGCACTCCAATTCCCAACATGATAGCCCCCACCCATCAGCACCACTTCTTTAACTCGCTCGACAATGCGCGGTTCAAGACGAGCAGCAAGCGCAATATTGGTTAATGCGCCAGTAGGCACTAAAGTTACTGTTTTAGGCGGGTGAGACATAATGGTTTCGATAATCAGTGAAACGGCATGTCGCTCATCAAGCTGCAATGTTGGTGTCGGTAGTACAGGCCCATCAAGCCCTGAATCCCCATGAATGTCAGGCGCAACTTCAATTTCCCGAACTAAAGGACGTACCGAGCCAGCAGCAAAGGGAATACCCGTAATTTTCGCTATTTCAGCGATAGCCAGTGCATTATGAGTCACTTTTTCGAGGGTTTGATTGCCAGCAACGGTTGTTACCGCCAATAATTCAATGTCAGGGTTACCATAAGCCAGTAATAACGCGATAGCGTCATCATGGCCGGGATCACAATCGAGGATTATTTTTTTGCTCATACCTTACCTTATTAAAATTGGAGTCAGAAATGGCACTGACCCCAATTTAACGAGCTAGCAAGGTAAAATCTATGCTTAATATCTGAATATTCAGAAATTTATTTTAAAACATGCGCATAGACTCGTTTTTTCTCACCTTCATTTTTTGAAATATAAACACCTTGTAACTCCGGCGCAAAACCCGGTAATGCATTAATACCAGTTTCTAGTGCCTTGAAATAGCGCAGTACTGGCCCTGACCATACTTCCCCAGGCACAACGCACAATACGCCTGGAGGGTACGGTAATGCCCCTTCAACAGCAATACGGCCTTCTAATTCATCCAATGGCAATAATTCACAGTTACCACGAATAAATTCTAAATGTGCCTGCTGAGGTGCCATTTTCACTTCAGGGAAGTGAGCTTTACGGAACATCTCTTTTTGCAGCTGTTTAATATTGTCATTAACGCTGAGCTGGTGCATTTCTTGGCATAAACGGCGTAATGTATAACCTTGATAATGTTCTTGATAACGCAGATAAACAGAAGGCAATACATCCTCTAATAACGCATCTTCATCCAATAACTGTTCGAAGCGGACTAAATGAGATACTAGCAGTTCCAGTTTTTCATGTGT
Organism: Providencia rettgeri; assembly: GCA_900455085.1. Taxonomy (NCBI): domain Bacteria; kingdom Pseudomonadati; phylum Pseudomonadota; class Gammaproteobacteria; order Enterobacterales; family Morganellaceae; genus Providencia; species Providencia rettgeri. The sequence continues at coordinate 538,495 of UGTZ01000001.1, read as the reverse complement.
TTCTGCTGGGGTTAATAAAAACAGAATTGAATTTAAGTCACATTTTTCAGGGATCACACCATGTTCACGTAAAAAGTGAGCCAGAATCGTTGCAGGAACACCGAAAGATTCATATTCTCCACTTTCAACATCAATACCCGGAGTCGTTAGCATCAATTTGCAGGGGTCAACGAAGTATTGGTCCTGTGCATAACCCTCAAATGCATGCCAACGTTCTTGCGGTATAAAGTTAAAGAAGCGCTGCTCAGCCGCGATTTGCTCCGTAGGATATTCATGCCATAACTTGCTATCTACGATTTCAGGCACAAAAGGCTTAAAATAGCGGCAGTGCTGAAATATCGATTTTCTTACCTCAATCCCCACTTTCACACAGTCCATCCACATCATTTTGCCTGCATCACCTTGGTGAATACGTGCATTGACATCTAAAGAGGCAAATAAGGGATAAAACGGGCTGGTTGACGCGTGCATCATAAACGCATTATTGAGCTTTTTGTGTGAAACAAAACGCTCTTGCCCCTTGATATGATTATCTTTTTTATGGATTTGTGACGCTTGAGAAAAACCAGCCAGTTGTTTATGAACCGACTGAGTGACCATGATCCCGGGGTCGTTCTCATTTAATTCAAGTAGCAATGGCGAGCACTGGCGCATCATGGGAATAAATTGCTCATACCCCACCCATGCGGAATCAAATAAAATGTAATCACATAAATGACCTATTTTATCAACAACTTGCCTCGCATTATACACAGTACCATCATAAGTGCCGAGCTGGATCACCGCTAAACGAAACGGGCGAGCAGCTTGGGCTTTTTCCGGCATCACTTCTTGGATGAGCCCGCGCAAATAGCTTTCGTCAAAACAATGGGCATCAATACCGCCAATAAAGCCAAACGGATTTCGAGCGGTTTCAAGGTAAACAGGAGTGGCGCCCGCTTGGATCAACGCACCATGATGGTTCGACTTGTGGTTATTGCGGTCAAACAGCACTAAGTCACCCGGTGTTAGCAGTGCATTTAACACCACTTTATTGGAGGATGACGTGCCATTTAACACAAAATAGGTTTTATCCGCATTGAAGACTTTAGCGGCAAATTTTTGGGCTTCCTTGGCTGCCCCTTCATGGATCAGCAAATCCCCCATTGCCACATCCGCATTACATAAATCGGTACGAAATAGGTTTTCACCATAAAATTGGTAAAATTGCTCCCCCGTAGGGTGGCGACGGAAAAATTGCCCGCCTTGGTGCCCCGGACAGGCAAAAGTGACATTATGACCCGCAGCATAATCCATCATTCGGGCAAAAAATGGCGGTAATAACTGCTCAAGATACTGGTTAGCAGCATCGAGCAATTGCCGACTATTTTCTTCACGAGCAGCGGGGGCGGGTGCTAATAGCGCCGTTAAATACGGGGGCAAGTTTTCATCGGTTGGCAGCTGTTTATCACTGATGATAAACAGCGGAATACTCAGCTGGCTCTCAACGACTCTTTCCCACAGCCCTTGGTTGGCATCTTGTTCAGATAACACGACAGCGGCAATATTGTTTAACTGTGCATCGCGAATATCTATCCACTGAAATTGATTAGTGAAATAGATTGCGACCCCCTGGCTACATGCCACATTGATTTTGTTCATAGCAGTCTGGCTCTTAGTTAGCTGAGGAAAAGAGGCGGACAATATACTTGATAGATCAGGGAATTGAAATGATTAGCACGGCGGCAAAAAACGGGGAGATTTAGTAAGTCGAATATTTTCTATAAGCCACTGGTTAATAGCAGAAAAATTTTGACTCACTCCCACCTACACTTTGAAATTTAACATTAAAATAAAGTAAATAAAAAGATAAATTGACCAATATATAGGGCAATAGCCATGGTTTAATCGGTCAATTTATCCTGAATGGGATGTTAGTTGTTTTTTTCCACGTACAATGTTTGTGATGGGAATGCAAAGTCCGCATTGTGGCGTTTAACTATCTCAATGATCTTCAAATACACCGCTTGTTGCGCTGCTAACCATTCAGCCCAAACTGTTGTTTTAGTAAAGCAATACACCATAATATTTAACGAAGAGTCGGCAAAAGCATCGAAATAAACTAATAAGGTTTGACTGGTATCGATATTCGCATCTTGTTGCAACATTGTGCGGATATCGTCAACAATCGCCCCAATTTTGTCTGAATCTTCGTAACGTAAACCAATTTCTGTTTTGATGCGCCGGTTAGTCATACGCCCTGGGTTTTCCACACTAATAGAAGAAAAAACCGAGTTGGGAATATAGAGTGGACGGTGGTCAAACGTAATGATTTTGGTGATCCGCCAGCCGATTTCAACTACCGTCCCTTCAATATTTCTGTCCGGTGAACTGACCCAATCACCAATGTTGAAGGGCCGATCAAAATAGAGCATTAACCCAGAGAAAAAGTTACTCAAGATATCTTTACCGGCCATACCGATAGCAATGCCACCAATCCCGCCGAACGCCATTAGCCCAGAAAGGCTCATGCCAAAGTGCTCACCAAACAGCAACACCATAACGACAAATATCGCGGTTTTAAATACACGTGCAACGATACGTGCCGAGGTAGGGTCACTGCCTTTTTTAATTTGTGCTTTTTCTAACCGGTTCGCTAGCTGGAACAGTTTTCGCATTAAAATCAATGCAATCAATGCGATCGTAACAAAATTAACCAATGAGGTTGAGATAAAAGTGAGGTCAAAATCAGTTGCCGCCATGTCCACATATTGTGCCGCCACGATCACAATGCCACAAAGCACAATGGTTTGAATAACATGGATCAGGATGCTTTTATGTTTATGTTTGTGTTTACGCCGCTGATGAAAAACCTCAAAAGCTAAATAGACGGCAAGACACACCGCAATCAATGTCATCCCAATGGCGTACTTTTCAAGTAATGCTTCTATCATTTCTAACCGCCCTAAAATTTACCTGATAGATATTATTTTTATGCGTTTTACTGTGTATGATGTTACGTTATCTTGTTATTAAGATAACAATTATAAAGATAATTTTCCCAATAATTATCAGTTACTTTTTAGATTATCCAATAATGAATAACAACCTATTTTCCCCTAATGAGAAAGAAATAAACAATGTCCATGCGCTTAGGCCATACCAACAGTATAACTACTTTGTTGGTAAAATTGCTGACTGGGAGCAAGTGTGGAGCCTCGGTGATGGGGAAAACCTCGTTACCGCATGGAATGATGAAAAATGTCTTTTTCTGCCCCTATGGCCTGCCAAAGCGTATGTTGAATTGTGTTTAACGGGTGAATGGGCGAATTTTACGCCAATGCTATTTACCCTTGAACACCTGATGACAGAAATTTTGCCTGATATGCATGAAGCAAATATTAAGGTTGCTTTGATGATGCAACCTGATGGAAAAAAAACATTAGTTTATGATGCGGCGGCACTTCTCGCCGATTTAGCAGAAGAATGCCAACAATACGAGTAAAAGGCAGCAATGTGCTGCCTTTCTAAGGCAAAAAACTACTTTTCAACACCAGTAGTCACAGTAAATTCACGAGTTTGCCCCGCCTCTAACCAAATCAGTGTTTGGTTATTTTTCGCGGCTAAAAAGCCTTCAGGACGACAAGTTGCAGGGAGTACAAATGCGCCAACTTTTTGGTCACCATTGTACAAAATCCAACGAGTTGCATAATTTAGCTGGTTAGATTTAAAACGCGTTACAAACGTATCTCCTGCGGGTGAAATCATCCTAAACTCAGGCGTTGCGGTATATTGGCTAAGATCATCCATAAAAAACACAATTTCAGGGTCACACATTTGTGGCTGATTAAGCTGATTTAATGAGACTTTGCCAGATTTCAACGCTTCATTAAATGCCAGCCATTTTTCAGTTGGCTGTACATGCCCTGGTATTGATTCACGCAATTTAATCGCTTTTTCAGGAATATTTTGTGTTAGCGTTGCATTCTCCACGTAAGCATAATTCATATGGCACATATATTGGAGAGGCATAGGAACCGATGCTAAATTGGTGACTGACATATGAATATCAAATAATGCACTGCCCGCATTTAATTGCACTGACGGTATCGCACGATAATGGTGACCAAAACCCATCACATACTCATATTCGCCGACAACTTTCAAACTTGCGCCTGTCAGTTCCAGCCAAGCGCTATCCATTGATGCACAAGGCATTTCTCCATGTAATGGATGTGAATCTTCTGGCGATGGGCAACCATTACTAATTAGGCCTGAATGGAATGCAAAGCAACCGTAGGTTTCAACTACTGTTGGAACCGGTTTTGGCGCTGAAAACATATTTTCCATTTTCAGATTTTGGCCACAAAATTCCGCATCCCAAATCATTTGCCCTAAAAAAGGTAAAATCGTTAAATATCCTTGCTGATTTTCAATTCGTAGCCCTTCCACGCCAGTTTGGTAACGAAATGCCGTGGCAGTAAATTGGTTATTTTTTAAAATAAGCGTCGGGTTTTCCGTAAATAAGCTTTTGTGAAGAGGTATCAATGTATTCATTTTCATACTCACGGTTTAATGAGATAAATGGAATTGGGCAGCTTACACTACCCAATTTGAGGAACTATTTCGTGGCTTGTTTCGCTTTAAAGCGGCGTTCACCCACAAAGTAAATACCGACATACACGAAGCACAGCATGGAAACAAGGAATGAAAGTTGTAATGAGTGCAACATGTCTGCGACATAGCCTTGAACCGCAGGGACAACTGCAGCACCGACAATTGCCATCACAATAACCGCCCCGGCCATTTCAGTATGCTCATTATCCACGGTATCCCAAAGTGCCCGCATAAATGGTTGCCCAACAAGGTCCAAACAGAATACTGACCATCACCGCTGCATAGACCGCTGTAAAACTCGGAATAAATGCAACATAAATTAGGAACAGCGCACCAATCACCGAGTAGATAATTAGAACTTTTTCTGCATTAAAGCGGGTCATTAAAAATATTGGCAATAAACTTACCAATAAAGAAACAAGCGAAGCTATACACCATGAAATTCGAGGCATCGCGTTCGTTAATATCCCCCATTTCTAATGCGAGACGAATGGTGAATGACCACACTGCCACTTGCATTCCGACATATAAAAACTGGGCAATAATTCCTTTTCTAAAGCGACTATTTTTCGCTAAATATTTTAAGGTTTCTAATGCAGTAGGACGCTTATGATCTTGCGTTTCTGCCACTTTACATTTAGGAAACTTAGTAATAAGGAATAAGATCATTACCACAACCAATACCATAATCATGTAACGATAAGGTTCGAGGGTATTTTCCAACATGGCTAAACGGAATTCATGGATTTGCTCCGCATTCATTCCCGCCATTTGGTTTTGTAAGCTATCCCCTTCGGAAAATACCAGATACTTGCCCAGTAAGATCCCGCCTGCGGCACCAATTGGGTAGAAGGTTTGGCTAATATTTAAACGCCAATGTGGCGTATTGTTTCGGGCCTATCATTGAACTGTAGGTATTCGCGGCAGTTTCGAGGAAGCTTAAACCTATCGCAATGGCGAAAATAGCCGCCAAGAACATGGTGTAAGTCGCCATATGAGATGCTGGGAAGAACATACTGCAACCCGCAATATACAGGATCAGCCCCACCATAATGGCATATTTATAACTGGTTTTTTTGATCACTAACGACGCCGGAATAGCGATTAAGAAATAACCACCATAGAATGCACTTTGTACTAAAGCCGAGGCGAAGTTACTGAGTTCAAAGACACTTTTAAACTGTGTGATTAAAATATCATTTAATGCTGCGGCACATCCCCACAATGGGAACAGGCACGATAGTAGGATAAATTGGAATAGAGGTGTCTTACTCAGGTAGCCATCCGGTAACTGAGTGATATTCTTAATGTTCATAGTAACCCTTATATTTTTATAATTTATACCCGATGAGTGGCTATGTGGCTCTGATGACCACTTAATTATTCAAAGGGTATATAGCTACGTTGGACTATTATTATTTAGCTATTCATTAGCGGTGTTGATTTGCACAAATTCATTAAATTGTTCAACACTTGGATAAGAAGATTGAGTTCCTTTCCCTGTCACACTGAAAGCCGAAAACAGAACGGCTTTTTTCAGTGCTTCTTCAATATTCCCCGTATGGACATAGTAATGCGAGAAGCAGCCGATAAAGGCATCCCCTGCACCACTGGTGTCAATCGCATTCACTTTAATTGCGGGTATATGTAACTCGCTGTCGCGAGTCATCCATAACGCCCCTTTTTCCCCTAATGTTACGATGACGTTTTTTAACCCTTTATCCAATAAAGACTGCGCAGCACGACGAATGTTATCCATCGTGTCGACTGGCATATTGGTTAAAATTTCAAGTTCCGTTTCATTAGGGACAAAGAAATCACATCGGCAGGCAAAATCGAGATCGAGCGTACGTTGTGCTGGTGCTGGGTTCAGTAACACTGGGATCCCATGCTTATTACCAAATGAAATCGCGTGATAAACCGTTTCAAGCTGGACTTCTAATTGCAGAACGATCAATTTACATTTTTTCAGTTCTTCCGCTGCACGATCGATATCTTCAGGTGATAAAAATTTATTCGCCCCTTTTACGATCAAAATACTATTTGATGAATTTTGATTAACAAAAATAGGTGCGACGCCACTTGAGGTACAAGGTACTTTTTCCACATAACGAGTATTAATACCGTAAGACTCAAGATTACGGATCGTATTATCTGCAAAAAATATCATCGCCGACTTTGGTTAACATGATCACTTTTGAATTTAACTTCGCAGCAGCAACCGCTTGGTTCGCACCTTTACCACCGCAACCAATTTTGAAAGCTGGCGCTTCTAACGTTTCGCCTTCTTTTGGCATTTGATCGATGTAAGTGATCAAATCAACCATGTTTGAACCAATAACTGCTATATCCATAATGTCCCTCGTGTTAAATAAATCACATAATGATATGATATTAACATTATCATGTTGCAAAAATATCATTTGTGATTAGGATCTCGAATAACGAATGATCAAGTGTTATATCTACCACATTTCCTCATTCTTTGTTGTCTATCCCACATTTATATAGGAAAGTTGAAAATGCAAGACTTAGCAAAATATATTGATCACACTTTACTTGCTGCTAATGCCACTGTTAGTGATATTAAAACATTATGTGCCGAAGCGGCAGAACACCATTTTGCATCGGTGTGCGTAAACACAGGTTATGTTCCTTTAGCCAGCGAGCTTTTAAAAAACAGCGACGTTAAAGTTTGCTGTGTGGTAGGCTTTCCATTAGGCGCTTGCTTAACGGAAGCGAAAGCATTTGAGGCAGCTGAAGCCGTGCGTCGTGGTGCTGATGAAGTGGATATGGTTATCAACATTGGTATGCTCAAAAGTGGCGACTTAGACTTTGTTCGCAAAGACATTGAAGCGGTATTTGCTGCCTGTGGTAAAGCAACATTAAAAGTTATTTTAGAAAATTGCCTGTTAACTGATGAAGAAATTACTCAAGTTTGTGAAATTTGCCGCACAATTAAAGTCGGTTTTGTGAAAACTTCAACAGGTTTCAGTACAATGGGCGCAACAGAACACCACGTGGCACTGATGCGTAAAGTGGTTGGCGATGAAGTCGGTGTAAAAGCCTCCGGTGGTGTGCGTGACCGTGAAACCGCAATTAAAATGATTGAAGCGGGTGCAAACCGTGTCGGTGCAAGTGCAAGCGTTGCCATTGTCACAGGCAATAATACCAAACCAAGTGACTATTAAGTGATGGGGCGCGGTCTAACCGCGCCAATTTTGTGTATTGAAAAAGGATTGTAGGGTGATAGAAACTAAACAAAAAGAACGCCTTCGCCGCTTAAGTGAATGTTTAAAACGTTCAGGACGCATTCATCTTAAAGAAGCTGCTAGAATACTCGAAGTTTCAGAGATGACTATTCGTCGAGACCTGAGCGCAGATGCGGAAGGCCCCATCCCCATGTCACTCCTCGGTGGCTACATAGTTTCTGTTACCCAACCTGCTAATTTACTGACCCAAGAAGCACAAGCCGACATTTTCACCCCGATCAAACGGAAGAATTATATATCCCAAACCTTGCCGCTAGCATGGTGACAGAAGATGATGTGATCTTCTTTGATAATGGCATTGAAATGGCCACCTTGATTTCACTCATCCCAGAAGAAATTAATTTCACCGGTATTTGTTACTCACATAACGTTTTCCTCGCCCTTAGCCAGAAAAAAAATGCCACTGCGCTATTATGTGGCGGGGAATATCGCCCTAAAAGTGATTCTTTTTACAACCCATCACTCCCTTCATTACTTGACTCAATCAACCCGAAAAAAGCCTTTATTTCAGCAGCTGGTGTGCATGGGAATTTTGGCGTAACTTGCTATAATCTTGATGATTTACCCATGAAAAAAAAAGCGATGGAAAAATCTATCCGTAAGATTTTACTCGCCCCTTATAACCTGTTTGATGAAGTCGCGACCGCCAATATGGGGGAATTATCACAATTTGATGTGATAGTCACAAATAGGCAACTTTCTGATGAATATGAGACATATTGTCGTAATGGCTTTGTGAAAGTAATTTATTAAAATCATCAATAGATTAAGCGGACAATATCTTGCCCGCTTACATTAGATCTTCACTGTCAAATAGTCTTCTGCGATTTCGCTCGCGGGGAATACAGCTTGGCATTCCGCGAGTAACTTTGGGATATCCTCACTCGTATAACGACCACTCAAGTGAGTGGCAATAAACCGTTTAACCCCTGCCGCACGAGCTAGCTCAGCCGCCTGTACCGTCGTCGAGTGCCCTCTTTCATTGGCTTTTTGTGCAAACTCCGCTTCTAGGGTCGTTTCATGGATCATCACATCGGCATTTCTCGCAAGTTCCAGCGCTTGCTCTGTCGGTTGCGTATCGCCAAAAATCGCAATAATCTTTCCGGGGATCGGTTCACCGAGGTAATCAGCTCCATTCACTGTTCGTCCATCATCAAGAACTATCGTTTCCCCCGCTTTAAGCGCTTGCATCCAAGGGCCACGAGGAATATTGTCATTAGCTAATTTCACTGCATCTAGTGCGCCACTTTTCGGGTGCTCCTCAATACGATAACCATAGCACTCGACACGATGGTCAAGAGCATAAGCCGTCACAATCAGCTCTCCATCATCAAATAACGACCCAGCTTCAATTTCAACTATTTCCAGTGGATATGTCATATAAGACATGCTCACGGTGAGTACCGTTTCAATAACCTGTTTTAACCCTTTTGGTCCATAAACAGTCAATGGTTCTGTCGCTCCTCCCATTGAACGGCTGCATAACAAACCGGGTAAACCAAAAATATGGTCTCCATGTAAATGAGTAATAAAAATTTTCTCAATTTTTGGCGTTTTAAATGGGCTATTTAAAACGCGATGCTGTGTCCCTTCACCACAATCAAATAACCAGTAGCTTTTTCGGATGCCGACTAAATTTAATATCATACTAGTGACATTACGCTCTTTTGTCGGCACACCAGCACTAGTTCCTAGAAATGTTAATTCCATAATACCTCATCTAATCTTTTGTTTTTATTATGGTAAGATTTTTTCCAATTGAAAATTTCTTTATTTTATTCGTCTATTATTCAATATGTTCCAATTATAAATAAAAATCGACTATTCCTAATTTCTTCCAATATACAAATCCCTTTTCTGTATTAGTCCAATTAATTCCCAAGTGTTTTTTACACCGCATATTCCACAATACTAAAAGTGAATATCTAATCTAGGAATATATTTAATGCTTTGCTCTAAAAAGAAATTTCCTGCCCCTGTTGCCTTATTGATGGCAGCATGGCCATTAACTATTATGTCAACATTACCCAGCGATGCAAAAATGCTAACACCGGATGAACTCCCTATTTTAGGTAGTCCTATCCCAAAACTAGAAAGTAACGATGGCGAACGCAACTTAGCGCAATACAGTAAAACAGCCGCAACATGGCTTGTAGAACAAAAAAATAGCCATGAAATCTCACAAATGGCACAAAATTATATCAGTAATCAAGCAGCTAACGCAGCAATAGAGGAAATTACCCATTGGCTCTCAAAAGCGGGTAATGTGAAAGTCAGCCTAAATTTTGATAAGCAACTATCGCTTAAAAACAGTCATTTTGATTGGCTGATCCCTTGGTATCAACAAGCTAATATGTTGTTATTTACCCAGCACAGTATTCACAATACAGATGGCCGGTTGCAAAGCAATAATGGGATTGGTTTGCGTCATTTCAACGAGCATAGCACCGTGGGTGTCAATGCATTCTTTGATCATGACCTTTCACATTATCATTCCCGGTTAGGCGTTGGAGCTGAATACTGGCAAGATTACTTAAAACTCAGCGCTAATACCTATTTTCCCGTTTCGTCATGGCGCAGCTCATCTGAGCTAACTCGCGCTTATGATGCGCGTCCTGCTCGTGGGTGGGATGTACAAGCACAAGGATGGCTACCGGATTATCCGCAACTGGGAGGTAGCCTTAAGTTTGAACAGTATGTCGGCCATAATGTTGCCTTAATGGGAAAAAATAAACTTCAAGAAGACCCTGCTGCCGCGACTATCGGTATGAATTGGACCCCTTTCACTCTTGTTACCTTTAGCGCCGATCACAAAATAAGTAGCGGATTACAAGATACCAGTGCCAAAGTGCAATTTAACTGGGTATTTGATAAGAATTTTATTGAGCAAATTGACCCTTCTAAAGTCGGTGAATCACGACGTGTTTCGGGTAACCGCCTTGATTTCGTCAATCGCAATAACAATATTATTCTTGATTATCAAAAGAAAACTGAAATTCAATTGAAGCTCGTGGCAAAAATTCAAGGTAAAGCTGGACAAGAGCTACCGCTCGTACAATCGATGATAACCCAACACCCACTGAAAAAAATTGTCTGGAATGCACCTGAATTATTCGCTGCCGGTGGTGTTATTAGCTCATCGGGTCAAAATGCTACCGTAAAATTACCCACTTATAAAACGGCATCAACACCTTCAGAACGTGAGAAATTGAATCGTTATCGCTTAAGTGGTATTGCCTATGATATTCACGGTAATGCATCACCGACAAGTGAAACACTGATTGATGTGACCAGCACGAATACTGCAACGACTAGCCAAGCACAAATACAAAGTTTGAGAGTCGTTCAAACAGCAGCATTGGCTGATGGTAAAACAGCCAATATGGTTTCAGCCTATATCACTGACTCAAAGGGTAACCCCATATCAGGAGAAACAGTCAATTTTAGTGCGACTCGTGGAAAAATTAGCGCTCAAGGGGTGACAAATCAAAAAGGAATTATTGAGATGCCACTCACCAGTATGACAAGTGGTATCAGTGAGATTACCGCTACCGTAAATGGCCACAGTGAAACCGTTGCTGTCTATTTTATTAGTGGAAGCTTGAAAAAAATTGAGATCTTAAATACTCAATCGACCTATGCAGGTAAAGAGACAGCTATTGTACTCAAGCTAATCGATGAAAATAACAATCCAGTTTCTGGCGCTGATGGGATCATCATGGTCAATATTGGCAATAAACAAGTTCCTGTCGAGATTGAAGAGAGTTCGGTTAATTTAGGTGAGTATAGCGGGTTACTTGCAGGCCAAATGTCCGGGGATTACACCATTAGCGCTTCTTTACATGGAAAAACGTCACCTCAGCATACGTTCACGGTGAATCCACCACTGACAATTAATGCGATTAACTCTGATGGCAGCGGCCCTCATGGCCAACTTGGCGTTATTGATAAAGTCGAAATCACAACAAGTACCACGAATAACGTGAAAATAGGCGATGACGTACTTATCACAGTCACACTCAGCGATGCCTTTGGTAACACACTTGAGGGGATAAACCCTAAAAATATCGACCTTGGTCGCTATAACACTAATATCCTTGGCTGGTATGAAGACAGTGATGGAGATTATTCTACCTACTTAACATTACCGGCCACTGGTAACCTTGACATTATAGCTTCAATCAATGGGCATCCAAGCCAGACAATAACTATTTTAGTCACGCCTTAAACACGCCCTTTAGCGTACTCCCTCCGGCTCGGAGGGAGTCTAAAAAAATAGGATTCATCAAGTAATAAACCTACCATTCCAAAAATGTCCACCGTAAAAATTTCGCTTCCTTTTAAGTCCAATAAATTCACAAGCACATCTTGCTATCAGCCCTGACAATTGTAACGTTAATATTGATATCAGGAATATGTCCGATGAATGCCCCTTCGTCAAAATTGAAACCCAAGCTACCGAACCGTTTGGTACTCTCTACGGCTATGTGCTCAATAGCTATTGTGCCTGTCGCACCAAGTTATGCCCAAATCCCTCATTTGGACGATTTGCCGACACTCGGTAGTCATGCCATTCAATTTGAAGAAAGCCAACCAGAAGATACTACTGAACGTTTTTTAGCAGAATATGGGCAAAATGCCGCAAATTTTGCTGCTACAGAAAAAAACAGCAAAAATTTGGCAGAGATGGCGCAAGACTATGCACGCCATAAAGCCGCAAATATCGCGACTGATGAAATAACACATTGGTTATCGAAAGCAGGTAATGCTAGATTCAATCTTAACCTTGATAAAAAATTATCAATTAAAAATACCCAATTAGATTGGTTAATACCTTGGTATGACCAACCAGATTTATTGCTATTTTCTCAGCACAGCATTCATCGCACTGATGGTCGGTTACAAACCAATACAGGTATTGGATTACGTCATTTCCAGCAAAATAGCATGGTCGGGGTGAATGCTTTTTTTGATCATGATTTATCCCATTACCATTCACGATTAGGGTTTGGTGTAGAATATGCACAAGATTACGCCAGAATGAGTGTGAACAGCTATTTGGGGCTATCGACTTGGCGAAGTGCATCCGAATTAGCTTATGATTATAACGCGCGCCCTGCTAACGGCTGGGATATTCAATTTGAAGGCTGGTTGCCCACTTATTCTAATTTAGGGGCGAGCCTAAAATTGGAGCAATATTATGGCGATGACGTGGCTTTATTTGGTAAAAATGAGCGCCAGAAAGACCCTATGGCGGCGACTGTCGGCATCAATTGGTCTCCATTCCCCCTCCTCGCGCTAAATGCAGAACATAAAGTAGGTAATAATGGCGTAAATGAAACAAGTGCAAAAATTGCATTCAATTGGTTGTTAGGGAAAAGCTTAGCGCAACATCTTGATGCTTCAGCGATAGAAGCTACCCGCCATATTCCTAGCAACCGCTATGGTTTCGTTAATCGTAATAACAATATTGTGTTGGAGTACCAAAAGAAAACCTTAATTTCATTATCATTACCGAAAGTTATTCAAGGAATAACAGGAGAAGAGCTCTCTATTATCCGCAACTTAACCACTAAATACCCTTTAGACAAAGTTGTTATAGAAGCGCCTGAATTGGTTGCAGCAGGAGGAGAAATCCACCTTAATGGCATAGAAAGTTCAGTCAAACTACCGTCATATAAAATTGCCAACGACACCATTAAAAATCAACAACTCAACCTTTACCGTTTAACCGTGACGGCTTATGACACCAACGGAAATGTTTCCCCGCAAGCGGAAACGTTAATTGAAGTGACTAACACAGGCACTCTCACCATCAGCCATGCAAATACCGCCAAAAGAAACAATGCCGTTGCTGATGGTAAAGATGCAAATACATTCGCCGTAGTAATTAAAGATGCTCTTGGCCACCCTGTACCCAATGCGAAAGTAAACTTTATATTACCTGCAGGTCTTAAATCTATTGATCAAAAAAATACAGGATACGATTCCCTACTAAATCACTTTATGTGGAAAGCCCAAGCGGCGAAATCCGTTTCTGAACAGCCGTATAGCATCGTTACCAATAGTAAAGGTGAAGCTTCTATTCAGTTCACCTCTTTTATATCAGGAAGTTATGCAATAAAAGCAAAGACTGAGCATGGTACAGAAATAAATGAGATGTATAACTTTAAACCCGATATTAACCAATCATTTATTGGTAGCATTGATATCATTCAAAACAATGTAATGGCAGACGGGATCAGTAAAAACAAAATTAAACTGCATATTGTGAATAACAGCCGACAAAGCATTGCTGGCGCGCTTGTTCATTTTGAAGCGCCAAATGGCATTATCTCACCAGCTAAGCTGACTGATGAACATGGCAATACGGAATTAGAAGTTAGTAGCTTAGTTGAAGGTTCTATGGATATCATTACAACCCTAAATGGCGATAGTAGAACAATACAAGTTAACTTTCTAAGGAATGGATCTGCGATAAATATTGAGCCAAGCACAGGAACTCTTTTCAAATCCCCAGTAAATGAGCAAAACAGTCCTACACGCACGCCGTTAAGTTTGCTAAGGCAGTTATTTCAAAAATAGGATAATACTTTCCGTATAAAATAGACTGAATCTAGCTGCTCTTTCAGTGTTAAAAAATTTGCCCCTTAACAGGGGCATTTTTAATTCAATTAATCTAGCTTATTGCTTTATTGAATCGCGACTAAATTTACTATCATACCCACCAAATGTTGTACTTTAACAAACCTTTAAAAGCCATATTCTAATGTTAGTATTTTGTATTTTTATAAGCTAATTAATTGTTTTTATTCAAGTAAGATTTATTCCCAGCCGATAAAAAACACCTTTATATAGGCAAGGAGGTTATTTTTCAGCGTTATCAATAAAAGCCGCCCATACTGCGATTTTCCACCTTGTAAATTTCGCTTCTGTTTAAGTCAAACTAATTCACAAGCTCTTACCTGTATAAGCATTCAACAATAGCCAAGTTAATAAAACTAGGAATAAATTGAATGAACTCCGCTACGTCGACTATAAAGCAAATACTGAGACATAAAATCTCAAATGGCTTTGTCCTCTTTACTGCAATATGGTCTTCGGCCATCATGCCGGTTATGCCAAGTTATGCAAAAATGCTCACACCTGATGACCTACCGACTCTGGGGAGTGACCCAGTACTAACCAATGATGATAAAACAGAGAAGCTTATTGCTGAATATAGCCAAAGCGCCGCGCGTTTTATCTCTGATAAGAAAAAAGCAGCAGATCTTGCAGATATGGCGCAGGACTTCGCTCGCAGTAAGGTCACAAACGCAGCAACAGATGAAATAAATCGTTGGTTATCTAAAACCGGTAATGCCAAATTCAGTGTTGACGTAGATAAAAAATTATCCATTAAAAATACCCAATTAGATTGGTTAGTACCTTGGTATGACAGTACCGATTTATTATTGTTTACCCAACATAATATTCATCGCACTGATGGCAGGCTACAGACCAATAATGGTATTGGGGTTCGTCGCTTTACACCTAAGAGCATGATGGGCGTCAATGCCTTTTTTGATCATGACTTATCTCGCTACCACTCTCGCCTAGGTTTCGGAGCCGAGTACGCACAAGATTTCTTAAAACTAAGCGCCAATACCTATTTACGTGCATCAGAATGGCGTAGTGCTTCTGAATTAAATAATGACTACAATGCCCGCCCTGCTAATGGATGGGATTTACAGGCTGAGGGCTGGTTGCCTTCTTACCCCAATATTGGCGGAAATCTTAAATTTGAGCAGTATTTTGGCGACGATGTTGCCCTATTCGGTAAAGATAAACGCCAAAAAGACCCGCTCGCCACGACGGTTGGCGTAAATTGGACTCCGTTCTCCCTGATGACCTTGAGTGCAGAACATAAAATCAGTGGTGGATTAAGTGAAACTAATGCCAAATTAGAGTTCACTTGGGCACTAGGTAAGAGCCTCGCAGAGCAACTTGACCCGACTAAGGTTGGTGACTCTCGTCGCCTATTAGGTAGCCGCTATGATTTTGTTAATCGTAATAATAACATCATACTGGAATACCAAAAGAAAACGCTGATAACTCTATCACTACCTGCGATTATCCAAGGGAAAACTGGGGATGAAATACCTTTAATCAATGCCCTCAATACCAAATATTCGTTAGACAAACTGACCATTCATGCCCCCGAATTTTTAATGGCAGGAGGAGAAATCATCCTTGATGGCGCTCTGACAAAGATCAAACTCCCTTCCTACAAAGTCGCTATGACTGAGCAGGAAAGGAAAAAAAACAACCTTTACCGATTCACGGTAACGGCATCTGATAGCAAGGGAAATATCACACCACAAGCCTCAACCTTCGTTGAAGTGACCAACTCAGGGGTACTATCGATTAAGCATAATGAGGTCATTAAAAAAGGAAATTTTCTCGCTAATGGACAAGATATCAATGCATTAACAGTTACTGCCAGAGATGTTTTAGGCAATGTAGCACCGGATTCAACAGTGACCTTCACCTTACCAGCTGAACTAAAGCTGGTCACTCAAAAAGCCACATCTTCAAGTATGGCTTTCAAGAACCTGTATAAAAAAATGCAGGCCGCTAAATCAACGGATAAACAAAAATATAAAGTTATCAC
This sequence comes from Providencia rettgeri, assembly GCA_900455085.1. NCBI lineage: Bacteria > Pseudomonadati > Pseudomonadota > Gammaproteobacteria > Enterobacterales > Morganellaceae > Providencia > Providencia rettgeri. The sequence goes on along the minus strand of UGTZ01000001.1, from coordinate 521,974 downwards.
CAATATAAAAGGAGAAGCTTCGGTTCAATTCACCTCTTTGACCACGGGTGAACACCGAGTTCAAGCCGTTGCAAATGGCGGCATACCAATTGAAACCGCTTTTTTCTTTATTGCCGATACGCAACAAGCACATATTAATCATTTCAATGTTCTTAGTGATAATGCGGTTGCCGATGGAAAATCTAAAAATAAAATTCAATTCCATATCACCGACAACCACTCACACCCAATTCAAGGTACCATGTTGCAACTTGACGCGATAAATGCCAATGCCACACAATTGAGCCCGACCGATGAACAAGGCAATACTGAAGTTGAGGTAAAAAGCCAAGTCGCAGGGCCTATTAAAATAACAGCGACACTGAATGAACAAAGTGTAACGGTAGAAACTCATTTTGTGTTTGGTCAATTAGCTCATGTGACTATATTGGAGCTTGCGCCAGCAGCTGCTGGCGCAGACAGCAACATCAAAATTTCATTAACTGATACACATGGCAATGCCGTATCGGGAGCTGACGGTACTGTAATAGTCAATATCGATGGTAAACCTACCCCAATAATAATTAGTGAAACCTTTCCTGGTAGCGGAGTTTATACTGGGAAATTACCAGGGCAGCATAGCGGTACACCAAATATCACCGTCACTGTTGATGGGCAAACCTCTCCCCCTGAGACGTTGATTGTTGAGCAACCAAAAACCATTTCACCAAACAATACGGACGGTACAGGCCAAAAAGGGGAAAAAGGCGTTATTGATAGTATCGTCGCCACCCCAAACAAAACCCATGGTTTACAATCAGGGGATACCCTTGATGTTACAGTGACCATCACCGATACCTTTGGCAATGGGTTATCCGGATTAAATACCAATAATATCGATATAGGCAAACACAAAGGCGACACGCTAACATGGAAGGATAATGGCGATGGATCTTACACCACGACCTTGCCATTAACGGAAACGGGTACCAATAATTTAACTGCTTCTATTAATGGCACCATTAGCCCAAAAAACTGACGTTCTCGTCAGTAACGCCAACGGAACTGTTCACGTTGATAAAGTCAAAATCATCAAAACAGAAAAACCAGCGGCAGGTATAGATAGCACCATTACCCTCGAATTAACCGACAAACATGGCAACCCAGTGGTTGGTGAAACTGAAGTTACTGTCAATATAAATGATCAGCCACACACTTTGCCAGTAACAGAAATCTCTCCGGGTATTTATGAAGCTATTATTGCTGGACAACTCACGGGCAACCATGATATTTCCGCTATTGTTAACGGGAAAGAATCACCAAATGAGTTGCTAATTGTTGAGCAGCCACAACCTGTTAAACCCCAAAATCCAAACGGTACAGGGCAAAAAGGTGAACAAGGCGTTGTCGATAAAATCGAGATCAAAACAGGTAACACAGTCGGCCTGCAATCTGGCGATAAGCTCGAGATCACCGTCACAGTCACCGATGCCTTTAATAACGGCTTATCAGGCTTGAACACCAATAATATCGACATTGGTAAACATGAAGGCGATACGTTGGCATGGGTTGACAACGGTGATGGCTCTTACACTACCACCTTGCCACTCACCGAAGTCGGTAATAATGACCTCACTGTTTCCATCAATGGCACTGCAAGTCCACAAAAACAAATTCAAGTTAGCAATGCCGCAGGGAAAGATAAAGTCAGCAAAGTTGCCATTATCAAAACAGAGCAACCTGCTGCAGGCTCAAACAGCACTCTGACTGTGCAATTAACCGATAGCAACGGCAACCCAGTAGTCGGTGAAACTGAAATTATCGTTAATATTGATAACAACCCACACACTTTACCCGCGAAAGAAGGGAAACCGGGTATCTATGAAATCACGCTGCCAGCACTGCAAGCGGGCAAACATAATATCCATGCGAGTGTAAATAATACTGTATCAATCAAAGAAAGCTTACTAGTTGAGCAGCCAAAACCGATTTCCCCGAATAACTCAAACGGCACAGGCCAGCAAGGTGAGAAAGGTGTTATTGATAAGGTGACGATCACACTTGATCACACTCACCGTTTTGAATCCGATAATCCTCTTGAAATCACGGTAACAGTAACGGATGCCTTTGGTAACGGTTTGGCGGGTTTAAATACCGATAATATCGATATCGGTAAACACAAAGGGAATACCTTAAACTGGGTAGATAATGGCGATGGCTCTTACACCACCACGTTGACCTTAACCGACGTTGGTAGCAATGATTTAACTGCCTCCGTCAATGGTAGCCGCAGCCCACACACCGAAGTTCAGGTCAATAATGCCACAGGGGCATCCCATGTTGATAAAGTCAACATCATCAAAACAGAAAAACCGGCAGCAGGCACAAACAGTACCGTCACTATCGCGTTAACCGATAAACATGGCAACCCCGTGATTGGCGCAACAGAAATTACCCTCAATATTGATGGGCAAACCCATAAACGTCCTGCCAAAGAAGGTAACCCCGGTATTTACGAAGTGACACTACCCGCACTACAAGCAGGAAATCACAACATTAGCGCGAGTGTGAATGGTAAGGGCTCAACTGATACAACTTTAGTGGTTACCCCACCAACGCCAATTAAACCCAATAACACAGGTAAGCCGGGAGAAAAAGGCGTGGTTAATAGTATTGCCATGACAACAGGCAATACCAGCAACTTACAGTCTGGCGATCCACTTGAAATCACTGTGACCATCACCGATGCCTTTAATAACGGCTTGATCGGGCTAAATGCTATCACCCTCAACGGAGTTAACGGCAAACCAGTTTGGACGGATAACCGCGATGGCTCTTACACGGCTACCATCACATTAACGGAAATTGGCTCGAAAGATTTAACCGCGTCAATTAACAGCCATAAAACGCCGACAACAACGATCCAAGTCAGTAATGCGTCGGGTAAAAATAATGTCAATAACGTTAAGATCACCAAAATAGAAACCGCGGATGCGGGTTCACGTAGCACATTGACTGTCGCGTTAACGGATAAACATGCTAACCCTGTCGTCGGTGAAACGAATATCACCATTAAAATTGCAGGTAAAGAGCACATCCTTCAAACAAAAGAAGTCACTTCTGGAATTTATGAAATCACCCTTCCTGCACAGCAACAAGGTCACTACGAAATTATCGCAGTGGTAAATAAGTTTGAATCCCAAAAGAAAGTCTTGGTTGTCGAAAAGCCTAAGCCTATTAAAGCGATAAACCTGAGTGGCAGCGGCCTGCAAGGGGAACGAGGTGTTATCGATAAAATTGATATGACTTTGGCAAATACGGCTAACTTGCACTCAGGGGACAGCCTCGACGTAACGGTGACGCTAAGCGATATCTTTGGTAATACATTAACAGGGATAGACAGCAGCAATCTCGTCCTGAGCGGTTACAAAACAGATACACTCGTCTGGAAGGATAACGGAGACGGTTCTTACTCTACGATGTTGGCTTTAACTCAAACAGGTGCCCATGACTTAATTGCCTCTATTAGTGGTAAGAAAACACCTAAGGCACAGATTCAAGTACATAACGCGACAAGTAGCACTAAAGCGGCCAATATTATCTTTGACCCTATCAGCACCAGCGAAGCCGGTGAAACTCAGACTATTACACTAAAAATCACGGATGCAAATCATCATCCAGTAGCTGAAATAGCCAATGAAATCCATCTCATCATTGGAAGGCCAAAAAGAGGTTTTCCAACTGACGAAATCCACAAAAGGCCCGGGGATCTACACCGCTATTTTACCAGGGAGACTCTCTGGCACCTATACTGTTAAGGCTTCAGTTAACCAAAAAATTGAGTCAAGGATCTGGTATGTAAGTAAAGCATCTACCATTACCGCCAATCCGACTGGACAACCCAATGAGCGAGGAAGCGTTGATCGCATTGAATTTCAAACCTCACCACGCCACAGCCTGAAGGTTGGCGATACCTTGACCCTAATCGCCACGTTGAAAGATGCATTTGGCAATACGCTAAAGGGAATGGATACAACATTAATTGATTTACCTTCTGGTCAGAATGGAAACGCACCATGGAAAGATAATTTAGATGGCACCTATCATTCAAATCTCATACTCGATACTCTCGGAAAGGATAAATTAGTCGCTAAGGCTAATAAAAAAATAACAAGTGATGAGATTATCATTGATGTCGCAAATAGTGAGCAGGTGGCACATGTGACCGCAGTCGAGCTAGAGGCAATTCCGAGTACGAGTGCAGGTACTGAACAAACTATTACCGTAAAAGCCTATGGCTTTGGCTCACGTAAATACGCCATTACCAATATTGCTGATGCCATTACAGTCAAAATCGACAGTAAAGACATTCCTATTCGTTTTACCGAGCACAAAAACGTAAAAGGCACCTACACAAGTACACTTCCTGCGATGCTATCAGGAAAATATACCGTCGAAGCTAAAGTAGGCAAGCAATCGGCATCAATGAGTTGGGTTGTCAATACAACCAGCACCATTACTGTAGTCCCAGTTGGCCAAGCGGGAACACGGGGTGTTGTTAATAATATCAGCCTCACAACCTCAACTCTTTCTGCGCTTAAATCTGGTGACATTTTGCAACTCACCGTTACCGCTAAAGATGCGTTTGGGAATAGCTTAAAAGGAATTGATACGAGCAATATTACCCTGACACACACCCAAAAAACCAAGGTGACGTGGAAAGATAATCAAAATGGCAGTTATACCGCTAATTTATTGCTTACCCAACTCGCTAGCGATACTGTAAAAGTGAGCATCAATGGGCAATCTCAAGATGTAAACATTAGCGTTGGTAACACATCAGAAAGTACACAAATTGCTAGTGTAGTACTTGAACCTATTTATGCAAGTGAGGCGGGGGAAGCTCAAACAATGACGGTGAAAGTGACTGATCAATATCAGCACCCCGTCACCGCAATTGGCGACCACATTAGTGTTAAAGTTAATAACCAGCCTAAAAAAATACAGTTTACAGATTCAGTATCCAACATAGGGGTCTACACCGCCACATTACCCGCTGAAAAAATGGGAGATTATACCGTTGAAGTCAGTGCTAACAAGCAAGTCGCATCACGAACTTGGCAAGTGAAAAAACCGGCGATTATTACTGCAAAAAATAACGATGGCAGTGGTAGCGAAAATCAACGTGGAGTAGTAAAAACCGTTGAATTAAGTTCATCATCAACCAACGATTTAAAATCCGGTGATTCATTACAATTAACCGTGACGCTAAAAGATGCTTTTGGTAACTACCTTGAAGGCATCAATGCTTCACATATTCAATTAAAAAATAAGCAAGCTAACACCATCAGTTGGTCAGACAACCGAAATGGCCGCTATACTGCTGTTTTACCACTAACTAACATTGGAGAAGATAGCTTAGTCGCTACCATTAATCGCCATCCAAGCTCACCACTTAACATTAAAGTCGGCAATGCCACAGGGACGACTCAAGTTAAACAGGTTGAAATCAAAAGCATCACTAAACCTGCGGCTGGTGAAACAAGTACCATCACACTGGCACTCACTGATGCCAATAACCAACCTATTATAGGGATAGATAATAACGCAGTCGTCTCTATCGATGGCGCTGAACAGTTGCTTAAGATCACTGAAACCAACAACAAAGGAACGTATACCGCTACCCTTTCGGGCCAAAAATCAGGAGACCATGAAGTCATCGTCACTATTGGTGGCGTTAAGTCCACAGGATCAACCTTAACCGTGGATGCTCCAATGCCTATTGCGATTAATCATGGTGGTAAATCAGGTTCTCGCGGTGTAATTGATCGCGCGACACTGACTGTTTCCCCCATCAAAGAGTTAAAGTCAGGTGACACCTTACAACTAATCGCTACGTTAAAAGATGCCTTTGAAAACTCACTAACTGGCGTCGATTTAGCCCAATCCCTTACTCATAACCAAAAAGGAAATGTCAGCTGGGTCGCACAACAAGATGGAACCCATACAGCTAACTTAGTCTTAACGCAAGTGGGCAAAGATCAATTATTTATCACGGTAAATAAAACATCGAGCCTAACCGATACCATTTATGTCAAACCACAATCAGGCATTAATGCTATCCATAAAGTCAACATTATTGATATCACCAATACAGCCGCTGGGGCGGAAAGTACCTTTACGGTTGCATTGACCGATGCGCAAGGTAACTCGGTTAAAGGCGTCCAACACGTGGATGTCACCATTAATAATCAAAAACTGCCAAATATCGCAGTGACGCAACAAACCGATGTCAGTTATATCGGTACCTTACCGGGGCAACACGCTGGGAATTATGACGTAGTTATCACCGCCAATAAAATCTCATCCACGCCACAAACACTCACTGTGACGCAACCTGATACCGTCACCGCAAGCGCAAACGGCGGTGGCACAAACGGCCAGCGCGGTGTGGTCAGCCGTGTAGCACTCAGTACACCCCAAAACAGCAAGCTAACATCGGGTGACCTGTTGCAACTGACTGTCGAGCTCAAAGATCGCTTTAGCAATCCACTGAAAGGCGTCAGTAGTGCCAGCATTGCGCTACAGCACAACAACAAAAATGCTACCTTGACATGGACTGACCACAATAACGGCAGCTATACCGCCACATTGCCATCAAGCCAATTAGGCAACAATGACTTGAAAGCCACAGTGAACAGCCAAGAGAGCAACATGGTTAGTATTGATGTGGTCAGCCCGAATCAAGCGGCTCAAGTTCACCAACTGACGCTCGAACCGATTGCCCCATCAGCAGCAGGTTCAGAGCAAACCATCACCCTAAAAGCCGTGAATATCTATGGCCATGGTGTGGTCTTACTTAAAGATGAGATAAAACTCACCCTCAACGGAGCACTACTCCCCCTCACATTGATTGAAGATAGCAAAATAAAGGGCACTTATACCGCCAAATTACCCGCGCAAAAAACGGGCCGTTATGACGTTAACGTCGCGATTGGTCAAAAAACAGCAACACAAACATGGGTAGTTAAGGCTCCAACAACCATCAATGCGGATAAAACCGATGGTTCAGGCACGGAAGGTAACGCGGCTGTCGTGAAAACCGTCGAATTACAGGTGGTTGCAGCTCAAGGTTACAAATCAGGAGAAACCGTTCAACTGACACTGACCTTAACAGATGCGTTTGATAATAAACTCACAGGCGTTGAAAGCACCAAAATTGCACTCACTCATTGTCAAACAAGTCCGGTGGCTTGGGTAACCGGCAAAGATGACACTTATACCGCGGATTTAGTGTTGAAAACACTGGGCAAAGATAGCTTAGTGGCCACCGTTAATAAACTGGAAAGCAAAGCGGTTCCAATCAATGTCACCAAGCAATCAGCCAGCACGGCTATCCATAAAGTCGATATCACTGATATCACCAATGCAACAGCAGGTGCGGAAAGTACCTTTACGGTTGTATTGACCGATGCTCAAGGCAACTTGGTTGAAGGTATTCAAAACGTGGATGTCACCATCGGTAATCAAAAACCAACAAACATCGCGTTGACTCCACAAGTGGATGGCAGCTATACAGGGAAATTACCAGGGCAACAAACGGGGCCTTATGATGTGGTTATCACCGCCAATAAAATCCCATCCACGCCACAAACACTCACTGTGACGCAACCTGATACCGTCACCGCAAGCGCAAACGGCGGTGGCACAAACGGCCAGCGCGGTGTGGTCAGCCGTGTGGCACTCAGTACACCCCAAAACAGCAAGCTAACATCGGGTGACCTGTTGCAACTGACTGTCGAGCTCAAAGATCGCTTTAGCAATCCACTGAAAGGCGTCAGTAGTGCCAGCATTGCGCTACAGCACAACAACAAAAATGCTACCTTGACATGGACTGACCACAATAACGGCAGCTATACCGCCACATTGCCATCAAGCCAATTAGGCAACAATGACTTGAAAGCCACAGTGAACAGCCAAGAGAGCAACATGGTTAGTATTGATGTGGTCAGCCCGAATCAAGCGGCTCAAGTTCACCAACTGACGCTCGAACCGATTGCCCCATCAGCAGCAGGTTCAGAGCAAACCATCACCCTAAAAGCCGTGAATATCTATGGCCATGGTGTGGTCTTACTTAAAGATGAGATAAAACTCACCCTCAACGGAGCACTACTCCCCCTCACATTGATTGAAGATAGCAAAATAAAGGGCACTTATACCGCCAAATTACCCGCGCAAAAAACGGGCCGTTATGACGTTAACGTCGCGATTGGTCAAAAAACAGCAACACAAACATGGGTAGTTAAGGCTCCAACAACCATCAATGCGGATAAAACCGATGGTTCAGGCACGGAAGGTAACGCGGCTGTCGTGAAAACCGTCGAATTACAGGTGGTTGCAGCTCAAGGTTACAAATCAGGAGAAACCGTTCAACTGACACTGACCTTAACAGATGCGTTTGATAATAAACTCACAGGCGTTGAAAGCACCAAAATTGCACTCACTCATTGTCAAACAAGTCCGGTGGCTTGGGTAACCGGCAAAGATGACACTTATACCGCGGATTTAGTGTTGAAAACACTGGGCAAAGATAGCTTAGTGGCCACCGTTAATAAACTGGAAAGCCTCCCTGTTGAGATTACGGTTCATAACAATGAAGGGAAAAGCAAGGTCAATAATGTTGAAATTGTCCATGTTGTACCCGTAGCTGCAGGTTCTGACAGTACGGTTGTCTTTTCCCTGACTGACTCAAATGGGCACCCAGTATCCAATATTACCAGCCTGTCCGTTACCGTCGATCAGCAACAACCAATTTCCATGCAAGTTGCTCAAGTCCCTACGGGCAAATACGTTGGGACATTACCCGGACAGCAAAGTGGCTCACACAATATGGTTGCATCTATCCCAACTCAAAATGTCACTTCAATCGAAAAATTATTTGATGTTAGCAAACCAGTGCCAATTGCTGCTGTTGCTAGGGATGGGAGTGGTAAGAAAGGCCAATACAAAGTCGTTAATGAAGTATTGCTGAATGTAGCGCCAACCAGTAAACATAAAGCTGGCGAGAAAGTCACACTCACCGTCACGTTGAAAGATGCCTTTGGTAATGGGCTAAAAGAGGTTTCTAGCAACAGTATTGTGACTGCTCACCAGCAATCAGGACCTGTCATATGGAAAGACCATGCGGATGGCACTTATACCGCCGACTTATTATTGCGTAAATTAGGCTCTGATACGTTAAAGGTTACTGTCAATAACACTATCCAATCACAGGATATCAATGTTGAGGCACCACAGGGGCTATCTGCTGTTAGCAATGTGGAATTAAAGGCAACAAACAAAACTCTTATGATGGGAGAGTTAGTTGAATTGCAATTAACATTGACTGATAGCCATGGCAATGGGGTTGAAAAAGTTCTCGCTAACGACATTCAGTTAGAACATAACGGTACACTTGTTGTTAACCCGATATGGCAAGAGAAAAGCAATGGTATTTACACCACCGAGCTCCCATTACATAAGCAAGGAAAGAATACCTTTGTCAGTCGCGTTAATAACCGAACAAATACCCCACTGGTGATTAATGTCAGCGCATTAACAGGTTCAGCAAATGTAAAAACTGTTGAATTTAAGGCTAGCATTAATCAATTAGCCGTTGGTAGCAGAACCGAACTGACACTCACATTAACCGACCAATGGAATAATGGCGTTGAGGGTGTTAATGCGGCTGATATCGTCATTAATGATTCGCATACTAAGAAAGCCCTTACGGGTTTAATCTGGAAATACCAAACAAACGGTATTTATACCACGCCAACCGTCATCCCAATTGCAGGTATTCATTCCCTGGGAGCGACAGTTAATCAACAAAAAAGTAAAAATGTGTTAATTGAAGTAAAGCCTTCAACAGACCCCAGCCGAGTCCACAATGTAACGCTAACGGCGACACCAAACGTGATCACTGCAGGTGATAACGTGACCTTATCCTTAAAGGTAACAGATATCGATAACAACTCAGTTATCAATCTCAACAATAGCGACATTCACTCGACAGACATTCCTAACAAAAGACCAATAATTTGGAAAGAAGATAGCCGTGACTTAGGTACCTATACCGCCACCACCATGCTCAGTGACGTTAAAATACATACTCTGAGTGCCGGTGTTGGTACATCTACAAATACAACCAATATCACGGTCAATTCACCAACCGGTAAAGATGCTGTAAAAACAATCACTATCTTACCGATAGCCGACAGTAACGCAGGACAACCATCATCATTATCCATTAGTTTAACTGACCAATATAACAACCCAGTTAAAAATGTTAGCAGTAGCGACATCAAAATGAAAATTAACGATAAAGAGCAAAGTATTGTCTTTATGGAAAAGAATGTGATGAATAAATATATCGCTCAACTTCCTGCATCCAAAGCAAGCCGTTATAAAATAACAGTGGAAGTCAATGGCCAATCAGAGAGCACTAATTGGAACGTCAAAGTACCAACAGAAATCCCGATTGCCTCTTATGATAAAGATGGTCTGCGTGGTTCATTAGAGACCCTATCTATCACCTATAATGCAACAAAAAACACGGTCAATTCCGCGGAAAAAGTCACCCTAAAAGTGGGGCTAAAAGATAAGTTTGGTAACAAGCTGACTGGGGCATCATCGAAATTGAAGTTATTAACTGACTTGCAATCGACCTCCATATGGAAAGAACTTAAAGATGGGTTTTACTCTCAAGAACTCACTATGAACAAGTTACACAAGCAGCCTATTCAAGTTTCCGCAGGCAAAATACTTAGCGATAAGATTGAACTAATCGTTGCCCCAGCCAAAGGGGTAAATAACGTCCATAAAACCACTCTTGAAACCGATGTAGGTACTCTTGAAGCGGGGAAAGAGGTGACCTTAATATTAGCGCTAACAGACAGTGTTGATAACGGTGTTATTGATATCAATAATAAAGACATTCAGCTCACCAATAATGGAAAATCTACAAATGTTAAATGGGTTTCCTCACAAAATGGCGTGTATACCACTAAACAACAGTTAAAAACTGTCGATAATTACCAGTTTAAAGCCACTGTCAATAAGCAACCAAGCCGCATTCAAACCGTAGAAGCAACTTACCCAAGTGGCAAAGATAGGGTAAAAAATGCAAAAATCACTACAAACCTCAAGACCTTTGATGCAGGTAAAGAAGTTGAATTAACTTTAGAGCTGAAAGACCAATATGGCAATTTGGTGACTAACGTCAATGGGGCAGATATTGTGTTAACCGATAGCCATAGCGCAGAAATTATTGATAGCCACAGTATTGCTTGGCATATGGCATCGGTAGGCGTGTATAAAGCCACCTTACCATTAACCAAAGTGGGTAAACACACATTAACCGCGACGGTGAATAAACAAGATGCCAATACCAAGGAAGTCACGGTGAAAGCTTTGAAAGGCGCTAGCAATGTTAATGAGATTAAATCAACTCCTGCAGTAACTTCAATGAGTGCAGGTGAAAGCACTACATTAACCCTCACCATGCTTGATAAATATGGCAATGAAGTGGCAGATATCGCAACGAAAGACATTAAGTTCAAAAATACTGACGACACCATTACCACAAAAGCACAGTGGGCGAAATCAGCATCACACGATAGTGTCTATACGGCTCAAATCACACTAGAGAAAGTTAAAAAGCACACATTATTGGTTGATGTAAATAAACAGGTAAAAAATATCGACATTGAGGTGAAACCACTAGAAGGCGCTAAAAATGTCGCGAAAGTTGAGTTAAATGTACCTGCAGTACTAAGCATTGGTACTAACGCCAATCTTCAACTCAATCTGAAAGATAAGTTCGGTAATGGCGTTGTGACTGTTGATGCCTCCAATATCACCATGGAACTTGCAGGCACACCAACACAGACAAAATGGATTGAAAGTAATAATGGCAACTACACATCAAGCTTATTGCTGACGAAAGCTGGTGTATATCCAGTAACTGTTAAGGTTAATGGGCACCCTTATACTACCACAATCACGATTGAAAATCCGAAAGGGGTTAAAAATGTGGCTCATGTGAGCATGAAGTCCTCAATAACCGCAGATGGCTCAGGGAAATACATCACCAAACCAGGACAAGAGTTCCAATTAACATTCAAGTTAACCGACCAATATGGTAATGGCGTCACTGAATTACAAGCAACAGATATCAGTTTGATGGACGCTAAAACATCAACAGCTATCCCCATTAAGACATTGCAAGAAAACTCAACACAGAAAGGAGAATACACAACAACAGTAGCGCTAACTCAAACAACACAATATGATCTGACCGCAGAAGTCAATAAGGTTTTGGGTACAATACAGGTATCTGTTATTCCATTCAGTGACACTGGTAACACTGTAGTCGTTCAATTGAAGCTTGATAAAAGTACGATTAAAGTTGGTGAAAAAGCTGATTTTGAGTTAAAAATTAAGGATAGATATGGTAATGATGTATTTATTGATACTGCCGATATTAAATTACTTGATACAAATAACATTTCATTACAAGTTAAATGGAATATCGAAAAAGACACTTTCACTCGTCGATATACAGGATACCTCAAACTTGCAACACCCGGAAAACATTCGATATCAGCAAGTGTTGTTCCAGTTCGTAGTATACCAAAAACAATTACGGTTGAAACTGGCGCGCCTGTGTTTGGTCCAGGGAAAAGTGAACTCACAGCAAACCGCTATGAGACAGACACTAAGAAAACATTTGCCACACTATACCTAATACTTAAAGACGATAATGGCAACCCAATAACGGGGAAAAATCCAAGATTACACTCTAATTATTGGAATCAACCGAAAACAATAACAGAAATTGAACCAGGGAAATATGAGGCTAACTTTCATAACGATAACAGGTCAGGGATTGCCAAAATCACATTAGACAATAGCTCAATTGGTTATAATGATAGTGCTCAGTCCATTCAAATTATAAATTACGGTGAAATGTCAATTACACGACTAGGGGATAAGAAAAACTACTCTATTGATGAGCAATTCCCTCATGTCGGATATACTGGCGCGCAATTTCAAATCAACCCTTCACTATGGACTGGTTCTGACTATAGTTGGACGGTTGATCAAAATTGGTTATATATTGATAGCACAGGTATTGTGACATTGAATAAACAACCGAAAGACAGCTCCAAAGCAAAAGTCACCATCACCGGAAAATCTAGAGGCTCTAATATCAAGAATATGGTCTATACCTTTACCTTAGAGTCGTGGTATACCCACAATGGAAAAGGAACACCAAAAGAAGCGTTAAAGATGTGTCAATCACCCAATGAGGTCATGACACAAGAAAATATCACCTTATTAAGTAAAGAGTGGGGGAAGGATACCGCACAAAAATTCATTACAGAGCAATATTTTTGGATTAGTAATTGGAGTTTTTCTAAATATATGATAAATGCTAATGGTCACATGGGCGCATTTATAAATCAAATAAATAGCAAGGAAAGATTATCTATTATTTGTGTTCAAGAATATTAATCACTATCTAATTTAAACCAACTCAGTTTTACCCCATCAGCCCCCTTACGGGGGCTTTTGTTTACCCATTATTTCCCTTCACCCCTTCCCAATCCAACTCAAATTTGGCGAGATATTTTCGCAGCCTGTCCGCATCATTGGGCTGTTTTTTGTGTTGCCGTGATACCGCAAACAGCTCACGACCTGCCTCGGAAAGGGAAGATGAACGGCGGCAAACTTCAAGTACTGTTGCCAGTTGCTGCTTATCGAATAAATCAATCTCACCAATTTGCTTTGGAAATGTATTGGTTGATTTTGGCTGCCATTGAGACTGCAAACGGCCAATTTCTTCCTCGGCAACCACTTTAGTAATGCGCCCGCGCTCGGCAAAGGTCGCCATCCTGCTAATCGAGGCCCCCAATTCACGGAAATTGCCGCGCCACTGGGCTTGCAAGGAACAAGCAAACTTCACATACAGGCTGCGTGCTTCGCTATCAAAGCGGATTTGGCTTTGCTGATCTTGGCAAAGTTTGGCTAATTCATAATCGATATTGGGTTCAATATCTTCACGACGTTCTTTTAACCCCGGCAAGGCAAAGGTCCACATATTGATACGGGCGTATAAGTCTTCACGAAACTTACCCGATTCCACTTGCTTTGCAAGATTGCGGTGGGTTCCCGCTATCAGCTGGAAATCACTGTGGATTTCATTGTCGGAGCCAAAAGGAAAAAAACGTTTTTCTTCAATGGCTTTGAGTAACATAGCTTGTTCATCAAGGCCAAGTTCTGCAATTTCATCTAAAAATAAAATGCCGCCATCGGCTTCTTTTAACAAACCGCCTCGTGCATTTAGTGCCCCAGTAAACGCCCCTTTGACATGGCCAAATAGCGTCGACATGGCATTATCACCGCGCAAAGTGGCGCAGTTCACTTCCACAAAACGCCCCTTGACTTGGTGGCGGCTTTCCCGCAATTGGTAAATGCGTCGCGCCAAAAACGACTTCCCAGCCCCCGTTGGGCCATTGAGTAAAATCGGCGCTTTTGAGCGCAAAGCCACCCGCTCGATTTGCTCAATCATGGTGTTAAACGCAGCATTACGCGTGGCAATCCCGGATTTTAAGAAGGATACCTGCTGTTGCTGCTCTGTTTGGAAGCGACTGGTGATGTGGGTATAACGGCTTAAATCAAGGTCAATCACCGTATGAATGCCGATTGGGTCTTTTTCTCTCCCCTTTTGGCTGGGAGAGGTTTGGATTAATTTGGCAGGTAAATAATGAGCTTCGGTTAATAAAAACCAACAGATTTGTACCACATGGGTGCCCGTCGTGATATGCACCAGATACTCTTCGTCGTCAGTATCAAATTGATAACTTGAAGAAAAATCCAATAACGAGGTATACACCTCTTCGAAGTCCCACGGTCGGCAATATCCACCTCATGCAGCACCACTTCGGTATTGGGAGAGGCTTGCTCAATATCCTCCTTCACCCGATGCGCCATGCCATAGTCATTGACCTGATGTAGCAGTTCAAAGCGACCGATATCCAAATCAGGTTGTTGGCACAAGCCTACCGTTGGCGCCATTTTGTCCAGCGATTGGCTTTTTTACCTCGCCTATCGAGTACCGTGCCCAGTACGCCAATAACAACTTTGCGTTTTTTATTCATAATGAGTTTATATAAATTTATAAAAGACGAGATAAAAATATAATAAATAGCCTAATTCATTTCATCATTCAATGTTAGTAAAATTTCATTAAAATATTTATTTGTTATTTTTCAATGACATAAAATATTTATTATATTTTCATCAAAGTTGGCACGCTTCTGGCAATTATCTATTTATCCACTGCCGAAAATTGTCTGAACTTCGCGTTCAACCGGTGCAGACATGGTGGCGTTAGTCACTACATGGTCTGTATGCCGCCGTCAGTAAGATACCTTGGTAATAGCCTAGCTATCAGGTTCGACTCCTGAAAAAAATACAAATCCAACTGTATAAAACTAAGTTGAAGTTAAGCTTAAAACCACCACTCGAGAACCTTGCCGAGTGATGAGCAGAAATTTAGACAGCCGTACTGGGCACTCTACTTTTCCCCTCACCACTTCACTTTTTTCTTCAGTGGTGGATAAACCATAAAAAAGGAAAAATAATGAAAAAAATCAATATCGCTCAAGGACAAATCGCATTGACCGCTAAAAATGGGGATTTTAAGCAATTACTAACAGCGGGTGAGCACCATTTAAACGACTGGTTCAATCGATTGACAGTGTCATTGTTCACCCTCGACAATGAGGCCATTGATGAAAAATTGGCCGACCACTTACGCCAATTTCACTCTGATTGGGTTGATGAGCACTGTATTGACATCATTTTAGCTGATGATGAGATTGGTTTTATTTACTTGCACAATAGCTTGGCAGAAATCTTGCCACCAGCAACCCGTCGGTTGTATTGGAAAAATGGCAATAGCTTAAAAGTGGAACTGCAATCACTAGAAAATAGTGTTATTGACTCCGCCTTAGTTGCCCGATTAATGGGTAAAAAACGCATTAAAGGCAATGAGTTGGCCTTGATTAGCCAAGTACCTGCATGGCATGTCGGTATGCTAAAAATTGATGGTGAGATACAAGATTTATTACAACCGGGAACTTACGGCTATTGGAAAATTAACCATAAACATGAGGTTGAAATCATTGATACGCGTTTGCAATCACTTGAAGTCAGCGGGCAAGAAATTTTAACCAAAGATAAAGTCACATTGCGCGTCAATCTGTGTGCTAATTGGCGCTATCAGGATGTTTTGCTGACATTTTCAAATTGAGTCAGCCTGTAGAACATTTATATCGTGAATTACAATTCTCAATAAGAGAAATCGTGGGGACTCGAACCTTAGACGAACTGTTAGAAAACAAGCAACTAATTGATGAGCTGATGTTGGCTCAAGTGGCGCAATACGTCACTGAGTTTAGCCTAGAAATCGATAGCATTGGTGTTAAAGATATTATTTTACCGGGAGATATGCGCACGATTTTATCCCAAGTAGTCGAAGCCGAGAAATCGGCACAAGCAAACGTGATCCGCCGACGTGAAGAAACCGCGGCGACTCGCTCACTGCTAAACACCGCTAAAGTGATGGAAAACAACCCCATTGCCTTGCGTTTGAAAGAGCTCGAAACCTTAGAAAATATTGCGCATCGCATCGACCAAATTTCTGTTTACGGTGGATTAGACCAAGTATTAAACGGATTAGTAAAAATTAAGGAATAAATAATGATAAATAATAAATTCAACGAATTAACTCAAGAAAATGGCGTACCGGTAAAAATGTGGACCAATGGAGTTCCTGTTGACCCGAAAGCAGTTACACAACTACAAAATACCGCCAAAATGCCGTTTATTTTCAAGCACCTTGCTGTGATGCCTGATGTACACGTGGGGAAAGGTTCAACCATTGGAAGCGTGATTCCAACTAAAGGGGCCATTATTCCTGCGGCGGTTGGAGTGGATATTGGTTGTGGAATGATTGCCGTAAAAACGTCCTTAACGGCATCGGATTTGCCGGATAGCCTGCAAAATATCCGTTTTGCCATTGAAGCGGCAGTGCCACACGGTCGAACCACCCATCGACATGGGCGTGATAAAGGGGCTTGGCATCGTACACCGGATATTGTCGATAGCCACTGGGCACATTTAGATGCAGAGTTTAAGCGTATCTGCGATAAGTACCCAAAACTGCGCCAAACTAACCATTATAACCATTTAGGGACGTTGGGAACGGGAAACCACTTTATTGAGCTGTGTTTAGACGAACAAGACCGTGTATGGGTGATGCTACATAGCGGGTCACGCGGAGTGGGAAATGCGATTGGTAACTTGTTTATCACATTGGCACAAAAAGATATGCAACAGCATATTGCTAATTTACCTGATAGAGACCTCGCGTATTTCGAAGAAGGAAGCGTACATTTTAATGACTATATGGAAGCAGTGGGTTGGGCGCAAGACTTTGCCCGCCATAACCGTGAAGTGATGATGCACCGCGTGTTAGAAGCACTATCGCGTGAAATTCCAAAACCATTTATTACAGAGCAAGAAGCTGTAAATTGCCATCATAACTATGTGCAAAAAGAGCAGCACTTTGGTGAAGACGTTTTAGTGACACGAAAAGGTGCGGTATCCGCTCGAAAAGGCCAAATGGGGATCATTCCAGGGTCTATGGGGGGCGAAAAGCTTTATCGTGCGCGGGTTAGGAGACGAAGAAAGTTTCTGTTCCTGTAGCCACGGTGCAGGCCGTGTAATGAGCCGAACTGAAGCCAAAAAGCGTTTCTCAGTTAGCGACCAAAAAATGGCGACTGCCCATGTTGAGTGCCGAAAAGACAGTGATGTGATTGACGAAATACCGATGGCCTACAAAGACATCGACGCGGTAATGGCAGCACAATCATCACTGGTAGAAATTGTTCATACCCTACGCCAAGTGGTATGTGTTAAGGGTTAACGATAAAACGTTACAGGAGAAAAAGCATGGAAACTGACCATGAAAGTGTATCCGTGCTAATGAGAGAACGGATAGAGAAAACACTCAAAGAAATAGAAGAAACTCATCACGTTAAAATACTGTTTGCATGTGAATCCGTGTTAGAAAATCATTAACAGGTATTTTTCAAAAAAATAGACCATCAGAAATTTTTTGATGGTCTTTTTTCAAAGGCAATGTCAAACACAAAAGAAAAACAGGTTTATCGCCAGTTCGGGTTTTTAATAATGGAATATTTACCCGCACCTAAAAATGCCAATGCAATACCACTCAAGAAGAAATACACTAGGCTTTCAATCGCCCATGCACCGGTTTTATCCAATACAAATGTTTTATCTAGCCCAATCATTAACCATGCAACCACCATGGTGAAAGCCACTAATAAAGCTGATGGACGAGTTAAAATCCCTAAAATAATGAAAATAGGCGCAACCACTTCACCTAGAATTGTTCCATAAGCAATAAATTCAGGTAAACCATAAGAAGCCAGCAGCGCTTTAATACCACTCGCACCAGTCATTAATTTGCTCATACCATGAAACAACATGAGCCCACCAACAGAAAGACGCAATAACAACCTGCCAGCATCTTCATGGGACAACAAACGATTTAATAAATTGACCACTTTATACCCCCTATGGATATCCAAAACATCATTAAGTAGTATGGCTTAAAAATGCATTATGGCTTAGAAAGATAAAGTAAGAATCATTTTAATTTGCATTTCTTATAACTAAATCAATTTTCATTTAATTAAAATTTGTTAACCTTTCACCTATTCAAATATTACGTTTAATTAACCATTTAACAATCAAAAATATTGAATAATATTACAAGCACGACCTGACAGTCACCAGAGCTAATTCAGTTAATGCATTATAGAATGGGCTATACCTTGTTCGATTTAATTGCTGAGAAAATTGTGGTAGCCAACTTCCCAAATGGTCATTCAACAATTCTTTTAATGCGGCCTCCCTGACTTGTGAAGCCAAAACTGCCGCTTGAAATAACATTAAACCAACATGGTCAGAGGGCTCTGGATAACGGGTCTGTATTTTTAAACGCTCCCGTTTTAAAAACTCACTCAATGCCACCGTGGAAGAACCTTGCAAAACACCCTCTGGGTCAAGATATACCGAGCCCCATGGCGGGGCGGGTAATGCTTCAGGTCCAATAAACAAATCCGTCCACTGAGTATGCAGTGCCGCAATCTCAATATTTAGCGATGCCGAGATCCGTTCGCTAAGCGAGATGCTGACCTTACAAGGCCACTGAGATGCGAAGTCATCTAACTTGAAAAAGCTTATTGCATAATGACTTGCATCGTCATTGGGTGAAAATAAATAGCATGTGCCTAAAATATTAAACGCCGCTGCATAGTGTGAAAAATGGATCATAAAAAAGATACTTTCCTAAGCAATACGCTGTTATCTATATGTGGATCGTGTAAAAACAGTAACGCAGCATAAACTCAGCAACCATCGCCGCTGTACAACCAACCACTAAATATCCTTTACTGCTCGAAGTCATAACCCTATTCGCCGTTTGTCGTATATGACGAAACAACCCATATCCCAATACCATCACCGCCAATATTCCAACTACCCAACTCGTGATACGCAGTGACCAAATCCCTTGGTAAGCATGGATAGAGTCGATAGGAAATGTAATGGATTCATTATTATAGCTAGTGTGAACCAAGTAACTTTCATAGGCAGGCTGATAAGCTAAACGAACCAGTAAGCTAACCCCAATCAC
This sequence comes from Providencia rettgeri, assembly GCA_900455085.1. Taxonomy (NCBI): domain Bacteria; kingdom Pseudomonadati; phylum Pseudomonadota; class Gammaproteobacteria; order Enterobacterales; family Morganellaceae; genus Providencia; species Providencia rettgeri. The sequence goes on along the minus strand of UGTZ01000001.1, from coordinate 502,161 downwards.
CGCCCATAACATCCATAACCCACGAGTTGATATCTGAGTCTCTACGGCTCCGATGTTAAAACGCAATAACAAATTGATTAATAAATAATACCCAGCAGCTCCCGCAGTAAACATCGTGCCGTAGAACATCAAATACGTATTATCATTCATCCACGTTAACATTGATGTATAACGATAGATTGAAGCCATGGCATACACATCGCATAGCCCTGCAATAATGGCCAAGCCAAGTAGCAAATATGACAATTCCTTTTTGAGCCATAACCATAGGAAAGTCAGCCCGAGAAAAGCAAAATAGGTAGCGGTGAATACCACTTCACGGCTTAACCACGATGAAAAAATATTCAGCAGTGAGTTAGGCGCATTTAAAGGAACCCCTAAGTGGGTGATTGAGGACAATAAACCGATACCCGCAAATACGCAGGCGACAAATACATACCACAGCAAAAACTGTGCGTGCGTTTTGCCCGTTAAATTCGCCGATAATTTGTTTGCAAAAAGCGCTAACATCAGACTCAACCCAATGGATGTTTGCATTAAAAATGTGAATAATAACAGTGGCCATTCATTCATTTGGCTTCTCCTTGTGAGTCTTGTGTACGACCCGCCCCAAGATGTGGGTGGATCACTAAATTAGGGTGAGTTATTGATGAATCTGGAAGTCCGCGAACATCCGCTAACTCACCATACCGTTGTCGTAATTCATCTATCGGGCCAAACTGAATGGCTCCTAATGGGCAAGTGGCGACGCAGACGGGCTGCTCCCCTTTTAGTTGTAAATCAATACAAAAATCACATTTCGACATTTGCTTGGTTTCAGGGTTCATTTGCGGTGCACCATACGGGCAAGACCACGCACAGGTTCCACAGCCCACACACTTATCTGTATTGACCATCACAATGCCATCCCCGTCACGCTTGTGCATGGCTGTCGTCGGGCAATTTTTCACGCACATTGGGTCGGCACAGTGGTTGCATGAAATGGACAACGTATAGGCAAAGACGTTATTCACCAGCCCCCCTGTGCCGTTTTCGATAAACTCACCACCAGCAACTTCATATACACGACGATATTTGCGACCCACGTCGAGGTTATTTTTATCTTTGCACGCCACTTGGCAGGCTTTACAACCGGAACAACGCGCAGAGTCAATATAAAAGCCAAGCTGTTTGTCACTAACCGCGGGATAAACCTGAAATTTACTCATGCTTTGCTTACCTCCACCAATAAGGTTTGATGGGCATTTCCATGTGCCATTGCTGTACTGCGGGAAGATGTTAAAACGTTCGCACAACCGCCTTGGTCAATGCCATTTTCATCAGGTTGCCACCACGCTCCTGCCTGTAAAGCAACAACACCAGGCATAATGCGCTGGGTGATTTTGACCGGTACCATGGTGATACCGCGGTCATTATTCACTTTAACTCGCTCCCCATCCGTGATATTTCGTCTTTTGGCATCGATGGGATTGATCCATAACTCTTGGCGCTGTACTTCTTGTAACCACGGGTTAGCAAATTGCGTTGAATTGGCACGATTACGACCTTTCCAAGTGATTAATTGCAATGGATAGCGGGAAGCTAGTTCATCTTCCGGCCCCTCAATAGCAGGCACATAATGAGATAAAGCAGGGATGTCCACGTCATTACGCTCATAAAGGCGCTGAGAAAAAATTTCAATTTTTCCGGATGGTGTTTCAAACGGGTTATTCTCGATATCGTTAATATTTTTCTCGAAGGCGACATGCCCCACGTGCGGTTTATGTTTTAATAGATGTCGACGTTTAACCAGCAACTCATCAAAGGTTGGAATGCCATCTTCTGGGCGTTTTTGATGAGCGTCATTGACTAAATACTCAATCCACTGTTTTTCTGTACGGCCTTCACTGAATTTTTCGCCAACACCGAGTTTTTCAGCCACGTCGCGTAACCATTCATAGTCACTACGGCGCTCAAATTCAGGCTCGACGACTTTTTCAGATAAAATAATATAATTACCCGTTCCCCATGTGCCACCCACATTCCAACGCTCTAAGAAACTGGTTTCAGGCAGTAAAATATCGGCATACTTGGCACTGGGAGTCATATATAAGTCACTGTAAACAATAAACTCAACTTTACTTTCATCTTCCAGAACTTTAGCGGCATGCAAAATATCGGGGTTCTGGTTGGTCATATAGTTACCCGCTAACGAAAAAATCATTTTGATTTCTGTATCGAGTTTTTCTGCGTTTTTTAAACCGTTATTGGGCGTTACCAAATCTTTATTTTCACAGGCCTGCACCCAATTGGTGATATTGATTTTCGCTTTCACAGGGTTGTCAAATAAGCTAGGACCCGCGAGAGTTTTACGGAGATCCGGCGTGACTGCCATGCCATAACCTGCTGCCCATCCCCCTTTTACACCCACATTACCCGTGATTGTTGCCAACAAGGTCGCGCCTCGGGCGGAACGTTCACCACAGATATGACGCTGAGGCCCCCAGCCTTGCATTAATACCGCTGGTTTGGTGTTGGCATATTCACGCGCCAATTGACGTATGGTATCGGCGGGTACTTTGGTAATGGGTTCCGCCCATTCTGGAGTTTTCACTATTCCATCTTTTTTCCCCATCAAATACGCCATCAATGACTCATTTTCGGGTATGCCTTCGGGCATCTGGTGCTCATCAAAACCAACAGTGAATTTATCGATAAAGGTTTGATCATGCAGGACCTCACTGATGATCACATACATCATGGCATCCATCATCGCATTGTCTGTAGTCGGTAAAATAGGGATCCACTGATCCGCTAATGACGATGCGGTATCTGAATAACGCGGATCGACAACAATGAATTTAGTGCCATTTTTCTTCATTTTTTGAAAATAATGATTCGTATGACCAAAAATGGTTTCGTTAGGATTATGCCCCCACAGGATCACCAATGGCGTATCTTCGAGCGTGTCTAAGGTGCTACCACTGGCTGATGTGCCATAGGTATAAGGTGTGACCGCCATGGTATTGCCGTTACTCACTGAATGGTAATTCTCCAGAAAGCCCCCCGTGATATTAAATAGGCGGCGTAGCATATTCGCACCAGAGAAAATGCCTCCAGTCACTCCAGTACTGAGGCTAACAAAGCGTGATGCAGGGCCATATTGCTCGTTGATACGCTGCATATTGTCGGCAATCAATGTCGTCGCTTCTTCCCAGCTAATTCGCTCGAAGCGCCCTTCTCCACGTTTGCCCACTCGTTTCATTGGGTATTTCAGTCGATTTGGGTGATAAACAAATTTCCGGTAGCTGCGGCCGCGCACGCAAGCACGCATGATGGGCATTTCTTCATCTAAATCAGCATCTGGACGGGTGCTTATTCGTGTTACTACCCCTTCTTTAACGTGTGCTCGAATATCACATTTGCCACCACAATCAAAACTACTACAGGTGGAGACCACTCTCTCACCTTCATCTTGCAGCGTTGTCGTTGGGATGATATTCGGGTTTTCTGGTGTCGATGCGACCGTGTTTGTGGCAATAAAGGGGACAGCCATGAGCGCAGAGCTGCCTTGAATAAACCGACGACGGGTTAAGGGTTTAATCAGACTCTTGCTATCTGCCCGATCGTGATAATTTTCCATGATAACTCTACCTCTGGCATACATTAGGTTGCCGCGCTAGAGTAATCATTTCCCGGTTTGCCAACTTTCGAAAAGCCGTCAAACACATTGGAATTTCAGCCAACCATATAAAACATGTGGTTATGTCAATAAAAATTGCCTATATTCAGAAGATAGATAATAATTTTTGAATCTCAGCCAAGATAAATTCCTATGCGAAATATTCCTCTAAAAACTGTCGATGCCACTCCACGTGATGTATTAGCTATCGGTACTGATTACCTACCAAACGTGTTACTCGATTCTCACGTCCACCGCCGTGCCCAGTTTTTATATGGCGCAACAGGATTGATTGAAGTCAGTACTGCAGACGGCGAATGGGTCATCCCGCCTGATAGCGGGGTTTGGATCCCCTGTAATACCCCTCATGAAACCCGCATGTTGAATGTCAGTACACGTAGTTTATACATTGAGCCCAAAGCGGCTCCACGTAGAGGAAATAAGTGCGAAGTGCTCAGAGTTTCACCTTTACTACGTCAGTTACTGCTCGAAGCCGTTGATACCCCGATTGAATATGATTTAAATGGCCGTGATGGGGTTATGTACCAGTTGATTTTGCATGAAATTGCACAAGCAGAGCCCCTGCCTTTCTACGCCCCCATCCCACGAGATGAACATTTAGCCCAGTTGTGTCGGGAATTCCTAAAAGCCCCACAAATCACCTCACTACCACAGGAATGGGCCGCTAAATTACATAAAAGTGAGCGTTCATTTAGCCGTTTTTTTGGCGCTCAAACAGGGCTCTCTTTCTCTGACTGGCGGCAACAAGCTTGCTTATTAAGTGCAATTACCCACATTTCTGCGGGTAAATCCATTACCGAGGTTGCATTCGATTTAGGCTACAGCAGTGTTGGGTCTTTTTCGACCATGTTTAAAAAATGGTTAGGCCAAAGCCCATCCAGTTTTATTCAGAAAATTGGTGGATGATATCTAACCATTCAATTTAATCAAATGTGGCGATTAACCATGCAGACCCTTGATAGCTTCCTGCGTCTGCATTAGCTCCTTGAATACGATTACGTATCTGAATCGTACGCTCTGACTGAATTCCCACACGAATGTCTGTGCCTGCCGCCCCAGTTTGCTCATCCACAATTTCTAACTGCCTGTAAATCGTTTTATTTGAAGCATCTTTCATCGGCAACCGCTTTTGCGGGTCGCTATCGGTGGCATAGTCTAACCGCAATCTTACCTTCGTTAAGGTTGCAAATTTGCATGTATACCTGATGCTTTCACTCACCAAGCTATCATAATAAATACGACTTAATTGGCCATGCCGTAAATTGACCGTGCTAGCCTGTCCAGAGCTCGTTTACGTGGAACACATCGCTTTTACATTTAACTGAGGTAACGAGGCGGTACTAATACTAAATTTACTCTCTTCGCCATTTTCTTCGCGTACCGTCACATCCAATACACCACGGATGCCGCTATCGAGTAAATGGCTCTGGAGGAACGGCTGTTTCAGAAATAATACATTCTTGACTGCGAACAATCACAATTGCATTAGTGTTTGCCATACCAATAATTTCAGGTGCATACCCCCGCTAATTTAGGCGGTAGCATGCGGTCATCACTTTCTAAAGAAAAACCAGTATATTGCCAAGATTCAAAAATATCCGAATAAAAATAATTTTCTCCCACGGTAAAAATAAATAACCGAGTTGATTTTGATAATTGAGGTGCAATATTTAATTTGGTTAATCGTATAGATTTTTCCTTACTGAAGTGTTAACCAGATAAGAACAAAAAACCCGCCTTATCTGGCGGGTTTAGGATGTCGCATATCCCCACCACTAAGTAATGGTAATAATAATGCTTAAGCTAACGGCACCCTGTGACATATAAATTTCCAAAATAGAATTGCAACTAACTTATCAACAACCAATACAAACCGTCAAACTTAGTTGAGTTATAATCATAAACAAAAGGCCTGAATACATTCGGGATTCAGGCCTTTATTTTCACTAACTAATGTTTACCATTTTTATGATGATTAAGTGTTTCTTCTTTTAAATCAAGTTCATCACGTAAACGGTGATACACCCTCTCATTAATATTTTTGCTTTTACGCATTTGATATAACGCGTCACGTTTTGCTTTTAACGCTGACTTGGACATCTCGCGTTCCATATCAATCATCTTATGTAAATCATACACATCTGACTCAGTTTCATCTGAGTTATCGAGTCGTCTACCATAAATTTCTAACAGTTGTGCCCCAACCTCAGTACGCATGGCAATTTCATCCATATCATCCGATGGGTGGTTCATCAATTCACGTAAATGTGCCATTGCGGCTTCATTTAAGGCTAAACGCGCTCGAATTTCGTCATTATCATAAGGTAAGTCTTGTACCAGCCCTTTAGTTAAAATAGGCAGTGCAATACTGGCAATCAGTAATGAACATAAAATCACCCCCATTGCTAAGAAAATAGCCACGTCACGATTCGGAAATAATGAACCATCTGGCATCAATAAAGGTAATGTTAAAATACCCGCTAACGTAATCGCTCCACGCACTCCCGCTGTCGCCATCACTGCCATCATACGAATATGCATAACATCGGCTTCTTTACCACGACGGCGTTTATGGAAGACCGTTAGAGTCATCGAGATCCACACCCAGCTAAACCGTAAAACCGCCAAGGCCACAGTAATGATTACCACATAAACAAATAGCATCCAAGGATGGCTTGCACCCGCGGCCTCTGCTACAGCAGGCATATTTGTCCACATACCGGGTAACTGCTCGCCTAACAATATGAAAATCATCCCGTTCAACGCAGTTTGTACTGTATCCCACACCGCTTTACTTTGCATACGTGTTGCGGCTTGCATACGCCCTGCAATTTTTTCATAGTGCATGGCAATACCGGCAACCACTGCGGCTAAAATACCGGAAACATGTAAATGTTCAGCTAATAAGTAAGCCGTAAATGGCATCAATAAACTGATCATAATTTGAATAGCAGGTTCTTCCCCAGTGCGCTTAACTAGCAATTGGTTTAACCAGCCAATTGCCCAAGCCACCAGCAAACCAATTAAAATTCCGCCAAAAGCCACTAATACAAACTGCCCCGCCGCTGAAGCAAGGGAAAATGTGCCTGTTAGCGCAGCGACCACCGCAAAACTGAAACACACCAGACCCGTTGCATCATTCAGCAATGACTCCCCTTCTAGAATATGCGCCATTCGCGATGGTAATGGGGAATTGACGGTCATTGCAGACACCGAAACAGGGTCTGTTGGCGACAAAATAGCAGCCAAGGCAAAAGCAACAGCTAAAGAAATGGCCGGAATTAACCAATGTATAAAGAACCCCATACCAATAACCGTAACCACCACTAAACCTATGGCTAACGACATGATTGGTTTAATTTCTTGAAATAAGGCTTCTTTAGGAATACGCCAGCCATCAAGAAACAATAAAGGTGGAATAAATAAAAACAGAAATAAATGAGGTTCAAATTCAACCGTAAAACCGTATAAAGACAAGCCAGCCCCCAGTGCTATCTGTATTAGGGGTAATGGAATAATATCTTTGAGCAATCGTGAAACAAAAACGCTCACAACAACGGCTAATAAAAAAACGAGTACAAGTGTCACTACTGACATTGATTGCTCCATGTTTAGCTAATCATTAATTATCAGTTATGCAGTAAATAGATAAATCGAATCAATGTAAAGTAGCAATTAATCAATCAATACAAAAATAATAAAATTAAGAAATAGCCTATCTATCATTAAGTTACAAAATTACTATCTACTTGAGTTGTCAATAAAAAATTTATTTATCAATTTGGTAAATAACGATTAAAACTCCATCTCAACAATAAGTTATGCCTTACCGTTAAAAATAGGATTAAACCATCATTACTTAATGATATATCTAGATAAATAGCCACGTTAAACAGTGGCCATCCAAATAATGAAAAGTGTGGGTCTTAATAAAGCGCTTATGGACGTTCTAAAATACGGGCGCCGGGACCTTTTCGTCCAAGGACATCATCAGGGTTACGCAGTGGGCAATCACTCAGTGATAAACAACCACACCCAATACAATTATCCAATTCATTACGTAAACGCGTCAATTGCCGAATACGCTTATCTAAAGATTTACGCCATTGTGTCGACATCTCCTGCCATTGTTCTGAAGTTAGCGCACTATTTGCAGGGAAACGTCCTAATGCCTCTTGAATTTCATGTAATGGGATCCCTGTACTTTGTGCGACTTTAATAATGGCAATATAACGCAGTACAACAGAGTGAAATCGTCGCTGATTCCCTTGAGTTCGAGTACTTTGAATGAGTCCCTTTGATTCATAAAAATGGACTGTAGAAACAGGTACTCCCGAGCGTTTTGCCACTTCGCCCACCGTTAGTGCCCGCGTAAAATCAATTTTTTTTCCCTCGCTTTTCTGAGGTTTTATCGTTTTTGTGTCTTTGTCCGCCATTTTATCTCACCTTTGCTTGACCTCAACTTAACTTAAGGTTTTATAGTGCCACCCTGCTAGTTTGTCAATTGAGGTTACTTTTTAAAAGGGGATAGGTTTATGCCATCGGTGATTACCAAAATGTTAGAAAGCAATAGCTTATGGTTTATTGCTCGTTTACTCATCTTGGTTTTATTTATTTCATCTGGTTTAGCCAAAGTTTTTGATTATGAAAATAGTCTGGCCGAAATGCGCGCCGCGGGTCTGCACCCAGATTGGTTTTTCAACATTGCTTCTGCCGCTGTCATGTTAGTTGGCTCTGCTCTTGTGCTATTTAATCGTCTTTTATGGCTTGGAACTGGGGCGCTAGCCGTGTTTTTGTTCCTCACAATTGTGATTGTCCACACCTTTTGGAGCTACACGGGAGAACAGGCTCAAATCGCGATGTTTTGGGCAATTGAACATATCGCTGTTATTGGTGGCTTAATTGCTATCGCCATTGCAGGGCATTTTCGAGGTCTTTATTTCGCGTTAAAAGCGCAGAAATAGAAGGAAAATTTAATGAATAAAAAAACAATAATGACACTTTGTTCCGTTTTAATCGCTGTTGGGGCGGGTAGCGCGATTTATTCGACCTATGCCCAAAACGAGGAAGACGAACAAGCAGCTTACCAATATCCACCAGTAAAAGTGGCATTGGCTCCTGTTAGCTTAGATACTGCGCCTCGTACCTTTTACGGTGTGGGTGAGTTAGAAGCTGGCAGCCAAGTGTTAGTCGCGGCAGAAACCAATGGCCGTATTACGAAAATTGCATTTGAATCTGGCCAACAAGTCAAAAAAGGCCAATTATTAGTGCAGCTCAATGATGCCGTTGAACAAGCGGATTTATCACGTTACCAAGCACAGTTGCGCAATGCGGCTCGCTTATACGAAAGAACCCGTTCATTATCTGCGCAACATTTAGTGGCAGAGGCTCAAGTGGATAGCACACGTGCTGAACGTGATATTGCCCAAGGCCTAATCCGTCAAACCCAAGCATTAATTGCACAAAAAACGATCCGAGCGCCATTCGACGGAACGATAGGTATTCGCCAAGTCCATGAAGGACAGTATTTAAACCCAGGGGAAGCCATTGCCAGCCTGGTGGATACCAAAACCTTAAAGCTCAACTTTTCCTTAGATGAACAGGCCTCACCGGAACTGCATCAAGGCCAAATTGTTGATATTACAGTTGATGCTTATCCCAATAAAACTTTTCCAGCCCGTATTACGGCCATTGACCCACTCATTGGTAAATCACGTACTATCGCCCTGCAAGCCACATTAGAAAATAGCGATGGCACATTAAAAGCTGGGATGTACGCCAATGTGAATGTGGTACGCCAAGCCAGTAATGAAGTCATTACAATCCCAGAAACCGCTGTTACGTATACCGCCTATGGCGATACCGTATTTATTACGCAAGGTGAAGGGGATGCGATGACCGTCAAGCGGGTGTCCGTAAAAACGGGGCAACGTTGGGATGGCAAAATTGAAATAGAACACGGCTTAAGTGCTAACGATAAAGTCGTCACTTCTGGGCAATTACGCTTAAACGACGGCTCTGCTGTCACCCCTGTTGCCCAAGATACATTGTCTGAACCTGTCGCTAACACAGCTCAAGGTTCATAAGGAAGGCGTAATGAAATTTACTGATATTTTTGTTCGCCGACCTGTTCTGGCTCTCGTGGTCAGTGCTTTGATTGTGTTAATTGGTTTATTTGCGCTGAGTAAACTGCCTATTCGCCAATATCCACAACTTGAAAGCTCGACGATCACCATTACGACTCAATACCCTGGCGCATCAGCTAAATTGATGCAAGGGTTTGTGACACAGCCCATCGCACAAGCGGTTTCCTCTGTGGAAGGCGTAGACTATCTGTCTTCTTCTTCTGTGCAAGGAAGTAGCCTTGTCACCGTACGAATGGAACTTAACCGAGACTCCACTCAAGCCCTTGCGCAAGTAATGGCGAAGGTGAACCAAGTTCGTTATAAATTACCGAAAGAAGCTTATGACCCTGTGATTGAACTTTCTTCTGGGGAATCCACTGCGGTTGCTTATATCGGTTTTTCCAGCACCAATTTATCCATTCCAGCCCTGACAGACTATATTTCTCGCGTCATTGAGCCAATGTATTCCTCAATTGACGGTGTCGCTAAAGTTCAAGTCTTTGGTGGCCAACAGTTAGCAATGCGTTTATGGCTGGATGCCGATAAATTAGCTGGCCGAGGGCTAACCGCTGCGGATGTTGCACAAGCAGTTCGCCAAAACAACTACCAAGCGGCACCCGGTAAAGTCAAAGGCGAGTTCGTGATTTCTAATGTCTATGTTAATACCGACCTCACTAATGTCGATGAGTTTCGTGATCTAGTGATCCGCAACGACGGCAATGGATTAGTACGGTTAAAAGATGTGGGAACCATTGAATTAGGAGCCGCTTCCACAGAAACCAGTGGTTTAATGAATGGTGAGCCTGCTATTTACCTTGGTTTATTTGCCACACCAACGGGTAACCCTTTGGTAATCGTTGACGGCATGAATCAATTAATGCCTGACATCACCAAAACCTTACCACCCGGTGTTAAGGTGGAAATGGCATTTGAAACTTCGCGCTTTATTAAAGCGTCTATTGACCAAGTGATTAGCACATTAGTTGAGGCGCTACTGATTGTTATTGCGGTTATTTACCTGTGTTTAGGGTCAATTCGCAGCGTCATCATCCCAATTTTAGCTATTCCGCTATCTATGTTAGGTGCAGCCGCACTCATGATGGCATTTGGGTTTAGTATTAACTTACTGACGCTACTGGCCATGGTATTAGCAATTGGTCTCGTCGTCGATGATGCTATCGTTGTGGTCGAAAACGTCCATCGCCATATTGAAGAAGGGAAATCACCAGTTTTAGCGGCTTTAATTGGTGCTCGTGAAGTGGCAGGCCCAGTTATCGCGATGACGATCACCTTGGCAGCGGTATATGCTCCAATAGGGCTGATGTCAGGTTTAACGGGAGCTTTGTTTAAAGAATTCGCACTCACGTTGGCCGGGGCGGTGATTGTTTCGGGTATTGTGGCATTAACCCTTTCCCCTGTAATGAGCTCTTTTATGTTGAACTCAAAACAGAATGAAGGACGTATGGCACGTATGGCAGAAACCTTCTTTTCTACCTTAGCCCATTACTATACCATTGTATTGAATTTCTCTTTGAAAAACCGTTGGTTAACAGGTGTTATTGCCGTTGGTGTATTCATTAGCTTACCACTGCTTTATCAATCAGCTCCTCGTGAATTAGCCCCTGTGGAAGACCAGTCTAGTGTATTAACGGCGATCAAATCTCCGCAACACGCTAACCTCGAGTATGTAGAACGTTTTTCGCGTAAATTACATGATGTTTTCATGGAGTTGCCAGAAACAGAAAGTACTTGGATTATTAACGGAACCGATGGCCCCTCCGCCAGCTTTGGGGGAACTAACTTGACATCATGGGAGCAGCGTGACCGCGCCGCATCTGAGATCCAAGGTGACTTACAAGGGCGCGTCGGTGATGTCGAAGGGAACAGTATTTTCGTTTTCCAGTTACCCGCCTTGCCAGGTTCAACGGGTGGCTTGCCAATCCAAATGGTTCTCAGAAGTCCGCAAGATTATTCGGTACTCTATAAAACCATGGAAGAGATCAAGCAACAAGCACGTGAAAGCGGTCTGTTTATGGTGGTAGATAGTGACCTCGACTACAACAACCCAGTGGTAGAAGTCCGTATTAACCGTTCAAAAGCGAATAGCTTAGGCATTCGTATGCAAGATATCGGGGAATCACTGACCTTATTAGTGGGGGAAAACTATATTAACCGCTTTGGGATGGATGGCCGTTCTTATGATGTGATCCCTCAAAGTATTCGTAGCCAACGCTTAACACCGGAAGCCCTTTCACGCCATTATGTGAAATCAGAAACAGGAACTATGATCCCACTGTCAACGGTGGTCGATATCAATACCCAAGTTGAACCAAATAAACTCACGCAATTTAATCAGCAGAATGCAGCAATTTTCCAAGCAATACCCGCCCCGGGTATCACGTTAGGCCAAGCCGTTGCCTATTTAGATGATATTGCCAATGAACTACCCGCCGGTTTTAGCCATGACTGGCAATCCGATTCGCGCCAATATAAACAAGAAGGTAACACCCTCGCCTTTGCCTTTATGGCGGCGCTCATCATTATTTACTTAGTCTTAGCGGCACAATATGAAAGTTTAGTCGACCCATTGATTATCTTGATTACTGTTCCACTTTCAATTTGTGGTGCGTTGATTCCATTGGCACTTGGTTATGCAACATTAAATATTTACACCCAAATCGGCTTAGTCACATTAATTGGCTTAATCAGTAAACACGGAATATTGATGGTTGAGTTTGCCAATGAATTACAAGCCAATGAAGGGTTAGATAGACGACATGCCATTCTCAAAGCAGCACAAATTCGTTTACGCCCAATACTAATGACAACCGCAGCAATGGTGATTGGCTTAGTTCCTCTGCTATTCGCCACTGGAGCAGGAGCGAATAGCCGCTTTGGCTTAGGCTTAGTGATAGTCACTGGTATGTTAGTTGGCACATTATTTACCCTGTTTGTTTTACCAACCATTTATACCTTGCTAGCCCGTAATCACAGTGCAACCGCACTAACACCAAGGCGCTATGAGCTTGCCGAAGCGAATCGCCTAATCAAAGAAACTGAGGAGACGTCCCAATGAGAAATACGTTAACTAGCCGTCATCAACGTAACAGCCGTACAGTCAACGAAGTGGAAGTGAATGCAATGAGTAATAGCATGGCCATGCTATTAATTTATCATGGTCTCCCCGCAGGTCTGGAAAAATCTCATTCAGCGTCAAACTCGAGCACTTTAAATAAGCCTACACGCTAATGTAAATAGCCGCCAAACCATTTAGGTTTGGCGGCTATTATCAAACAACATGACAAAGTACTCTATTAGCCTTCGTAAAAAGCTAAAACAAGATTACCTTCCCGAATAATAATTGGGTTGCCGGGTAATGCGTCCAACAATTCACGCTGAGAACTTTCTACGACCACCGCCACATCTTTATAATGATAATTTTTTAATAAATCAGGTAACTGCTTTAAGCTATAAAACCGATTAGCGGCATCTGGGTATTTTAGCCCGTAGCCTAATTCCCCAGTTTGGTGAAGCATCGTAATATCACTGCGTTTAAGTACCCATGCCAATGTGGTGCCTAGCCCGACATTATTGGTTAACAATACAGATTTATCAGCTAACTGGTGATGATACTTCGCAATCACCTCTTGTGGCGTATTATTACTGGCAATACGAGATGGGATCACATGCCCTACCGTTAAGCTAATTGCCACCGTACACACTGCGGCTAAATACCAAAACCGTTGTTTGAAAGAAAGCAACGCAACCAATAACCAAAAAATAAATGCGCCAGCGGCTAACCATAGCTTTCCACTTTCATCGGCCTGATATACATTCAGTTTAGGGTAATAAGCAGAAGCAATAATTCCACCAGCAATAACGGCACCTATGAGTGTGTTAATCAATGCATTCAAACGAATAGTGAGTGTGTTTTTCTCAGTCAGTATTTTTTCAATGTAGGCTGCCATAAGAACCGCGATCGGTGCAATACAAGGCAAAATATAGGTCAGTAATTTTCCTTTAGTAATACTGAAAAAAACAAATGGCACGATAAACCATAATAGAAAATAAATATGTAACCCTTTTTGCTGCCATGCGTGTCGTAGCGCACCAAAAAGGTACCCTAGCCAAGGTAATACCGCAGCGAGCAAGATAGGGATATAAAACCAAAATGGGGATTTGTTTTGCGCGTTATTCGCCATAAAACGTTGAATATGCTCAACCCAGAAGAAATAGTTCCAGAAATCAGGCTCACGGCTGGCAATAACAAAGGCCCAAGGTAAGCACACGACAAAAGCAGTGAACAGCGAAACAAACGAGAAAACAAATACTTCTTTGAATTGCTTAAAGTAAATAGCGGCAACAGAGCAAACAAGCACTGGCAGCACTAAAACGAGAAAACCTTTTGTTAATACCCCTAACCCACAGGCTACTCCCATCATCATAAAAGCGAGTAATTTATGAGAGAAGTATTTTGTCGTTAAACCCCATTGGAAAAAGAAAATCACCATAGTGATAAATGCTGTCACAATCGGGTCAAGAATATTGTAGGTACCGATGGTAAAGACCATCAACATTGAAAGATAAATAAACACCGCGTTGAAAGCGAGACGTGAGTTTTTCCAAGCCATTTTAGCGCTAAGATAAACAAATAGCCCACTAGCTAATGTACTAAATACCACACCAAGACGAACAGAAATGTTATTTTCACCAAATAACATTTGGAAAACAGCCCCTACCCAATAACCAAAAATAGGTTTCTCAAAATAACGAATATCTAAAAGTTCAGGAACACTCCAGTTATAACTTATAATCAGTTCCCGACTAATTTCTGCATACCGCAGTTCATCCGGTTGCCACAGTAACCTACCATTTAATGGTAAAAAAATAGGTTACTAGGACAAAACCGAATAACAGGCACCATTTAAGGTAGGCAACTTTATTGTTTGCCATAATCATCTCATCTCAACCATTCTTGTTATTGATATTTAATAATTTTATTTAGTTCATTTGAAAAACACTTTCTTTTTATTTAGCTATTATCGTTATGGCAATTAAACCTCATTTAAACAAATCGAACGTTAGTTGGTAGAAAGGTCACTGTATATAAACAATCAATAAATGAATACTACAATTCATATACAAAAAGAGATAAGAATCAAATAATAAGACTGAGTGTTTAAAGAATAGTTCAGTATTTAAAAATAAGGTGAAAATTTAATTCGTTCTTAATATTAGTCATTAATACAAAAAAGTGTACGGCAGTTTATAAACAAAAACCGGTCAGGGTATTCACCATAACCGGTTATTATTCATACAAAGTAAAACTATTTGGCAGCAGCTAACGCCTGTTCAAGGTCTGCTAAAATATCATCAATATGTTCTATGCCAATTGATAAGCGGATCATATCCCGAGAAACTCCTGCCTGCGCTAACTCTGCATCATTAAGTTGACGATGTGTCGTTGATGCAGGGTGGCAGGCTAGTGATTTAGCATCACCAATATTTACCAACCGCACAATCAGTTTCAAGGCATCAATAAAGCGTGCCCCTGCTTCTTGGCCACCTTTAATACCAAACGACATAATACTTGCTGGCTTGCCGTTCATATACTTTTGCGCTAAGCCATGTTCAGGGTTACTCGGTAGCCCTGCATATTTCACCCACTCTACTTGTGGATGATTTTCCAGGTAGTTCGCAACTTTTAGCGCATTTTCGGTATGTCTATCCATTCTTAGCGCGAGGGTTTCTAAACCTTGTAAAATCAAGAATGCGTTAAACGGTGATAATGCAGCCCCCGTTCCGCGCAATGGCGCAACACGGCAACGAGCAATAAAGGCCGCTGCACCAAAATGTTCGGTATAACTGACACCATGGTATGCCACATCCGGCTCTATCAATAACGAAAAGCGATTCGGGTATTTTGTCCATGGAAACTTACCTGAATCAATAACCATTCCACCCAGTGATGTACCATGGCCGCCAATATACTTAGTCAATGAATGAACCACGATATCCGCCCCATGTTCAAATGGGCGACATAAATATGGGGTCGCTACGGTATTATCGACAATCAAAGGCACACCATGGCGATGTGCAACTTCAGCGAGTGCAGCAATATCCACAATAAAACCCGCTGGGTTTGAAATTGACTCACAGAATACGGCTCGAGTCTTGTTATCAATAAGCGCTTCAAGCGCTGCTAAATCATCGTGCTCTGCAAAACGGGTTTCAATTCCTAAGCGTGGCAAAGCGTGGGCAAGTAAATTGTATGTTCCGCCATATAATTTTGCCACGGAAACAATGTTGTCCCCAGCTTGTGCGACTGTTTGAATCGCATAAGTAATTGCCGCCATTCCAGAAGCAACAGCCAACCCTGCCACACCGCCTTCAAGGGCAGCAACACGCTGCTCTAGAACATCATTCGTTGGGTTCATAATTCGCGTGTAAATATTACCCGCGACTTTTAAATCGAAGAGATCAGCGCCGTGCTGAGTGTCATCAAAAGCATAAGAAGTCGTTTGGTAAATCGGTACGGCAACAGACTTGGTAGTAGGATCAGGGGAGTAGCCCGCGTGAATCGATAATGTTTCTAATTTCATTCGTTATCCTTGTTACGACACACTGGAAAATGCAATTGCCAGAGGAGGTTCATAATTATGTTGTTATGATGCTGTGATAACTCTAGATATTACCTAAGACACCATAGCGAGCAACTAATTGAACTTGAAATTATTTCACATTGATAGATGCAGCAATGGTGATTATCACACCCTTCAGCTTAAAAATGAGTTATATCAGTGTCTATCCTTATAACCTATTTCGTATTGATATAAAAAAGCCACAACCCCTACAGGTCGTGGCTTTACGTCTTATATAACTTTATTTATAACTATAAGAAAGCGCCATAAATAACCGAAGTAATAGATGCTAACCCACAAATAAAGGTGAAAATTTGTGCCAGTTTTTGAAGTGCTAAATTTCTTCATTGCAGGAACAATATTCATCGAAACAACAGGTAGAATGAATAGGATAGCGGCAATCATTGGTGCCCCCATCGTTTCAATCATGCCTAAAATACTTGGGTTACGAATAGTCACAATCCAGGTTGTTATCACAATAAATAACATGGATGCCGTTTGAATTTTCTTCACAGAGAAAGAAGAGCGAGATTTAATTAACCCAACCAAACCTTCGTGAGCGCCTAAGAAGTGACCAAAGTAACTTGATACAATCGCAGCGAAAGCAACAATAGGCCCTAAATAAGATAGGATTGGCGATGGGTTGATATTCGCAATATGTGATAACACACTGATATTTTGTTCTTTCGCAACGGCAAGCTCTGCTGGGCTTAGTGATAACACCACAGAGAAAACGAAAAACATCACGAAACCAGTCAGCATCAATGCTGCACCACCAGTAATCATATCCGTTTTTACCACTGCATTATCACCAAACTGCTGACGTTGGTCTTTAGTAAATTGGCTGATGATTGGGCTATGGTTAAATGAGAATACGATAAGTGGGATCGCCATCCAAACAATCACAGGCATTGCACTCCAATCAGGAGCCACCTCTAGCATGGACATATTCCACTCAGGGATTAGATACAATGATAAAGCTAACAAAATGAATACCAAAGGATAAACCATTAGGGAGGTGAGCTTTAACATAAGGTCGCGACCAAATACCACACCAGCAGTCATTGCAGCAATCAATACTCCAGACAATAACCATCGTGGTAGTGGGTCTATTCCTAATTGATTTACTAAGAACGAATCAACAGTATTCGTGATACCGACACCGTAAATCAATACGATAGGGTAAATAGCAAAGAAATAGGCAAATGTAATAATATTTGCGCCTACTTTACCAAAATGCTCTTCTACCGTATCGGTAATATCGGCATTTGGATTTTTTGAGGATAAGACAAAGCGAGCTAACCCTTTATGAGCCAACCAAATCATTGGTGTTGCAATTATTGCTAATACTACTAATGGCCAAAAACCCCCAGCACCAGCTTTAATTGGTAGGAATAAAACGCCTGCCCCCCACGGCGGTACCAAATAAAGAAAGTACCCAAGTAAAATCCTTATAAGTCCACTTACTGACAGGTTTATCTTCTGTAACTACTGCTTTTTCAATTGTGCTCATCTTGTGTTCTTCATCATTAACGTTATTAAAATAAGATGTGCAGATTTTGCATTAAATGGGCAACAGTACCTAATTTAATTACTCTATTTCTTTCAACTTTTTGGGGTAGATCTCGTTAATAACGTAAAAGAACAAACACCACGTAATTATTCTGTAAAAAAATAATTTCGCAATCAATTAAAAGAGTAAATTTTAGATATAAAGTATTTAATTTTTAATTCGAGGAATGGCTGAGTTATTCGCTCAGCCATTTTTTTTTTACCTGAGAAACTGAAATGTTATAGATATATAGGCACTAATATTTCTGTCGCAATTACAACCACAACCAATCCAACTAATACTGGGATTGACGTTCTTTTCACGACTTCGAACGGAGAGATTTTTGCCATACCAGATACGGCCACGACAACCCCTGATACCGGCGATAAAGTCCGCCCTAAGTTAGAGGCTTGTAGCATTGGTATCACTAAGTAAGCAGGATTGACCCCCATTTGTTTTGCTAAATGAGGAATTAGTTCAACAAATGCATAGAACGGTGCATTCCCTGAACCTGTGGTCATCGCAGCTAACATCGTAATCACCACCAGTGCAATCATCATCACAATTGCGCCAGAACCGAATGACTGTGCAAGGTCAATGAGCCCTTTAATAAAGCCAATGGTACTTAAACCTTGAGCAAATACCCCAGCCGCCACTAATAACATAACGACCGTTGCAAATGCTTCTGCCATACCTTTGTAGCAAACTTCTAAGCCACTATAGACATGTTTAGCGCTGAAGCTACGGATGAATTCAATGATTGCAGCCAAAATAATACAGCCAACAATAATGGTAACAATATGCAATTCAGGCGCCCATTTACCATCAAACACTAAAACACCGATAATTGGCGTAAAAGGTAAAATAGCGTAGAAAGCAGGAGCATGGGTTTTAATTTCATTCACATCTAACATTTCAGTCGTGACATTTTCTTTTCTGTCGAGGTAACGCTGCCAAAAGAAGTGAGCGATTGACATTGCCACAATTGCCGCGATAGAAATCGGTAAGGTCGTTTTAAATGCAAAGTCGATTAATGGCATTTCAGCCGCTTTTGCCGCTAAGATAACATCACCAGATGTCGGCGCTAAAATAATTGCCGCTGGCGATGCACAGATTGCTGCTGCTGCACCACGGCTGATCCCGACATTCACCATTACAGGGAATAATGTCGCCATCAGTAATACACCGAGGCCTGTCGCAGAAGATACCGCCAGTGACATCAAACATGCCACAATATAAGCAGCAACCATCAACAAATAAGGTGAGTTGATCATTTTTAATGGCTTAGAAGCGATTTTCACCACAACATCATTCGCCCCAATGTGAGTCATATAAGATGCAAACCCACATAACACCATGATCATCATACCAAGGTCGCCACCTCGGCTCATTAATAGGAATTTTATGTATTCCAGAATATCTGTTACACGCCACCCCGTCGTTGGAACAGAACCTGGTAAAATACTTTTGCCCATAATAGCGGTAATGATTAGAAGTAAAATCCCTCCTGTCATTAACACACCCGTTGCGGAATACCCTTTTATGATATAACGCCCAACTCCAATGGCGACAATAACGCCGATTAAGAGCTCAATCATTTATTTCTCCTGCCTGTCTTATTTTGTAATTATAAAAAAAATTACTCTGCCTAATCATTAAGCAAAATTCACTGACAATGATCATGTCAGCAGATGATTTTTAATATAGAAATGCGTTAAAACACAAGAGAAATAAATAAAAAATCTTTTTGATAGTTATTTCGCAGCCGATCTTCCTATTTATTAACAACACATAGGAAGAACGGCCTAACTTAGACTAGAAAAAATATTTGAAGCGAGCACGAACACCATAGCGTTCATCATCATGATGACTAATCAAATTAGGGTTATCTGCATTAATTTTAGAGTAATAAGCACCAAGATAAATTTTGTAATTATCTATAGCTAAAATTTGAGGTAACTCATAAGAAGCATATAAAGTATGAACATCATATTTACCTGGGATGTTATTCAACACTGAATTAGGGTCTGTCGAAATATTTACTGCATTAAAATCTTTAATATTATTATGCGCATAGATATAACCTAGTTGAGCGCGACGCCACAAAGCATAGCCACCTAACGATAAATCTGTTTCTGCTATTGCATCTAGGTATGCAGTACTGAATGTTAGCTGCACGCCATTATCTGAGTATTTTTCTACGCTATTCCATCCTAAAGTCATACCATATCCATTACGTTTGGACATATCCTTCCAATGACCATCAACGTTATCCCCATAGGCATTGTTGATAACTTGAGATTCCATCGCAATAGCCACTTTAAAATCATTCGGCTGCCAAGCCACCACAGGCCTTAAATAAATAACATTTTTCTTATTATCTAGCTGATAACCATGGTAATTAGAGTCATCGAATAAAGCAGTACCATCTTCAACCAATGCGTTAATTTCAAAATACCAATCATCTAATGAATGGGAAAGTTGCACACTACCACCATCACCTGAACGCCCCCGCCCTTCTTTCATCATATAAATATAACCGAACCCATCACTGTACAAATCATTCGCCGTATTGCCTGAATACTGTACAAACGTATCTTGTCCTAATGGGAACATGTCATAAGCTTCGTAACGGCCGAGCTTTACTTGCCAGCGATCCTTTTGCCCGAAATAAAAAGCGGCATCATCAAGGTTCATTTTTCCTGTCATATCCGCAAGCGGCTGCACAGAAAACCCTGCATAATTTCCATTATCTTTCAAATGATTACCATCTACCCCAATCAAAATCCGTCCATTAATATCCCAATTATCACTCTTATTTGGTTGGTTGTTTTTCCCAAGAGCCGTTCTGACAGATGTAATTTGTCCCTGACGACTCGCCCCATCCATATTGAACTCAACATCGCCATAAAGCTTAAGTTCACCGTAATCATTGTGGTATTGGATCCCAGATGTTGGTTTTTCTTCACTCTCCCTTGGTACATTTGTATTGGAAATAGGCTCCTTAACAACGGTTGATATGGGTTGTTTGGTAGTTTCATGCATATTCATCACTCGTTCGAGCTTTTCTGCTTTCTGTTCAGCAGCTTCGGCACGTCGTTCTGCCAACTCAGCTCTTTTCTCTAACGCCTCCAGCCTTGCCTCAATACGGCTTAAATCCGTTTGAGCATCCCCCACCAAAGGGAATAGGATGACAAAAGCCGCTGCAATCGCAGATAACGGTAACATCTTCATATTAATACCTATTTGAATTAAACCAATAAACATCATTGCTAGCGCTTTCTTCTCTTTTTTGATTTATCGTGAAGTGAGCAGCCCAGAACATGAACACAGTATATAATTAAAGATATGTTAACGTTAACATGAGATTGATAAAAGAAAGATCGAACTCACAATTCACTGATTAATCTAAAATAAACAACGTCAAAAACTATGTTCAGATTTTATTTCAACCAGTTGAAAAGTAAGTGATTTTATAAATTAATAATATGAAAACTAACCATTGAATAACTCATAAATCATATCGCCAAAAAAGCCACGATACTGTAAATATCTAATTTGTTTGCTTTTTTCCTTGAAATCATGAGGAAGGTCATCACCGAATTTTTTACTACGAACCAATGCGGCCTTTTCAAACCAATCTACATCTAAAGTAGCAAAATGCTTTTCCACAATCGTTTCAGGAAAACCTTTCTGCCGCATTTCTTGTTTTATCCGCAATGGTCCATACCCTTTACGGAGATAACCTTGCATTAATAGCCCCGCGACACGGTCGTCATCAAGAAAATGTTGCTCACTTAGCCTTTCAAGCACCAATTCAATTAAAGGCTCATCAATAATACCTTCATTTTTTTCATACATACGCCGTTTCATACGAGCAAATAGCTCTGCTTTCCCATAATCACGGCGGGAAAGCATAAACAAGGCATATTGGTAAAGCTCGGATTCATTCATGGCGTTAAATTTTCATCATTAAATTGGGCGCATTGCGCGCCCAGTCTAACATAAACCTTTGTACTCTAGCTTGAATAAGTATGTGATTCGGCTGGCGGAGCTCAGTCAACACCCATGCGGTTTGAATCGTGACGCGTATATACTCTAAATAATTCAAGTTGCATGTAGGCGACAAACGAAGACAGACCGATGAGCATACATAAGTATGTGATTCGGCTGGCTGAGCGCAGTCAACACCCATGCAGCTTGAAGTATGACGAGTATGACGAGTATGACAAGTTAGTGAACTTGAGTACCACTTAGCAGTTTATATATCGTATCCGGAGTATAGCTGCCGTCTTGGAAATAAATTGTCCAGTCCGTAATATCATCACGTGTTAATGGATAAACTTCCCCTTCTTGCATATTTTGCACATAAAAAGGATGGTTTATTAAGCGCCCTTCAAATTGGTCACCATGCCAAGAAACAGGTTCAAACCACATATGTTCATGACCATCGAAATCTTCTTCCGCATCATGGTAGCCAATACCGCATTTCACTAAAAAGCGCCATTCAGAATCTTCAGCTTCCTCGTTTTTACCAAGGAATTTGGCAAAAAAGCCTTTCTTCTGAGCGACCTGTTTTGGCCCATAGTTATCTAACATATGGGTGAAATATTCCCAACGCAATTTAGCTTTACGCGACATATCTGCCGTTTCTTCATCGGTGCGCATAAACATCATGGCGTTTTGATCTTCAAAACCTTCAAAGAAACTTTCTAATACTGGGTTTTCTTGTGTCACACGGAACAGCATAGCGGATGGGTGTTGATGAGATTCATCTCTATCATGCCAATCCCCCATAAAACGTTCAGATGACACATCTCCAAACTCGAAGTTCATCTCTTCTAGTGGTTTTAAGTCATCAATTGGGGTTGATTTCCCTACATGCAGCAGCCCTTCTTCAAACGGTACTGCAACTAAATACTCATAGCCCGTTTGGGTTTGTCCAATAAAAATGGGCTCATTAAACACGATTTTCCCGTGAGTAATGCTGTTATTCACGAAGCTCCAAAACAGTTCGGGAATACCATAATAAGAAGCAATCGGGTGCGGTATAATAATTTCCGCTTCCGACAAACCACAACGTGCCAAACCGTGCGTGTGGAACCAATACATAGTCGGAGCACGCTCTTCTTCCGGCTTGTCTTCGTTATCTTCTTGATCATAAATAGCATGAACAACATACAAAGAATCAATGCTTGGCATCAAATCATCAATTAGTTGGAAATTAAGCCACTCACGAGTAAACACTTTCCCTGCGGCAGAAATATCCAAGCCTAGTAATAAATCTGGCACTAATATTTGAATAATTTCAGCTGCTGAAGGTAATTAGCTAATGGCTGCCCTTGAAATAAGCACTCAACAATTACCGCTTGAGGGGCTGCACTTGCTTCTGCATACAACTCAGGGCTGATTGGGTCGGTGGCAAAATAAGGGTTGATGGTATACTCAGGGTCGCTATCAACTAAAGCGATATAAAAACGTAATTCTTCTTCATCTTTTTTACAACTAAAGAAAAAACCGCCATCCTCTGGAATGTAATCTATCTCACCCTCGGTGAAATAAGTTTGTTCTTCTAAACGCTGCTCAAGTAATAAAGACGTCAGCTCAGAACCAGGAATAGCAACCATCATTGATGCTTCTTTCTCGCCCTCACCTGCTGCGGTATCAAGGTAGTGTTGTTTATTATTCATTTTCAGACCTATTAATAAGTGACTGTGGCGAGGATATCAGCTTATATTCGTTAAGAATATTGTGATTATTCTTAACAAACTGAGATTGTGATTTGATCCTTCGTATTGCAACTAAGTTAACAAATAATCATTATTCGACAATCAGTTATTCTACTTTTCATACGGTATTGACTGAGGCACAATAATGCTCTTTCTTTAATTTGCTTTATATTGATGAAGCAAAAGTCCTATTTCAATAAAGGTAATTCAAATATGGCTGATTTAACCAAAGCACAAAAAGAATATGTCGATGATCTCGCAATGCAACGCGTTTTCGATATGAATAGCGATGAAGTGTTGGTCAACGCCTTAGAAGAAAAAATTCACCAAATGGAAGACCATTTGAAAGCCTATTTTCATGAGCGTGTTAAGTTTCATCAGCAAACTAAAAAATAGCCTTTTGCCTGCTCCGTGCCGGTATTGTTTATTATATCGGCACCTGCCCTATCCCTTTCATATAACCATTTTAAATGAATAATAAACGCGCATTTCTTTAGTTCAACTTATCAACAAAAAAGCATTAAGCACCATCTAAAAATGAATTTCTAATGATAGAATTCTAATCATCACTGTACGACTAATAACAATTTATCTATTACACTTCTTTATTGTCCAAATATTGAGCCAATTTTATGAAACGCATTCAATTCAGTACTGCACTGATCCTTTCTTCTATTATGAGCATGTCTGTGAGCTTTGCCGATAGCGATCGTCCATTATTTTCAGTCTCTGTAAGTGAATCTGGAGTACCACAAAATAATAGCGAAGGCGGCATTACTCGTTCTTCTACCACAGAGTCACGAGTACTGCCGATTTGGGGCGATGAGGCCCGCGCTCGAGGGTATGATTTACCGGAACCTTTTGGGATCGGCTATGGATATATGAACCTACGTCAAGATATAAAAGTTGATAAAATAGCCTTTAAATCAGAAAAGGGCGTAAATATTCCTTTTGTTAAATTCGATTTAAATGATGATTTAATGATTAAAACAGGACATACACGCAGTAAGAATGAATCACATATGCTAAAACTCGATACTTGGGTCTTTCCATTTATGAACGTATATGGCGTTTATGGAAAAACCAAAGGTACATCAACCACAAATCTTGATAGCGTAAAAGCTCGAGTCAAAATTTTTGGCAAAGAGAATATAATTGATATCGGTAAAAATCTGCCTTTTGAATTAGATTATAAAGGAAAAACGTATGGTGGTGGTGTTACCTTCGCTGGTGGGTATAACCAATTCTTTAGTACATTAGATTTTAACTATACCAGAACAAGCCTTGATATCTTAGACGGTGACATTTACTGCTTTTGTTGTAACTCCTCGAGTTGGTTATGAATTTATCTTTGAACCTTTGATCCCTGGTCAAGGTAATACAAAACTACAAATTTGGACTGGTGCCATGTATCAAGATATTACCCAACGATTCAAAGGTGATATTAGTAAACTAGATTTACCGCCTGAATTGAGTGGGTTAATGGCATTAGCACCAGACGATGCAAAATTCGATGTTAAACAGCATCTTGCCCATAAATGGAATAATACTGTCGGTGCTCGGGTTGAACTCACTCGAAACTTTAATGTGTTAACCGAAATCGGTTTTAATAACCGGAATAGTTTTTATATTTCTGGGGAATTCCGTTTTTAATGTGGCATTCGGTAATTATTCAAAGGCTGGTCTTGCTCAGCCTTTTTATTATTTTTCCTGCTAAAGCTGATTTTCTTCCTGACCGCCAGCAAATCGATGGCTGGCTAAACAATCTCGGTGGGGAAACTAGCTTTGATGAAAGTAAAACTGTAGATTGGGGCATATTACCAGGGCCATTTTATACCCCCGAAATGGGCATTGGTATTGGCACCGCACTGGTTGGTTTATATCGAATAGATAAAGAAGATAAACAAACCCAGCCATCTTCTATTGGCTTAAGCGGTTTTGCGTCGTCGACCGGCGCATTTGGATTAAATTTTACCAATTATAATTTTATTGATAACGACCAGTGGCGGTTATTTGTTTCCGGCATCATTAACAATATTCCCACTTATTATTGGGGTAAGGGATATTCTGCAGGGAAAAATGATCACAATAAAGAAAAGTACCATTCTCAAGAGTTCCAAATAACTCCAAGAGCCTTATACCAACTGACTGATTCTACTTATGTAGGGCTCGGTTGGAACTTCTCATCAATCAATGCCAGCGATCCTGATGATGGTGCGAAACAGTATTTCTCCAAGTCAATTGGGGGCCGTTCGGTGTTAAATTCAGGCATCAGTGCATATTACAGTTATGACACACGAGATTTTCTACCCAATGCCCATCATGGCAAACTTTTGAGGCCGTTTATACTTATTTTGCACCTAGCCTCGGTAGCGATACACGCTTCCAAACCACCCAATTACAATATGCCTATTACCATGCCTTAGCCGAAGAGACTGTTATTGCATTCGACAATTATGCAAGGTTTTCAAGCGGAAATGTACCGTGGAACCAGCTATCATTACTCGGTAATGGCAACCGTATGCGCGGGTATTACGAAGGCCGTTATCGTGATAACAATATATTCACCAGCCAAATAGAACTCCGCCATAAACTCGATTGGCGCCATGGCGTTGTTGGTTGGTTAGGCACAGGAACCATGAGCGATACTGCGTCCGAATTAGGTCAAGGGCATTGGTTGCCCACCGTAGGTGTTGGCTACCGTTTTGAATTTAAACCAAGAATGAATGTTCGCTTGGATTTAGGTGTCGGCCGCAACAGTACCGGGGTGTATTTTCAGGTTGGGGAGGCATTTTAATGTTCAAATGGGTTCTGGCAATGGGGATTGCGCTTTTATTAGCCGCCTGCCAAAGTCATGACAAACTGGAATTGCCTGCCATTGAGCCTGTAATTACCCCCTATACTTTTGAAGCGGCCTCACAAGCTTGGCCTGTGGTTGCTTCCTTAGCTCCTCCACAAGGTTTGCGCGCTTGCTGCGCTTTTGGCTACAACTTGCAAGCTGAACTGTGGGGATTACCCGTCCCATTTTACACTATCGATAATATCGTTGAAGCAGATAGCCTCGGTGAACATCATTATAATGACAGCTTTTTAGGTGCCTCTGCGGCATTAATGGGGCTCAGTAATGAAAAAATAGGCTTACTCTATACAGATAAAAGCGGGTTTATTGATATTTCCCATGTCAGAGATACTGCAGATTATACTTTTTACTTATTTAGCCAAATTTACCCACGCCTTGGTCAACAATGGTCGCTGTCACTTAGTGAAGAGTTAGCGGATAGACAAATTCATTTCAATGCATTTGAACCACCACAATCTGCCAAACAACGTTATACCCTAAGCGCCTACTTAGCCGCAAAATTGGCTTTCCAGCTCGCGGTATGGCATGAAATTGCCCAGTGGTATGGTTATCAATCTGTACCAGGATTTTCCGAAGGGATTTCCGCATTTTTCCCCTGAAGACCTGTACTCAAATTTACTTGGTTCCCGTCTTGCCTTAACTTTGATACTACAAGGCCGAGCAGACTCTTTAGCCACTTATTCTCAATCAATGGAAAATATTCTTCCACTGGCACTTCACCAGCTCGGTAGCAAAGATAGAAAAACCACGCGAAAAATATTTGATAGCGTTGATGGTTTATGGTGGAACAGTTACCGTAGAGTTCCGGAGAAATTTCTTGTTTTAACAAGAGATTACCAAACAAGTGACCAACGTTACCCTCTGATGCCTCCACAAATTATGCCGTCTGAAGGCTTATTTTTAACGTTGCCTGATCGCTATCTCAAATATGATTTGTCATTGCTCGCACAACTGCGTTTGCTCCCTACTGATGATATGAAACTGCTCCCCAAACCAACTTCTTATTGGACGGTGTCAGATTTTCAACAGCTAGCGGACGATGCGAAACAACAAGATTTACTGCAACAAATTTTAAAACCTTAAAAGACCTATTTATGATATCCATATTAATCGCCCAATAAATCTTTGCCCTGACATTACCGTACTTAAAATTTAAGCTAAATATCACTTTTTACTTATTTACAGATAATAATTTTATTTCACTTTTGTCACCTCGATAGGCTTTAATAAAATGATGGAGATCTCATTTTGGTTAAAAAACAGCCTATCAACTGATTATTTTTCAGACAAAATAACCCTATAATAACTACATGAACTGTATGATCTTTACTCAAATTTGACTTAAGTTAAGCTTAGACACTACAGAAATGAACAGTTTAATTTATTATTCTTCATATGAAAATATACCAACAGAAACTTTATACCAATTAAAATCAGTAAATTCATAATAATATAAAAAAGTCTACAAAATAATACAGAAATTTCCCTAATGTCATCCGGATAAATGTAGCTCGTAAAAAATTAATCTGCTAATATTCGCTCGAATTTTGTTCAGAGATACTTAGGAGAAGCAAATGCCCTCTCGAACGATGAGGACAAACGCCGTCTTCGCTTTCTTATTTTTACTTTTATTTTCGAGCCTGAGTATGGGCTCCACCAGTACCAGCACAATGCTCAATAAAGAGTATACTAATAAAACTGTGCAACAGAATGTAAGTCAGGCTAAAACCTCACTCCCTGATTTACGTAAATACCCTTCTGGTACACCTCGAAAGAAAGCATTTTTGAAAACGGTTGTCCCTGTTATAGAAAAAGTGAATAAGCAGATCATGGCTGAACGTACTTGGTTGTTATCAGTACGAGCTAACAAGAAGTGGAGCGCCCAAGAATTGCGCCGTCTTGAACAAATCTGTAATAGTTATGGTATGAAATGTAGTAACCCAAAACGTTTAAATTGGGACAAACTATTGAGTCGTGTCGACATCATGCCAACGCACTTAGTTGCAACACAAGCAGCAACAGAGTCTGGCTGGGGTACTTCACAACTTGCTCTGCAAAACGGTAATTTATTTGGTATGCGCTGCGGTAGCGGCTGCCAAACTAAGAAAGGGAAAGTCAAAGGCTATTCTTCCTATACTTCTGTAGAAGATACCGTGACTGCTTATATGAAGAACATGAATACCCATAATGCTTATGAGTCACTGCGTACTTCACGAGCAAAGCAACGCCTATCAAAAGATGAGCTAGATACTAAAAAGCTAATCAATGATATGAAAGGGTACTCAGAGTTAGGTTCAACCTATAACCGCTATTTACAAGAGATGTACGCGAGTAATGAAGAATTGATTACACAAGCTCAACAAAGAGCAGCCACTCGCATTTAATTTTGTATCACCAGGTACAAGACATAAAAAAAATCCACTTCGTTAAGTGGATTTTTTTATTGTTTTTTAGATTGACTCTATTGCTCTAAATAGTTCGAATGGTGGCGAGGCGGCAAGAGAGGCTCCCTACAGCCAATTAAATGCATTACTTGTTTTTTTGATGGTTTTTATTCGTTATTTTAGATTGGCGCTATTACTCTAAATAGTTCGAATGGTGACAAGGCGGCAAGAGAGGCTCCCTACAGCCAATTAAATGCATTACTTGTTTTTTTGATGGTTTTTATTCGTTATTTTAGATTAACTCTATTGCTCTAAATAGTTCGAATGGTGGCGAGGCGGCAAGAGAGGATATCCCTAGGAGCATACATAAGTATGTGACTAGGGTAGCTGAACGTAGCCAACAAAGTCACCATTCGAAATATGACGAGCAATATTCTGATTGCATAGAAAAAGAGATCAAATATCATATACCCTCACCTTCTAACAAAATAATTAACATCTTTGAGTCTAATATGAATTTCTTCTCTTTTGAGTTTCTTGGCTCTTTCTTAATTTTTTTTCTTATTTATTGGGGTTGTCAGCCCAGTGCAAAACTACAGAATGGCTTATTAATCACTGCTAGCTATTTTTTTGTTTATTCATTTAGCCCTGACTTTGCTTATATTTTATTTAGCTACACACTGATCATTTATTTGCTTACCAATGTGGCAACTAATTGGCTCTCTAGTCGATGGATATACGGTATTCTTACCGCCGTCATTATTGTTTTCTTTACCACCTTTAAATATTACTCATTCTTTCAAGAGACTATCCAACAAACACTCGACAAATTTGGCTTTAGTGTTGGTCTTCCTATATTGGAGATACTCGCACCTCTTGGCCTCTCATTTTATGTATTCCACTCGGTAAGCTATACGGTATCGGTTTGTCGCAAAGAAATTCCTAAAGCTGATTTCTTTGACGTGACACTATATCTTGCATTTTTTCCCAGCATCGTCGCGGGGCCAATCAACCGCGCGAAGAATTTTCTGCCCCAAATACAAGCTGAAAGCCGTGAAATTTTAGATCCTCGAAAAGCCATATTGCTTATCTCATTAGCACTGGTGAAATTGTTTTTATTTAGCTCTTACTTATCTGAAAACTTTGTAAACCCTGTATTTGATGCCCCTGTGGGTTACAGTGCAGGAGAGATTCTAATAGCAACCTATGCGTATGCTTGGAATATTTACTTTAACTTCTCTGGTTATACCAATCTGGTGACGGGCATCGCATTATTATTAGGGTTTAGAGTTCCTGTTAACTTTAATGCGCCTTATTTAGCTGCAAATTTAAAAGAGTTTTGGGCTCGCTGGCATATCAGCTTATCAACCTTTATTCGCGACTACATTTATATTCCCCTTGGCGGTAACCGCAAAGGTTTTAGTCGTATGAACACTAATGTATTCCTTGCTATGGTCATTTCAGGGTTATGGCACGGTGCTGCAATGACATTTGTGGTATGGGGGGCCATTCATGGATTAGGGATTGTATTGCTCAATCTTAAGAATTTATGCATGGAAAAATTAGGATGGACCCAAGTGATCCCTAATAAAACATTATCAGTTTGGGTGTCGCGTATTATTACTTTCCATTTCGTCTGTTTTGCTTGGATCTTCTTTCGCAGCGCCTCATTTGATGATGCCCTGTTAATGGTCAATCAAATCATTGCCCCTGGTTTTATCGCTTCTATTAATGCAAGCTTGGGGCTATTAGTCGCATTTTGGCTACTACTGATTACCTACCCTTATTTTGTACAAGCCTACCATTATGTAGCGAAAAAATACCAAACTATTCCTTGGTATTATTATCCTATTCCGCTCGCGATTATTCTAACCATTATGTTTATGCTTTCTCCTTCAGGTATGCCGGGGTTTATTTATGCTAACTTCTGAGTTTAAAAATACCCTCATCAAGGTTGGGCAGATTTTATTTATTGTCCTCGTTGCCGGCCTATTATTAATTTGGTTGAATCAAAGCTCACTAGAACGATTTTGGCAGCAGAAATATCACCAAGATACCCCATGGGCAAAAATGGCGGGGAATCCTATCTGGGATTATGGAGCTTATTTACATGATGGTGCACTTGAAGCGGGAAGCCTATTTACTTACTACGCATCAGGGCAAAAAGCGCAAGAAGACAAGCAAGCGGCAGAAATCGCATTGGCCAATAAAGACAAAACACTCAGTTTTCCCACCGAGTTTCAAGTTGGCCTTCATTTTGTGAATGGCTATATTTATCCAGCTGAAAGCTTATCGATAACCTTCCCTGAACGCCTGAAACGACCACAAGCTAGGGAGAAAAACCCCAAAATTAACTTTGGTGGTTTTACTATCAAAAAAGATCAGCCTATCGTGCCAAAACATGTAGCCAATATTGAAAAAGGCCAACAAGTCCTGTTTGCGGGGACTCCATGATGCAAGGTGTTGCTCCACATGTTAAAAACATGCTCTTGAAAAAATATAATATTGATAGCATTAATCTAAGCAAACAAAGTACAGGATTAGCATATCCACGCTTTTTCAATTGGCCACAAACCATTGCCAAGGCATTGAATGATAACCCGAACATTAAGGTTCTCGTCGTTTTTTTAGGACCTAATGACCCTTGGGATATGCCATCACAAACGGGTTATAAATACGTCAAATTTAAAAGTGAAGATTGGGAAAAAGTGTACCGTGAACGGATTAGTGATATAATATCGACCGCTCGCCAGCACAATGTTGATGTTATTTGGGTTGGCCCCCCTAATATGCGTAAAAATACGCTCTCCGATGGTATGAAATTCTTGAGTAGCCTCTACCAATCTGAAGTTGAGGATAACGGCGAAATTTACTTTTCTGTCAATGATGTCTTTAAATATAAAGGCGATACCTATTCTGACTATATCGGTGATGCAAGCAGTACAATTAAATTGCGAAGTGGTGACGGGATCCATTTCAGCGGAAAAGGCCAACAATTGATTGCTGAAAAAGTATTCTCACTCATTCATTTCGAAGAAGAGGAAGAAAAGGAACCTCATGAAACTGAACAAACTGTGTCAAGCTAAGTCCAAAATATTGGCGGGTAGCGTGATTGCGCTTTTATCGCTGGGCTTATTGTCTTGCCAGAACACATCAGACAAAACACGTACGACTAGCCTACCTAAAGGCCAGTCTGCGGTTGCACAAGGGCAGTTGATCAATAACGCAGAGCCTAATTTGCCACTGCTGGCGAAAAAGCTACGCCAAGGCAGCCAACAAGTGCACATCGTCCAAATTGGTGATTCACACACCGCTGCTGACTTTTTCAGTGGCAATTTGAGAACCTTGTTCCAGCAACGCTATGGGGATGCGGGCCCAGGCTTCATTCCACCTATTTCAGTACCGGGACAACGTACAGCAACCATTAACCGTATGAGTGAAAAGAAAGAGTGGTCTCTGGCTTCAAGCCGTAAAGATGAGCGCTTTGACTACCCACTTGGTGGGCTAATTGCCGAACCACAAGCAGCCAACAGCAAAGTGGTGCTTAAGCCTTTACAGCCGGCGCTAGGGGCTTACCAGCTACAAACTCTCTATCAAAGCGCAGGAGATTCACAAATGCGTGTCGCTCCAGCTGTTTCCCCCAGCGTTGCATTACCCGCCACGGGAAACCAGTGGGTATTTTCATCCCCTGTAAATACCCAACTCCCTGCTCAGGTTACTGTTAATAAAGGTAATGGGTTAAAAATTGGAGGGTGGTTAGTGCGTTCGCAAAAACCAGGGGTGATGCTTTCAGCGCTTGGGCTCAATGGTGCAACATTGAGTATGGCTGATAAATGGCAGCCACAGTGGAGCGAAACTTTAGCGCAAATGTCGCCTGATATGGTGATTCTAGCTTATGGAACCAATGAAGCGTTTAATGATACGTTAGATTTAGCCGCTTATGAGCAAAATTTACGTGCCAAAATCCGCTTAATTCGCCAACAAATGCCCAACAGCGTTATTTTACTTATCGGCCCGAATGATTCACTTAAATTTAATAATGCAGCTAGTTGCCAAGCACAAATGCCAGTAAATTTAACGAGTGTGATTCAAATTCAAAAGACGGTTGCTGCTCAGGAAAATACGTTATTTTGGGACTGGCAAGCCTTTATGGGTGGCCCTTGTTCAATTCGCACATGGGCAGCGCAAGATTTAGCCCGCCCAGATAATGTTCACCTTTCTGTTGAAGGGTACAAAAAGAGTGCTCAAGGTTTATATAGTCAGTTAAGCCAAATATTGAATTAATGACTGACTCAATGCACGATAAGGCAGAGGTATTTTCAACGTACCCTGCCTTTTTATTTACTACTATTTTTAATATTTATCGCCTAATAGTGGCTATTTCACTTTAGCTTTTTTCTTACTTATCTTTTTGTCACTCTAAAAATCCAATTCCAATTTTAAAGCTAAAATAATTATTTCAAATAAAAACAACAAATTAAAAACGTCACTCTCGGAATACTACTGACTAATTTCGAATTTATTTTTCCTTCTAAAAAACATAAAAAATCGTGACCATTAATTAAATCAATATACACCGCATAAAATTAGTATCCCTGCGTCCCTTCTAGTAAACCACATCGCATACGCTGAGGTTTATAAAGCAAGGAGGTAATGACAAACCGCTTTTCATCTTATTCAAGCTCAGGGTTTGTTGTTAAAAAATGGAAACCGTGAACAATTCTTTGACACAACCAGAATAATTTTACGGTAGTAATCGTAGGTAATATTTATTTAGGTTCAAAAATGTCGACTAATTTCTGTGTAAAATCGTTTCATACCTATATTGAAACCCTATCAAATAAAATAAAAAATAGCTTTTATCTAACTCACTCCCTACTCTTTAAAGTTAGCTCGGGTGAAATTGACATGCGAATAGAAGAAGGCCCATGGCAAAAACTGACAGCCTCAGATATTTGTTTTCTCCCCAAAGGATCTTCAATTGAAATAATCAATCATGATAATCACAATCTACTCGCTGTGGATGTACTTCCAATGACCACAGACATGTTAAAATCCTTTTATCAACAACAATCTGCATTATTTATTAATAAGAAAAAAACATCTTCAATAGGTCAAATCTGTTGTACTAACTTACAAGAAAACCCAATTATTGAAGATGTATTTCACTCTGCTATTAAAGAAGTTAACTCAACTACCAACCAGAATATTATTCATATTCATTTGGGTTTTATTTTGTCATTTTTTTTACTGGTAAATGAATTTATCCCTACATTATATGCATCAATAAATATCTCGATAAAAGATAAAGTGTATGACTTAATTTTTCATAGTGCAGGTAAGCAATGCCATACTTTAGATACTATCGCGAAAAAACTTCATATGAGTTCTTCAACGCTTAAACGACGACTGGCCAGTGAATACACCAGTTTTTCCAAAATTAGCTTAATGTCGCGAATGAATAAAGCGATGATATTATCGAGAACAGAAAATATGCCTATAACACGCATCGCCCAAGAAGTTGGCTATGATGATGTTCCTTATTTTTTACTGGCATTTAAAAATTTTCACGCACAATCCGCAGCAACATTTTCGCTCTTCAAATAGTTTATAATTTAAAATGTTAAGCCTCATCATTTATTATGATGAGGCTTAACGATATTGTCTAAAATCTCTTCACTAGAAATTGTGATTATCAATATCTATTTGAGATATCGTATTATCAACTACTGGAATATCTGTTGGCATCACCACGTGACTTTCTACTGGTGTTGATGCAGGGATTATTGATGCATCTGGCAGGGTTGAATCTATCGTAATTTTGCCTGTAATTTTCTTATCACTAAAATTACCCGCAACATCTTTCACTTCAAGAGTATATTGATGGGAACCATCAGTCAGTGGGTTAGTGACCGGAATTGTCCATTGACCCTTTTTATCGGCATTTACATGATAAGTCTTCTCACCGATAGTGAGCTCAACGAAAGCACCAGCTTCGGTCATTCCACTGAATTTTGGCTTGTTATCGTTGGTAAGATTATTACCTTTTGTACCGATATCGGTCGTCTCATCTAATTGCCCAGAAAGTTCAGGCGCCTTGGTATCAATGGTGATGTTGTCAACGACACTTTTTTTATTACCCGCGCTATCTTTCACTTCAAGAGTATATTGATAGGAACCATCAGTCAGTGGGTTAGTGACCGGAATTGTCCATTGACCGTTTTTATCGGCATTTACATGATAAGTCTTCTCATCGATAGTGAGCTCAACGAAAGCACCAGCTTCGGTCATTCCACTGAATTTTGGCTTGTTATCGTTGGTAAGATTATTACCTTTTGTACCGATATCGGTCGTCTCATCTAATTGCCCAGAAAGTTCAGGCGCCTTGGTATCAATGGTGATGTTGTCAACGACACTTTTTTTATTACCCGCGCTATCTTTCACTTCAAGAATATATTTATAGGAACCATCAGTCAGTGGATTAGTGACCGGAATTGTCCATTGACCGTTTTTATCCGCCGCCCCGGTATAACTCTCATTCGCAATCTTTAGCTCAACGAAAGCATTAGATTCTGTCGTCCCACTGAAGGTTGGTGTTTTATGGTTAGTGAAACCACTGTTTGAGATCCCTGTATCTGATGTAGTATCTAACCCACCCTCCAGTACATCAGGCGGTGTTGTATCGATAATAATCTTACCCCTTAAGCTTTTAGTTCCTTTATGCCCAACAGCATCTTTCATCTCTACTTTATAAATATAGGTGTCCTCTGTCAGTGACGATGGAAGTGTGAATTTCCACTGACCTTTTTCATCAACCTTAATATCCTTATAAACATGCTCACCCACTATTAACTGTAGGACCACACCTGGCTCTGCTGAACCACAAAAAGTGGGTTTTGTGATATTTGTTACGCAATCCAATTGATAAGTATTATCTTTAGAATTACCAACACCACCATCAAGAGTATCTGGAGCAATTGTATCCACCTTGATAGTGCCTTGTAGCATCAAATCATTATTTAGATTACCCGCACTATCTTCTACCCTTGCCTGATAGGTATATTCCCCGTCTTTCAATGCACTTGCTGAAGGTAATGTAAATGCCCAACTCCCCTTTTCGTCTGCAATAATTGTCTGAGAAAAATGAGTGCTATCTAAAGGAGACTTTATATTGAGTAAAACTCGTGCAAAGGGATCACTATATCCACTAAAATCAGGTATATTCGCATCAGTGAGAACATGCTCTTTAGCAACACCATCTCGTGCATCAATCACACCACCTGTTAATACCTTCGGGGCAGTGGTATCAATCTGAAATCTACCATGTTTCTGGCCACTAATTCCATGCACCTTATCTTCCACAGCTATCGTATAACCGTATGATCCTTCTTCGAATTTTACTTTTTCATCTATCACCCATACGCCATTTTCATCTGCTTTGGCATCGTATGAATGAGTTAAGTTATTATCAAAAATCAATCGGATAGAAGCATGAGGCTCCGTTTTTCCACTAAACTTCGGTGTTTTTATATTGGTAATATTATCGCCTTTAATACCGGTATCATCATTATCATCTAATCCCCAGGTTATTTCAGGCGTCGTTTTAATTGTTAAGCTACCTTGTAATTTATCTTTCTCTGCATTCATTTTCCCTAATACATTTTCAACCGTAATATTGTAAACATATTGGCCGTCAGCTGGCATTTGAGAGGCAAGTGGTTTGAATTGCCAATTCCCTGTCTTATCCGCTTTTGCAGATTCATGTATAGCTTCTTGTCCTTTAGACAACGTAAAATGTACGGTAGAATTAGGTTGAGTTTTGCCACTAAAGGTCAATCCATTGTTATATACCGTGTCATTACTGCCGATCTCACTCGTCTGAAAGTTAGTTATTTCAGGAGCCGAGTCATCATAAATAAGTGAAAAATTGATATTACTTTTTCGATTAATCAGATCGTACGCTGTAATAGAAAATTCAAGATTGCCACCCCCTGTTATATCACTGGGAATACATTCGATAGGCAATGTATATGCCCAGGTTCCTTCATTGTCCGCTTTGGTCGTTCCAATTTCTTTACCTGTTTTATCTTTTATTTTAACAATCCCTGCGGGAGAGGTTTTACCTGTTATTTCTAAGTGATTTTTGTCAAAAGTAAGTTCGCCACCATCACTACTAATACTTTGATTTTCAGTAATACCAAACTCGATTTTAGGTTTTTGGGCCTCACCGCTTAACACTTTAATAATGGTTTCATGCTCGACCTTATTACCCGCAATATCAAAAGCGGTAATCCTAGCTTTATGCTCACCATTAGGTAAATTTAGAGTATTATTAAAAGTCGTTTGTGAACTATCATCATTAACAGATTTTTTGTCATATTTGATAGTCTTCTCATTAACTGCAATCTCGTAATAATCCATATTTCCTGTATAAGTAAAATTCAGGTGAGGATTATTATTTTTAGCTACATCAGCTGCTTTACTGTGCGTATCACTTTTTTCGATATGAAATTCATTGAATGTAGGGGGCGTTGTTAGGACATTTAGCTTAACAATCCCGAGTATCAAATCTTTCGTTTCATCTCGGAAAATGAGGTTGTGCTCCCCATCACCATCAAGGGGAACTTCAAGTTGCCATTCCCCTTTATCATTTGCTTGGGTCTTGTATTCTTTTCCCCCAACTTTTACTGAGATTTTAGCTTTAGGCTCAGCAATCCCTTTATAAATTGGCTTATTATGGTTTATATAACCATTTCCTTGATGTCCAGAATCCGTTTCGGGATCAAGGAAAATATTCGACTCAGATACAACTAAAAAGGAATGAAATTTCTCTGTCGAACCATATACATCTTGAAATTTCAAAGTATAGCCATGTTGACCCTGTGAAAGCGCATTTTGCGTAGGGAGTTCAAAACTCCATGCGGCTAATTTGCCAGTTTTTCCAGTTATGGTTAACGGATATTCTTTCCCAGCAATCTGAATGCTACCTTTAAATTCGTCCCCCGTTACACCACCTTTAATTGTTCCGTGCAATTTAGGTGTCTTGCTAACACTTACTTTTAAATCATCTTTACCTGTAGGGCTAGACTCAGCATCAATCAGTGAATCGATGGTATAAACACCTTTTTTTATCCATAAACCTTTTTTTTCAAAATCTCTATTATTCGTATTTCCAGCAGGAGACGTCGCAACGACACCAATAGAACTAACCCCATAAAGGGGGCCAGCTTTCATTAAATTCGATGGAAATGTGAAAGACCATTGCCCGTTTTTATCAATATCTGTCACATCGAACTCACGTCGTTCCCAAAAATAATCTCCAGTATAGTAAGAAAATTCAAACTTTAATTTTGAGCCTGGTGTAGTTGTACCACTAAATATTGGGGTTAAATCATTAGTTGACAGGACACTTTTTCTATCTCTAGTCGCGCTTGAATTAAGCGTTATTGCAGAAAGAAAGGGGATAGTATTATCAATTTGCAACGTACCTGTTGTTTCAAAATGATTGTCAGCAGCATCAGTAACAATAATTTTGTATTTACCTGAATAATTTTTATCTAATGTTTCATCTAAAGCTAATAGCCATGTACCATTTTCATCGCAGGTTGTATCGACGCTTTTATCATTCAATTTTAACGTTACTTTATTACCAGGAACGCTTTTTCCCGTAAACTCTGGCTTTTGGTTTTTGGTGATAAAGTCACCAGATGTTCCTAACTCTATCGCATCCGTTAATTTAACCACAGTGAAAGGTGGTGTTGTATCTATAAAAATCACGCCACTTTCATCAGTGGACATCCCATTAGTCGGGTGTTTCGCAGTCACCGTATAATGATGCCCCCCATCCTGTAAACTATCAAGCGTAATAGCCCATTTTCCTGTAGTGGCATCAGCAATTTCGGTCAATTCCTGTCCAGCAATCTTAAAGGTTATTTTTGCACTTTTGGTAGCTGTACCTGTAAATGTAGGCTTTTTAACATTAGTGATATAACCATCTTTATTCCCACTATCACTCTCTTTATCTAATTCAACTGAAAGTGTCGGGGGCGGAGACTCACCGGAGCCACCCTCCGGAGGCGGGGTATAGGAAAAACTTTGTTTAAGTATTTTTTCATTACCCGCAGCATCTTTAGCTGTAATAACGTATTCGTTATCCTTACCAATTTTAGCATTTACATCAAACGTCAACGACCATTTACCTTGTTCATCGCAATAAACAGTCTTTTTCGTCCCTTTAAATTCACCCGTTATTTTGCTATTTGGATCAGATTTGCCGCTAATTTGAGGCCTGAGTAAATTCGTCACAACATCACTCGATACAATGTTGCTTTGACTACTTAGATCTAGGCCCCCAGTCAATGTCATTTCGGTATCAATGATGAAGGTGCCCTTGGATTCCGCCTGATTACCGGCCTTATCGGTCACACTGACGGTATAAGTGTGCTCACCCTCGGTAAATTCCGTGGGCAGCGTTTGCGTCCACTCCCCGTTAGCATTAGCGGTGGTCTCATAGCTTCCGTTTTCGTTTTCAATCGAGATCGTCACTGCCGCGTGCGGTTTGGTTTTGCCAGTCAAGGCTGGTGATTGATCCTTCGTGATATTATCGCCTTGAACCCCGCTATCAGTGCCCTTGGTCAACGTCGCCACTGTCGAGGGTAATTTCGTATCAATTTGTAATTGATCGCTAAATTCATTTTTATTGCCAGCCAAATCTGTCACTATGACTCGGTATGTATAGACGTTATCTGCCAACTCATTAAGCTGAACCGACCATTCACCATTTTTATCCGCTTTAGTTGGGTAATCCTTTTGGCCTACAACCACATTAACTGTTGAGTATGGGTCTGTTGTACCCATAAACGTCGGCTTATTTTGGTTGGTGACAAACCCATTGATGTCCTTCAATTTAGCGTCAGTCGACGGTAATGTCGTTTTGATAATTACCCATTCGCCAGTTTGTGTCTTATTGCCTGCTACATCAATAAAAGCAAAATCACAATAATAACTATTATCTGCAAATGGGTACTTAATCTTAAGATGCCATTTACCCTGTTTATCAGCAACCGTCGAGAACCTTCCCCCGCCGAATTTCATGGTAACAACACTGTTGGGCTCTGCTTCCCCTACAAATATCGGGGTATTATGCTTAGTCCATCCATAGCCGTTATAAACGTTTTGATCAAAGCTCAAACTTTTACCATATGACTTTGTATCTATAAAAAAGGCGCCGTCGGACTCGGCCTGATTACCGGCCTTATCGGTTACGCTAACGGTATAAGTGTGCTTACCCTCGGTAAATTCTGTGGTCAGCGCTTGTGTCCACTCCCCGTTAGCATTAGCGGTGGTCTCATAGCTTCCGTTTTCGTTTTCAATCGAGATCGTCACTGCCGCGTGCGGTTTGGTTTTGCCGGTTAATTCCGGCGATTTATTGTTGGTAATATTATCGCCTTGAACCCCGCTATCAGTGCCCTTGGTCAACGTCGCCACTGTCGAGGGTAATTTCGTATCAATTTGTAATTGATCGCTAAATTCATTTTTATTGCCAGCCAAATCTGTCACTATGACTCGGTATGTATAGACGTTATCTGCCAACTCGTTAAGCTGAATCGACCATTCACCATTTTCACCCGATTTAGCTTCGTATTTTTTTTGGCCTACAACCACATTAACTGTTGAGTATGGGTCTGTTGTACCCATAAACGTCGGCTTATTTTGGTTGGTGACAAACCCATTGATGTCCTTCAATTTAGCGTCAGTCGATGGTAATGTCGTTTTGATAGTTATAATTTTGAGCAAGGTTTCCTTATTGCCGGCTACATCAACAAAATCAAAATAACAACTATAACTGTTATCTTCCAATGGGGACTCAACCTTAAGACGCCATTTACCCTGTTTATCAGCAACCGTCGAGAACCTTCTCCCGCCGAATTTCATGATAACAACACTGTTGGCCTCTGCTTCCCCTACAAATATCGGGGTATTATTCTTAGTCCATCCAAAGAAGCTATAAAAGCTTTTATCAAAGTCCACGCTCTTAAAATGTGACTTTGTATCGATAAAAAAGGCACCGTCGGACTCGGCCTGATTACCGGCCTTATCGGTTACGCTAACGGTATAAGTGTGCTTACCCTCGGTAAATTCTGTGGGCAGCGTTTGCGTCCACTCCCCGTTAGCATTAGCGGTGGTCTCATAGCTTCCGTTTTCGTTTTCAATCGAGATCGTCACTGCCGCGTGCGGTTTGGTTTTGCCGGTTAATTCCGGCGATTTATTGTTGGTAATATTATCGCCTTGAACCCCGCTATCAGTGCCCTTGGTCAACGTCGCCACTGTCGAGGGTAATTTCGTATCAATTTGTAATTGATCGCTAAATTCATTTTTATTGCCAGCCAAATCTGTCACTATGACTCGGTATGTATAGACGTTATCTGCCAACTCGTTAAGCTGAATCGACCATTCACCATTTTCACCCGATTTAGCTTCGTATTTTTTTTGGCCTACAACCACATTAACTGTTGAGTATGGGTCTGTTGTACCCATAAACGTCGGCTTATTTTGGTTGGTGACAAACCCATTGATGTCCTTCAATTTAGCGTCAGTCGATGGTAATGTCGTTTTGATAGTTATAATTTTGAGCAAGGTTTCCTTATTGCCGGCTACATCAACAGAATCAAAATAACAATCATAACTATTATCTTCCAATGGGGACTCAACCTTAAGATGCCATTTACCCTGTTTATCAGCAACCGTCGAGAACCTTCCCCCGCGGAATTTCATGGTAACAACACTGTTGGGCTCTGCTTCCCCTACAAATATCGGGGTATTATTCTTAGTCCATCCAATGAAGCTATAAAAGCTTTTATCAAAGTCCACGCTCTTAAAATGTGACTTTGTATCGATAAAAAAGGCACCGTCGGACTCGGCCTGATTACCGGCCTTATCGGTTACGCTAACGGTATAAGTGTGCTTACCCTCGGTAAATTCTGTGGGCAGCGTTTGCGTCCACTCCCCGTTAGCATTAGCGGTGGTCTCATAGCTTCCGTTTTCGTTTTCAATCGAGATCTTCACTGCCGCGTGCGGTTTGGTTTTGCCGGTTAATTCCGGCGATTTATTGTTGGTAATATTATCGCCTTGAACCCCGCTATCAGTGCCCTTGGTCAACGTCGCCACTGTCGATGGCTGCATTGAATCAATGGTCACGCTTCCTTTTATTTCAACTATTTTTCTATTGCCTGGATGCTCAGCAGTCACACGATAAGGATTCCCCCCCTCAGGTAAACTCTTAACCGAAATCTCCCACGCTCCAGTTACCGCATCTGCATTTGCAGTATACTCTTGGGTATCAATGTATAACTTGACTTCAGCACCTTTGGTTGCGGTACCGCTAAATTTAGGTGTTTTAATGTTAGTAGTGAAATCATCTTTATTTCCACTATCACTCTCTTTATCTAATTCAACTGAAAGTGTCGGGGGCGGAGATTCACCGGAGCCACCCTCCGGAGGCGGGGTATAGGAAAAACTTTGTTTAAGTATTTTTTCATTACCCGCAGCATCTTTAGCTGTAATAACGTATTCGTTATCCTTACCAATTTTAGCATTTACATCAAACGTCAACGACCATTTACCTTGTTCATCGCAATAAACAGTCTTTTTCGTTCCTTTAAATTCACCCGTTATTTTGCTATTTGGATCAGATTTGCCGCTAATTTGAGGCCTGAGTAAATTCGTCACAACATCACTCGATACAATGTTGCTTTGACTACTTAGATCTAGACCCCCAGTTAA
The DNA here is from genome assembly GCA_900455085.1 of Providencia rettgeri. NCBI lineage: Bacteria > Pseudomonadati > Pseudomonadota > Gammaproteobacteria > Enterobacterales > Morganellaceae > Providencia > Providencia rettgeri. Next base: position 459,406 of record UGTZ01000001.1, on the reverse strand, counting down.
TGTCATTTCGGTATCAATGATGAAGGTGCCCTTGGATTCCGCTTTATTACCGGCTTTATCGGTCACACTGACGGTATAAGTGTATTGATTGTCTTTTAAATCTGGGGGTAAATTCCAATTCCAAGTCCCATCTTTATCAGAAAATACAGAATATTCTTTACCCTCAAACTTAATGTCCACTCTCACGCTCGGTTTGGTTTTCCCTATCAATACCGGCGATTTATTGTTGGTCATATTATCGCCTTGAACCCCGCTATCAGTGCCCTTGGTCAACGTCGCCACTGTCGAGGGTAATTGCGTATCAATTTGTAATCGATCGCTAAATTCATTTTTATTGCCAGCCAAATCTGTCACTATGACTCGGTATGTATAGACGTTATCTGCCAACTCGTTAAGCTGAATCGACCATTCACCATTTTCACCCGATTTAGCTTCGTATTTTTTTTGGCCTACAACCACATTAACTGTTGAGTATGGGTCTGTTGTACCCATAAACGTCGGCTTATTTTGGTTGGTGACAAATCCTTGAATATCTTTTAATTGCGCCGTGGCCGCCGGCAACGTCGTTTTGATGGTCACTGTCTCCGCGACAGCTTTTGTGTTGCCGGCCACATCCACCGCCGTCACTGTGTAATTATGTTGTTCATCGGCCAGCGGTTTTTCAACCGTGACGCGCCAACGGCCTTGTGCATCCGCCGTTGTCACCAATTCTTGTCCCGCAATCTGGAGGGTCACGGTGCTGTTCGCCTCGGTTTGACCGGCGAATGTCGGGGTGTTGTGCTTGGTCAGCTTGTCACCCAGAATACTGCTGTCGCTGTGTTCCTCTAAGTTCACCGACAGGCTCTCTAATTGAGTATCAATAATTATTTTATTTTTTAAAATTAAAGGGTTACTACCATCAGCTGAGGCAGCGAGTTCATATTCATACACGCCGTCTTTTAACGGTTTAGTTATTTTTAATGACCAATGTCCTTCTTTATCCGCTGTAATTGGGTATTTTATACCATCCAAAATAAGATATGCCTGAGAATCAAGGGAAACGGTACCAATAAACGTTGGTTTATTATTATTTGTAATACCGTCATCTTTTTTCCCAGAGTCTGATTCTTCACTTAGTTTCCCTTGAATAAAAACTTGAGTTTTTGGCTTAATGACTATGGGGTTTTCGGGTGTTTTATTCGCAGGAGTACTAGATTCAGATGAAGTTGAAGATTTCGCTGGCATAGGTGGTGGTGATGGAGGTAATGCGGGATCGCTCACACTCTCTTTTTTACTTTTCTCTGATTTAATTTGTTCTTTTAATTGGGCTTTTGCTTCGGATAATTTTGTCAATGAAGAGCTTAATTGCTCTTCTTGTTTCTCAGTCTGGGACTCTAAGGCTTGAACCTCTTTTGCTAATTTTTGATTTTCTTGATTTAACTCTGCTAGCTTTTCTGCAAACTGTTTTTCTTCATCATCTTCATCTTTTTTAGTATCTATATCTTCAGCGAGTTCGACCGTTTCACTGATAAATTGTTCTTTGAGGTAGATTGCATCAGCACCAATATTCATCGTTATCGATGATAAAATTTCATCTTGCGATAATACGTAACCTTGCTCAGTTAATAAAACTATATCCCCTAAAATAATTTCAGAAAGCCCATTTTCTATTTTTTCGACTGTTCCATTCGGGGTTGTAACAATTAAATCAAGCCCCTGAACCTTAAATTTTTTGATCGTTATGTTATTTGATTCAACTGATTTTATTATATTCGTCATATTATTAAACTATTATTTAAAAAGTGAGTTCCTACGCTAATAGTAATTAGCATCGATTAATAAACCGCATTATATCGATTTTACTAAAAATAACATGAGCTCGAATATAGAGTGACCTCACATTCGTTATTTTTGGTCTTAAACTCTGATGAACTCAAATCAAACCTATTTATAATACACCCTCATAATATATTTAATAACTAAATGAAATTTTTATGTCAGAAGAAGAAGATTATGATGGTTCAGACGATGAGCTAGCACCTATGGTAGATGGATTAAGTGGAACACTCTGTATAATAATACTTGTTTCTATGGTTTTCATTTTTAGTGGCATGAAATCTGTCGAGCAATATATTAACTACGGTGAATTACGTTTTGAAAAAGTACAATTAGACTTAAAAAATAAACTTCTCAGTTTTAAGGGTGGTATTCATCTTTCGAATGATGAAACTAAGCTATTAAGTAAAGAATTTAAAGATAGCCCTGGGAATAAAATCATACTGAGTGGTTATATTGATAAAAAAATAAGTGGTAGTAAGGAGAAAAATACATATAACTTACTTTATATAACATCGTTAATTAAAAGTCTTGGAATCAATAAAGAAATTGTTCTACAACAAGGAGCAAGTGAACATTGCCCAGGTTGGAATTCATGTATCTATTGGGATTATAAATAAATGTATTATATCGGATTACTTTTTTATGCAATGACATTTCTTGCTTGTTTCTTCATACAAGCAGTACAAGAAATGGTTCAGCAATGCCTTTCATTAGCACCAGAGATAAGTTATACCATGATTGGTATTTATATTTATCCATTAATTATCTTTTTGTGCCATAAAGTATTCAAAAAAAATCAGTTAAGTCATTATGTATTTCTATCGAATCAGACCAAACTATCCGCATCCGTATCTGTTTCCTTAGGACTAATCGGTACCTTTATCGGATTGACAGGAATGATCACCGCTATTTCTGCATCATTATCTGGTGACGGAGATGTTTCTGAAAAAATGAATGCCATGATTTCATCTATATCTATGGCACTTAACTCAATGTCCTTTGCATTCTTAACCTCTATCCTTGGGGTTTCTGTTTCTGTTTTACTCTTAGTAAGTTTGAATTTCTTTAATTTTTCTATCAAAAAGAAAATAAGAAATCTAAGGCAAAAACATCAACAATACACACCGAAGAATTAAATAAAATTCAAGAAACACTTTCAAACTTACAGGATGTCAATATCAATATCGCACAGAAAATCGTGTCTATTCCTGAAAATAATGAATTAACAAACCAAATCACTACGCATCTCTTAACCTTATCTACGACAGCACAAGAAAATTTAACTGTTTTACGATCAATCAAAAATGCAGATGATGACTGGAAAATAAAATTAAACGCTTATTTATTAAAAGAAAAAGTCAATAGAAAAGCTGACAATGAGAAAATATCAGCAGAAATATCAAAGATTAATCAAACCACTAAATGGCTAAAAGAAAAAACAATTGAAAGTCGAAAAAAACTATTAACCTTATTATCGATGGAGTAAAAAATGAGAACTATCCCCCTAGCGTTATGTTTATTTGCACCTTTATTATTACCTAATTATAGTTTTGCAACTGAAAAAGTTGAAAGCTTTCAATCCTTTATTAATCGTGTATTAGAAAATTCTAATCCTATCAAAGTGAAAGTATTAGAATTAGAAGCAGAAGGTTATCGAGCTAAACAAACTGATTATTTTTATCTTCCTAAAGTATCAGCATCAAGTAAAATTAAAAATAGTGATAACAGTATTAATAGTAATATCACTGCAACTTCAATGGTATATGACAGCACATCACGTCATCGATTTAATGAAAAAAACCTAAAACTACAGGTATCAAAACTTTCTCTGAACAAAGAAAAAGACGATCTTTATAGCACTATCACCAACAATCTTATTGGTATCCATTACCTTAGTGAACTAACAAAAACGACGGAAATTTTAAATAACAATGCAAAAGATATTTTTAGTTCAATTAATCGTCGCTATAAAAGCGGAGTTGCTAAATCTAGTGATGTAGAGCAAGCTTCATTATTAATGCAACGTATTGAAACAGAAAGAACAAATATAGAAAAAGAAATTGAACAATATAAATCCAATATTGAGCTTGCCTCTGGGATATCATTTCCGAAAGATGGCGTGCTAGTTCCACCAGCTCTCCTCAAAAATTTAAAATCGACGATTATTGATAGCGAGAATATTCAACAAAATATCGAATATAATATATTGAAAATGCAAGCGGATTCGATGAAAGAAAGTGCGTATCAACAAAATTCTTTCATTAACATTAATCTAATCGCAGAAGAACGATATCTTGATCAAACGAGAAACCGTAATGAATCCTATATCGGTATGGAGATGAAATTAAATATTTTTGATATGGATAAAAAACTCACTGAGTTATCACAATTTAAATCATATGAAGCAGCAAAAGAAAAAGCTGATTATAAATATAAAGAATCAACTGCAAAAATTAAAAATCTAAAGCTCATTGCTAATTCAAATGCGACTGAATTAGCTGGCTTACAAGAGCAACGAAATATCATGCATTCTATTATTAAAAGTCAGCAACGTGAATATGAAATATCGCAGTCCTCTTTCTATGAAATGGTTAATACTTTATTTGACATGTTAACTATTGAAAAGCGCATTGCAGAAATCATGATAGCAGATATGAAAAACAAAATGGAATATGTCCAATTAATTGGGAAGCTAGCCAAAATTGAAACGTCATCTTCATAAATTAAATCAGATATATAATAAGTTTATTTATTCATTTAAAATATTATATCAAAAACCGAATAAATTAGCGTTAATTACTAAAGAGCTATACAGAATACCTAAAAAAGTAAAAATTCTTTTTGGTATCACGTCGCTATTTATTGGTTATATCTTGTTAGCTGAAATTGAAGTCTCTTCCCCCGGAGAAGGTATTATCTCTGGGGTATCTAATCGATTAGAAATCGTGAGTCCAGCATCTGGCTTCATTAATCAATTTAGTATCAAAACCGGAGACAAAGTAGAAAAAGACCAAATTTTGTTTTCATATACGAATATAGATGTATTGCATCAAGAAAGAACACTAACAAATCTTGTTGAGTTTGCCAGTGAACGTATTGAAGAGCTAGAAGATAATAAAATTTTATTAAATAAGATCCTTGATGGAAGTATTAGTAATGAATCTGAATATTTTTCGATTGCAAAAAATTTGAAAAGTAAAACACTAAGTGCATACCGAGAACTATATGGCTACATTTTGTTAGGTATGGAAGTTACTAGCTTACGAGCTCAATATATTGCACAAATTAAAGAGTCTGCTGAATTAGAAAACCAAATTAACATTTTGAAGAAAAAAGGAAGTTTATTATCCACCGCACGAGCTCCTGAAATTGAAAAATTGAATAATAATTCTGAAATCAGTAGAACTATGTCACTGATTACAACAGGTGAATTGAATGGTCAGAGGATACTTAGAGAAATTGCATTATCTGAAAAAAAATATACCGCACGCCTTATTGGTGAAATACAAGAAAATGAAGATCAACTTAATCGCTTAAAAAAGGAGAAACTAGAAAATAGCGGACAAATGGAGTTACTAAGAAATAAAATCAGGGCTAATAGCGTATTATCGCCCATAGATGGAGTTGTTCTAAGTATAGAGAAAGACTTAGAAAAAGGTTCTTACGTTGAAGCCTCAAACTTAGTGATGGTAATTAAAAAACAGCAAAATAGCCGAGTTGTTGAAGGTAAAATATTGGCAAAATATCGTCCTTTTATCTCTCCTCAGCTACCTGTAAAAATAGTTGTGAACTCTCCCGGGTTTAAAAAAATTATTCGCGGTAAGGTCACCAAAATTAGTGCCGATTCTTTTACTGATCGTGAAAGGATGGGCCAAGAGCGCTTTTATTCGGTACAAGTGACTCCAGAACAAGATACTATTATTTCCGCTGACCATGATGGCTTGCCGGTTATGATCTATATATCAAGTAAAAAAATATCTGTTCTTAATTATTTAACCGCTCTAATTAGCGATAATATTACATTTAACGTTTGGTGATTATATGTTGGGTTTTATTTCAGCATTATCGGCAGCCGTCGCAACCATGACATTGTTGATGGCTGTATTACTTGCGAATGTATTAGCAAGTGCAATGGAAGTAGAAAAAAATAAAGACAAAGCTCTTTTAACGGGAATTAAAGAAAAAAAATACGGATGAAACTGAGGAATTCAATAATAAAAATATCATGGCCAAGTCATTAACCTTTAGCCGTGAAGTTTTACAAGTTATTGATAATAAAAAAGTCAAATCTGTAGATATTTACTGCACCTACGGTAATAATATTTCCTTTGATTCCGCAATGACATATACCGTCTATAATACGATATTAATTAAACGAAACACGCCTAATGCTTCGATTAAAGCACTAAAGCCTGTCGAAGATAATGTGGGAGTTAATGCCTGCTTCCTAAAAGGTGAGGAATATGAAAGCAAGTAATTTTCATGATATTATTAATCAATACTTTAAAATATTAGGAGAGCCTTTTACGACTCCGGCGATCTCGTATGATAATAAATATATTCTAAATAACATCAATGAATTTATTGATAATGATTTTTTCACTTATCAATATATTCCCATCATTGATTTCAGTGAAAAAAAACTACCGTTACTCTTTATTATGGAGATAACAGATGGAAAATATATTATTATCAAAAATCAAAGTGGTCAGCTGACCAACTTAACAACCGATCTAACCATAACACCACAACTCATTGAAAGTAAAAATTTATTTTCATTTTCATCTAATGAAAAAACACTTAATGAAGATAGTATATACCAATCACTAATCAAACTAACACCAAAGTCTAGTTTATTTTCGTTACCTTTAATTGTATTTGCGCTACTACTTCCATTATATTCAAATCTCTTTAATTCTCGGTTAGTTTATAGCGAATCTGTAAGCTCTTTATTGTATATCAGTTTTATTTTTATTGTCGTCATTGGCTTAGAGTTTTTCATCAAACATATTATTAATGAACAAAATATAAAAAAAATAAAGCTTAATATCAGTATTTTTAATCGTTATTTTGTTAACTTATTAAAACAATCTAGCTGTAAAAGTGCCTCAATTAAGGTAAGAACAGCAGAAGCATCAATCTTACAGGTATGGGAAATTAAGCCACAAATTATTTATGATATTGGGTTAGCTATTTTATTTTCATTTTGTATTGTTGGCATGTTAGGTCTTTATTCATTATTGCTATTGAGCTATTACGCTGGGTTTATCTTTTTATGTCTGCACATCCGCTTTCTATCCTACAAAAATATGCTAAGAGCTAACACCTTAAACTATGAAAAATCAGCCATGTACTACTCGTTAGAACAAAAAAAACATGAGCTTTGTTTTGCCAGAGATGACTATTTTAAGCAGTACATCAGCATAAAAACCAATGAAGATGAAAAAATAAAATTAAAACTAAACGAGGCCAATCACCATTGGATGGAAATTATCAAAGTAAATACGTTTTTATCCATGATAGTAATGTACATAGCTAGCTATTTGGCTATCGGTGACGGAAGCTTAAGCTTAGCTTCTATTATCGCCGTAATGATCATTAATGGTCGACTTTCTGGTGCAATTACAAGTGCGATTAATCGCTTATTTATAGTAAAAACACATCTATTTCATATCAAATCCAGTATTGCTCAGTTAAAAAACAATCAGCTTATTCATTTCAAAGTAGATGGCATAACAACAGATTCAATAACACATTTTAGTGCAAAAAATCTTAGCGTTAGTATTCATGGTAAAACGATTATTAACCCGCTCAATATTGAAGCCAAACCCGGTGATGTCATCGGTATTACGGGTATTTCAGGAGTAGGAAAGACATCATTAATGAAAGCCTTATGTGGAACTTCAGAATACTCATCAGGGGATATTACAATCAATGGTATTGGTATCGATGAAATTTCCCAATCCTTTTTAACCGAAAAAATTGCCTACCATAATGGTATTTCAGCATTCATTCATGGCAGCATTCGTGACAATTTTAATTTCTACGGTGTATTCGATAACAGTATCATTGTTCGACTAACCAAATTATGTTGCCCGAATTTACTGATAAGTAAAGAAACATTAGACGATACACTCGTCACTGACATCGCCGCCTCTACCGGGGAAAAACAAAAGTTACAGCTCGTCCTTGCTCTATTAAAACAACCTGACATGCTATTTTTAGATGAATCAACATCATTTATGGCAACCTCTGATGCACTCTCATTCTTACAATTAATGAAACAAGAGTTTGAATTAGATAAATCAATTATTTTCTTGTCTACTCATGACTTAGGGTTAGCCTCATTTTTTACTACACATATTGAATTATCACCGGGTCACGCTAAACGCATTAGCTCCCCACAGCATCACAATGAAATTGTTATTCCTAAAATTAATTTAAGCTAATAAAGAAAAACGCCCACTTGATTGTGGGCGCTTTGATGACGTTTAATTCAATGAATTTAACTTTGGTGTGTTTTTATAAACCGTATTACAAGAACATAAAGAACACCATACCAACAATTGCCCCTGTCGTGCCAAGAATAGTTTCCATTACCGTCCATGTTTTTAACGTTTGTGCTTCTGTCGCACCAGTAAACTTGCCATATAGCCAAAAACCGGAGTCATTCACATGGCTTAAGATCAATGAACCGCCAGAGATACAAATCGCTAAAGCCGCCAGCTGTGCTCCTGAGTAACCTAGCTCACTGATAACTGGGAGTACTAAGCCTACTGCGGTTAAACATGCAACCGTTGCAGAGCCTTGAATAACACGTACTGCTCCTGCTAATACAAAGCAAGCAACCGCAATCGGTAAACCAGCACCAATTAAAGAATCACCTAGCGCAGGGCCAACACCTGAATCCACTAAAATTTGTTTAAATACGCCACCAGCACCCGTTACCAGTAAAATGATCCCAGCGGGTTGAATCGCTGCAGAACAAATCGCCATGACTTTTTCTTTATCCATACCATAACGGAAACCTAGGCCATAAATCGCCAGTAAACACGCTAACAGTAATGCGGTGAAAGGGTGACCGATAAACTCTAACCAATGCTCAAGCGTGGTTCCTTTTTCAACTAAATGTGTTCCGATGGTTTTTAAACCCACTAATACCAATGGGAAAAGCACTAAACACAAGCTAAATCCAAAGCTTGGCATTCTGCCATGTTCTGTATTTGGCGCTTGATAATCCGCTGGAATATCAATATGAACAAAGTTACTGATAAATTTACCAAATAAAGGTCCCGCTAAAATCATGCCAGGGATAGCAGCACATAGCCCAATTAAAATCATCCAGCCATAATCTGCACCCATTTGTGATGCAACCAACATTGGTGTTGGCCCCGGTAATAAGAACGCAGCCGCAGCGGCAACCCCTGCAAATAATGGGATAGCAAGGCGAACAACGTTATGGCCAGTGCGGTTCGCTACCGCAAACACCACACCGATTAACAAAACAATCGCCACATCAAAGAAAAGTGGTAGAGCACAAATCAACCCTGCGACACCCACTGCATAATGCGCATTTTTTTCACCAAACAGATTCAGTAGCTTATTCGCAATCTGATCTAAAGCACCTGTTTCATGCAGAATTTTACCGAACATTGCTCCGAGAGCGACTACGATAGCAAGGAATCCTAAGGTTCCCGCCATGCCTTTTTGCATGGTTTCAGTGATCTGTTGTACTGGCATACCTGAAAACAAACCCGCACCAATAGAAACGATCATGAGCGCGACAAATGCGTGTAAACGAGCATACATCACTAAAAAGAGCAGTAAAACAACCGAGCCAACCGCCGTCAGCACGAGCGTTAACGTGCTTAATGTTTCTGGGGTATTCATTAGTTATCTCCAGCGACAATCTTACGAATAGTAGAACACGTATTTTCAATCACGTTTTCTAAGGATGGGCGAATATCAACAACCTGCACATCAAGTTCATCCGCGCCAGGTTCTTGCAAGGCATCAAATTGCGATTTCAGCATTTCAGGCTTAAAGAAATGACCTTTACGTGCTTTCAATCTTTCTTCAATAACAACCGCATCACCTTTTAGGTAAATAAAATAGAGGTTGTGGTTCCCCTCTCTTAAGATATCTCGATAGCTTTTTTTCAATGCGGAACTCACCACCAGAGATACCCTATTTGTTCTTTGCATTGCAAAAATGGCATTGTTCAATGCAACTAACCAAGGTTTACGGTCATCATCATTTAATGCATGACCCGATGCCATTTTTAAAATATTTGATTTAGGGTGAAGAAAGTCACCATCAAGGAAGGCAGCTTGCAGTTGCTGTGCGACACCTGTAGCAACAGCAGACTTACCACTACCCGATACCCCCATTAGTACAAATGTATAGTTTTGTTTTTGGGTATCATTCATAGGAAACTCCTCAGATATTCACTATTGTCCTGGCTTTAGTTAAAAACCGGCATTTGTTACCGGTAACAAGTTACGGGTAACATTATCATCAGTAGGGAATTATTTAGCAATTAAATTGGCGAAGAAAAAAGCAGATCTGTGATAGTTATCGCAATAATATAGAGGGTGCCAAGATATGAGTTTTTAATAATTTGAAGTTCAACAAATAAAGCTATCGTAAATAATTCACACTACGGCGCGAAGTATGACGGATAAAATTAGATACTTTCGCCAGTGAGGAGACTAAACCCCACATCAAAATGCGTCTCGACAAGCTTCTTACCAGACATTCTCGCCAACAAAACTTCCGCCGCCTTGCGCCCCATTTGGTCCCTTGGCGTCAAAATACTTGCCAGTTTTGGCGTCATCACTTGCCCTACGTCATGGCCATGAAAACCTGAAATAGCAAGGTCTTGTGGAATTTGAATCCCTAGACGTTGACACTCAAAAATCGCCCCTATCGCCAAGTCATCATTGGTACAAAATAAACCGTCGGTATCTGGGTATTTAGCGCGGCAATCGTGCAGTAGTTGGGCGCCTAGCGAATACGATGAGCTCGCTTGTGTCATCACATTACGAGGCTCAAGATTTGCATCGAGCATGGCCTGCTCATAACCCTTTAAACGAATAAAAGTACGCTCATCATGCCTTGCCCCTAAATACACAACTTTACGGCAGCCACGCTCAATCATCGCTTGGGTCATTTGGCGGGAAGCTTCAAAGTTATCGATACCCACTGCGATATCTAGGCAAGGTGAAACGCTATCCATAATCTCAACAACGGGGATCCCCGCAGTTTTCAGCATACGTAACGTGCGTTCAGTATGTGTTCGTTCGGCTAAAATCACACCATCAATATTATAAGAAAGTAGCGAGGTCAGCCGCTCTTCTTCTTTTTCTGCTAAATAACCATAGTGAGCGAGCATGGTTTGGTAACCATGACGGTCCGTCACCGCTTCAATTCCACGGATCACTTCGGCAAAAACTTGGTTAGTTAAAGATGGGAGCAATACCCCAATAGCATGACTGGTTGAATTCGATAAAATATCGGGCGCCTTATTCGGAATATACCCGGAAGCCTCCACCGCTTGAGCAATTTTATCACGCAAAGCTTCTGAAACCTGCTCTGGGTTTCGTAAAAAACGGCTCACCGTCATTTTTGTGACGCCAACTTGGTCGGCAACATCCTGCAGAGAAGGTCTTTTTTTCTTCATAAGTTCAAAGCGATATCCAATTCGTTAACGATAACTATGTTCTGCTATCTATTAATGGATAGCAATCTTTGTTACTGATTTACATCACATAAACATCGAATTTTCTGAGCACGGCAACTTTTATAGTTGACTCTCTATCATGACTCCGCTAATTTTCGCGTTATATAATTAATATCATAACGAAGCAATAAAATTAGATTATGGCAATCAATCGTAGGCAGTTCCTTAAATCCAGTGCAGCACTGGCTATTTTTTACAGCTTGCCGAGCTTTGCACAAACTCGCCTAGCCGTCGAAGCGGCCATATTTGGAAAACTCCCAGCACCAGAAAATATTCACCGAGTCATCAGTTCAGGTCCTCCTTCCGACTTACTGATGTTCGCATTAGCTCCTGAAAAGATGGTGGGTTTCGCCTCTATTTCGCTGAAAAAAGGGCAAACCGGCCTTTTTGCACCACAATGGCTTGAGCTGCCTGTTTATGGCCGCTTAGCAGGCCGTGGGAGCACCCTTTCTCTTGAGCAACTGCTGTCTTATAGCCCAGATTTGATCATTGATACTGGAAACATTGACGAAACTTATCGCTCACAAGCGGAAAAGGTCGCCAAACAAACTCATGTACCTTATTTATTAATCGCCGGCGGGTTAAAAGATTCACCTCAACAACTTACACAACTAGGTGAAATATTAGGCGTTATCCCGCAGGCTCAAACATTGAGCCAACTCGCTCAACGCTATATTAATGATGCCACTTTATTTGCCAATCAAAACCAACAAAAATCGCTGAGTTTTTACCTTGCAAGAGGAGCAAAAGGTTTAGAAACTGGCGCTAAAGGCTCAATTCATACTGAAGCGATTGAAATGCTCGGGTTACGTAATGTGGTTGATATTCCTAATTTCCATGGTCTGACTACGGTTTCTATGGAGCAATTATATCAATGGAACCCTGACATCATTATAACTCAATATGACGAATCCATTGAATTAATGACAAATTCCGCATTATGGAGAGGCCTTGATGCCATTGCCAACAACCAATTATTACTATTTAGTGGCATGCCATTTGGTTGGTTAGATGGGCCTCCAGGGGTTAACCGCCTATTGGGAATGAGACGCCTACAAAGCCATTTTGATAAAAATATTGCTGCGAATATTAAGCATGATATCGCTGAGTTTTTTACTCATTTCTACCATTCATCATTAACGGCACAGCAAGTTGAGTTGCTCATGGAAAAATCATGAATGATGTACTGAGACAAGGGAGAAGATCCTTTTTATTAATCATCATTTTATTAATAAGTTTTATTATCGCCTTAATAAGTGGTAAGTACTCACTTACATTCAATGAGCTTTATCATCTATTTGTCAGCCAGTTATCTTCTCATAACGAGTTGAGCAACCCGCGCCATAAAACCATTTTCTGGCAAATACGATTTCCTCGCACGTTAGCCGCTATTGTCATTGGTGGAGGTCTGGCTATTGCAGGAGCAGCTTACCAAGGTATGTTCCGTAACCCATTAGTTTCTCCTGATATTTTAGGTGTTTCTGCCGGTGCTGGCGTGGGTGCTGTTATCGGTATTTTCTTTGGCCAATCCTTATTTTACATTCAACTGAGCGCATTTATTGGTGGGCTAATCACCGTCTCCTTAGTCTGTTTTATTGCTCGATTAGCGCGGCAGCATGATCCTATTTTATCCTTGGTGCTGGTCGGTGTTGCCATCAGTGCACTATGTGGTTCTGCCATCTCCTTAATGAAAATTCTTGCCGATCCCTACACTCAACTGCCTTCCATCACATTTTGGTTGTTAGGTGGATTGTCATCGATTACCCAAGCTGACTTAGTCTCCGTGTTACCGATGATGGTTATCGGTATTATTCCGTTATTATTATTACGCTGGCGAATGAATTTACTCAGTTTATCGGATGAAGAAGCCAAAAGCCTTGGGATCAACGTCAGTTTAACCCGTGCTATCTTCATTGTTTGTGCCACCTTACTCACGGCAAGTGCGGTTTCTATTGCGGGAATTATTGGCTGGATAGGCTTGATTGTGCCACATATCACTCGAATGATAGTGGGCGCTAACTTTCGCTATCAGCTCCCTGCATCACTGGCAATTGGTGCTATTTTATTACTCATTACAGATACCTTAGCACGGACTATTGCGGCAATTGAATTACCCATAGGCATTTTAACCTCCGCAATTGGCGCCCCCTTCTTTTTGGCTATTTTGTTACAGACAAGGCGGGTGAAATGAGTATTTTGTCTTTGCAAGAGGTCGCTATTGGTTATCATGGCATATCAATCATTGACGGTATTAATCTTTCGTTACCTAAAGGTGAGATTAGCTGCTTATTAGGCGCCAATGGCTGCGGTAAAACCACTTTAATGAAAACTTTACTGGGACTATTACCGGCAATTAAAGGTAAGGTATGGCTCAATGGGCAAGAGATTAAGAACCTTAAACCACGCGAAATCGCCAAAACTGTCGCCTATGTTCCCCAAGCTCATGATACCCCCTTTACCTTCACGGTACTTGATATGGTTATGATGGGCTTAACACCGCATATTTCATTATTTTCGGTTCCTAAAGAAACAGAAAAAAATTTAGCCTATCAACAACTCAAGCATCTGAATATCTCACATTTAGCATCACGCCTATACAGCACGCTTAGTGGAGGAGAAAAGCAATTAGTATTGATAGCAAGGGCTTTAATACAAAAACCATTACTTCTAATTATGGATGAACCTGCCGCTAGCCTTGATTTTGGTAATCAAATTCGCCTACTTGAGCAAATAGAAAAATTAAAATCTCGCGGTATGACAATTTTGATGTCAACTCACCATCCACAGCATGCCGCTGCTATCGCTGATAATGTTATTTTGCTCGATAAGCACCACAAAGCAAGGCAAGGGTTATCTAAATGTATGTTAACACTTACTAACTTAGCAGCCCTCTATAATGTGGATAAACATAGCATTCAATCTCACTTTCAGTTTCCATCAGCGTTTTCTAGTTAAGGTCAGAAGCCATGTTAATCAATCAAATCGATTTTGCAAAAATGTACCAGCAACATATGCAACAAGCTCAACGAAGCCGTAAAGAACCGGAACATTGGGATAAAAAAGCACAACAAATGGCGCAAACTTGCGCTAACCCCAATGACCCATATTTAGTCCAGTTTCGCAAATTAATGGATTTAACAGGTGCTGAAACACTGCTTGATGTGGGCTGCGGCCCTGGCTCCATCAGTCTGTGTCTTGCGAATGAATTCAAAGATGTTATTGGTATTGATTATAGTCGTGGCATGCTTGAGATGGCTGAACTGCGCGCAAAAGAACTCGCTATTCACCATGCACGCTTTGAAGTACTCGCATGGGAAGATGATTGGAGTTCATTGCCAAAAGTGGATATTTCAGTGGCATCGCGTTCAACACTCGTTGATGATTTAAAAGCCGCTTTACTCAAGCTCAATCGCCAAACAAAATTACGGGTTTACACCACTCATACCATCAACCCAACATTTATTGATGAACACATTATTCGCAAGATAGGCCGCGAAGTTATTCGTTTGCCAACCTACATTTACGCCGTGAATATTTTGCATCAAATGGGCATTAATGCGCGCGTTGATTTTATCAAAAGTCCTAAGAAAGGTGGGTTTGATAGCTTTGACACTTTCGCTGACAGCGTCAATTGGTCTCTTAAAAATATCACACCAGAAGAAACCGCTATCTTACGTAAGTACTATGATGAACAAACGGCTTTAGGTAAAACAATTCCTTATCCATCCAGAGATTGGGCGATGGTATCTTGGGATGTGGTTGATGAATCGGAACTGACATTATGATTTACCTACCCGATACATTAATCGACCAACTACTGCTAGATGACATTCAATACGGTGACCTCACCACACGGGCACTCGGCTTGCACTCTCAAATGGGTGTAATAACCTTTACATCCAAATTCGGAGGTTGTATCAGTGGGCTGAATATCGCCAAACGCATGCTAGAGAAGCTGGGGATCTCTTGTGATTGCCACTTTCAAGATGGCCAACTTGTTGAGCCGCAAAGTGTTTTAATTTCTGCCACTGGGCCGATTGAAGCCTTGCATCAAGGCTGGAAAGCGGTGCAAAACGTGCTTGAATGGTGTAGTGGTGTCAGCCACTACACCCAGCAAATGGTCAGTATTTTGCGCCAATATCAACCGGATGGGCAGCTTGCGTGTACTCGAAAAACTATTCCTCATACCAAGCCTCTTGCCTTAACTGCGATTTTGGCAGGGGGCGCTATTATTCATCGAGCGGGTAGCGCAGAAAGCATTTTACTGTTCACCAACCATCGTCAATGCCTTGAAAATCCAGATGATTGGGCAAGCCATATAAAAACACTGCGCCAAGCGGCCCCAGAAAAAATGATTATTGTTGAGGCAGATGATTACGAGCAGGCCATTCTTGCCATCAATGCACAAGCCGATATTGTACAACTCGATAAACTACCCATTGAACAAATTCAGCAACTACAAGAACACACCAAGCAGCAAAACCGACCTTGTCGGTTATCCATTGCTGGTGGAATTAATTTAAAAACAATAGAAGCATTCGCGCAAACTGGTGTGCCACTCTTAGTTACATCAGCGCCTTACTACGCCGCACCCCGAGATATAAAAGTGAAGATCTTTAAGCAGTAAGCTAAGAAGTTAGCGTCAGAAAAACCGTTCGTAAAAACAGCCTACCCCGTAGGCTGCATCCACCTATGATTAATGACGCATATCGTTGTATAAAAAATAATATATCGTTATTTACAAAACTGGAAAGACATAATGAAAATAAAACAAATTACCTATTGGATTGGGATGGCTTTATTCACGACACAGGGCTACGCAGCCTCACCTAACACTGAAAAAAATACCGATGTGATGTCCGTTTGGAGCACCCCGCTTGCCGCTGATGCTAACATCATCACAGAAAACCAAATGAAGCAGTTGAATAAAACAAACGTCGCACAGGCGCTGAGTACCATGCCAGGAGTTTCTATTCAAAAATCAGGAAACCGCAATGAAACTCAAGTCAATGTACGTGGTTTTGATAGCCGCCAAGTACCTATTTTCTTTGATGGTATTCCAACTTACGTGCCTTATGACGGTACGCTAGACCTTGGCCGCTTTATGACTAGCGAGCTAGCCAGCGTAGAGCTATCTACCGGCTATACCTCTCTATTACAAGGCCCGAACCTGATGGGCGGGGCTATCAACTTAACCACCGCCACGCCTCAAAAACCCTTTGAAGCCAATATTAGCTTAAACCAAGGTTTTGCTCGCGGTGCAGATAACGCCCACAATATCAGCGCACGTTTAGGGGGGCGTAACGATCTCGGCTTTATTCAAGTCAGTGGCAGTCAATATAAGCAGCGCTTTATGGGAATACCGGGCTCAGAAAATAATAACCCATTAGCGGGTAATAATGGCCGTCGCCCGAATTCAGCAACTGATGACAAACGTATGATGGTGAAAGTAGGCTGGACACCACGAGAAGCAGATGAATACGTCGTGACTTATTTAAAACAAGAGGGTGATAAAAATAGTCCACCTAGCGTAACGAATAAAAAACAACAAATTTGGCAGTGGCCTGCTTATGATAAAGAAAGCATTTATTTCAACGGTACAACCCAAGTCACCGACGATATCGCCTTACAGAGTCGCCTATACCACGATACGTTCAAAAATACGCTTCATCAGTATAAATCTGTCAAAGATTACGAAAAAGGCCTTTATAACTACAGCCGTTACGATGATTACAGTAACGGTGCTGACATGCGTGTTGACTTCACCGTGCGTGAATTAGATATGCTGTCATTTGCTGCACACTGGAAAGAAGATGTCCACCGTGCACGCGCCAAAAGAGATGTCCCATTCGACCGCTATAAAGATAATACCTATTCTATTGCTACCGAATATCAATGGGTTGCCATGGATAACTTAGATATTATTGGTGGTATTGGCTATGACTGGCGCAAAAGTGCTGACGGTAAGCGCTATGATTACAAATCTGGTGATTTTGAAAAATACGATGGCAATAGCCAACATGCGTTCAACTGGGAAGTCATGGCTCGCTATCATTTAGAAAATAAAGATACCGTTCAATTTTCTATATCAGAAAGAAGCCGTTTCCCAACGCAAAAAGAGCGTTATACCAAAGAAAAAATGAAAAGTGACGACACATTCGTCATTAACCCACATATCGATACTGAGCGTGCTCTTACCTATGATTTGACTTACAAGGGACATATCTCACCCACTTGGTCATATACTTCAAGTCTCTATTATAACCATGTAACTGATGCCATTATGGCGCATCGTGTCGGTACTAATCAGGATGGAGGTTATATACTCGAAAATCGTAACAGCGGCAAAGTTGACTACTTTGGCATTGATTTAGGGACTAACGGGCAAATTACCGATTGGTTGGAAGCGGGTTTAAGTTACGGCTACATTCATGCTGATCCAAAACACTACAGCGTTAAACATGTTGCTGAATTACCTACCCACAAAGCCTTCGCTTGGGTGAAATTTACCCCTTATGAGCCATTTAGCATCACTGTAACCGAAGAAGCAAGAAGCTGGGCCTTTAATTATGTCGATGCAGATAGCAAAGTGCGTGGATATGCCAAAACTGACCTACGTTTAGATTATGACTTTGGACAAGGAATATCTGTTAATACATCAGTTAATAACTTATTCGATAAGTCATATGAATATACTAATGGGTATATCGAAGAAGGTCGTAATTATTGGTTAGGTATTGAATATAAATACTAATCTAAATATATTAGGCAATGACTTTAATCATTGCCTAATAATATATAAATAAAATAAGATTAATCTGTGCTCCTGCAAAAATAATAAACATTAACCCCATAAAGTAAGCTTTAGAGGGTGAGAAAAGAAGGTTGTAAATTAAAGGTAAGATAAGTCTTAATTGAAATCACATCAAATTAAAACTAAATCTTTCAATTAATTGTTCATCATGAGTTATGCATTTACAATACATTTGTTTAATATATGTTTCATTTTATCTGTTTATTTTTAAATAAAATTAAATATCATTTTTTATATTTCATTTATTATTCCCTATATTTTCTTTATTAGTTAAAAAATACTCAGCAAAGCTAAAATTTTTTGATAGCACCGCATTCATCTCTTGATTCTCAATAGTTCAAGAAACTGTGATAAACTTGTGTGCAGTAAACATTTGCATTTTTCAACGGGTGGGGTCAGTAAAATGGAAAAGATGAGTGAAAAAAAAGTTCTTGCGATGGCAGAACATATTTGCCAATCAAGAGGCGTCAGGTTGACACCACAGAGAGAAACGGTATTGAGCCTAATAGCACAACAGCATGGTGCGATCAGTGCTTATGATTTACTCGACTTACTACGTGAAATTGAACCTCAGGCTAAGCCACCTACCGTTTATCGTGGCCTTGAGTTCTTAATGGAGCAAGGTTTTATCCATAAAATCGAATCAACCAACAGCTATGTTGTTTGTCACCATTTTGATAACCCAAGCCATATCTCTGTTATGTTAATTTGCGACCAGTGCGGAAGCGTAACGGAAAGTGATTGCACAACGATAGAAGCCGCAATTATTAATTTGGCAGATGAACACCAATTCCGCTTAAGGCATACCGTAGTGGAAAACCATGGTTTATGTAAAAATTGCGACGAAGTGAATAGCTGCCAAGATCATGAACATTGTCATCATAACCACGAACAACCTGTAACCCCTAAGAAAAAGTAAATAGCCGGACTGCTAGATCGTTTGATGAAATGCAAAGAGAAAATAGAGAAGAGAAAAATATAAGAAAGGAAACAAAACAGGCAGACTTCAGAATAAAACCATGAAATCTGCCTGCAATCGTCTTCACCGTCTGTAACACAGCTGGTTGCTAACGAAAATTAATACCAATCACTGTTACGAATAACCCCAACCGCTAAACCTTCAATAGTGAAATTTTGCTGACGCAAGTCAACAACAATAGGTTCGAATT
The DNA here is from genome assembly GCA_900455085.1 of Providencia rettgeri. Lineage (NCBI taxonomy): Bacteria > Pseudomonadati > Pseudomonadota > Gammaproteobacteria > Enterobacterales > Morganellaceae > Providencia > Providencia rettgeri. The sequence goes on along the minus strand of UGTZ01000001.1, from coordinate 439,863 downwards.
CTGGGTTTTCTGCTATTAACTCAACACGGTTACCCTGTTGCTTAAAACGTTTAACAGTGACTTCATCTTCGATACGTGCAACCACTACTTGCCCGTTATGTACATTTTGTGTTTTATGCACAGCTAATAAATCGCCATCCATAATACCAATATCTTTCATGGACATCCCATTCACACGCAATAAGAAATCTGCATGTGGTTTAAACAGCTCAGGGTCAACTTGATAGTGGCTCTCAATATGTTCCTGTGCTAATAATGGTTCGCCAGCGGCAACACGCCCAATCAAAGGCAACCCCTGATCTTCGGTTTCTTCTTCAAGAAGCAGACGAATACCTCGAGATGCACCTGAGACGATTTCAATAACCCCTTTACGCGCTAAGGCCTTTAAATGTTCTTCTGCCGCATTAGGCGAACGAAAACCAAGGCTTGCTGCTATCTCAGCGCGTGTAGGAGGCATACCCGTCTGCGAAATGTGGTCACGCACTAGATCGTAAACCTGCTGTTGTCGAGCCGTCAGTGCTTTCATTCCGTTCCCCTGTTTGTTTATACAGTCAAGCTGTGAGTATATACAGGTAAATGAAGATTTGGAACAGTTAAATCGCTCAATTTAAGCATTTGTTATCGATTTATTTTCTTTTTACCTGATTAAGTAACCAAACACCTTAACCAGGGAAATAGCGCTGCCATAATACGAGTACCCAAATAAACAACGCTAAACCGATACTCACAAATACCGCGGCAGAACCAATATCTTTAGCTCTCCCTGAAAGTTCATGATATTCACTTCCGATACGGTCAACTACGGCTTCTATCGCGCTATTCAGTAATTCGACTATTGCCACCAGAACAACAGAACTCACTAACAAAATCCTATCTATATAGCTGATATCTAAATAAAATGCGATAAAAATCGCGATAATTGCAGCAACAGATTCTTGCCTAAATGCGGCTTCATTAACCCAAGCTGCCTTCAAACCTTTAAGGGAATACCCCGCAGCTTTAATCACTCGCGTGAAGCCCTTAACTTGACTCGCCATATTTATTCCTTAAAAAATACAAACAATAATCGATTTTTACGGTCAAAGTGAATTGTCAGTAACAGATCTAACCATGTATTTCTGGTATGATTGCGCAGCATTGTTAACAAGAGGCTATAATCATTTATGTCACTATGGCGTAAAATATATTACAACACGTTGAATTTACCACTTAAATTATTGGTAAAAAGTAAACTAATTCCTTCGGATCCCATCACTGAGTTGCAGCTTGATGTCAACAGGCCAACCCTATACGTATTACCTTATCATTCGAAGTCTGACCTCCTCACGCTACGGCACCAATGCTTAGCTATTGGTCTGCCAGACCCGCTAGTCGACAATGATATCAATGGAACGAAGCTTCCGGCCTACGTTTTTATCGATGATGGCCCACGTGTTTTTCGCTATTATTCACCGAATCCACGTAAGGATTCAGTAAAAACATTCCATGCTTATTTAGATTTGCATAAAAACAACCCAAATCTAGATATTCAAATGCTACCGGCATCCGTGATGTTTGGGCGTTCACCTGGCCGTGAAGGCCATACCCCAGCACCACCACTGAAACTGTTAAATGGCATCCAAAAATTCTTCGCCGTTTTATGGTTAGGACGTGACAGCTTCGTACGTTTATCTCCGATTGTCTCAATTGGGAAAATGGCACAAGACCACGGTACAGACACCATTATTGCCAACAAACTTGCTCGTGTCGCACGTATTCACTATTCGCGCCAACGTCTCGCAGCAGTTGGGCCTAAACTCCCTGCACGTTATGAGCTGTTTAATAAGTTATTGACGTCAAAAGCAATTGAAAAAGCCGTTGAAGACGAAGCGCGCAGTAAAAAAATTCCACTCAAAAAAGCTCAGCAAAATGCCGTTGGGATGATGGAAGAAATCGCAGCCAATTTCTCTTATGAAGCAGTACGTTTAACGGATAGGGTTCTTAGTTGGACTTGGAATCGCCTTTATCAAGGCATTAATGTTCAGCACGCTGAACGAGTCCGCCAGCTAGCACAAGACGGCCATGAAATTGTTTATGTGCCATCCCACCGTAGCCATATGGACTACTTACTGCTCTCATATGTGCTATACCATCAAGGGCTAGTTCCACCCCATATTGCCGCGGGGATCAACCTCAATTTCTGGCCTGCTGGGCCTATTTTCCGTCGTTTAGGGGCTTTTTTTATTCGCCGAACGTTCAAAGGCAATAAACTGTATTCGACCGTTTTCCGCGAATATTTAAGTGAGCTATTTGCACGAGGTTACTCCATCGAGTACTTTGTGGAAGGTGGGCGCTCACGTACCGGTCGTTTGTTACAGCCTAAGACGGGTACTCTCTCCATGACGTTACAAGCGATGTTGCGCGGTGACTCACGCCCTATCACCATTGTTCCTATCTACATCGGGTATGAGCATGTGATGGAAGTGGGTACTTACGCCAAAGAACTGCGCGGTGCAGAAAAAGAGAAAGAAGGCTTTTTCTCTATGGTTCGCGGCTTACGTAAATTGCGCAACCTAGGCCAAGGCTATGTTAACTTTGGTCAGCCAATTTCGCTTCCACACTATCTCAGCCAGCGTGTACCTGATTGGCGCGACTCTATCGACCCTATCGAACCACAAAGACCAACTTGGCTAAACCCAACGGTCAGTTCGTTAGCTGATAACATTATGGTCAATATTAATAATGCAGCCGCAGCCAATGCGATTAACCTGTGTGCGACTGCGTTACTGGCTTCTCGTCAACGCTCACTGACTCGTGAGCAACTAGTTGAACAAGTCGACTGTTACCTGCAATTATTACGCAATGTGCCATACACCGCAGATGCTACAACGCCAAATAAAACGGCCGAGCAATTGTTAGAACATGCTTTGCAAATGGATAAATTTGAAGTCGAAAAAGACAGCATGGGGGATATTATCATTCTTCCTCGCGAAAATGCCGTCTTGATGACCTATTACCGTAACAATATCCATCATTTATTAGTATTACCATCGCTAATAACTAGCATTGTGTTACACCATGAACGCATTAGCCGCCAAGACATTCACTATCAAGTAGGCCAAATTTACCCATTCTTAAAAACAGAACTGTTTATGCGTTATAACAGTGATGAGCTACATGAGACGGTAGATACACTAATTGATGAACTGAATAACCAAAAGCTAATTTGCTTAAAAGAAGATGATGTGGTGATGCTAAATCCTCGCCGTATTCGCCCATTACAGCTCTTAGCAGCAGGCGTTCGTGAGACTTTGCAACGTTATGCAATCACATTATCATTACTCAATGCGAGTCCAGAAATCAGCCGTAATACACTGGAAAAACAAAGTCGTATCCTTGCGCAACGCCTTTCTGTTTTACACGGTATTAACGCTCCTGAATTCTTTGATAAAGCGGTATTCTCGACATTGGTCGATACCCTAAGGGAGGAAGGCTACATTGATAATAATGAAAATGATATCTTTGTTACCAATGCACAGAAACTGTATGCCGTTCTGGCTCGCTTGATGTCACCTGAGATCCGTTTAACTATTGAAAGTGTTAGCCAAGACGATGAGTTTTCCACTGCGATAGAGAAGAATACAGAAGCTGAAACAAATGCAGACTAGAAATCTTGGAGCTAAATAAGTAAAAGGGGTAATGTTATTCACATTACCATTTTATTTAATAGAGCTAGTGCTAACAATAATCTATGTCCTAAATAATTCGAAGTGCCGCACCAATGATGAATTGTTTTTTGAAACCACTGAGTTCGATTAATCAAGGTGATGTTGCTGAATTATTTATCTAGTATTATCTCTGAGCATCGCTTCGTTAAAGAAATCTAAACCAATGGCGCTTACTTTTGGTTCCTAGATATAGGACTCACTGAAAAAGTATCGAATTCCGCCACACTAACCAAAACAGCCAATACCTAATATTGATAGCTAGAAGGATAGGCGATTTTTATGTGTATTCAATATTATTTTAATAAAAGAAAAGCCGCCAAAACCCAAAATAACAAATTGATAAATAACAAATTGATAAATAACAAATAAATTAAAAAAAACACACAGTTTGAAATATGGTAAATATCAAAAAATAATTTCAATTCATAATAAATTATTATTTCTTAATTAATCCCACTCTCTATGACTTCTTATTTAGTCCAAACAAGTACGTTCACATTATCAATCTAAATATATAAATTTCACCGCAAGACGAAATGCAATCATTGAGTCGAGTATTAACATCCGCCACCAAAATGAGGCATTAGATTACATAACTGAAATTTATAACAGCAACTCAATATCTGCTTATCTCACTCTATTATTGGTGTTTAGCACCTTTGATAGTTCATTTATTCACAATGGAAATATCCTAATTATGGAAACAACGACTTAAAGGAAGGAATAAAAGGAATAAATAAATGATTTTTGGTATTAACCGTTACAGTATCAAATCATCTCAGATGCCCTTATTGATTCCCGTTTTACTGTCCGTATCCATCATACCAACTGGTTCAGTCTTTGCTACTGGGTTTGTAGATGGAATCAAAGTGAAGCCTTACCACCTGCAGACAGGAGAGACCGTTCACAGTGTGGCTCATCAATACAATCTGACAGTGGAGGAATTAAAAACATTAAATCAAAAACGCAATTTCGCCCGCGCTTTTGAACAACTTTCAGCTGGAGATCAAATCGATGTACCAAGCACTTACATCGCCAATACGACAGATAAAACGACGAAGAAAGGTGTACAAGTAAACGACTCAGATAGTGAAATTGAGAACTGGTTGGCCCAAACTGCCCCTAACTTTTTCCAAGCGATGAACACACAAAGTGCAGAGGAGTACCTGACTAAACAGGCCAAGGATATGGCGGTGAGCACAGCGTCATCAACCATGGAGAGTTGGTTAAATCAATATGGTACCGCACAAATTAGTGTACAGCCGGGAGATAAACTGTCACAAAGTACGCTGTCTGCCGACATGCTGTTACCTGTATATCAAAACCCAGATTGGCTGGTGTTCACCCAGTTAGGAGGTCGGAACCTTAATGATCGCACCACCCTAAACTTAGGAGTGGGCGCTCGTCGGTTCAATGAGCAATGGATGTATGGCGTCAACACCTTTTATGACGCTGATATTACAGGTGGGAACAGCCGACTCGGTATTGGCGGAGAATTGTGGTCCGATAATCTACGCTTTTCAACCAATGGTTATCTGCGACTCAACAACTGGCATCAGTCACGGGATTTTGACGACTACGATGAACGCCCCGCCAACGGATTTGATATGACCGCCAGTGCTTGGTTGCCATCTTATCCACAACTTGGTGGCAAACTGAAATATGAACAATATTTCGGTGATGAAGTGGCAATGAAAGGTAAGGACTCTCGTAGTAAGTCGCCAAAAACAATGACTGTAGGGTTGAATTACACACCTATTCCATTAATTACCCTTGGGGCTGACTGGCGTACAGGACAAGGAACTGATGATCTGCAACTTCAGGCACAACTGACCTATTCATTCGGTGTGCCTTGGAAAGACCAAATATCATCGAGTTCAGTTGCTCGCCTGCGTTCGCTCTCAGGCAGCCTAATGGCACTGGTTGAGCGCAATAACAACATTGTACTCGAATACCGTAAACAGGATTTGATCAGTTTAATACTGCCGCAGGAAATCCGTGGTCGAGGTGCCAGCCTACAGTCACTGAGCGCTATCTTAAAAGCGAAATATGGTGCTGAACGTGTGAAATGGGGAATGCTGACAGAGTTTTCATCCAACGGTGGGAAAGTACAGTCTGTTGGCAAAAGTTTAACAGCTTGGCAAATTCGCCTACCTGCTTGGCAGGCGGGTAAAAGCAATACTTATACCCTAAGTGCTATTGCATGGGATGGAAAGGGAAATGCATCAAAACCGGCCTATATAAAAGTGATTGTCGACGCAGGGTTTTCTAACCGCTACTCGAGTTTGACTGTTGGATCAGGTGTACTGAATGTCGATCAGTCGGAGGTATTAACGCTGACGATGCGGGATGAGCAGAATGCACCGATGACTAAATTGGCTTCATCGATTCAGTTGCCGTTCGCCTTCACGACACAAAAAGGCGGGTCATCACTATCGCCTTCGCAAAGTGGCGTTAAGTTGGAGGCGTTGAAAGAAACGGCACCGGGTGTTTATACCACCACCATCACCACTGGAAAATTGCCGGGCACCCTCATTTTTAGTCCGAAGGTAGAGGGGATCAATCTAGCGTCAACAAAAATAGAAGTGATGGCAGCCCCCGTAGGATTACAAATATTTCATAACGGCAGTGTTATAAAAAAGCGCCCCGTCGTTGGGGATGTCCTAACAGCAACACCAGAGTGCCAAGTCAACTGCATTTTGCCGACAGCTTGGCAATGGGAAGTGGAGACAATACAAGGATCAGGACAGTATCAAGCGATTAATGGCGCTACAGCCATGACATATACAGTCACCGCAGACACGCAAAAACGCAGGTTGCGAGCGACCGCACAATAAATACGCCTATAGGGCAACTTAATAAATTTAAAATATAAGGTAATAATTAGATGAGCAACAAAAATCAACAAACCCCAATGATCCGCAAAAACAACCTATCTGTCCTGATTGCGGGAGCCATGTTAGGCATGACTTTTGGTACATCGGCACTCGCTGCCACGACTCAGGCTCCGATCTCGATAACCTCCCCAGCAACAACTGCGGTTATTGGTCATGCACCAGAGCTAAAAGCGGGTACCATCACGGCCACAGATAAGAACAATGACGGTGTATTAGGTGAGAATGATGAGTTGAAAGCGTCAGGTTTTGACTTCAGTGATAAAGACAACGATACACTAGTGTCTATCGTCTATGAATGGCATGACGGCAAAAATGTTATTGCAGGGCAAACGAGAGACATGCTGAAACTGACATCGGCGTTGTTAGGTAAAAACATTACCGTTAAGGCCGTCGCAAAAACGGATCCAGCTAAGACGGAGCCGTCAGAGAGTGTAGCCGTAGCAGCAGCAACCTTCATCGATATCAGTGGTAAGACAATATTGGGCGGCACTAATATCCCAACAGTGAATGGCAATATCGTGAAATCAGTAACTATTTCGGGTCTCACTGGAGCTGGGTCACGACCGCTGGTTGGTGATTCGCTGAAAGCAAATGTCACCTGTCACGGGACCTGTGATAATAACCTGACTTACAAGTGGCAGATTCAAGACTCTGTGAATTCGAGCAAATACACAGATATTTCAGGTGCAACCACAGCAACATACACGGTTAAGGGCACAGAGCAGAAACGTAAAATTCAGGTTATCGTTTCGAACAAATAATCACTATCCCCCGCAGCGAAACATTTCGCTGCGGTATTTTTGATAATAAGCACCCATAACACACTGCGATAACAGAAGAGGATATTCATAAAATGGCAGAGAGGACAAAAATTATCCCCCTTATTCGTCTGATAACGTTGGCAGCAGGATTGGTCATCGTAGGAGGCGTATCCGCTTCTGTGATCGAAGTCAATACCCAAACGCTTCCCGTTATCGGTCATGCACCTGTCGTGACTGATGTTCAATTTAATAATAAGACACCCGCCGTTAATGACACGGTCACCGCTGATCCAAAGATAACGGATGCAGATAAGGATGCATTAGAAACATCACTTTTTCAATGGAAACTCGATGGTAAAAATATTTCAGGAGCCACGCGAAATAGCTATAAACTCGTCCCCGGCGATGGCAATGGAAAACAACTGTCGGTCGAGGTCACGCCACAAACCGACCCTAAAATCACAGAACCAGCAACTGGCGCTATATTCACTTCATCAACTCTCACTACTAGAGGGCTGGCACCAGAAGCTCATGATGTGAAAATTGATGGTCAGCCAGAGCCTGGTGGATTACTGACCGGAAATTATCGCTACCATGATGGGGACAGCCCGAGCGATCCTGAGAGTGGAACCAGTTTCGAGTGGTTCTGTTTGCGTAACAAGAATCATCAGGCGATATCAACAAGCAGAACTTATCACATACAAGATGCAGATATAGGGTGTGAAATTTATTTCAATGTCATCCCTCGCTCATCAAGCGGAACACCGAGTACAGGTGCGCAAGCTCAATCGAAGAAGGTCACTGTAGCTAAAGCAATACCATCACATCTAGTAGAAATATATAACGGCAACCAAATAGGGAATCGCTCCGGATATGGGTACAATATGGTGATAAATTATTCGCACCTCGGTTATGGCAAACCGATATCAATAATCATCAGTGAATACAAGAACGGAAATATCAATGTGACAGAAAAGTATCAGGTTGGTAAGAAGACTTACAGTGGTTCAATTGTTACTGACGACGGAAACACTATAAAGTTTGGAGATAATGCAAGATCCAGTATCGGGGAAACTATTTATCTTGTGGTCCGCGTTGATTTTCCAAACGGCAAATTTGCCCACGCGACATCGCCTAAAATAGTACTGCAGCGTCGGTAATTTGCTCACTTAAAACCCTAGCCATTTGGTTAGGGTTTTTCCAGACATTGAGAGGAAAAGCTGAAAAGCATGCTCCTGTTAATCGTCAACAACCTGTTTACCAATAACTCAAAAAAATTCCGACAAATAAGATAAAACCAACATAGTTATTATTCATAAAAGCTTTAAAACAGGGAGCACGCTCTCTATTGACCATCAGTTTTTGCTGATAAACAAATAACCCCACAACCAGCGCCAGAGAAAAATAGTAAATGCTCCCCAGAGCAGCCAATGATCCCACAGCCACCAGCAAGCCGACCATCAGTAATTGCAGTAACCCAATAATTAATTTGTCATACTGGCCAAATAAAATGGCTGTTGATTTCACGCCGATTTTTAAATCATCGTCACGGTCAACCATGGCATATTGCGTGTCGTAAATCACTGACCAAATAATATTTATGAAAAACAATACCCAGCATACTAACGGGAGTGTTTCACCCACCGCAGAGAAAGCCATTGGAATCGACCAGCCAAATGCTGCGCCCAGTACAACCTGAGGTAAATGACTGACTCTTTTAACAAAAGGGTAAATCCATGCCAAAGCAAGCGCCGCAATCGACAACCAAATTGTCATTAAATTTAAAGTTAAAACCAGCAAGAAGGACACACCCACTAAACTTGCAAACAAAATTTTAGCTTCTTTTTCCGTCACATCCCCACTAGGTAATGGGCGATGTTTGGTGCGTTCCACATGACCATCAAAATGGCGGTCAGCAAAGTCATTAATAACACAACCAGCTGCACGCATAAAAAATACACCGGCAGTAAATACAATTAAAAGATGTAAACTTGGCGTACCTTGAGCCGCAATCCATAATGCCCAATATGTCGGCCACAATAGCAACAGTGAACCAATGGGTCTATCAATACGCATTAAACGGCTGTATGCATGCCATTTACTGAGCGTCATACTTCCCTCCACTTTGTCGTGCTCCTTTTCGAATTCCATAATACTTCAAATTGGGTATATTTTAATACCACCAACATCTGCAACTTACTGATTTATATTTGTTGGCATAGTGTCATTGCAGAGACCTGAAAATTCAAAATATTTAGAATAGTTAACGATATGCAGGTGATTCAGGTAAAAATATTTCTGTTAATAGTAAGGGTTTATCCGATAATCTTAACCGAGAACAACGTACCCAACGGTTTGCGCAAGAACCAATATGAATATAATCTCGAGTTAAGCTGTCACGGCTAAATAAATAACGCCCTAACGGCATTCTCCCAATATCTACCAGTTGCTGGTCATCATCAGTCAGTGTTTCTTCAGGGATTATCGTTCGGCCCAGTAACCAAGGGATACCATCTCCATACATGACAACTTCTCTGACCCAATAACGTTGGCTTTCAGGTAAAGACAGCATTTCATCTGCACTCAGCTTATCTTGTGTTATATAGCGCTCTAAATAAGGTATCACGGTAACTTGCTGGCTATGCTGCTCAAAACGTTTTGTCATGGAGCCGAGCTCTAATAGCCAATCTAATACATTGGCAGGCACTATTTTATCGTTCTCCGCCAGCCAGTGAATCGGCTGAGAAGTAAAAAGCGTTTCATCCATTACTTAAAATTCCACCATGAATAACATGGTTATGATTTACTGTATTTCTTACACAATAGGATATCACGTTGTTTTACGACAAGGTTAAAGTTAGCTAACAATTTATATAAAAAGTCACATTTTCAACACAAAATGTAAAAATATAGTGAAAAATTTTTTAAATACTAACGAGTTATCGATAATAATAAAATTCATTAATATCGTAACAAACTAGATTTATTTGCTTGAAAAATAGTCGATTAAACAATCGTTCAATTAAACAAAATGTCGACTAAACAATATAAGGCAGGAAGCTCCTACCTTATATTGAAGTATTTAAATAATACGTTAGTAATTTATCGCCAAGCTTTATAGCTATTAATCAAACCATTGGTTGAACTATCATGGCTACTCACGGTATCACTATTTTCTAATTCAGGCAGGATACGGCTTGCGAGCTGTTTACCTAATTCAACCCCCCATTGGTCGAAAGTAAAGATGTTTAAAATCGCCCCTTGAGTAAAGATTTTATGCTCATACATCGCGATTAACGCACCTAATGAATATGGCGTAACTTCTTTGAGTAAAATCGAGTTCGTTGGGCGGTTACCTTCAAATACTTTATACGGTGCCACATATTCCATATCGGCCACTGATTTGCCTTGTGCAGCAAATTCAGCATCGACCACTTCACGCGTTTTACCAAATGCTAGTGCTTCGGTTTGCGCAAAGAAATTCGATAACAATTTTTCATGGTGATCCCCTAACGGGTTATGAGTTACCGCAGGTGCGATAAAATCACATGGGATCATCTTCGTTCCTTGGTGGATCAACTGATAAAACGCATGTTGGCCATTGGTTCCTGGCTCCCCCCAAATAATTGGACCAGTTTGATAAGTAACAGGTTTTCCATCACGACCAATATATTTACCGTTCGACTCCATATTGCCTTGTTGGAAGTATGCGGCAAAGCGATGCATGTATTGGTCGTATGGCAGAATCGCTTCAGTTTCTGCTTCAAAAAAATTGTTGTACCAAATGCCAATTAAACCCAACAACACTGGGATGTTTTTTTCTAATGGAGTTTGGGTAAAATGTTTATCCATCGCATGGGCGCCGCTCAATAATTGAACGAAATTATCAAAGCCAACCGATAAAATAATCGATAAACCAATTGCTGACCATAATGAATAGCGGCCACCAACCCAATCCCAGAATTCAAACATATTGTTGGTATCAATACCAAATTTCGCAACTTCTTCGCTATTCGTTGAAAGCGCCACAAAATGCTTAGCAACTTGGCTTTCATCTTTTGCTGCAGCCAAGAACCAATCACGAGCTGAATGCGCATTAGTCATTGTCTCTTGCGTAGTGAATGTTTTAGACGCAATTAAAAACAGTGTCGTTTCTGGGTTCAGTTTTTTCAGCGTTTCCGCAATTTGTGTACCATCCACATTCGATACAAAGTGCATATTTAGGTGGTTTTTGTATGGGCGTAGTGCTTCTGTCACCATAAATGGACCAAGGTCAGAACCACCAATACCGATGTTCACCACATCAGTAATCGCTTTACCGGTGTACCCTTTCCAATCACCGCTGATAATGCGCTGACTAAATTGCTGCATTTTATCCAATACCGCATTCACTTCAGGCATGACATCTTTGCCATCGACATAAACAGGGGTGTTATCGCGGTTGCGCAAAGCAGTATGTAATACCGCACGGTCTTCAGTACGGTTAATTTTCTCACCTTGGAACATGCTGTTGATGGCGCTTTCTAGCTCTGTTTCTTTTGCTAAGGCTAATAAATGTTTCAATGTTTCTTGTGTAATTCTATTTTTGGAGAAATCCACTAAGATTTGACCATCGAACGTCGCCGAAAAATGAGTAAAGCGGTCTTTATCCTGTGCAAACAAATCGCGCATATGGACATTTTTCATTTGCGCAAAATGTTGCTCTAGCGCCCGCCATGCAGCCGTTTGGCTTGGATTAATACATCTCATGGATAACACTCTCCAAATAATATTAAATAGAAATAGATTGTACCTCGTCACGAAAACGAGACTTATCGGTTTTCTGCGTTATATTGATATTCCCCAATTCTGCCGCACTTTTCCAGACTTAATTACCCCTTTTATTGAAATACGCACTTTCAATGCATACCACTTAAAAAAATTGCGGGTATATGCCCTCAATAATTCAATGAACGCAGTCAACACCCACGTAGCTTGAAGTATGACGAGTATATTGAGAAAACCGATAATAAATTACCTATCATTAGAATTACTGATTTACTTCGATTCTTGATTGACGCAATCCCATTTACCCGATAAATCTATATAAAGATTAGGTTTAACCAAAGGGATTGACACCATGAATACCGCAGCGCCTTCAACAGACAACCATCAGTATGTTATCGCCAAATTTGGCGGCACCAGCGTCGCTAACTTTGAAGCGATGAACAACAGCGCCAATATCGTTCTTTCCAACCCAAATGTGCGAGTTGTGGTACTTTCAGCTTCTGCTGGCATTACCAATTTATTAATCGAACTAGCTGAAGGCTGCGATGCGGATAAACGCAATGAACTGCTGAAAAAAGTGAAAGATATTCAATACGCAATTATTGATAATCTACAAACAGCTGATGTTATTCGTGAAGAAATCAATCGGTTACTTGATAATATTGCACATTTAGCTGATTCGGCTGCTTTAGCCACTTCCGATGCATTAACGGATGAAATGGTCAGCCATGGCGAATTAATGTCAACCTTACTATTTGTTGAAGTACTACGCCAACGTAATGCTAATTCCCTATGGTTTGATGTGCGCAAAGTGATGAGAACGAATGACAGCTTTGGTCGTGCTGAACCAGAGCTAGCTCAGCTAAAAACATTGTCAGAACAACAACTCATGCCGCGCCTTGCCGAATCGGTTGTAATCACCCAAGGGTTTATTGGCCGTGATGAAAAAGGCCGCACAACAACGCTTGGCCGTGGTGGAAGTGACTACACCGCCGCTCTGTTAGCTGAAGTACTCAATTTATCACGTGTAGATATCTGGACTGATGTTCCTGGAATTTACACTACTGACCCTCGCGTCGTACCGAGTGCCCAACGGATTGATGAAATTGCTTTCGATGAAGCAGCTGAAATGGCGACTTTTGGTGCAAAAATTTTGCATCCAGCGACACTCCTTCCTGCAGTACGTGCTGGGATCCCTGTTTTTGTTGGTTCAAGTAAAGCTCCCGAAGCTGGCGGTACCATTGTGTGTGATAAAACCACTAATCCACCACAATTTAGGGCATTAGCACTGCGCCGCAAACAAACGCTACTCACCTTACACAGCCTAAAAATGCTGCATGCGCGAGGCTTCTTAGCGGAAATTTTCATCATTTTACTGCGCCACAATATTTCAGTGGATTTAATTACGACGTCAGAAGTCAGTGTTGCACTAACCTTAGATACAACGGGTTCAACGGGAACTAACGGCAGCTTACTCACCAATGCGCTGATGACAGAGTTATCCGCATTATGTCGTGTCGAAGTAGAAGAGAATTTAGCGCTCGTCGCAATTATTGGTAATGAGCTGTCGCAAGTGAATGGCCTAGGAAGGCAAATTTTTGGCGCACTTGAGTCATTCAATATTCGCATGATCAGCTATGGCGCAAGTAGCCACAATATTTGTTTATTGGTTCCTGGGAATGATGCTGAAGAGATCGTTCGTACCTTGCACAGCAACTTATTTGAATAGTGCAGAAGTTTGATCAAAATACCAAAAGGCGATCATCACGATCGCCTTCTCTATTATAAAATTAATCCCTTCCAGTATTTTTACTGGGTTGCGCAACACTGCTGGTATATTGCAACATTTTGCCCGTCACGCCTTTATTCTGTGTTAAAAGCACTAAATTTCCTTTTGCTGTTTCATTACCGAGTTCTACTGCTCGTTCAAACCACATTACCGAACGGAAAATATTTTTTTCGCCCCCCTCGCCTCGTGCATACATCACCGCAAGGTTATTTTGTGCATCGCTGTTCTTTTTAAATGCCGCTTTTTCCAGCAATTGCCGTGCTTTCTGTGAGTTTTTCGCTACACCCGTTCCCGTTAAATAAAAGATAGCTAACTGGTTTTGAGCTTCGATGCTATCTTCTTGTGCCAGTTGCAGCCAACTCACAATTTTATTGACATCCACATTTTTCAACTCACCAGACACATACATCTTCGCTAACTTAATTTGAGCTGCATTACCACCACTGTTAGCAAGTGACATATACCATTCAATGGCCTTTTCAGGGTCTTTTTTAACGCCACCTAACCCTTTTTCATAGAATTCAGCCACTTTCATTCCTGCATCTTGGGATTTGTTTTGTGCCGCACGTTCATACCAGATAAAGGCTTCAGCGAGGTCTTTTCCAACGCCATCACCTTGTTCATAGGCTTTCGCAATCGCCAGTTGGGCTGCAATACTATTTTGTTGCGCAGCGCGTTTATACCAGTACATCGCTTGGTAGCTATTCTTTTCTATTGCACTATGGCCTTCTTGATAAAAGTCACCCATATTCACTTGTGCTGTCGCAGAGCCCATATTGGCGGCTTGGCGATATAAGTAAATCGCCATTTCGTCGTCCGGCTCTACACCTTCGCCATTTCATACATCACCGCTAAATTATTCACAGCGGCAGCAATATTATTTCCCGCACTTCTTTCATACCATTCTCTCGCCTTTTGGTAATCGGTATCACCACCTAGCCCATCATGATAAAACAGTCCCATCGCAAACTGTGCGTTAGCGTGTTCTTGCTCTGCGGCCTCTGTATACCATGCTTTCGCTTGTTTTAAATTTCGCTCTACCCCAATACCATGTTCATATAAGTAACCCATCGCATATTGGCAATAAGCATCACCTTTTTCGGCACCTCGGCGATACCATTGTTCCGCTTGTTGGTACTTTTCCTGATTGTGCAACAACATTCCAAGGTAGTAATCGCCATCTGTATTATCTCGGTCAGCTACCTTTTTAAACCAGCGATAAGCTTCTTGCTCATTGGCAGCTAAAAACTCAGTCCCATCCATATAAGCAAGCCCAATATCCACCATTGCTTCTTCATCTCCGGCATTTGCTAGTTGCAATTTTGCTTTGAATTCATCAGGAATTGGCGTACTTTTATGCTGCGCCTGTAGCGTATTTGGCTTATCTTTCGCAGAAGGTGCTTCAACGGTATTGCCAGCTTGCGCAAGGGAAATACCGCTAACATAGAGAACTAACAGAAAAGAACGTAATTTCATCACCATGACCTATTTATTGGCGTTATCTCATTAACATATCATTCCAATAAATAATTCATAAGGGATGTTAGCTGAAAAAGTAGAATAATAGGGAAATTATTCAGAAAATGGAGGAGACGCCGGCTCTTGCTGAAACTTTTGTCTCCGAAATAAACCCCAGAGCTTAATTAACGCGGTAACCACCATGTTTACTGGCAAATAAATTAAATTTACCCCACTCAATTAACAGAGCTTCCAATGTGCGGTGGCTGATCTTACACAGTTCAGAGATCTGAGAAACAACAAAGTGATTTTCGCTCACCAGTTCTGGTGAAAACACTTCCGCAATCCACTCACACTCTTTCGTGGTCACCAGCCAACCGTCATTGGTCGAAAATTTATGTACGGGTACCATGCCGTCTTTAGGGCTTTCTTGGGATAACAGTTTATTTTCATCAACTTGGGCTTGATGAAAAGCAGCGATTTCTTCCTCTGAAGGGACGGGTTCTACCGCTAAATTCTCTTCTAAAAACAGGTAAATTTCTTCTGCTCTTGCCGGTGTCAGCTCGCTTTTTAACCAGATTTGATTAAAACAGTGCTCATTCAGTGAATCATCGGTATCAAGCTTATCCATGATCTGTAAAACACTCATCATGGCGCTCACCGCGTCTTCACTCATCATAAACGTTTCAGGCGCAGCACTGTTTTGGATCTGATAAGGAAAAACCGCCGAGCGTGGCAGCTCTTCTTCAATAATAAATTCATAGCTCATCATTGGACCCCTCTAATGTATTACCTATAAGATGGTGCCGAATACATGAAAAATCAATGTATTGATCTGGTTTTAATCTTCAGGGTCATAAGCTAAGTTTGGTGCTAACCAACGCTCCAACTCCGTTACCGACATCCCTTTACGTTTTGCGTAGTCCTCAATTTGGTCTTTTTGTAGCTGAGCTACCGCAAAATATTTACTTTCCGGGTGGCTAAAATACCAGCCTGATACCGAAGCGCCTGGCCACATCGCATAGGAACTGGTGAGTTTCATGCCAATTTGCGTTTCTACATCCAGTAACTGCCAAATTTTGGCCTTTTCTGTATGCTCAGGACAAGCCGGATACCCCGGTGCAGGGCGGATACCTTGGTAATTTTCACGAATTAGCTCTTCATTACTCAAGTTTTCATCAGCTGCATAACCCCAATATTGCCTGCGGACTTGTTGGTGTAGATATTCAGCAAATGCCTCCGCTAGCCTATCCGCCAGCGCTTTAACCATAATTTTATTATAATCATCATGCTGTTGTTCATATTCATCAGCAAGCGAGTCTTCTTCTAAGCCCCCTGTCACTGCGAAAGCCCCAATATAATCGGCTTTACCGCTGTTTTTTGGCGCGACAAAGTCAGATAAACAATAGTTTGGAAACTCAGTTTTTAAGGTTTGCTGGCGTAAATTCAGCCCCATCACTTGTACATGGCTTCTTGACTCATCGGTATAAATTTCTACATCATCGCCAACTCGGTTTGCAGGGAATAAGCCAAAAATACCTTTTGGCGTTAGTAAACTTTCTTTATCAAGCTTATCTAACATATTATTGGCATCTTTCAATAGCTTACGTGCTTCAGAACCAACCACTTCATCTTCTAAGATCCGCGGGTATTTCCCCGCCAGCGACCAAGTCATAAAAAATGGCGTCCAATCAATATAGTCTCTCAGCGTTGAAATAGATGCTGTGACTTCTTGAATACCCTGGAATTTTGGTACAGGTGGTTGATAGTTTTGCCAGTCAATATTTACCGCATTCGCACGTGCCACATCCAGTGCCACCGGTGGTGTTTTTGGCCTTCTTCGACCATGCTGTAAGCGTACAGTGTCATATTCTCGGCGCGTACGCGCAACAAAATCTGCTTTTTGTGTTGCTGACAATAACGCCGAGACAACCCCCACTGTTCGGGAAGCATTTTGCACGTAAGTTGTTGGCCCACTGTAATTTGGCTCAATTTTCACAGCGGTATGTGCTTTTGATGTCGTCGCCCCACCAATCATTAATGGTAAGGTAAACCCTTGTCTTTCCATCTCTTTAGCGACATGCACCATTTCATCAAGAGATGGCGTAATCAAACCAGATAACCCAATAATATCGACGTTTTCTTCACGCGCGGTTTTTAGAATAGTTTCACATGGGACCATCACACCTAAATCAATGATTTCATAGTTATTACACTGTAAAACAACACCAACAATATTTTTACCAATATCATGGACATCGCCTTTTACCGTAGCGAGTAAGATTTTTCCTGCACTGCTACCTGATTGTTTAAGCTCTTGAATATAAGGCTCTAAATAGGCGACTGCTTGTTTCATTACACGGGCGGATTTCACCACTTGAGGTAAGAACATTTTGCCTTCCCCAAACAGGTCTCCAACCACATTCATACCGTTCATCAAGGGGCCTTCAATCACTTCGATTGGGCTAGAAGCACGTTGACGAGTTTCTTCAGTATCTTCAATAATAAATTCGGTAATACCTTTCACTAGTGCATATTCAAGGCGCTTTTCAACTTCCCAACTACGCCATTCCGCTTGTTGAACTTGCTGCTCTCCTGCCCCGGCTCCACGGTATTTTTCTGCCAGTTCAAGTAAGCGTTCCGTACTGTCATCACGACGATTTAAAATCACATCTTCAACAGCGTCTTTTAATTCAGAAGGTAAGTCATCATAGATAGCGAGCTGCCCCGCATTAACGATCCCCATATCCATTCCATTACGAATGGCGTAGTACAAGAAAACAGCATGAATCGCTTCGCGTACAGGGTCGTTCCCTCTAAATGAAAAAGAGACGTTGGAAACTCCGCCAGAAATCATCGCATGAGGTAATTGAGCCTTGATATCCTTACAGACCTCAATAAAATCAACTGCATAGTTATTATGCTCTTCAATTCCTGTGGCTACGGCAAAAATATTTGGGTCAAAAATAATATCTTCAGGAGGGAAGCCCACCTCTTCGGTCAGGATCTGATAAGCACGGCGACAAATTTCAATTTTTCGCTCACGTGTATCTGCTTGGCCAACTTCATCAAATGCCATGACGACCACGGCAGCACCATATTTGCGCAATAGTTTAGCGTGCTCAATAAATGCCTCAACCCCCTCTTTCATTGAGATTGAATTGACGATCCCCTTACCTTGTATGCACTTAAGCCCCGCCTCGATGACCTCCCACTTTGAGGAGTCAATCATAATCGGCACGCGCGCAATATCTGGTTCGCCAGCAATGAGATTCAAGAAACGTACCATCGCCGCATGGGAGTCCAACATCCCTTCATCCATATTGATGTCGATGATTTGTGCGCCATTTTCAACTTGCTGACGAGCCACATCTAAGGCTTCTTGGTAATTTTCTTCTTTAATCAACCGCTTAAATTTTGCTGAACCTGTCACGTTGGTTCTTTCCCCAACGTTCACAAACAATGATTTTTTGCCAATATTTAGTGGTTCTAAACCAGATAAACGGCATTCAACAGGCAGTGACGGTAATTGGCGTGGGGTGATGCCTTTTACTGCATCTGCCATTTTTTTGATATGTAATGGCGTCGTTCCACAACATCCACCAACAATATTTAAGAACCCTGCGGTTGCCCATTCATGAATTTGTTCGGCCATATTTTGCGCATCAAGGTCATACTCACCAAACGCATTGGGTAGCCCTGCATTGGGGTGCGCACTGACATAACATTCAGCAATTCTTGATAATTCAGCAACATACTGGCGTAACTCATCAGGACCTAATGCACAATTCAAGCCAAATGATATCGGCTGAGCATGACGCAATGAGTTATAAAATGCTTCTGTTGTTTGCCCTGATAATGTTCGACCTGAGGCATCCGTGATCGTCCCCGAGATCATAATCGGTAAAGAAACGCCCAAAGCTTCCAATTCGGTTTCTACCGCAAAGATCGCGGCCTTCGCATTTAATGTATCAAAAATGGTTTCGATCATGATCAGATCGACCCCACCTTTTACTAAAGATCGGGTAGATTCTCGATAAGCTTCAACGAGTTGATCAAAGGTGATATTGCGATAAGCGGAATCATTAACATCCGGAGAAATAGAAGCGGTGCGGTTTGTCGGGCCTAAGACTCCAGCAACATAACGCGGTTGCTCTGGCGTTTTACGTGTCCATTCGTCAGCACACTCACGGGCTAGGCGTGCGGCAACTTCGTTAATTTCAGCGGAAAGGGATTCCATTTTATAATCAGCCATCGCAATGGATGTTGAGTTAAAAGTATTGGTTTCAACAATATCCGCGCCAGCTTCAAAGTATTGAGAATGGATATCTCGAATGATATCTGGCTGAGTTAAGACTAATAGATCATTATTTCCCTTTAAATCACTCGGCCAATCCGCAAATCGCTCTCCGCGAAACTGGGCTTCCGACAACTTATGTTGTTGGATCATTGTTCCCATTGCACCATCTAATACCAATATACGTTTTTTTAATTCTTGTTCTAATTGATTAACTTTTGCGGACACTGCACTGCCCTCCTGAAATGGAACACTGAGAAATAAGTCAAATTTTTACTTTTAACATCCTATCACAACTTCTCTCGTGAAAATTCGCTGTTATGATGAGAGTTTTTCAAGGTTGCACAAGAGCACACTTTTCACTGATCCGATGAGTATTTTCAAGTGAAATAGTTCATAATAGAAGCTAAATGACAGTCAGGAGAGACTTAATGGCAACGGCACCAATTACTAAGAAACTTAAAAAAGCAAAAGGGCCGGCGAGTGGCGCAGCTGCAGCAGGACAAGTTCAATCATTAAGTCGTGGATTAACACTGTTGGAATATATTTCCGAATCAACAGGGGGAATCGCCCTCACTGACCTTGCGATGCAAGCTGGCTTACCCAACTCAACAACACATCGCCTATTAATGACGTTGGAACAGCATGGATTTGTTCGGCAAACTGGCGATTTAGGCCTATGGGTTATTGCTTCCCATGCTTTTATCATTGGTAGTAGCTTCTTAGAGAGTCGTAATTTGTTAGCCCTCGTTCACCCGATACTGCGCCGCTTAATGGATGAATCTGGGGAAACCGTCAATTTAGCTATCCTAGACCATACAGAGTACGATGCCGTCATTGTTGACCAAGTACAATGCAATGCGCTAATGAGAATGTCAGCACCAATCGGTGGAAAACTGCCATTACACGCTTCGGGTGCAGGCAAAGCGTTCATTGCTAATTTAACAGAAGACAAACTGGTTCCACTTTTAAGCCGTAAAGGTTTACATGCTTATACGCCTTATACACTAACTAACCCATCCGCCTTAAAAGAGAATTTACAACAGGCTAAAAAGCAAGGTTTTTCTTATGATGATGAAGAGCATGCTTTAGGGTTACGTTGTATTGGAGCTTGTATTTATGATGAGCACAAAGAAGCGTTTGCAGCTATTTCTATTTCAGGCCCATTATCACGTATCACTGATGACCGTATTACTGAATTAGGCGCTATGGTTATCAAGGCCGCAAAAGAAATAAGCCATGAATATGGTGCAAACCGCTAACTCAATAGTAAAGAGTGAAATACAAAGCAACCTGTATTTCACTTTAGCTTAACCTCACAAAGTTTTTTACTGCCCTCTAATCACCTTGTTGGTTTGTTGATACATTAGGCAACTGCGAGGTCTTTTCAAATAACTTAAATTTTTGCATATCACGGTACTTTTCAATAAGTGCCAACGCGATAGCCTCTGTTTCAGCATCCGCTTGTCCTTCAATATCTCTCGGCCGGAAATGCAGTTGGAAAGCACGTAATGTTTCTTTCGTCTGTGAATCTAACTGACCCGATAGAGGAATTGTTGAATAGCCGTAAAAATGAAGGGCTTTTTGAATGCGTAACACGTTTGCAGGCTCATTGGCATTACGTCCCGCCAGAAATTTAGTCACGGTTTTAGGATCTGGCCAAGCCCCTATACCATGTTGAGCAAGACGCTGCCATGGAAATGCCTTACCTGGATCTTGCTTGCGCAGTGGTGCGATATCACTGTGACCAATAATATTTTCTGGAGGAATGTTATAACGCTGCATAATATCTTGGAGGAGAGGGATCAACGCAACAATTTGTGCTTCATTATAAGGAGCCCAATATCGTTTTCCTTTTACATCTTTTTGTAATCCAGCATTGACGATTTCAATCCCAATAGAAGTATCATTCAAACCATTATGGTGTAACCAATAACTTTCACCTGCATGCCATGATTTTAACGACTCAGGAACGAGTTGTAATACAACAGGCCGGCCATTTTTAGTTTCAGGTACACTTGGAATGAGATAGTGAGAACTCACTTGACCTTGTGTTAGTGTGGCTATAGAACGCACATCATCAGAAACGGTGTAGTGAATAATGACATATTGAATACGTTGACTACTATTTTTTGATGGATAACGGTTATCGAGATAGTACCCCTTGTTCGAGGCCGAACAGCCTAATAGTAAAAAGGCAAATAATATCCCTATATATTTGAACATCTAACCATAACCTTACTCTATTGTTGATTAAACTTTATTTAAGCATTCTGCGGTCAGCAATACTATCAACTTTCATACATCAACGACAAAAAGATGCTTATTATGTATAAGAATATAGATAAAATGGTGAAATAACTGTTCGAATACATAGTGTTAAAACCTTTTTAGCTTCTATTAGAAACAAAAAAGGTTTCATTATTCAGTAGAAAGTGCCTCTTGCATTAAAAAGTAGGGGATATCACAAAAACAGAAGTAAGTACTAGGAAAATTATCATTATGAGTACCAACAATTCATCAACCATTAAAATAAAGATACATTGAATTTATTATTTTTATTTCTAGAAGCTGATTTTAAATTATTTTCAATTTTAAGTACTGATCATAAAAAATGATTTTCCATCGACTATGCAAAACTAATCGTTTAGTTCTCTGTAACGTAAACGTATAAGTTATAAACTATTTTCTAATACTGGAGTTTTCTAAAAAGAATAAGGTAATTCATAAAATTTTATAAAGAAAAATAAAAAATAATCTTACTTAGGTTACTGCTAGCTCATTTTTTCATACTCAACCTGCTTAGCAATTATTTTAGTAACTTCATTAATATCAATATCTAAAAAAATGACAATTTCAATTAGTTTATCTAAGCTCAATTTATTAACACCTAATTCATACCGTGATACCTGCTGTTGACTCAAATGAATAATTGAGCCTAACTCATTTCCTGACAATCCCTTACTCACTCTAGCCTTACGTAAATGATTACCTAATAATGCATAAACATTTTTCTTTTTAGCTATATGCATAACCATCTCCTAAATTTAAGTAAGAAAAATAATTTAGCTAGTATTATTCATTATAAAATTAATCATAACTATTTAAAATAGTTATAAGCAATCGAAAAGCACAGGATTGATAGGCAAACATCATTTTTATATACAAAAGAAAAAGAACCAAGTAATATTTATAAAGTAATCTATTGCTTTATAAAAGTTTTTCCATTTTTTTAATAAAATTATATTCCTATATGTTTATTTTTATCAAATCGATAATTTAATATATTTTTACATTTTAAATGTTACTAGTAATAATTAGTAACTAATAAAAATAATTATATGTTTTTTATTATTAAATTATTTCCACTTTATATGTTAAATTTATACATACATAAAAACTGGATTTACTCATTTTTTATATCAAAAAAATAGATTTATAATTTATTTTATTATTAATCTATTCACAAAAATCAGACTAATAATCTGATTTAGGTCTAAAAATAACAATCCCGACCTTCCCTTTTAAATAATTATTCAGTTCAATATCAATGACCTGAAAATTTCTACGCAATGAGGACGCATTTCTAAATATTGTTTTCTTCCCTTTACGTATTACAACCCCAACATGGCTCACATCTAACCCATTATTTCCTGAATAAATACCAATGTAATCCCCCGTTTTTAATCTTAATAATAAATCATCATCCACATACTTAGCTGGAATATAGTTAATTGACCTATTCTTGATAGGCAATCCCGATATATATATCTGATCATGATATTTTAAATTAAGTTGTTTATTTACCTTAACAGCATGTGAACTTATTTCACTGGTAATATCTACCACAATAGCTTCAGGTTCTTGCGCCCAATCAGAAAAAAAATGCCGACGATGTTTAAAGGTGATATTTTGATTGATATATCTAATATTGGTTAAATTTAACACAAACTGTTCATAGTTTTTCGAACGCTTAAAAGCCTCGATGTACTCTATGAATGTCATACAGTCCATCTCTTTCAAATTAATCACTAATTCTTCGGCTAAGAGTGGGCTCATATTCAATGTTTGTTTATTGTAAGGTGTGGCTAAAAAGTGTTGAGTCAATACATCAATTTTTTCTGCCTGTGAGGCATTGTGTAATTGCATTTCAGTTTGCTTATTAAAAACTTCAGTTAAAATGTTATATGACCCGGAAGCTAAAACAACCTCAGCCTTAACAAAATTTGCCAACAACAATATAAATGCAGCTATAGCTAGCCTTAACATTCTGCCATTCTTCTCATTAATACAGCCTAATCTTCGACAATTATCTAATTGAATTTTGATGATAAAATAACCAAAAAAGCCACTATAGCATGCTTATTTGCCTATTTCCTACCCTATCCATACCATATTACAAATTTGATTCAGATCACAGATAGCTTCGAATATTCATTTTCTATATTGCAACGCCTTCGCTTTCATTGAACAATGTTACCGGTAACATTGATGCTATAGTACTAGAGTAAATAACGATAGGCACAACCCAAATTGACTTGCAGTTTGATTCATCTTTTTACTGCACTATGGAGCAATTATCATGAGCGTGACCACCTCTAAAGAGACAAATCCTTCGGTGATCAATAAAGAACTTGATCGCATCACTCAACGTATCATCTCTCGTTCAGTGAAGACTCGAGCTGCTTATCTCAAAAAAATAGAGCAGGCTCGTAGTATGACCGTCCATCGAGCATCACTCGCTTGTGGTAACCTTGCCCATGGCTTTGCAGCATGCCAAAGTGAAGAAAAACAAATTCTTAAAAGCATGACTCGCTCTGATATTGCTATCATCAACTCCTACAATGATATGCTTTCAGCGCATCGCCCCTATGACAAGTACCCAGAACAACTCAAAAAAGCATTATTAGAAGCAGGCTCAATTGGCCAAGTCGCTGCAGGTGTTCCCGCAATGTGCGATGGTGTAACACAAGGTCAAGATGGGATGGAGCTATCGATGCTAAGTCGAGATGTCATTGCAATGTCAACTGCCATTGGCTTATCCCATAATATGTTTGATGGTGCGCTCTATTTAGGTATTTGCGACAAAATTGTTCCAGGTTTAATGCTTGGCGCACTTTCATTTGGCCACCTTCCTGCGATATTTGTCCCAGCAGGCCCAATGGCAACAGGCTTACCAAATAAAGAAAAGGTTCGCATTCGCCAGCTGTATGCTGAAGGCAAAGTTGATAGACTCGCCTTATTAGAAGCGGAAGCTGCGTCTTATCATGGTATCGGCACTTGTACTTTTTATGGTACTGCCAACTCAAATCAAATGATGATGGAAGTGATGGGATTACATCTCCCCGGCGCATCATTTGTACCACCTGATTCTCCACTACGAGATGCATTAACAGAAGCTGCCGCACGACAAATTACGCGTTTAACTGAACAATCAGGTCAGTACTTACCTATCGGTCAACTGGTTAACGAAAAAGTGATTGTCAACGGTATCGTCGCATTACTTGCAACGGGCGGCTCAACTAACTTAACTATGCATCTTGTGGCGATAGCTAGAGCAGCGGGGATCATTATCAATTGGGATGATTTCTCCGATATTTCTGCCATTGTTCCACTTATTTGCCGTATCTATCCTAATGGCCAAGCGGATATAAACCAATTCCAAGCCGCAGGTGGCGTCGCTTTGCTTATCCACCAGCTATTGCAAAAAGGTTTATTGCATAATGATGTCCATACCGTCTCAGGATTTGGGCTGGCACGTTATACTATGGAACCATGGCTAAATAATGGTCAACTAGGATGGCGAGAAGGCCCTAAAACCTCATTCAATCCTGAAGTTATTGCTGAAATAGACCGTCCTTTCTCACCTCCATGGCGGTACAAAATTACTCTCAGGGAATTTAGGACGCGCTGTGATGAAAACATCAGCAGTTCCTGAAGAAAATCAAATCATTGAAGCTCCAGCAGTCGTATTTAACAACCAAAATGAGATCGCAGCGCACTTTGAAGCTGGCGAACTCAATAAAGATTGTATCATCGTTGTCCGCTTCCAAGGACCATCTGCAAATGGTATGCCTGAGCTTCATAAGCTAATGCCACTTCTTGGTGTCCTTATGGATAAAGGCTACAAGGTCGCGCTAGTCACTGATGGTCGCTTATCCGGTGCATCCGGCAAAGTACCATCCGCAATTCATGTCACACCTGAAGCTTATAATGGCGGACTATTAGCAAAAGTAAAAAATGGCGATATCATTAGGGTAAATGCATTGACTGGGGAATTACAATTACTGGTTGATGAAGAAGAACTCAATAAGCGCCAACCCTTTGAAGCTGATTTAACTGCAGAACGTAGTGGTTGTGGAAGGGAACTTTTCGGTGCGTTAAGAAGACACTTATCAGGTGCCGAAGAAGGCGCTTGTAGCATTGATTTTTAATCTATTTTCATTGAATAGGAATAGAAAATGAATAATTGGAAAATAACCGCTGAAAGCGTATTAAAACAAGGCCCTGTCGTCCCTGTTATTGTTATAAAAAAATTAGAACAAGCGGTTCCTCTTGCAAAAGCACTAGTCAAAGGTGGCATTAAAGTTTTAGAAGTCACTTTACGTACTGAATGTGCTATTGATGCTATTCGCCTCATTGCCAAAGAAGTACCTGAGGCGATTATTGGCGCGGGTACTGTTATCAATGCAAAACAACTCGCTGAAGTCACTGAAGCGGGAGCACAATTTGCAATTAGCCCTGGCTTAACGGATGAATTACTCAATGCCGCTACCAAAGGAAATATTCCTTTAATCCCTGGTATTTCAACTGTTTCTGAGCTTATGCTTGGTATGCAATATGGCTTAAAAGAGTTTAAATTTTTCCCAGCGGAAGCCAACGGTGGCGTTAAGGCGCTAAAAGCTATTGCCGGCCCTTTCTCACAAATCAAATTTTGCCCAACGGGTGGAATATCACTCGCTAATTACCTTAGTTATTTAGAGCTAGATAGTGTTCTGTGCATTGGCGGCTCTTGGTTAGTTCCTGAAGAGGCTTTGAATTCAGGTAATTACGAAAAAATCACCCAACTTGCACAAGAGGCTGTACAAGGCGCAAAAAAATAACGACACGAAAAACGACTCAGTCCCTTGCTGGGTCGTTTTTAACTGCCTTTAATGAATACTATTATAATTATGCAACCTCATTGAGATTATGACAAAAACGTAATTCTTCACGGTAAGCATAAACATCTTCTACATGCCCCGCTAAAATCCTATTTTGTAACTTTTGCCAATAATCTGCTGAAAATAAATCTGCGTGATATTGTTGCAAGTAATGACGAATTTTCTCATTTTGGCAAATAAAAGAAGCAAACTCTTCAGGGAAAACATCTTGCTCCCCTATGCTATACCATGGCTCACCAGATAACTCTTGCTCAGGGTATAATGGCTCAGGAATTTTACGAAAATTCACTTCAGTCATATAACAGATTTCATCATAATCATAGAAAACAACACGGCCATGACGCGTTACTCCAAAGTTTTTAAATAACATATCTCCAGGAAAAATATTTGCAGCCGCTAATTGCTTAATCGCCCAGCCATATTCATTTAATGCATTATGCAATTGTGTATCAGAGGCATTATCCATATAAATATTCAATGGGATCATCTTTCTTTCCATATACAGATGACGAATCAATATGTTATCACCTAAATCTTCAATTTGAGATGGAGCCTCTTTCAATAACTCCGCCATTAATTCATCACTGATGGAGGATTTGCTAATCACAAAATTTTCAAATTCTTGGGTATCCGCCATACGGCCAACTCTATCGTGCTCTTTAACCAAACGATAGCATTCTAAGACCCGTTCTCGTGTTACCTGTTTTTGTGGTGCAAATCGGTCCTTAATAATTTTAAAAACCCGATCGAAAGAAGGCGATGTAAAAAACCAGCATCACCATTCCTTTCACACCTGGTGCAACCGTAAATTGCTCTCGTGAAAAATTAATATAGGCGAGATACTCTCTGTAGTACTCTGTTTTTCCATGCTTTTGACAACCAATTGCCATATATAATTCAGCAATTGACTTACTGGGTAAGATCTCCCTCAACCAAAAAACCAGTGCTGCAGGAAAAGGAGCATACACCATAAAATAGGAACGAGCGAAACCAAACACAATACTGGCTTCATCAAACTCGGTTAAACACGTATCAATATAAATGTGCTGACAATCATCATGATGAATAGGAAGTAAGAATGGATAGACCTCATCATTAATATAAATTTTACCAATCAGCCAAGCTGCCTTATTACGATAAAATAGCTCATTTGCGATATGAAAGCTGACTTTCTGGCTTTCAATATCGGAAAATTTTGTTTTTAATACATTGATAATACAATGAATATCTAAATTTAAATTCCGCCATTTTAACCTTAGCGGTAACCCACTTAATATAGTAAACAATAACTCATCTAAATTATTATTAACAAAGTATTCGCGAGCTAGAGGCCTAGGAGCAATAGAAAAGCGTCTCGCAGGCTGAGACGTAAAAATAAATAAATTATCTTGTGTCAGCTCCCGATGCTGAAATAACCGACAGTAAACAGAATTAAAAAAGCTTTCCGCTATTTCAAACCTTGGGTAATCCGGTAATAAGGTTTTATAAATATTTTTTATCTGTGCCAGTTTATCTGGTGTTAAAGATTGAACTAACCCCATAAACTGTAGCTGAGCGATAACTAAGCCAACATGGTGGTCATACAGTTGAATTCGTCTTTTCATCGCATGCTGAATTGCATGCCAATCTGCTTGTTCAAACCGTTCTTGTGCACCTGAGGTTATTTCAAGAAAACGACCATATTGAGCATCAAACCCTTGTAAAATGGTCTGCGCTATTATCTGTTCTGTCGTCAATATCATAACCACTCCTATTAGAATACAGACTCATTTTGAATAAAAAACAGGCACTAAACGTGCCTGAAAAATTAACAGATATAGCTAACCAACAAAGACACCAGAAACACCGATCAAAAGGAAAATAATCTAACTAGAATTGCTCTTCTTCAGTCGACCCAGTTAAAGCCGTCACTGATGAAGCACCACCTTGAATAACGGTTGTTACTTTATCAAAATAACCTGTTCCCACCTCTTGTTGATGCGAAGAGAAGGTGTAGCCCTTATTCATTGCGGCAAATTCACATTCTTGAACTTTTTCAACATAATGCTTCATGCCTTCACCTTGTGCATAGGAGTGGGCTAAATCAAACATGTTGAACCACATACTGTGAATACCTGCTAGCGTAATAAATTGGAAGCGATAGCCCATTGCTGAAAGTTCATCTTGGAAACGCGCGATCGTGCTGTCATCTAAATTCTTTTTCCAATTAAATGATGGAGAGCAGTTATAAGCTAATAATTTACCAGGAAATTTAGCATGAATAGCCTCAGCGAACTGCCTTGCTGCTTCAAGGTCAGGTTTTGACGTTTCACACCAAACAAGATCTGCATATGGTGCATAAGCTAGCCCGCGGCTAATCGCTTGCTCAATTCCTGCTTTGGTACGGAAAAAACCTTCAGAGGTGCGTTCTCCAGTAACAAAAGCCGCATCATAAGCATCGCAGTCTGATGTTAGAAGATCGGCTGCATCGGCATCAGTCCTAGCAATCAAAATAGTTGGTACACCTGAAACATCCGCCGCTAAACGAGCAGCAACCAGTTTCTGAATCGCTTCTTGAGTAGGTACAAGGACTTTCCCGCCCATATGACCACACTTCTTAACCGCGGCTAATTGGTCTTCGAAATGGACAGCCGCAGCCCCTGCCTCTATCATATTTTTCATAAGCTCGAAGGCATTTAATACGCCACCAAACCCAGCTTCCGCATCCGCGATAATAGGTAAAAAATAATCAATATACTCTTTGTTGTCAGGGCCAATACCATTCGCCCACTGAATTTGGTCTGCACGACGGAAAGTATTATTAATTTTCTTAACGACCGATGGTACTGAATCAACAGGGTAAAGTGATTGGTCTGGATACATACTTGATGAAGTATTTGCATCCGCGGCTACCTGCCAACCTGACAAATAAATAGCTTCAATACCTGCTTTCGCTTGTTGTAATGCTTGCCCACCGGTTAAAGCTCCCAGTGCATTTACATAACCTTTCTTTGAACCACCATGTAATTGCTCCCAAAAGCGTTCTGCACCTTTGCGTGCTAAAGAGTGTTCGATATTCACAGAACCACGTAATTTCACTACTTCTTCCGCAGTATATGGGCGAGTAATACCTTTCCAACGTGGTTTTTTCCATTCACTTTCTAATTGGGCAATTTGTTCTAAGCGCGATGTAGTCATGATCCACTTCCTTTATAAGAATATGTAGGGTTTATCGAATTTTCTATTTACTATGCTTAATCTAATAATTGGTATCCGGGGATAGTTAGGAATTCTATCAGCTCATCCTGCGTTGTAATGCGCCTCATTAATTCCGCAGCCTCACGAAAGCGGCCGCTTTGAAAGCGCTTATCACCAAGTTCTTTTTGGATAACCTGTAACTCTTCATCCAGCATTTCTTCAAATAATGCCTTAGTGACTTTTTCACCGGTAGACAATGTTTTACCGTGGCGGATCCATTGCCAAATTGAAGTACGTGAAATTTCTGCTGTCGCAGCATCTTCCATCAAACCATAGATAGGTACACAGCCATTCCCTGAAATCCATGATTCAATATATTGCACTGCAACACGAATGTTAGCCCGCATCCCCGCCTCGGTTCGTTCGCCCTCACAAGGCTCTAATAGCTGGTCAGCCGTAATTTCTTCATCGAAATCACGAGATACATGTAGCTGGTTTTGGTGCCGACCAAGTGCTTGATCAAACACATTCATAACGGTATCCGCTAAACCCGGATGTGCAACCCAAGAGCCATCGTGCCCATTTTTCGCTTCTAATTCTTTGTCCGCTTTTACTTTCGCTAAAATAGTTTCATTTTCTTGAGGATCTTTGCTCGGTATAAAAGCAGACATTCCTCCCATCGCAAATGCGCCACGGCGATGGCACGTTTTAATTAATAAGCGCGAATAAGCACTTAAAAATGATTGTGTCATTGTGACAACTTGGCGGTCAGGCAATACTCGGTCTGTATGCTCTTTCAGTGTTTTGATATAACTGAATATGTAGTCCCAGCGCCCACAATTCAGCCCCACGATGTGGTGACGCATGTGATACAAGATTTCATCCATTTGGAACACTGCGGGTAATGTTTCAATCAGCACGGTGGCTTTAATCGTTCCCCGAGGTATACCCACTAGATCCTCTGCCATACTAAAGACATCGCTCCACCATTTAGCTTCTTGCCAAGACTCAAGTTTTGGGATGTAAAAATAAGGGCCACTTCCTTTTTCTAATAACGCTTGGTAGTTATTAAAAAAGTAAATAGCGAAATCAAATAGCCCACCAGGAATCGGTTTATCTCCTGATAAAACGTGTTTTTCATCTAAATGAAGACCACGAACACGCGCAATCAAAACAGCAGGGTTTGATTTTAATTGGTAGACTTTTCCATTTTCATTGGTATAAGAAATGTCACCGCGAACTGCATCCCTTAAATTGACTTGTCCATCGATCAATTTTTCCCATGAAGGTGAGAGGGAATCTTCAAAATCTGCCATAAATACTTTTACATTGGCATTCAAAGCATTAATAACCATTTTACGTTCAACCGGCCCCGTAATTTCGACACGGCGATCTTGTAAATCCTCAGGAATACCTTGTATTTTCCAATCTGATTTTTTTATGGAATCAAATTCCGAAATAAAATCAGGTAAAGAACCTGCATCTATCTTTTGCTGTCTAAGTACTCTATCTTTTAATAGTTTTTCTCTATGAGGAAGAAACTTTTCAACCAATCTAGAAAGAAATTCAATAGAATCAATACGTAACACTTGATCATCAAGCTGTTTAATATTCTTTGTGAATGTTAATTCCGATATAGATAATTGCTGCTCCATCGACCAACCCCTCATTCATCGTTGACTATGAATTAAGCATAAGATCAAAATAGTAATAAATCAAAAACGATTTCCATTTTATTTAAATAGAACTTTAGTGTATTGATAAATATGAATTTTTAATAAACTTATAAATTGATTACCCATTCCTTTAACTAGATTAAAATGTTAAATAGTCATTAAATCAACTAATTATAGAAAACTGTATTTTTAAAATTTTTCTTTGGAAACAAAAAAAAGCAGCTAAAAATAGCTGCTTTCAGACTAACTGTGGCTCAACTTTTTACTATATAAGCTTGATTTAAACTGGTATAACCAGTTAAAAAGCTTATTTTATTGTAATTCTTAAATTTATATTTCTTTTTTTAATCTAACGTTGGTTCCATATTCGTAAGATCAAAAGGTGTGATCTGGTACACATAATAATTCAGCCAATTTGAGAACAACAAGTGCCCATGACTACGCCAACTTACAATCGGAGGGTTGCTGGGATCATCATTTTTGAAATAATTGCATGGGATCTGAGGAGAAATACCAGCATCTAGA
Organism: Providencia rettgeri; assembly: GCA_900455085.1. NCBI lineage: Bacteria > Pseudomonadati > Pseudomonadota > Gammaproteobacteria > Enterobacterales > Morganellaceae > Providencia > Providencia rettgeri. The sequence continues at coordinate 407,646 of UGTZ01000001.1, read as the reverse complement.
TCACGCCAATATTCTTGTGCAAGAGTATCTCCATCATATTCAGGATGGCCTGTCACAAATGCTAAGCGTTTGTCTTTTGACCCAAACAAATAAGCACCAGCCTCCTGTGAGCTCGCTAAAATTTCCAAGTCAGTATGCTGTCGGATAAGATCTTCAGGAAAATCAGCGTATCGAGAGTGAGGCGCATAAAATGAGCCATCAAACCCTCTAGTTAATAAAGCGTACGGCTCTAACGTATCATGCTGATAAATACCTGATAATTTTTCTTCTCTTGTCCATTTTGGTAAGTCATACAATACCTTTAAAGCCGCTTGTACAGCCCAACACACAAAAAGGGTTGATGTCACATGTTGCTTCGCCCAAGCTATCACCTTTTCTATTTGCTGCCAGTATAATACGTCATTAAACTCAACTAGGCCTAACGGAGCTCCCGTTACAATTAACCCATCAAAATTTTGATCCTGTATCTCTTCAAAATCACAATAAAAAGTATCCAAGTGCTTTGTTGGAGTATTTTTTGATTCTCGTTGATCAATTCGTAATAGTTGAATATCAACCTGTAATGGTGTGTTTGACAATAAACGGAGAAACTGATTTTCAGTTTCTATTTTTTTTGGCATCAAATTGAGTATTAATACTTTCAAGGGACGGATCTCCTGATGACTTGCTCTTGTTGTTGTCATAACAAAAACATTTTCTTCTCTCAAGAAATTAACTGCCGGTAATTCATCTGGTAAACGAATAGGCATCATTCATCCCCTTTTATCTGTTTATACGTTTAGACTTCTAGAATGCTAAATAATCTAACCAATGTTTTTCATCTTGTCGAGCGTTTCAAGGTTAAATGAAATAATTTCAAGCACTGTAACTTATAGCTTATTTCTAATGATTATATACAATCATTAATCTTTTTATTTTCAATATATTGTATTAGTGACTACTATTTTTATTTACCATAAGCTATTTAAATTTTTCGATAAATTATATCTAAGATACCGTTATTTGATTAGCCTATCAGGTTAGCTTCTATACCACCGACCAAGTTATGGTGATGATTTAATTTCCATTACAAATATGAAATCGGAGTTGTTACTCACTACTTTTGCTCAAGCAATCCAATTCATCGTGGCAATAGGAAAACATCAAAATCATCATATCCATTTGATTTTATTTAAAAATTCCAGCTACATCAACAATATGTGAGCTGTTACTCACTACTTTGTATCTCTAATTAGCATTCACCCTCTAAATACATTGAAGATACAATTTAATTTTTCCCAACTACAACTACACTTCTTATTTCTCCATCGCTTTATATCTAGGTTCTTTATCACCCCATACTCCTTTTCTAACCAAATAGAGGTGAGCTGTTACTTACTACTTTGGCTCAAGCAATTCCATTCATCGCGGGGATAGGTAAATAACTAACCCACGATATCCATGGGTTTTACTAAAGCTTCGCTCCACACCAAACAATTTGTGAGCTGTTACTCACTACTTTATCTCGTGAGCTTCCATTGACGGTGGTTATATTCATGATTAATGGCCCTGCAAATAGGGATGAAACTGAAGCAAGTTAAGAAAGTCGAAAAGAAATCTCATCGGTTCATGAAGTAAGAAAGGGAATTGAGCCTAAAAGAATTAGGAGATTGAGAAGTTGGCCACCCACCAAATAACTTGTGAGCTGTTACTTACTACTTTGCATCCCTCAATCACATTCCTCCCTTGAATGCTCAGAGTGCAACGCCTTGATTTAATTCTCCCCTCTTAACTCCCCATCCCCCTTTGTAGCCCAAATAGAAGTGAGTTGTTACTCACTACTTTGCATCGTAAGCGCTTATTTACGATAGTTATATTCATGACTAATGGCTCTGCGAAGAGGAATAAAATCAAATAAATCAAGCGAGTCGTTAAAAGAAGAAAGAAGTTGGGAAGTTGGGAAGTTGGGAAGTTGGGACCTCAAGGGGCTTCAACGCTAACATCAACAATAAATTAGTTTCCCCCAAACGCAAAAAAGCCACCCAATGGGTGGCTTTCTCGCTAATTTAATGTCTGGCAGTTCCCTACTCTCACATGGGGAGACCCCACACTACCATCGGCGCTACGGCGTTTCACTGCTGAGTTCGGCATGGGGTCAGGTGGGACCACCGCGCTATTGCCGCCAGACAAATTCTGTGTGTTCCCGTTTAATCTCACTTTCGTGCACTAAACCAGAACATCAATCTCGAACAAGCTGCTGTGTCCTTCACCTCTCGGCTTCTCACGCTTATTGAATCAACTCATCTCTCTAAAACACCTTCGGTGTTGTCAGGTTAAGCCTCACGGTTCATTAGTATTGGTTAGCTCAACGTATCGCTACGCTTACACACCCAACCTATCAACGTCTTAGTCTTAAACGTTCCTTTAGGACCCTTAAAGAGTCAGGGAAGACTCATCTCAAGGCAAGTTTCCCGCTTAGATGCTTTCAGCGGTTATCTCTTCCGCACTTAGCTACCGGGCAATGCCATTGGCATGACAACCCGAACACCAGTGGTGCGTCCACTCCGGTCCTCTCGTACTAGGAGCAGCCCCTTTCAATCTTCCAACGCCCACGGCAGATAGGGACCGAACTGTCTCACGACGTTCTAAACCCAGCTCGCGTACCACTTTAAACGGCGAACAGCCGTACCCTTGGGACCTACTTCAGCCCCAGGATGTGATGAGCCGACATCGAGGTGCCAAACACCGCCGTCGATATGAACTCTTGGGCGGTATCAGCCTGTTATCCCCGGAGTACCTTTTATCCGTTGAGCGATGGCCCTTCCATTCAGAACCACCGGATCACTAAGACCTACTTTCGTACCTGCTCGAGCCGTCACTCTCGCAGTCAAGCTGGCTTATGCCTTTGCACTAACCGCATGATGTCCGACCATGCTTAGCCAACCTTCGTGCTCCTCCGTTACTCTTTGGGAGGAGACCGCCCCAGTCAAACTACCCACCAGACACTGTCCGCACCCCGGATAACGGGGCTACGTTAGAACATCAAACATTAAAGGGTGGTATTTCAAGGTTGGCTCCATGCAGACTGGCGTCCACACTTCAAAGCCTCCCACCTATCCTACACATCAAGGCTCAATGTTCAGTGTCAAGCTATAGTAAAGGTTCACGGGGTCTTTCCGTCTTGCCGCGGGTACACTGCATCTTCACAGCGAGTTCAATTTCACTGAGTCTCGGGTGGAGACAGCCTGGCCATCATTACGCCATTCGTGCAGGTCGGAACTTACCCGACAAGGAATTTCGCTACCTTAGGACCGTTATAGTTACGGCCGCCGTTTACTGGGGCTTCGATCAAGAGCTTCTCCTTACGGATAACCCCATCAATTAACCTTCCAGCACCGGGCAGGCGTCACACCGTATACGTCCACTTTCGTGTTTGCACAGTGCTGTGTTTTTAATAAACAGTTGCAGCCAGCTGGTATCTGCGACTGGCTTCAGCTCCATCCGCGAGGGACTTCACCTAGCGCCAGCGTGCCTTCTCCCGAAGTTACGGCACCATTTTGCCTAGTTCCTTCACCCGAGTTCTCTCAAGCGCCTGAGTATTCTCTACCTGACCACCTGTGTCGGTTTGGGGTACGATTAATGATAATCTAGAGCTTAGAGGCTTTTCCTGGAAGCGGGGCATGAGCTACTTCATCACCGTAGTGACTCGTCATCGGACCTCAGCATGTAGTGAACCGGATTTGCCTAATTCACCTGCCTACATCCTTAAACCGGGACAACCGTCGCCCGGATAGCCTAGCCTTCTCCGTCCCCCCATCGCAATTATCACCAGTACGGGAATATTAACCCGTTTCCCATCGACTACGCATTTCTGCCTCGCCTTAGGGGTCGACTCACCCTGCCCCGATTAACGTTGGACAGGAACCCTTGGTCTTCCGGCGTGCGGGTTTTTCACCCGCATTATCGTTACTTATGTCAGCATTCGCACTTCTGATACCTCCAGCATACCTCACAGTACACCTTCACAGGCTTACAGAACGCTCCCCTACCCAACAATATTTACATATCGCTGCCGCAGCTTCGGTGCATAGTTTAGCCCCGTTACATCTTCCGCGCAGGCCGACTCGACCAGTGAGCTATTACGCTTTCTTTAAATGATGGCTGCTTCTAAGCCAACATCCTGGCTGTCTGAGCCTTCCCACTTCGTTTCCCACTTAACTATGACTTTGGGACCTTAGCTGGCGGTCTGGGTTGTTTCCCTCTTCACGACGAACGTTAGCACCCGCCGTGTGTCTCCCGTGATAACATTCTTCGGTATTCGTAGTTTGCATCGAGTTGGTAAGTCGGGATGACCCCCTAGTCGAAACAGTGCTCTACCCCCGAAGATGAGTTCACGAGGCGCTACCTAAATAGCTTTCGGGGAGAACCAGCTATCTCCCGGTTTGATTGGCCTTTCACCCCCAGCCACAAGTCATCCGCTAATTTTTCAACATTAGTCGGTTCGGTCCTCCAGTTAGTGTTACCCAACCTTCAACCTGCCCATGGCTAGATCACCGGGTTTCGGGTCTATACCCTGCAACTCATTCGCCCAGTTAAGACTCGGTTTCCCTACGGCTCCCCTATACGGTTAACCTTGCTACAGAATATAAGTCGCTGACCCATTATACAAAAGGTACGCAGTCACCCCACCCCAAAGCACATTCACTACTTGTTTTGTTTGTTGGGCGTCGCAAAAAACGCTCCGCCAACGCGTGTTGAATGTCACTTCAAAGTTGTCCTCAACACCAGAAAATGCTTTGGTGGTGGGGCTCCCACTGCTTGTACGTACACGGTTTCAGGTTCTATTTCACTCCCCTCGCCGGGGTTCTTTTCGCCTTTCCCTCACGGTACTGGTTCACTATCGGTCAATCAGGAGTATTTAGCCTTGGAGGATGGTCCCCCCATATTCAGACAGGATAACACGTGTCCCGCCCTACTCGTCGAGTTCACAACACTAACACCTTCGGATACGGGGCTATCACCCTTTACTGCCGGCCTTTCCAGACCGTTCTCCTGATGCTAATGTTGATTAAGACTCTGGGCTGCTCCCCGTTCGCTCGCCGCTACTAGGGGAATCTCGGTTGATTTCTTTTCCTCGGGGTACTGAGATGTTTCAGTTCCCCGGTTC